>NZ_SPDV01000021.1 GCF_004564275.1 Sphingomonas parva (ex Maeng et al. 2020)
CAGGCCTGCCGCGCATGTACCCAAAGGCGCCATTCTCGACGAGCTGACGGAACTGGTCGCCGCCCGCAGAGGACTGATGCGCGACCGTACCGCCTCTCTCAATCGCGCCAAAAGCCAACAGATCGCGCTCCTCAAACACCAGGCCGCGCAGCGGCTCAACCAAATCGAGCGTCAGGTCGCAGCCATCGACCGGCAATGCAGGCAGCTGATCGCACGCGAGACCGGCCTCGCCCATCGGCTCGCAATCCTGAGCAGTATTCCCGGTATCGGCGAAACGACCGCCATAGCCATCCTCGCGGACATGCCAGAGCTCGGACAGCTCGAGCCGAAACAGGCCGCCAGCCTCGCCGGCCTCGCGCCCGTCACCCGCCAGTCCGGCGCCTGGCGCGGCAGAAGCTCAATCCGCGGAGGGCGCGCCCACCTCCGCCAGGCGCTCTACATGCCAGCCCTCGTCGCCTTGCGCTTCAACCCACCCCTGAAAGCCAAATACCAGGCGCTTACCAAGGCAGGAAAGCCCGCCAAAATTGCGATCACGGCCATCATGCGAAAGCTGATCATCCTCGCCAATGCTCTGTTGCGCGATGAACGAAAATGGACCCCGACTATCGCTTGACCAAAACGGATACTCTAGCGGCGCGCGCGCGGACTGGCTAAGACTGCGCCGTGCCTTCCGTGTCCCGCTCCCTCCTTCTCGTCTCGCTCTGCGCTGCCGCGGCGGGGTGCTTCCTGCCGGTGCGGGAGACGGTCTATTCGCGCTGCGAGGCCCTCGCCGCGACCGGCTGGACCGCCCGTCTCGAGCCTCGGGCGGGTGGAGGTGGCGCGGTTGCCGTGGCCGGCAGCATCACCCTGCCGAGCGCAGGCTATGAGGTGACCCTGGAACGCGGGCCGGTCGAGCGGATCGAACCGCGGGCGCTGCAGGTGTTGGTACGGACTCGCGCGCCCGACGCGCCGGCCGCGCAGGCGGTGACGCAATATGGCGTTTCCGGCGTGTTCCCCTATGACGGGGAGATCGGCGCCGTCGCGCTCCGCTGCGGGGACGGCATTCTCGCCGTGACGCAGATCGCGCCCAAGGGCTGAGCGAGCTTTAGCCGAGCGACGCGGTCAGAGCCGGGCGGAGCACCATCGCGATGCCGACGATGCTGATCATGAAGACGATCGTGCGGATCACCGGAATGCCCGCCGCGTAAAGCGGCAGATAGACGATCCGCGCGGCCAGCCAGAGCAGCGCGCCGGCGGCGGTCCAGCGGCTCCCCAGCCCGGCGATCGCGACGATCAGGATCGCCGCCGCCATGATCGGAAAGGTCTCGAAGAAGTTCGCTTGCGCCCGCGCCAGCCGCCCGACGATCGGGTCGGGCGGCGGCAGGTCCTGGTCGCGCGCGCCGACGTTCCACTTGGTGCCATATTGGCGGGTCTTGAAGCGCACCGCGATGAAGATGTGCGCGATACCCAGGATGCAGCCCCAGGCCAGGACGGAGAGCTCGACGGTCATGGCGCGACTGTCTGCGAACGGGTGGCCGGACGCAAGAGCGCAGGGACAGCAGGGGGCTGCTGGTGACAGGAGCGGCGTGGTTTGGCACAAGGGCAGGATGTCGAGCGCCCCGCACCTCGTGGAAGCCGCCGAGCTGAGCCTGCCCGGCTGGGTCTATCGCGATCCCGAGTTCTTCGCGGTCGAGATGGAGAGGGTGATCCGCCCGGCGTGGCAGATCGTCTGCCACGACAGCGACATCGCCGAGCCGGGAAGCTGGACGACGATCGACTATCTCGGCGAGAGCGTGATCGTGATCCGCGGCGACGACGGCGCGGCGCGCGCGTTCGCGAACGTCTGCCGTCACCGTGCCTCGCGGCTGGTCAGCGGGACCTCGGGCTGCGCGCGGCGCCTGACCTGCCCTTATCATGCCTGGACCTACGGGCTCGACGGGCGGCTGATCGGCGTCCCGCACAAGCAGGATTATCCCGGCCTCGATCCTGCAGCCCTCGGCCTCGTCCCGATCGAGCTCGACCGGTGGCGCGGCTTCCTGTTCGTCCGGCTGGCGAACGGCGGCCCGTCGGTGGCGGACATGATGGCGCCCTACGATCACGAGGTGGAGCCGCACCGGTTCGAGGATCTGCGCGCCCTCGGACGAGTCACGCTGCGGCCGCGCGAGGTGAACTGGAAGAATGTCTCGGACAATTATTCGGACGGCCTGCACATTCCCGTCGCCCATCCCGGCCTCACCCGGCTGTTCGGCCGCGGCTATCGGATCGACGCCGCGGCCCATGTCGATCGGATGTCCGGCGATCTGCTCGACCGCCCGTCCTCCAATCTCTCCGAGCGCGCCTACCAGGCGATGCTCCCGGTCGCGGAGCACCTGCCCGAAGCGCTTCGCCGCCGCTGGCTCTATTTCAAGCTCTGGCCGAACGTCGCCTTCGACATCTATCCGGATCAGGTCGATTTCATGCAGTTCCTGCCGGTGTCGCCGACCGAGACGCTGATCCGCGAGATCAGCTATGCCCTGCCGGACGGGCGCCGCGAGATGCGCGCCGCCCGCTACCTGAACTGGCGCATCAATCGGCGGGTCAACCAGGAGGACACCGCCCTGATCCTCCGCGTCCAGCAGGGAATGGCCTCGCGCAGCTGGACGCCCGGACCGCTCGGCGAGAGCGAGGTCTGCCTGAGGAGCTTCGCCCGCAAGCTGCGCCGCCTGATTCCCGAAGCCAATCTGCACCAGCCGCCGGGCCCGGGCTGGAGCCGGGGCTGATTCGCGGGGCGCATCCTCCCCGTCGGTTCAGGATCCGGATCAGTCGCTGAAGCGCGGGCGGAACTTGCGGCGTTCGGGATCGGGGCGGCAGGGAAAGCGACGCTTGATGCAATCGTTGAAATAGCGGCCGGCCGAGGGCGCGCGCCGGATCCCCTCGAAAATCGCGCTCGGTACGTCCGAATAGATGTAGCGGCCGGTCTCGCGGAACCAGATGCTCAGCGTGCGGTCCGTTTCGTCATAGGCGACGCGGGCGATCACGCTCGACGATAATCTGGCGGCACGCACGACCGGTCTCCACGCGGAATCGTGCCCGAGCGCTCCGCCGACTCCGCCGTTCCCGGCATCGCGCCGGACCGAATCGATTCAGCGCTGGAACGAGTCGGGCTTGCCTGCCGCAGCGCCAGGAGCGATGCTGACCCGATGAGCCGAGATCCCCGCGTCGATGCCTATATCGCCAAGCAGCAGGACTTCGCGCGTCCCATCCTCGAGCGGATTCGCGCCGATTTCCACGCTGCCCTGCCGGACGTCGAGGAGGCGATACGCTGGGGCATGCCGGCCTTTCTTCACAAGGGGCGCCTGCTTGCCAACATGGCAGGGTTCAAGGCGCACGCCACCCTCGGCCTGCGACGGGGCTCCGAAGTGGTGGAGACGCAGGCGAGCGAAAAGGCGATGGGCCAGTTCGGACGGCTGACGAGCGTCGCCGATCTGCCGGACGAACGGACGCTTCGCGATGCGATCGGCAAGGCGGCTGCGCTCGCCGAGCAAGGGCCGGCGCCGAAGCCGAAGAAGGCGCCCAGGCCCGATCTGCCCGTTCCTCCCGATTTCGCCGCAGCCCTTTCGGGCGTCGCGTCGGCGGAAGCCAATTTTGCCGGGTTCAGTCCCAGCTGCCGCCGGGAATATCTCGAATGGGTGACCGAGGCGAAGCGGCCGGAAACACGCTCGAAGCGGATCGCGCAGGCCGTGGAGTGGATCGCCGAGGGCAAGAGCCGCAACTGGAAGTATGAGAAAGGCCGCTAAGCCACCACCGGCCGTGGCATTTTCCCTTCCGTCCTTAATACAACTTAAAACCTCTCCGGGTACCCCGTGGGGCTTCGCAGCACGCAGGTTCCCGATGTATCACGCGCCCGTAAACCTGGACCTTGACCAGCCGGAACCGGAGCCGGCGGAGCTTGCCGACGACGGCGTCGCCGTCGACGCAAGCAGCCAGAGGCTCCGGGACGCGCATCTTCACAACAGCCAGGCGCAGACCCGGGCCCATTTCGCGCCGTTCTTCTCCGCCACCGCCATGGCCGGGGCGATGCTCGTCGCCTGGGCGATGTTCGGCGGAGTCTCGCTTCCGGTGATCGGCGGCTGGCTTGCCCTGGTCGGCGTCGCCTACGTTGCTTACTGGCGGCGCGCCGTACGCGACGGCTCTTCGGCCAACAGCCGCTCCGCGGAAGGGCAGCCGCTGATCCGCTCCATCGGCGACGCGGTGGTCCTCGCCGCCGTCTGGGTCTCGCTGCCCACCTATGCCTTTGCGACTCTTCCGCACGAGGCGCAGGTGGTGATCGGCGGCGTCATGGCCGCGATGATCATCGCGGCGATCGGCCTCGCCGCCGCGCCCGCCGCCGCCTTTGCCTGGATCGCCTCGATGACGGCCGCCCTGTGCTGCGCCTATTATCTCGGCAGCTCGCAGCTCGCCCCCACCGTCGGCCTGACCATCGTCGGCGTCGCCGCGGTGGGCATCGTCGGGGTCGCGCGCCTGACGCGCTGGAGCTTCGAGCAGCTGCAGACGATCGCCAACGTCCGCACCCAGGCCGAATCGGTCCGCCTGCTGCTCAAGGAATATGAGCATCGCGGCGTCGGCTGGCTCTGGCAGGTCGATGCGGAGAACCGCGTCGTCTACATCTCGTCGCGGATGACCTCGCTGCTCGGCCGCTCGGCCAACCAGCTGATCGGCCATTCGCTTCCGGCGACCCTCGGCGGCAACAGCGCCCTCGGCCGCACCCTGCTCGATCGCCAGCCGTTCGCCAGCCTGGAAATGGAGCTGAAGACCCGCCGCGGCACGCGCTGGATCAGCCTCGCCGGTGATCCGATCATCGACATGGGCGGCCAGTTCCAGGGCTTCCGCGGCGTCGGCTCGGACATCACCGAAGTCCGCAAGACGCAGGAACGGCTGACCAACCTCGCCAACATGGACGTGCTGTCCGGCCTGCCGAACCGCGGCCGCGTGCGTCAGCTGCTCGGTGAGGCGCTCTCCGCCGCCACCACGGGCAACGTGCCCTGCGCGATCATGTTTCTCGATCTCGACGGCTTCAAGCCGGTCAACGACACGTTCGGCCACCCCAAGGGCGACGCCGTGCTGAAGAGCGTGTCGCAGCGCCTCGTCAAGGAAGTCGGCGAGGTCGGCCATGTCGGCCGGATGGGCGGCGACGAGTTCGCCATTGTCATCCGCGACGCGCAGAGCCGCAGGAAGGTCGAGGATCTGGCCCGCCGGATCATCCACGCGGTGGCGGAGCCCTATCATATCGACAAGGCGGAGATCCGCATCGGCGTGTCGATCGGCTGCGCCTTCGGCCCGATCGACGGCCAGAGCGTCGACGATCTGATCCAGAAGGCCGATCTCGCGCTCTATCAGGCCAAGGCCCAGGGCCGCGGCACCTGCTGCTATTTCTCCGCGGACATGCAGAACGAGGCCGAGGACCGGCTCCGTCTCGAGCAGGATCTGCGCCAGGCGCTGACCCTGAAGCAGTTCCGCCTCGACTATCAGCCGCTGGTCAGCGCCGCCGATCAGAGCCTGGTCGGGTTCGAGGCGCTGATCCGCTGGCATCACCCGACCCGCGGCATGGTGTCGCCGGCCGAATTCATCCCGCTGGCCGAGGAAACCGGCCTGATCATGCAGCTCGGCGACTGGGTGATCGAGGAGGCGTGCCGGGCGGCCGCGGTGTGGCCGGACTTCATCAGCGTCGCGCTCAATCTGTCCGCGCGCCAGTTGATCCTCCCGGCGCTGCCGAACACGGTCAGCGAGGCGCTCGCGCGCTACAAGCTCAAGGCCAACCGGCTCGAGCTCGAAGTGACCGAGTCCGTCTTCCTCGGCGACTCGGAAGGATCGCTGGACGTGCTGAAGCGGCTCCGGGCGCTCGGCGTCGGCATCGCGCTCGACGATTTCGGCACCGGTTATTCCTCGCTCGGCTATCTGAACAAGGCGGTGTTCCACAAGCTCAAGATCGACGGCAGCTTCGTGCGCGAAGCCGCCAACAATCGCGAGACGGTGGCGATCATCCAGTCGATCGTCAGCCTCGCCAAGAGCTTCCGCATGACGGTCACCGCGGAAGGCGTCGAGACCGCCGACGATTTCACCCGGATGCGCGATCTCGGAGTCCACCAGATCCAGGGCTATCTGTTCGGCCGCCCGATGAGCTTCGAGCGCGCCACCGACCTGGTCCACGGCGTCCAGACGAAGATGACCGCCTGATCCGACTGGGCTAGGGTTCGGCGATGCGCCGGACCCTGCCTCTTCTAGCCGTTCTCGCCGCCGCCGGCTGCGGCCGCGACGATCCGCCGCCGCCCGCCGAGCAGGCGAAGTCGAACGCGATGGTGCCGGCTTCGCCGCCGGCCGCGGCGCAGCCCGTGCCGCCATCCCGCCGGGACGAGCAGGAGACCGACGACGCGGCCGCCGTCCTGCGGCGTTACTACGATCATATCGAGGCGGGCCGCTATCGCGAGGCGTGGGCGATGCGCAGCACGAGCGAGGAGGGACTGGAGCGCTTTCGGCGCAATTTCGCCGCTTATGATCGCTATCAGGTGACGCTCGGCCATCCGACCGAGCCCGTCCAGGCGGACGGCTGGACCTATGTCGAGATCCCGATCCAGATCCTCGGGACGCTCAAGGGCGGCAAGGGCTTCGGCAGCGTCGGCAGCATCACCATGCGAAAGGCCGGCGGCGCCCGCGGCGCGACCGATGCGCAGCGGGAGTGGCACATCTACACGGGGTAAGGGAGCCTTTACGCTCAAGTGATGTTATGTCATCACCTGATGCAGTGACACGCCGTGAGGAGGATGACCCCATGATCCGTCGCTACACTCGCCGCCGCACCCCGTTGCTCGCCGGCCCGGCCGAGACGCCGATCAGCGACCTCAACACGACGCCGCTGATCGACGTGATGCTGGTGCTGCTGATCATGTTCATCGTCACCATCCCGCTCGCCACCCACGGCATCAAGATGGATCTCCCGACGGGACCGGGGGGCGTGGAGCCGGAGACCCATCGCCTGGACCTCGACCGTACCGGCCGCCTCGCCTTTGACGGCGTGCCGGTCGCGCCCGCGGCCCTGGCGCCGCGCCTGCGCGCGATGCTCGCGGACAATCGCGACAATGTGCTTCACTTCCGCACCGACGGCGATGCGCGCTATGAGGATTTCGACCGCACCCTGGCGATCGTCAAGGGCGCCGGCGTCGAGCGGATCGGCTTCCTCGGCAACGAGGCATTCGTCGCGGCGCTGGAGCGTTAAAGCCGGGAAACACCGCGCGGCGCCGGGCATTGAAGCGGTAGCCCCGCGACAAGGAGAGGATGTGGAATGAAGCTAGGAATCCCGCTCGTCGCGCTTGGCCTTCTCTGCACCGGCTGCGGCGGCGGCGACGCCGAACAGAGCAGCCAGAACGTCACCAGGATCAAGGCCGCCAATCCGGTTTCGGACCAGCTCAAGGGCATGACCGAAATCTATCGCTACCTCGGCCTGCGCCGGGCGATCACCGACTCCGGGCAGCGCTGCAAAAAGGTCGATCGCGGCGCCTATCAAGAAGATTACAAGACGATGGCGCTGTGGACGGCGCATTGCACCGATACCGGCGACTGGGCGATCTTCATCGCGCCGAATGCCGACGTTCAGGTGCGCCGGTGCGGCCATATGGAGCAGCTCGGACTGCCCGCCTGCCGGGTCTCGCCGGCTCCGCAATCCTGAAGAAGGTACCCCGCCGCGGAAGGGGGATCCGCGGCGGGGGCCTTGGGACCGGGAACAAGGGGGGAACCCGGCCTGTGTGGCCGCCAGGGAGGATGCGGCCAGTCCTAATGTGGGACTAAGTTCCCGGAATTGAAGGGTCTTTTCGAAGATTTTGACGGTTTCGCCGGTGCTCCTGCACCGTCCGGAACCGTGCCGGTGCGGGCCCGTTCCCCGGTTGCCGCGAGAACGAGGAAACAGCGATGAGCAGCGAGAAGAGCGACGATCGTGCCGTGCCGGCGGCCGGATCGACCGAAAGGCCGGGCGCGATGCAGGGCGCCGCCGGCACCGAGACGATCAGGCCGGTCCCCTCCGGCAACGCTCTTGGAGGCGACGGCGGCAGCGGCGACTATGGCGCCGCGCGCGGCAGCGGCGGCAGCGATCTTGCGGAGACGGGCCGCGGCGGCGGCAGCGTCCGCCCGACGGAGCCGCCGTCGCAGGTCGATGACGCGCGTCGGCGGAGCAGCGGCCGAGGCGCGGCCACAGGAGCGGCGGACGGCGGGGTCGAAGGCGGTCCCGGCGGCCGCACGGCGGGATCCGGAAATCCCGGAGGCGCCTAGAACCGGGTGAACCGCAGGGGCTGTGGTTCGTTCAGCCCCCATGGTCAACGTCGCACCACCTCGCTTCGTTCGCAGCGCCGGCCCCGGCGTCCCGCTCGGCCAGGCGCTGCAGCAAGGCTTCGCGCTCGCTCGCGGGGGTCTGCCCCGCGTCCTTCAGCAGCTCATCGAGCGCTTGAACCGCATCACCTGAGGTCACCCTGCTCCGCGGGGGCGCGTCGACGGCAGGCCGAAAGCCGCTCCGGTCGGTGTCGCTTGGAATGTCGGAGGGCGCGGTGTAACCCCGCCGTCCCATGATCCCGAGGCCTCACCCTTCATGCGCGTTCTCGTTGCTTGCTTGCTTCTTTCCGTTTCCGCCTGCGCGATGAGCGACACGTCTTCCCCCGCAGCTTCGCAGGCGCCGCGCGCCACGCTCGCCTATCCGGTGAGCGAGCGGCAGGAGATCGTCGAGGACCATTTCGGAACTGCCGTCGCGGACCCCTATCGCTGGCTCGAGGAGGACGTGCGGGTGAGCCCCAAGGTGCGTCAGTGGGTCTCGGAGCAGAACGCCCTCACCGAATCCTACCTCGCCGCCCTCCCGGGCCGGGCCGCCTTCGCGCGGCGGATGACCGAGCTGTTTTCCTACGAGCGCTTCGGCGTGCCCGAGAAGAAGGGCGGCCGCTATTTCTACAGTCGCAATACCGGCCTTCAGAACCAGAACGTGCTCTACGTACGCGAAGGGCTGGACGGCGCGCCGAAGATGCTGATCGATCCCAATACCTGGTCGGCCGACGGCGCGACGGCTCTCGCCGAGTGGGCGCCGTCCGAGGACGGCAAGCGCCTGCTCTATTCGGTGCAGGAGGGCGGCACCGACTGGCGGATCGTCAAGGTGCTGGACGTCGACAGCGGCACGATCCTCCCGGACGAGGTCCATTGGGTGAAATTTTCCAACATCGCCTGGGCTAAGGACGGTTCGGGCTTCTTCTATTCGCGCGTCCCGGAGCCGAAGGCCGAGCAGCAGTTTCAGTCGCTCAACGAGAATCATGCCGTCTACTTCCACGCGCTCGGGACGGCGCAGACGCAGGACAGGCTGGTCTTCGCCCAGCCCGATCGTCCGAAGCTCTCGAATGTCGTACAGGTCTCCGACGACGGGCAGTGGCTGATCGTCACGTCCTCGGAAGGGACGGACGACCGCTACGAGATCACCCTGATCGGTCTCGGCGCCTCTCACGCGGCGCCCCTCCGCTTCGTCACCGGCCTCGAGAACAACTGGAGCTACGTCGGCAATCTCGGCGACACCTTCTACTGGATCACCAACAAGGACGCGCCGCGGCTGAGGATCGTCGCCACCGACATCCGCCGGCCGGTCTCCGAAGCGCGCGAGATCGTCGGTGAGGACAGGTCGACGCTGGAAGGGGCTTCGCTCGTCGGCGGCCGCCTGATCGCTTCCTATCTGACCGATGCCAGGACCGAGGTCCGCACCTTCACGCCGGACGGAAAGAGGCTCGGCGAGGTGGCGCTGCCCGGCATCGGCACAGCGGCCGGCTTCAGCGGCGAGGTGGACGATGCGGAGACGTTCTTCGCCTTCTCGACCTACAATGTCCCGACGACGATCTATCGCTACGATGCCGAAAGCGGCCGGATCGCTGCCTGGGCGGAGCCGAAGGTCGCGTTCGATCCGAATGATTTCGCGGTGGAGCAAAGATTCTACCGGTCGAAGGACGGGACGCGCATTCCGCTCTTCCTGGTCCGCCGCAAGGATCTCGACCCGGCCAAGCGCCACCCGACGTTGCTCTACGGCTATGGCGGCTTCAACGTCTCGCTGACGCCAAGCTTCTCCTCCACCAACCTCGCCTGGGTGGAGCAGGGGGGCGTCTACGCCGTCGCCATTCTTCGCGGCGGCGGCGAATACGGCAAGGCGTGGCACGATGCCGGCCGGCTCGCCAACAAGCAGAACGTCTTCGACGATTTCATCGCGGCGGCGGAGTATCTGGTCGAGGAGAAGGTCACCTCGCCGCAGCAGCTCGCCATCTACGGGCGGTCGAACGGCGGCCTGCTGGTCGGCGCCGTCGTCAATCAGCGGCCGGATCTCTTCGCCGCGGCGCTGCCCGCGGTCGGCGTGATGGACATGCTCCGCTTCGATCGCTGGACGGCCGGCCGCTATTGGGTCGACGATTACGGCCATCCCGACCGGGCAGCGGACTTCCGTATCCTCCGCGCCTATTCGCCCTACCACAACATCCGCTCCGGCACTCGCTATCCCGCGATCCTCGCGACGACGGCGGACACCGACGATCGCGTCGTCCCCGGTCACAGCTTCAAATATGCCGCGGCGTTGCAGGCGGCCGAGACCGGCGACGCCCCGAAGCTGATCCGGATCGAGACCCGCGCCGGACATGGCTCAGGCAAGCCGACCGAGAAGGTGATCGAGGAATATGCCGACATGTGGGCCTTCATCGCGGCGCATACCGGCCTCGAGGTCGAGGCAGCTCCTGCGGCTCGTCGCTGAGCAGCAACAGTTCATCCCGCGGTCAGGACCGGCTGCGTAACGAAGCTCCAGGGACTGACCAGGGAGATTGACGATGAAGACGATTGCGTGCGCGGCTGCCGCCGCGCTGCTCGCCGCCGGCGCGGCGCCGGCCGATGCCCGCGGCCGCTGGCACCACCGCCATCATGACGATGTCGATGCCGGCGACGTCGTGGCCGGCGTCGCGATCGTCGGCGGCATCGCCGCGCTGGCCTCGGAGATCAAGCAGGGCAACCGCGCCAAGCAGGACGCCGCCGTCGACAATTGTGCCGACGAGGCAGAGTATCGCGGCCGCGGTCCCGTTTCCGAGATCACCCACGTCAGCAAGCGCAAGGGCTATTACACGGTGGAAGGCCTGCTGGACGGCGAGGAGAGCGGCACCACCGCCTTCACCTGCACGGTTCGGAACGGCCGCATCTACAGTCTGCGTCTCGGCGGCGAGGCCTGAGCCGGGGCCCGCCGCGGCGCGGGTCCCGGGGAAGCTGAACGGCGCCCAACCGGGCGGTTCAGCACGCCGTCATCCGGACCTTGCTAGAAGGATCCTGCAAGCCCGTGTCTCAGGGGCGGATGTTTCAGGAGGGTTCTTGCCATGAAGGCAGTCACCAAGCTCATCACCGGCGCCGCCACTGCTGCGCTGCTCACCGTCTCTGCCAGCCCGGCCGAGGCCCAGTACCGCTACCGTCACCGTGACCGCGGGATCGATGCGGGCGACATCATCACCGGCGTCGCCATTCTCGGCGGGATCGCGGCCGTGGCCTCGGCCCTCGACCGCGACGGCGGCCGCTACGGCTCCAATTATCGCAGCCGCTATCGCGATGGCTATTCGGCGGCGGTGAACGCCTGCGGCTACGAGGCCGAGCGTATCGGCCGCGGCCGCGTCCGCATCACCGACGTCGATCGGACCGGCAACGACCGCTACCGCGTTCGCGGCGTCGTCGAGGGCCGGGACGATTATCGCTACGACCGCTACGATCGTTCCTATCGCTACGACGATCGCTACAGCCGCTACGATCGCGACTTCGGCCGCGAGGATTTCACCTGCTACGCCCGGGGCAACGGACGGGTCACCGACTTCAACCTCTAGGGCTGGAGCGGGGCCGGTCCTGCCGGTCGGTTGCTGGACAGATATGCGCGCGCGTCCTATCGCGCGCGCATATTTTTTGCCCTGACGCGCCGGAGACTCCATGACCGTTCAGCCTTCCGACTCGATCCTCATCGTCGACTTCGGGAGCCAGGTTACCCAGCTCATCGCCAGACGCGTTCGCGAGGCCGGCGTGTACAGCGAGGTCGCGCCGTTCAGCCGGGCCGTCGAGGCCTATGAGCGGCTGCAGCCCAAGGGCATCATCCTCTCCGGCGGGCCCGCCTCGGTCACCACCGAGCAGAGCCCGCGCGCGCCCCAATTCCTGTTCGAGGCCGGGGTGCCGATGCTCGGCATCTGCTATGGCCAGCAGCTGATGGCCGAGCAGCTGGGCGGCCGCGTCGTCACCGGCGATCACAGCGAGTTCGGCCGCGCCTTCGTCGAGATCCAGGACGGCTGCGCGTTGTTCGATGGCCTCTGGGCGCCGGGCGAGAAGCATCAGGTTTGGATGAGCCATGGCGACAAGGTCGATGCGCTTCCTCCCGGGTTCCGCATCGTCGCTCAGTCGGACGGCGCACCGTTCGCCGCGAGCGCAGACGACGAGCGCCGCTTCTACGGCGTCCAGTTCCACCCAGAGGTCGTCCACACGCCCGACGGCGCCAAGCTAATCGGTAACTTCGTGCGCAAGGTCTGCGGCCTGGCCGGCGACTGGACGATGGCCGAGTTTCGCGCGACCAAGATCGCGGAAATTCGCGAGCAGGTCGGGCGTGGAAAGGTGATCTGCGGCCTTTCCGGCGGCGTCGACAGTGCCGTCGCCGCCGTCCTGATCCACGAGGCGATCGGCCACCAGCTGACCTGCGTCTTCGTCGACCACGGCCTGATGCGCCATGGGGAGGCGGAGCAGGTCGTCTCGCTGTTCCGCAATCATTACAACATCCCGCTCGTCCATGTGGACGCCGAGGCGATGTTCCTGGACGGACTTTCCGGCGTGACCGATCCCGAGGCCAAGAGGAAGTTCATCGGCAAGACCTTCATCGATGTTTTCGAGGCCGAGGCGAAGAAGATCGGCGGCGCCGATTTCCTGGCGCAGGGCACCCTTTATCCGGATGTGATCGAGAGCGTCAGCTTCACCGGCGGGCCGTCGGTCACGATCAAGAGCCACCACAATGTCGGCGGCCTGCCCGAGCGCATGAACATGAAGCTGGTCGAGCCGCTCCGCGAGCTGTTCAAGGACGAGGTGCGCGAGCTCGGCCGCGAGCTCGGCCTTCCCGACGCCTTCGTCGGCCGGCATCCGTTTCCCGGGCCGGGGCTTGCGATCCGCATTCCTGGCGAGGTCAGCAAGGAGCGCTGCGACATCCTGCGCAAGGCAGATGCCATCTACCTGGAAGAGATCCGTAACGCCGGGCTCTACGACGCGATCTGGCAGGCCTTCGCCGTGCTGCTTCCGGTGAAGACGGTCGGCGTGATGGGCGATGGCCGCACTTACGACAGCGTCTGCGCGCTGCGCGCGGTCACCTCGACGGACGGCATGACCGCCGACATCTACCCGTTCGACGCCGCTTTTCTCAGCCGGGTCGCGACCCGCATCATCAATGAGGTGCGCGGCATCAACCGCGTCGTCTACGATTATACCTCGAAGCCGCCGGGCACCATCGAATGGGAGTGAGTGCGCCGAAGACCAGGCAGTCAGATGCCGGGTGCCGCCGCGGCCCCGCGCCCGAAACGAACCTCCCGGCGGCTCCGTACCCGCCAGATGTCGGCACGTGACGATGCGCAAGATGTTGCATCATATGCTGCTTGCGAGCCGGAGCCGAAAAGTCGATCCCGAAAGTTCTTGATTGCAACTTACTTTGCAGCAAGGTGCCGCGACTATTCGGGTTTACATCTTTTGCTGATGCACTGTAATGTCCGCCTCAAGCGACAACGCATTAGGGAGCGAGAGATGCGTGGCTTGAACAGGATTCCGACCAACCAGGAACATGCGATTCGGACGGCGTGGCAAAAGCCGCGGCTTCGGAAATTCAGTGCGGGCGACGCTGAATCTTCCGGTTCCGGAACGACGGACGGCGGCGTCCTTTCCTGAAGCTCCTCGCCGAGTTCCAAGCTAAGATACCGATGGTGTTCTTGGTCGCTGCCTAGTTGCACGCGGCTGCGGCTTTCCTTGCCGACAGCTGCGAGCGTCTGGTTGCGAGCGAGCCGGATCTCGGGTGCGCGCCTGTCGTGAGGCATTTCGCACGGGGCTCTGCATGCGGTTGGCGCGCTTTTGCGCGAATACGATCCGCAGCCGGGTCGTAGGACCCTGCCGCACACGGTCAAACCAAGATCGCCTCAGGCTGAATCAGCCTGAGGCGTGGATCTTGGTCTCAACCATCTGAATGGCGTGCGAGACAGGCTATCGGTGGAAGCGCGAAGCGCTTCCACCTCAGCCGATCGCGCTCTAGTTGAACGCGCCGTTGGTCGTGTTGCCGTCGAGGATGTTGCCCCCGAGATTGTTGATGAACGCGCCGGCGAGCGGATTTACGCCGGTGCCGTTGCCGGTGATCGCCGTGGTCGCGACGCGCACGCGCGAGTTGCCGATGTTGGCGATGATCCCGAAATTGGTGTTGTTGAAGATGGTGCTGTCGACCACCATCACCACCGCCTGAGGAACCGCCGCGGCCGTGGAGACCAAGGCGATGCCCTGGCCTGAACTCGAAAATTCGCTGCGCACGACGGAGACGGTCACGCCGGCAGCGCCGGTGGTCGCCGTGGTATCGACTCGCAGGCTGCTGCCCGCGTTGTTGGCGAAGCGAACGTTGTCGAGCGAGACTCGCGCCGTGCCGCTCCCCGTCGGCTTGACCTCCATGCCCCCGCCGGTGCCGCCGGACGGGCCGCTGGTGACCACCGAGCTGTTGATGACCGCGACAGTGGCGCTGTTCGCGGAGGGCGCGATCGAGATTCCGAAGCCGCCTTTCTGATTCTGGATGAAGACGTCCTCGACGACCAGGGACTTGCCCGAGATGAAGCGGATGCCGTTCAGGCCCGGAGTCGTGCCCGCGCCGTTGATCGAGAGGCCGCGCAGGCGAACCTCCGACTGGCCCGGCGTCGCCGACAGGGAATCGTTGATGACGAAGCCGTTGATGCCGCCCGAGTTCAGCGTGCTGCCCATCGTGCCCGTGCAATCGACGGTGATCGACTTGGTGATCGTCAGAGTGCCGTAGCCGCCCGGATCGAGGCAGTTGATCTCGCCGCCGGCGGCGGTCTTGGAGATTGCGCCGGCGAAGGTCTTGCACGGCGCGGTTCGGCTGCAAGGATTCACATCGTCCCCGACACCGGAGACCCAGGTGCGCGTCGCCTGCGCATGCGCGGGCGCGGCGAAGGCAAAGGCGGCAACGGCCGCGGTGGCAACGCTGGCGAGCTTCATTCCGGTTTTCATGGCTATACCCCTGTGACTGACGTCCCCAGCTGCCGAACATACTCGAATTCGGGCGGCACCGACAGTCGGGAGGCGGAGGAGATCAAATCGAGGCCAAGGAAAAAGATGCTTTTTCCTCGGTGATCGCCCGCCCGCGCGTCGTCCTTCCAGGTGTATGAAAGTCCGCGATATTTTATCAATGCGGACCGGCGGATTTGCCGCCAGGGCTGCAAGGAGGCTCCTGCAGGCGGCGGTGAAAGGACTTGGCTCCTACATCAATTTCGAAGAAAAAAAGCGAGTGGCGAAGCGAAACCAAACTATGAGTCGCCCGATCCGCCTCCAACTCCGACCCGATCCGGCCGAAAGGCTTTACATCTTCGGCACCGTCGGGATGCTGAAGGTCCCGGAATCGCCGTTGCCGCTCAGCCGGTTGTCCCCATAGCTGCCGATCCGAGCGCTCCCGACAGCCATCACTCCGAAGCCATTTCCCGTGATCGTCGAGTCGCCGACGAAGATGCTGGTTCCGCCGCCGTTGCCGATGATCCCGAAGCTCGCATTGTTGGCGATGACGCTGCGATTGACCGACACGATGGCGGGCGTGGCCGAAGCGCTCCCGGCCAGCACGGCCAGCCCCTGGCTGCCGCCGGCGAGATGGCTCTCCTCTATCGAGACGCGAACCCAAAGCCCGGTCGTGGCGCTGCTGTCGATGCGGATGCCGTTCGAGGCATTGTTGTCGATCCTGGCACCGCGGACCGTCAGATTGACCGAAGCGTTGCCGGTCGGTCGTACCTGGATGCCGCTGCCGGTGGTGCCGAGGCCGTTGTCATGGATGTAGGAATCGGAAACGAAGATCTCGGCGGTCCCCGTCGAGGGCGTGATCTGGATGCCGTTGCCACCCGGGCCGGCGAAGGCGAAGTTGAAGACTTCGACCTTGTGCAGGTGCAGCGCGGCGCCGCGAACGAAGTGGATGCCGTTGATCCCCGAAGCATCGGGCGTGCCGCCGTCGATCGCGATGTCCCTGAGCGTCACGACGATGCCGTCGCCGTCGATGATGATGCCCGTCACGTGCGAGGCGTTGATCGACCCGAACACCCCAGAGCAATCGATCGTCACCGACTTGGTGATCCGCGTCGCGCCGTAGCCGGCCGAATCCACGCAATTGATCTCGCCTCCGGGCAGGGTCTTCGACAGGGCGCCGGGAAAGGTCTTGCAGGGCGAGGTTCTGGAGCAGGGATTGACGTCGTCGCCGGTGCTGGACACCCAGGTGCGCGAGGCCATCTGGGCCTGGCTCGGCGCCGACCAGAGCATCGCCATCGCTGCGCAGGAAGCCAGGAGCGCACGTCTTCCGCAGGTCACTGGCATCCCCCTCGATGGCAGAGTCGCGTCGCCGCAAGGATAAGCGAACGGCGGCGCCGAGGCCAGTCGCGGCGTGTCTCCGCAGCGGCGGTGACCCGCCATGTGGCAAAATCGGCGGCAAGCCGATAAGGGGAGGCATGTCCGTCACCCACTCGCTCGACACCTCGACCAGCCGCGCCAATCCGCTGCCGACGCCGATGAAGCGACTCACCGTTCCGAAGCTCCAGGCGATGAAGGGTGGCGATCCGATCGTGATGCTTACCGCTTACACGGCCCGGATGGCGCAGCTGCTCGATCCGCATTGCGACATCCTCCTCGTCGGAGACAGTCTCGGCCAGGTCATCTACGGTCTTCCCTCCACCGTCCCGGTGACGATGGAGATGATGTGCGCGCATGGGGCGGCGGTGGTCCGCGGCTCCTACCATTCCGTCGTCGCCGTCGATCTGCCGTTCGGCAGCTACGAGGCGAGCCCCGAGCGCGCGTTCGACTGCGCCGCCCGCATCTTGAAGGAGACCGGCGCCGCGGCGGTGAAGATGGAGGGGGGAGAGGCGATGGCCGAGACCGTCGCCTTTCTCGTCAGTCGCGGCATCCCGGTGATCGGGCATGTCGGGCTGACGCCCCAGGCGGTGAACGCGCTCGGCGGCTATGGCGCGCGCGGCCGCAGCGAGGCCGAAGCGGCGAAGATCGTCGCCGACGCAAGAGCGATCGACGCCGCCGGCGCCTTCCTGCTGGTGATAGAGGGCGTGATGGAGTCGGTCGCTGCCGAGGTCACCCGCCTGGTCTCCTGCCCGACGATCGGCATCGGCGCCTCGTCCGCCTGCGACGGCCAGGTGCTGGTCACCGAGGACATGCTCGGCCTGTTCGAGCGGACGCCGCGCTTCGTCAAACGCTACGAGGATCTGGCGGCCCGGATCGAGGCCGCCGCCGCCGCTTATGCCGGCGAGGTCCGGGCGAGGGGCTTCCCCACCGAGGAACAGGTCTACCGTCCCAAAGTCTGAGGGGGCTTGCCGTTTCCTTGCCCGGCCCGGTAGAGGTGCGCCGGGGCAAAATACCGGCACGACCTTCCGTTCATCCTGAGTTTCGCTTCGCCGGACGATGAAGGGCCGGCCATTTCGGAGAATATTCTTGGCGATCAAGCCCGCAGACAATGAGTCCTTCTACCGCGAGGTCGACGAAGAGCTGCGCCGCGACCAGATGCGCACCCTTTGGGAGCGCTACGGCAAGCTGGCGATCCTCGCCGTCGTGCTCATCCTCGCCGCCATCGCCGGCGTGATCTGGTGGAAGAACCAGCAGCAGGTGAAAGCCGGCAAGCAGGGGCAGGAGCTGCTCGCCGCGTTCGACGACGTCGCCCAAGGCAAGAAGAGCGCGGCCGGGCCGCGCTTCGACGCGCTCGCCAAGTCCGACAGCCCCGGCTATCGCGCCGCGGGGCTGCTCACCAAGGCCGATCTGGCGATCGAGGCGAACAATCTCGATGCCGCCGCCGCCTTGTTCCAGCAGGTCTCAAGGGACGAGAGTCTCGACCAGAATTATCGCGATCTCGCGCTGATCCGCCTCACCCACGTGCAGTTCGACAAGCTTGCCCCCCAGGCAGTGGTCGATCGGCTGAAGGGCTTCGCCGTCGCCGGCCATCCCTGGTTCGGCAGCGCAGGGGAAATGGTCGCGATCTCCTACCTCAAGCTCAACAAGCCGAACGAGGCGGGGAAGATCTTCGCCGCACTCGCCAAGGACAAGAAGGTCCCGGATTCCCTGCGCTCCCGCGCCACGCAGATGGCCGGCTCGCTTGGCATCGACGCCGTCGAGGATTCGGCCGCAACACAGGAAGCTAAGCAATGAAGCGCGTCATTCTCGTACTCGCCGCGGCGAGCCTCGTCGGCGGCTGCGGCGTCTTCGGGGGCAAGGGGGACAAGAAGACCACGCCGACCGTCGGCGAACGGATCCCGGTCCTCTCGGCCGAAGCCGCGATCCAGGTCGATCCGGCGCTCGCCGGCGTTGCCGTCGTGCTGCCGCCGGCGCAGGTCAACACCGAATGGTCGCAGCCGGGCGGCAACGCGGCGAAATCGATGGGCCATCTGGCGCTGGCCGGTTCGCCCTCGCAGATCTGGCGCTCGAGCATCGGCTCGGGCAGCAGCACCAAGGGCCAGCTCGCCGCCGCACCGGTCGTCGCCGATGGCAAGGTCTTCACCATCGACACCCAGGCCGTCGTCCGCGCGATCAACGCCGATACCGGCGCGACCCTGTGGCAGAGCCAGGTGCGCGGCGAGAACGCGCCTGAGAACGCGCTGTTCGGCGGCGGCGTCAGCTACGAGGCGGGGCGCCTCTACGCGACCAACGGTGCGGGCTATGCGGCCGCGCTCGATGCGTCGAACGGCAGCATCCTCTGGATCAAGCGCCCCGGCGGGCCGCTGCGCGGCGCTCCGACGATCGCCAACGAGAATGTCTATGTCGTCAGCCAGGACAACCAGCTCTACGCGCTGAACCCCGCCGACGGGGCCACGCGCTGGACCGGCGCCGGGGCGGCCGAGATCGCCGGCGTCTTCGGCAACGCGGCTCCGGCCGCGGCGCAGGGGACCGTCGTCGCCGGCTTCTCCTCGGGCGAACTCAACGCCTATCGCTACGAGAACGGCCGCATCCTGTGGCAGGATGCGCTGGCGCGGACCAGCATCTCCACCGCCGTCACCACCCTCTCGGACATCGACGCCGAGCCGGTGATCGATCAGGGCCGCGTCTATGCGGTCGGCCAGGGCGGACGCATGGTCGCGCTTGAGCTGGTCACCGGTCAGCGTATCTGGGAGATCAACGTCGCCGGCATCTCCACCCCGTGGGTGGTGGGCGAGTGGGTGTTCGTTGTCACCGACGAGGGGCAGTTGCTCTGCGTCGCCCGCGCCACCGGCCGGGTCCGCTGGATGAGCCAGCTGCGCCGCTATCGCGATGTCAACGACAAGAAGGGCGTGGTCACCTGGTCCGGCCCGGTGCTCGCCGGCGATCGGCTGATCCTCGCCAATTCGCTTGGCGACATCGTCAACGTCTCGCCGTTCGACGGGACCGTTCAGTCGACCGTCTCGACCAACATGCCGGTGTCGCTCAGCCCGGTCGTCGCCAACAACACCCTCTACATCCTGCACAGCAACGGTCAGCTCAGCGCCTGGCGCTGAGCGCCGGCCCTCTTCCCCCGCGCCCAGAGGTCGGGCGGGAGAGGGCGGTTGACCGTGCACCTCAGAAGCGGCAGGGCAGCGCGCTATGGCCAAGCAGCCCACCGTCGCGATCATCGGCCGTCCCAACGTCGGCAAATCCACCCTGTTCAACCGCCTGGTCGGCAAGCGCCTGGCGCTCGTCGACGACAGGCCGGGCGTCACCCGCGACCGGCGGGAGGGCGAGGCGAGTCTGCTCGGGCTCGAGTTCCGGATCATCGACACCGCCGGTTACGAGGACGAGGATCCGCAGACGCTGCCGGGCCGCATGCGCGCCCAGACCTCGGCGGCGCTGCGCGAAGCCGATGCGGCCCTGTTCCTGATCGACGCGCGCGCCGGCGTCACGCCGCTCGATGAGGAAATCGCGCGCTGGCTGCGCTCCGAGACGACGCCGGTCATCCTCGCCGCCAACAAGGCCGAAGGGAAGGCCGGCGAGTCCGGGCTGCTCGAGGCCTATTCGCTGGGCCTTGGCGAACCGGTGCCGATCAGCGCCGAGCATGGTGAGGGTGTCGTCGATCTGTTCGAGCATCTGCGCCCTCACGTCGAGCGCGAGGAGGAGGACGAGCCGGAGCCTGAGGACGAGAACGATCGTCCGCTGAAGCTGGCGATCGTCGGCCGACCCAATGCCGGCAAGTCGACGCTGATCAACCGCATCCTGGAAGAGGAGCGGCTGATTACCGGACCGGAAGCCGGGATCACGCGCGATTCGATCTCGATCGACTGGGAGTGGCAGTCGCCCGACGGGCGCGCCCGGCCGGTCCGGCTGATCGACACCGCCGGCATGCGCAAGAAGGCGAAGGTCCAGGACAAGCTCGAGAAGCTCTCGGTCGCGGATGGCCGCCGCGCGGTCGAGTTTGCCGAGGTCGTCGTCCTGCTTCTCGACGCCACTCTCGGCCTCGAGGCGCAGGACCTGCGCATCGCCGATTACGTGCTGCAGGAAGGCCGCGCCCTGCTGATCGCGATCAACAAATGGGACGTTGCCGAGAACCACAGCCAGCTCTTCCAGGGCATTCGCGCGGCGCTTCAGGAGGGGCTCTCGCAGGCGCCCGGCGTCCCGCTGCTCGCCGTCTCGGCGATGACCGGCAAGGGGCTCGATCAGTTGCTCGCCGCCGCCTTCGAAATCCGCGAGGTATGGTCGCGGCGCGTCTCGACCGGCCAGCTCAACCGCTGGTTCGAGGATGCGATCGAGCGCAACCCGCCGCCGGCGCCCGGCGGCAAGCGGATCAAGCTGCGCTACATCACCCAGGTCAACACCCGGCCGCCCGCCTTCGTGATCTTCGGCAATCGCCTCGAGATGCTGCCGGACAGCTATCTGCGCTACCTGACCAACGGAATGCGCAAGGAGCTCGATTTCGGCGCGGTGCCGGTACGGATATCGACCCGCACGTCGCGCAACCCCTACGGCAAGGACAGCTGAGCGGCGCCCCTTGCCAACCTTGCCCGTCGAGCCGCACAGTCGCTCGGCAACGCGGGGAGAGCATGATGCCGCCCAGGCCGGTCCCGATCGCATTCGCCGCGCTTTTTCTCTCGCCGCCGGCCGCCTACGCACAGACGCCGCCGGCGGTCGCCGGAATCGAGCGGCGGGTGCAGGAAGTCCGGGCGGAGCTGCTGAAGCCGGGACCGGTGGTTCCGGGCTGGAACGTCGGGGGTGCCGACCCCGCCCTGGCGCTTGAGAGAGCAGGCGCGGACCAGCATTATCTCCTCATCGAGGACGGGGAGGAGCGGATCGTCCAGATCCGCAGCGATCGCAGGATCGCGCATTTCGCCCCGGGGACCTGGCGGCCGATCGACAGCTACGGCTCGGCCATCGCCTACGCCGAGCGGCCGTCGATCGGCTTCGCGCCGATCGGCACCCGTTTCGTGATCGGCACGCGCGTGCATGGCTGGCGGGAGAATGGCCTTACCTGCAGCAAGGGGATGAGCCACGCGATCCTCTACGAGATTCCGGGCGCGCCGGCGGACGGTCTGTCCCGGGACGCGGCGATCGGCATGTTCCGCATCTCGATGCTCGCCCTGGAGGACCAGACGATCTGCGAACGTGCCGAGGGCAGCGCCGCGACCGGCTGGAGGATCAGATCGCTGCTTCCCGACGGACGTGACCTGCCCGCGCTGAACCAGGGCGAGCCCCGTCTCACCGTCGTTCCGGCCGCCCCGATCGCCGAGCTGGTGCGCGGCAAGAGACTCGAACCGACGGACGGGACAGCCGAGCGCTAGGCGGCTGTCGTGCGGCGCGGCCGGCGGAGCGGCTGGAGCGCGCCGCGGGCGAGCGATCGCCACACCCATTCGAACGGGCCGTAGGCGAAGCGGTCCAGCCACGGCTTCGACCAGAGCAGCATGACGGCCCAGGCGGAAAGGACGATCAGCCACAATTGGGCACGGCCGAGGTGCCCGTAGAGGCCGAGCCCGTAGCCGTAGAACAGGCCGGTCATGACGATGCTGGTGCCGAGATAGTTGCTGAACGCCGCCCGGCCCGCGGCAGCGAGGCGCTCTCCGAGCGCGCCGCCGCCGCCGCGCGTCAGCAGGATGATCAGCGCGGCCCATCCGACGACCATCGGCGGCCGGACGATCTGCGACGCCGCCTCGACCAGGCCGAAGACGAGGGCGGGCGGAAAGTGCGTCTCGAGCAGCCAGGCCGCGAAGCCGGCCTGCACTGCGATCGTCAGGCCGAGGCTCCATGCCGCGACGCGGCGATACGCCCGGTCGGGCCACGTCCCGGCGAGGAAGCCGCTGCGCAGCGCCGCCATGCCGAGCAGCATGTAGCCGATCGCCTCCCAGCCGAAGAGCAGGATGCCATCGATCGGATCCGAACCCTGGACGTGCCAGCGATAGCCGACGATGTCGCCATAGCTGCCGCGATACAAAGCGAGCGTCTCGGCCAGGATGTTCGGATCGGGGCGGCCATAGCTGTTCTCGAGGATCCAGGCCTGCTTCACCATCTCGGTCGGGGCGCCTGGCGCGGTCGCGGCGGCCGCCGCCGCGAAATAGCCGGCGCTGCTCATCGCCTGGAGCAGGAGATCGACGAGCAGGAAGGCGAGCCCGAAGCGGATCAGCTGGCGGACTTCCATCTGGTGGAAGAACCATGCCGCGGCGCCGGCGACCGCATATTCGAACAGGATGTCGCCGCGCCAGATCAGGTAAAAATGGGCGAGGCCGATCACGCCCAGCCACAGCATGCGGCGATAGTGGATGGCCGCCGAAGGCTCGCCGCGCGCGTCGGCACGCTCGATCACGAGCAGCATGCTGCCCCCGAACAGGAAGGAGAAGAGGCCGCGCATCTTTCCGTCGAACAGGACGAAGGAGGCCGCCCAGGCCGCGTAATCGGCCGCGGAAGGGCTGCCATAGGCCGCCGGGTTGTCATAGGCCTGCGGCGGCAGCGCGAACTCGACGATGTTCATCGTCAGGATTCCGAGCACGGCGACCCCGCGAAGCACGTCGAGGGTGCGGATGCGCGCGAAGGCATCGCTGCTCATCTGGCGCGTCCCTGTGGGCGCCGGCGGACCGCGGGGAGCGGGATCCTTGCCGGAGCCCGGCTCAATCCTCGGCGGGCTTGGACTGGAGCTGGATGTAGTTGGCGAGGCCCATCTGCCGGATCATGTCGAACTGGCGCTCGAGGTGATCGACATGCTCTTCCTCGTTGCCGAGGATCTCGGCGAACAGGTCACGGCTGACATAGTCGCGAACCGCCTCGCAATGCTGGATGGCGCCGCGCAGCTGCTCGACGGCCTCGACCTCGAGGTCGAGATCGGAGCGCAGCACCTCCTCGACCGTCTCGCCGATGCGCAGTCGCCCGAGCAGCTGGAAGTTGGGCAGGCCCTCGAGGAACAGGATGCGCTCGGCAAGCCGATCGGCATGCTTCATCTCGTCGATCGACTCGTGCCGCTCGTAGGCGGCGAGGCGGGCGATGCCCCAATTGTCGAGCAGCCGATAGTGCAGCCAATATTGGTTGGTCGCCGTCAGCTCGTTCTTGAGCGCTTCGTTGAGAAGCTCGATGACGCGTGCGTCGCCCTTCATGTGCCGGCTCCCCTGGGCTGTCTCTCGAGCAGCCTTTCGGCCGAAGGGCGAACACCGTCAAGACCCGCGCGCCGGACCGCACGGATGAAGGGTCCTGTTGCCGCCTCAGGCGGCCGACTGCTCTGCGGCGATCACTTCGCGGGCGAAGGAGAAGCACTGGCCGCAGCGCGGTTTGCGGCCGAACGCCCGATAGGCGCTGGTGGGGCAGGACGCGCCATCGCGGGCGGCCTTGCGGACGTCGCACTCGCGAATCGCATTGCAGACACAGACGATCATGGAGATCGGAAATAGCGATAATGCGACTAAGTCGCAATAGCGGACATCTGCCTATTGCCGAAGCGCCTTGCGAATGACGAGCTTCAGGCCGGACCAGGTCTCGTCCACGGCGCAGACCTTCACGTCGACCAGCCCCGTGGGGAGCGCGACCGCCCGGACCAGATCCTCGCTGACCTCGCTCGGCACGCGCGACGCCTTCTTCGGCCACGACACCCAGAGCATGCCGTCCGGCGCGAGCAGCGGGCGCAGGCGCTCGACGGCCTCCTCCAGGGCAACGCGCGTGGTGACGAAGACATGCGCGGCGTCGATCGGCGCCTCGGCCGCTCCTCGACATTCCAGCGCAACGCCCGAGGCGGCGATCGCGCGCTGGACCTCGACGGGCATGTTCTCCCACCAGATCCGCTGACCGTCCTTCAGCGTCAGCTTCTTCGCCAGCGGCGTACCCGAATAGCCCGTCGCCATCACGCGCCTCCCGCCCGGGAGGATAGCACAGGTCGTGATGCTGTCGCCGCGAGGCTGGATCAGGCGACGGTGAGCTCGCCGCCCATCAGGCTGGGGAAGAAACCCTCATGGGCGTCGCGGAGCCGGGCGAGCGGGAGGTGCAGCCTGCCGTCCTCGTCAGCGAGCGCATCGCCTCCGATCGTGCCGACGAAGCTCAGCGGTACGCCGGCCGCGGCCGCGGCGTGCTGGAGGGCCTCGCTGTCGCGGGTGGTGACGAGATAGCGTCCCTGGTCCTCGCCGAAGAGGAAGGCGGCGGACCGTGGCAGGTCCGCGTCCAGCATCGCGCCCAGCCCGCCGGCCAGCGCCATCTCCGCCAGCGCCACGATGAGGCCGCCATCGGAGACGTCGTGCACCGCGCTGACGGCGCCCTCGCCGATCAGGCCGCGAACGAAGGCGCCGTTGCGTTTCTCCACGGCGAGATCGACCGGCGGGGGCGGGCCGGCCTCGCGGCCGGCGATCTCGCGCAGCCAGAGGGACTGGCCGAGATGGCCCTTGGTCTCGCCGATCAGGTAGATCGCCTCGCCTTCGCCCTTGAAGGCGATCGTTGCCGATTTCGACCAGTCCTGCAGCAGGCCGATGCCGCCGATCGCCGGCGTCGGGAGAATCGCGGAGCCGCTGCCGTCCTCGTTCTTGGTCTCGTTGTAGAGCGAGACGTTGCCGGAGACGATCGGGAAGTCGAGGGCGCTGCACGCCTCCGCCATGCCCTCGATGCAGCCGACGAACTGGCCCATGATCTCGGGACGCTGGGGGTTGCCGAAGTTCATGCAGTCGGTCGTGGCGAGCGGCGTCGCGCCGACGGCGCTGAGGTTGCGATAGCATTCGGCAATCGCCTGGCGGCCGCCCTCCACCGGATCGGCGAAGCAGTAGCGCGGGGTCACGTCGGTGGCGATCGCAAGACCCTTCGCGGTGCCGTGGACCCGGACGACGGCCGCGTCGCCGCCGGGCCGCTGGACCGTGTCGGCGCCGACCATGTGATCATATTGCTCCCAGATCCAGCGGCGGCTGGCGAGGTCCGGCGACGCCATCAGCGCGAGCAGGTCCGCGGCCGGGTCCGCGCTCTCCGCCACCGCGCCGAGCGGCGCCGGCTGGGGCGTCGGCACCCAGGGCCGATCGTAGCAGGGAGCGTCGTCGGCGAGCGGGGCGAGCGGTATGTCGGCGGCGATCTCGCCGTTCCAGCGCAGCACCAGATGGCCGGTGTCGGTGACCTTGCCGATCACCGCGAAATCGAGCTCCCACTTGCGGAAGATCGCTTCGGCCTCGGCCTCGCGTCCGGGCTTCAGCACCATCAGCATCCGCTCCTGACTCTCGGAGAGCATCATCTCGTAGGGCGTCATGCCTTCCTCGCGGCAGGGCACCGCGTTCATGTCGAGCTCGAGCCCGACGCCGCCCTTCGACGCCATCTCCACGGACGAGGAGGTGAGGCCGGCCGCCCCCATGTCCTGGATGGCGACGATCGCGTCAGACCCCATCAGCTCGAGGCACGCCTCGATCAGCAATTTCTCGGTGAACGGATCGCCGACCTGGACGGTGGGGCGCTTCTCCTCGCTGTCCTCGGAGAAATCGGCGGACGCCATGGTCGCGCCGTGAATGCCGTCGCGGCCGGTCTTGGAGCCGACGTACACCACCGGATTGCCGATGCCGGCGGCGGCCGAATAGAAGATCTTGTCGGTCTCGGCGATGCCGACGGTCATCGCATTGACCAGGATGTTGCCGTCATAGGCGCGGTGGAAATTGACCTCGCCGCCCACCGTGGGGACGCCGACGCAATTGCCGTAGCCGCCGATGCCCGAGACGACGCCGGAGATCAGGTGCCGCATCTTGGGATGGTCCGGCCGGCCGAAGCGCAGCGCGTTGAGGTTGGCGACCGGCCGCGCGCCCATAGTGAACACGTCGCGCAGGATGCCGCCGACCCCGGTCGCCGCGCCCTGATAGGGCTCGATGTACGACGGGTGGTTGTGACTCTCCATCTTGAAGATCGCCGCCTGGCCGTCGCCGATATCAACCACGCCGGCATTCTCGCCGGGACCCTGGATCACCCACGGCGCCTGGGTGGGCAGCTTCTTCAGGTGGATTCGGGACGATTTGTACGAGCAATGCTCGGACCACATCACCGAGAAGATGCCCAGCTCGGTGATGTTCGGCTCACGTCCCATCGCGTGCAGCACGCGGGCATATTCTTCCTGGGACAGGCCGTGCTCGGCGACGATCTCGGGGGTAATGGAATCGGTCATGGCGGCCTCCTATTCGATCGATGCCGGTTTGTCGAAACCCGCCGCACGTGATAGGATGATCACCCTTTGTTCCCAGGCGCGAAGGAGGTGGCGATGAGCGTGGATCCGATCCCCGAAGACTATCGTTCGATCACTCCCTATCTGGTCGTGCGCGGCGCCGCGGCCGCGCTGGATTTCTACCGGCGTGCGTTCGGCGCCGAGGAGATTCTCCGCCTGCCGATGGGCGATCGCATCGGCCATGCCGAGCTCCGCATCGGCAATTCGATCGTGATGCTGGCGGACGAATTCCCCGAGATGGACATATTGGGTCCGCAGTCGCGCGGCGGTGCGACGTCGAGCCTGCTTCTCTACACCGAGGATGTCGATGCGATGTTCGCGCGGGCGGTGGACGCCGGCGCGACGGCCGAGCGGCCTCCCGAGGACCAGTTCTACGGAGACCGGATGGGGACGCTGCGGGACCCGTTCGGCCAGCGCTGGTCGGTCGCCACCCACAAGGAGGATGTGCCGGAGGACGAGATGCGCCGCCGGATGGAGGCGATGTCGGCCGGAGCGGCGGCGCCGGCCGCGGCCGAAGCGGTCTGATCGGGCTCTCCCCACGCATTGGGCGTGGGGAGGCGCATCATGACCTGGAAGGGCTGCGGCTCAGGCCTTGCAGCTCTGGGTGCCCTTGCCCGGGGCGGTAAGGCTGACCTGGGCGGCGTTCTCGGAGAGCGACCAGCCTTCCGCAACGTAGGGCGGCTTGCCCGCTTCGGCGGTCAGCACCGTCGGCGTCCCGTTCTTCTCGGTGCGGATGCGGGCCGTGTCGTTGGTGTAGAAATCCACGTAGACTAGGCTGTTGTCCTTGCAGCGGAAGGTCCGGCTCGCCTGGATCATCGGCGGGGCCTCGGTGAGGGGCGGGGCGTTCTTCAGCGCTTCCGCCTGCGGGTCGTCGGCGTTGGCGGTGATCGTCTCGGGCTCGCTGTTGCACCCGGTGAGGGTGAGGGCTGCCAGCGAGGCGGCAGCAATAAGGGCTTTGCTCATAAGTTTTTTTTCGCCACTGGCGCTCCCTGCGTCAAGCGTTTTTGCAACTGCTTCGCAACAGCCTTTCGCGGCGCTAGCCGGTCGTGGACCGCCATGATGCCAAGACGGGTTGCGGTTGGCGAGCAATTCCGTACGCTTTAGGGTGTGAGGGTGAAAACGGAGCCGAAATGCAGCGCGTCCGGATCGGACTGACGGGCCTCGCCTTCGTGTTCGTGCTCGTCCTGCTGGGTGCGGTGTTCACGCGCCCGACCGCAGAGGAGCCGATAACGGCGAACAGCCTTGCCCATGGCGCGCAGCCGGGAAGCGCGGCCGGCAACGAGGCCGAGCCGACCGAGCCGCTCGCCGAGCTCGGCGTCGCGCCAGGCAATCCCGACGACAACAGCAGCGCGCGTGCGGGGCAGCCGGTTGCACCCTCGGGCAAGCGCTGAACCTGCCCGTCTCGCCGGCCTCGCGGCCGCCGTCGTCCTGCTCGCCGCCGCCGAGCTGCTGATCGGTGCTTCCGTCAGCCTCGCCGCCGGCTATCCGCGTGCCGAGGCGCAGATCTTCCTCGCTGCGAGACCCTGGCTGCTCCTGCTCCTCGCCTTGATCGTCAGGCGGTGCCACTTGGTCGGCCGCGTCGCGCTCTTCGGCCTCTTTCTGGTCGCGGCCTGTGCCGCCGAGGGCCTCTACCTGCTGAGGCTCGGCAACGCCGCGCCCTGGCCGGAGCTGCTCCGCGGCGCGGCCGCCGCGGCGATGGCGATCGCGCTGCTCGACGCGGCGTTCTCCTACGTCCATCGGGCGTTGGGGCGGCCGGGACTTGCCGCCGTCGTCCTGGCGAGCGCCGTGCTGCTCGCCGCGCCCGCGGTCCGGAATGGCTGGCGGACGGCCGCTACGGCCGTCGAGACGCCGCGGCCGGCGTCGCGAAAGCCCGACCTTCTGCTGATGACCGCGCTGCCGATCGGGTGGGGGGAGGGGGGAGCCTTCGATCCGGCGTCGCGGCCCGCGGCCGCCTATCGCCTGCTGCAGGAGGAGTTCTCCGTTCGACCGATCGACACGCTGGAGCCGGCGAGTCTCGACGGCAGGCTGCTGCTGCTCGCCCAGCCGCGCTGGCTCGCCCCGGCCGAGCTGGTCGCGCTCGACGAATGGGTTCGCGCCGGCGGCCGCGCGTTGATCCTCACCGACCCCCTTCTCGAATGGCCTTCGGAGCTTCCGCTCGGCGATGTCCGGCGCGCGCCCCCGGTCGGACTGCTCGGGCCGTTGCTCGATCATTGGGGTCTCGGCATTGCGGGCCGCCAAGCGGACGCCGGCGGTCTCGAGGATGGCCGCCGGCTGGTTCTTCGTCAGGCAGGGCACCTCGTCACGAGCGGTCCCGCCTGCCGCATCGTCCGCGACTATCGAGCCGAATGCAGGATCGGCAGGGGCGTGGCGACCGTCATCGCCGATGCGGATCTGCTTCGCGACGATCTCTGGATGGGCGGCGGCGCGGACGGGGGCGCCCGCGAGCATAGGCGGGCGGACAATCCGTTGATCCTCGCCGACTGGCTGGACGATCTTGCCGGCATCTCGCGCAACCGGGCTCGGGGACGGGTGATCTGGGCGGAGCCCGGCTCGCGGCCGCTCGACGCCGCTCGGATCGTCGCCGGAGGTCTGCTCCTGCTCGCCGCCGCATTCGCCGTCGCCGCCTTGCTTCTGCGCCGCCGCGCAGGGTAACCACAGACTTATCCACAGCCTCATCAACCAGGGGAAGAATACCTAGCGCACCCGGAACAAACCGCGAAAAACCGCGCCTTTCCCTTGGCGTGGCATGAAATCCCCAAAAAAGGCATCAAATCCCCTTCCATCCCAAGGGCGGGAATGTTATCCACGGGCTTCTAGTTCGGGGCACTTCTCTGTCGGCCGCTGTGGCGCGCCGAAGCGCACGTCGCGCTTCGGCGAACGGGGAAGGTCCGTGTTTTTTGTGGAGCGGGGCGCAAAAGGCGTGGAGATCGACGACTTCTTTCAGGGAAGCGCGCTCAACGCGGTGGATGCCAAGGGGCGTCTTTCCGTTCCCGCCTTCGTCCGCTCGGTGATCGAGCGCGGCTCCGAAGCGCGTGCGATCGTCATCGGCGCCCACGAGATCTCGCCCTGCCTCACCGCCTACGGCCGCAACTATGCGCGCAACCTCTATCGCGAGATGGAGCGTCGCCGGCTCGCCGAAGAGGAGCGCGGCGGCACGATCCAGGATCATTATGCGCGCGCCCGTCGCACCTTCGGCATGACCGAGGACGTGCCCTACGACACCAGCGGCCGCATCATCCTGCCCCCGATGATGCGCCGCAAGGGCGGCATCGAGGATCTCGCCCTGTTCGTCGGCGTCGGCGGCACCGTCGAGATCTGGAACCCGCGAGTCGCTCTGGAGCAGGGCGATGCGGATCTTCGCGACATCGCCGCCTGGCGCCTGGAAGAGAAGGGGATCGCCCTGTGAGCCCGGAGACTGCCGCCCCGCACGTCCCGGTTCTCCTCGACGAGGTGATCGCCGGTCTCGCCATCGCACCCGGCGAGACCCATGTCGACGGCACCTTCGGGGCCGGCGGCTATACCCGTGCCATCCTCGAGAAAGGGGCTGCCCGTGTGTTCGCCTTCGATCGCGATCCCGACGCGATCCGTGAAGGCGAAAAGGTGGCGGCCGCTTGCGGGGGGCGCCTGACGCTGGTGCCGGAGCGTTTTTCCCGGATGCGTCAGGCGCTTGCCGCCCGCGACGTGGAGCAGGTCGATGGCGTGACGCTCGACATCGGCGTCTCCTCGATGCAGCTCGATCGCGCCGAGCGCGGCTTTTCCTTCCAGGCCGACGGGCCGCTCGACATGCGCATGTCGCAGGAAGGGGAGAGCGCCGCCGACTTCCTCAACCGTGCGTCCGAGGAGGAGATCGCCGACGTCCTCTATCATTTCGGCGAGGAGCCGAAGTCGCGGCGCATCGCTCGCGCCATCGTCGCCGCCCGCCCGCTCGCCCGCACCGGGGAGCTTGCCGCCGTCGTCCGCAAGGCGCTCGGCTGGCACGCGGGAATGAAGAAAGATCCCGCGACTCGCACGTTCCAGGCGATTCGCATCTATCTTAACGAAGAGTTGAGAGAGCTCGAGGACGGGCTCGAGGCGGCCGAGCAGGTCCTGCGGCCGGGAGGGCGTCTGGCCGTCGTCACCTTCCACAGCCTCGAGGATCGCCTGGTGAAGCGCTTCCTCAAGGAGCGGAGCGGCGCCACCCCCGCAGGGTCGCGGCATCTGCCGCAGCAGGCCGCGTCAGGGCCGGCGCCGAGCTTCGAGGCCGTCGCCAAGCCGGCCCGCGCCGGCGAGGCGGAGACCGCCGCCAATCCGCGGGCGCGCTCGGCGACTCTCCGGGTCGCGCGCCGGACCGCCGCTCCGGCGTGGAGCAGCAAGAAGAATTCGCCGGCTACCGGCAATGAAGGTGTGTTCGAATGATCGTACAGGGTTTCAAGTCGGTGATCTGGGTGGCGACCGTCGGTGGCGCCGCCCTGTCCTGCTACATGGTCTCCCTGCAGGTCGCGACCGAGCGGGCCGAGCTGGTCAAGGTCGAGCGGCAGATCATCGCCGCCAAGCGTGAGATCCGCTCGCTTCAGACGGAGCTCGGCACGCGCGGCCGTCTGTCGCAGCTCGAGCAGTGGAACGCCGAAGTGCTGGCGCTCGCCGCGCCGTCGTCGGCCCAGTATCTCAGCGACGGCGTGAAGCTCGCCCGCTTCGAGCGGCGCGATCCGACTCTGGGCGAGCGCGCCGCCGACGTCCGCATGGCCGCGATGCACACCGGCGAGCCGGCGCCGACAGCGCCGCTGAAGCCCGCAATCGTGCGCGCCGTGGCCGCGGCGCCGGTCACGGCGGCCCCGACCGTTCAGCGCGCCAGCTTCACCCCCACGGTGGGCCTTCGGCAGATGGTGGCCGCCGCCAAGCCGGTCGAGCGCAAGCCTGCCGCGCCGCAGCCCGCGTCCGTCAAGGCCGTCGCCACGAGTGCCAAGCCGGTCGCGACCGCCAAGGGCGAGGCGGCCGGTCCTGCCAAGCTTGCTGCGGCCCGCGACGCCGTGAAGCCGGCTGCCGATACCAAGGCGGCTGCGCGTCCGGACGCCAAGCCGGCCGCGCGCAGCGAGCCGAAGATCGTCGCCAAGGCCCCGGCCGCGAAGCCGCGCACCTCGCGTCTGGACGGCAAGCTCGTTGCCGAGATCAACTCCGCCGCCCGCAAGGGCCAGGGGAGCGGCGGCAACTGATGGCCACGCTTGCAGCAGACGCCGCCAGGTTCGGAGGCGCTCCCAACCGGCCGCAGGCCCTGGCGCTGACCTATCAGCGCCTGATGCTCGTCATGCTCGTCTTCGCCGGCGTGACGCTGATGATCGTCGGCCGCCTGCTCTTCCTGCAGGTGTTCACCGACCGCTCCGGCGCCGCCGAGCTGTCCAACCCGCTGATCCCGCCGCGGGCCGACATCGTCGACCGTAACGGCGTTCCGCTTGCCCGGACGATCGATGCCTGGTCGATCGGCGTCCACCCCGACCGGATGATCAGCAATCCGTCGGAGCTCGCCGCCAAGCTCGCCGAGCTGATGCCGGAGAAGAGCGCCGACCAGTACAAGGCGATGCTGACCTCGGGCCGGACTTTCCTTTATCTCAGCCGTCGTGCCGTGCCCGAGCTCGTCTCGGCGGTGAACGCGCTGGGGGAGCCGGCGATCGTCTTCGACCGCGAGCCCGAGCGCCTCTATCCCCAGACGGCGCTGGCCGGCCACGTCCTCGGCTGGACCGACTTCGACGGCCACGGCGTCACCGGCATGGAAAAGGTGCTGGAGAGCCGGCTGTCCGATCCGGCCCTGCGCGGGCAGCCCGTCGGGCTGGCGATCGACAGCCGGGTGCAGGCCGCGATGGAGGCGGAGCTCGGCGCCGCGGTGGCCAAGCACAGCGCCGAAGGCGGCACCGGCATCGTCCTCGACGTGCGCACCGGCGAGCTGGTCGCCATGGCCTCGATGCCGACGTTCAACCCGAACGCGGCCGGCAAGTCCGATCCCAACGCCTTGTTCAACCGCGCGACGATGGGCGTGTACGAGCTCGGCTCGACCTTCAAGCCGATCACCGTCGCCGCCGCGCTCGACGCCGGCGTGATCAAGTCCGTCTCCCAGCGCTACCCGTCGAACGCGCCGGTGCAGATCGGCCGCTTCCGGATCAAGGACGATCATCCGATCCCGGGCAGCGCCAACATCGTCGAGACGCTGGTCCATTCGTCGAACATCGTCACGGCGCAGATCGCCGACCAGATGGGGGCAGAGCGCATGCAGGCGGCGTTCCGCGCGCTCGGCTTCCACGAGCCGGCCTATGTCGAGCTGGAGAAGGCGCGCCCGCTCTTCCCGCGCGAGTGGAGCCGGGCCACCGTCCTCACCAGCGGCTTCGGCCACGGCATCGCCGTCTCGCCGCTTCACCTCGCCAGCGCCTATGCGGCGCTGGTCAACGGCGGCATCTGGCGTCCGGCGACGTTGCTGAAGGTGTCGAAACCAAGTGCAGGCCGCAGGGTCTACTCGGAAGAGACCAGCCTCAAGATGCGCAAGCTGCTGCGCATGGTCGTCGTCGCCGGCACCGGTCGCAAGGGAGACGCGGCAGGCTTCCGCGTCGGCGGCAAGACCGGGACGGCCGAAAAGGTCTCGGCCGCCGGCGGCTATTCGCGAAAAGTGAACGTCTCGACGTTTGCGGCGGCCTTCCCGATGGACAATCCGCGTTATGTCGTCATCGCGATGCTGGATGCCCCGAAAGCCACTGCAGACACGTTCGGCTTCACCACCGCCGCCTGGACGGCTGCGCCGGTCGTGTCGAAGGTGATCGCGCGCACCGGACCGCTTCTCGGCATCGTCCCGGACGAGAGCCGTGAGATCGATCTTTCCGACATGATGGCCCTGGTCGCCAAGCAGGAGCATTGATGCGTCTTGGAATGCTGATCGGAAGCGGTGACGAGGCCCGCGTCACCGGCTTCGCGATCGACCATCGCAAGGTCGCTCCCGGCACCGTGTTCGGCGCATTCCGCGGTACCGTCTTCAACGGCGAGGATTTCGTCAGCGGCGCGATCGAGGCGGGTGCCGTCGCCGTCGTCGCCCGGCCGGACGTCCGCGTCGAAGGTGCCGCCCACGTTGCCAGCGAGGAGCCGCGGCGCGAGTTCGCCCGGCTCGCCGCGCGCTTCTTCGCGCCCTTCCCCGAGACGGTGGTCGCGGTCACCGGCACCAACGGCAAGACTTCGAACGTCGAGCTGACCCGGCAGCTCTGGCGGATGGCGGGGCATCACGCCGCCTCGATCGGCACATTGGGCGTTACCACCTCCGAGGATCAGGTGACGACCGGCCTCACCACGCCCGATATCGTCACCTTCCTGTCGAACATGGCGGGGCTCGCCCGCGAGGGCGTCAGCCATGCCGCGTTCGAGGCGTCGAGCCATGGCCTGGCGCAATACCGTACCGAGGGGCTGCCGGTCCGGGCCGCCGCCTTCACCAACCTCAGCCGCGACCACCTCGATTACCATCAGACGATGGAGGCCTATTTCGAGGCCAAGATGCGCCTGTTCACCGAGGTGGTGGAGCCGGACGGCGCCGCGGTGGTGTGGATGGACGATCCCAAGTCCGAAGAGGTCATCCGGCGCTGCCGCGAGCGCGGGCTGCGGCTGCTCACCGTCGGGCGCAACGGCGAGACTCTCCGCCTGATCTCTCGCACGCCCTCCCAGCTCGGCCAGACGCTGGTGATCGAGGCGGAAGGCGCGCGGCACGAGCTGAAGCTGCCGTTGATCGGCGCCTACCAGGCCGCCAATGCGCTTACCGCCGCCGGCCTGGTTCTCGCCACCGGCGGCGAACTCGAGCAGATCCTCGCCAGCCTGGCACGCGTGCATCCGGTTCGCGGCCGGCTCGAGCGCGCGGTGATCACCCGCGCCGGAGCCCCGGTCTACGTCGACTACGCTCATACCCCGGACGCGATCGAGGCCGCGATCGAGGCGCTGCGTCCGCATGCCGCCGGCAGGCTGATCATCGTCTTCGGCGCCGGCGGCGACCGCGACGTCGGCAAGCGCCCGGAAATGGGCGCGGCCGCAACCCGGCTCGCCGATCTCGTCATCGTCACCGACGACAATCCGCGCAGCGAGGATCCGGCCGCGATCCGCCGCGACGTTCTCGCCGGCGCCCCGGGCGCGCGGGAGGTCGGCGGACGTCGCGAAGCGATCGCCGCCGCGATCGCGGAGGCGGGACCCGACGACATCATCCTGCTCGCCGGCAAGGGGCATGAGCAGGGGCAGATCGTCGGCGACGAGGTGCTTCCGTTCGACGACGTTCAGGTCGCAAGGGAGTGCGCCGCATGACCGCCGCTCTGTGGACCTCGTCCGAGATCGCCGAAGCCGTCGGTGGCCGCGCCGCCGGCGACTTTGCTGTCTCCGGCGTGACGTTCGATTCGCGCGAGGTCGGGCCGGGAGACCTGTTCCTCGCCCTGAAGGGCGAGGCGACCGACGGCCACCGCTTCCTCGACAAGGCCTTCGATGCCGGCGCCGCGGGCGCGATCGTCTCGCAGCCGATCGACCGGCCGCACGTCCTCGTCGGCGATACGATGCAGGCCCTGATCGATCTCGGGCGGGCATCGCGTGCGCGCAGCACCGCTCGGATCTGCGGCGTGACCGGCTCGGTCGGCAAGACCGGCACCAAGGAGGCGCTCTACGCCGCCCTCGACCGCGCCGCGCCGGGCGAGGCGCACCGGTCGGTGAAGAGCTACAACAACCACACCGGCGTGCCGCTGTCGCTCGCCCGGATGCCGCGCGACACGCGCTTCGGCGTGTTCGAGATGGGCATGAACCATGCCGGAGAGCTTGCCGACCTCACGCAGCTGGTGCGCCCGCATGTCGCCATCGTCACCGCGATCGCGCCGGCCCACCGCGAGTTCTTCGCGTCGGAGGAGGAGATCGCCGACGCCAAGGGCGAGATCTTTCGCGGCCTGCAGGAGGGCGGCAACGCGCTCGTGCCGTTCGACAGCCCGCATCGCGATCGGCTGATCGCCGCGGCGAGGCCGCACGCAGCCACGATCCTGACCTTCGGCCGCGGCGAGGGCGCCGATATCCGCGCCCGCGACGTGGTCGCCGCGCCGTCCGGCGGCTCCCTCGTCACCGCGATTTTCCCGGAGGCGGAGCTCACCTTCACGATCTCGCAGCATGGTGAGCATTGGGTCTCGAACGCCCTTGCCGTGCTCGGCGCCGTCGAGGCGCTCGGCGGCGATCTCGCGGCCGCAGGTCTCGCGCTCGCCGACATGCCTGGCCTGAAGGGCCGGGGCGAGCGCCACCGCATCGCCGCGGGCGAGGGCGAAGCGCTGCTGATCGACGAGAGCTACAATGCCAATCCGGCCTCGATGGCCGCGACGCTGAAGACGTTCGGAGCGCAGCCGGTCGCCGGGCGGCGCATCGCCGTGCTCGGGGCAATGCGCGAGCTCGGCGTCTCTTCGGAGGATTTCCACGCCGAGCTGGCCGGCCCGATCGAGGCGGCCCGGGTCGATTACGCAATCCTGGTCGGCGAAGAGATGGCGCCGCTGGCGAAAGCCCTTGGCCAAAAGGTTAAAATGGCGCATGTGCCGGATACCGCTTCGGCGATAGGCCTCGTCCGTGACGAGATCGGATCGGGCGACGCGATACTCGTCAAGGGATCCAATTCGATCGGACTTGCCCGCCTCGTAGAGGTGCTGGCGAGCGGGAAACGCTGATGTTCTACTGGATTGCCGAACAGCTGGGCTTCCCGGGGCTTCTCAACCTCGTCCGCTACATCACCTTCCGCGCCGGCGCCGCGACCGCCACCGCCCTCGTCCTCGGGCTGATCCTCGGGCCGAAGTTCATCGGCTGGCTGCGCGTGCGGCAGGGCAAGGGGCAGCCGATCCGCGCCGATGGCCCGCAGGCGCATCTCGCCAAGCGCGGCACGCCGACCATGGGCGGGCTGATGATCCTCACCTCGCTCACCGTGGCGATGCTGCTGTGGATGAACTTCTCGAACCGCTACCTCTGGGCGTGTCTGTTCATCACCGTCGGCTTCGGGCTGATCGGCTTCCTCGACGATTACGACAAGGTCACCAAGCGCAGCCACAAGGGCGTTTCGGCCCGCGTCCGCCTGCTCGCCGAGTTCGTCGTCGCCGGCATCGGCACGACGATCATCTGCTGGGGCGCCGGCACCGAGCTCTACATTCCCTTCTACAGCGGCCCGGTCATCTATCTCGGGCCGTTCTACATCCTGTTCGCCTCGTTCGTCGTGGTCGCGTTCGGAAATGCGGTGAACCTCACCGACGGCCTCGACGGGCTCGCGACCATGCCGGTGATCATCGCCAGCCTCGCCTTCCTCGTCATCTCCTACCTGGTCGGCAACGCGATCTTCGCCAGCTATCTGGGCGTGCCGCACGTGTTCGGCGCCGGCGAGCTGACCATCCTGTGCTCGGCGATGGTCGGTGCGGGCCTCGCCTTCCTCTGGTTCAATGCGCCGCCGGCGGCCGTGTTCATGGGCGATACCGGCAGTCTCGCGCTCGGCGGCGCGCTCGGTGCGATCGCGGTCGCGACCCGGCACGAGATCGTCCTCGGCATCATCGGCGGCCTGTTCGTGGTCGAGGCGATGAGCGTGATCATCCAGGTCTTCTTCTACAAGCGCACCGGCAAGCGCGTGTTCAAGATGGCGCCGATCCACCACCATTTCGAGCAGATGGGCTGGTCCGAGCCGACCGTCGTCATCCGCTTCTGGATCATCAGCTTCGTCCTCGCGCTCGCCGGCCTCTCCACCCTGAAGCTGAGATGATCGTCAGCGCCGCCTTCGCCGGGAAGTCGTTTGCGGTGCTCGGCCTGGCGCGCTCGGGCCGCGCGACCGTCGACGCCCTGCTCGCCAGCGGCGCGCAGGTGATGGCGTGGGACGAAAAGCCGGAAGCGCGCGCGGCGCTCCCGGCGCACCCGAACCTCAGGATCGCCGATCCGCTGGTCACCGCGCTCTACGGCTATTCCGGCATCGTCGTCTCGCCCGGCGTTCCGATCAACCGCCATCCGATCGCCGAGCGCAGCCGCCGCGCCTCGGTGCCGTTGATCGGCGACATCGAATTGTTCGCCCGCGCCCGCGCCGACCTGCCGCCGCACAAGGTCGTCGGAATCACCGGCACCAACGGCAAGTCGACGACGACGGCGCTGATCCACCACGTCGTGCGCAGCGCCGGCCTCCCCGCCGCACTGGGCGGGAATATCGGCCTGCCGATCCTCGGCCAGGATCCGCTCCAGCCGAACGACGCCGGCCCGGGCGTCTATGTGCTCGAGCTCTCCTCCTACCAGATCGATCTCACCCTCGGCCTCGATTGCGACGTCGCGGTGCTGCTCAACGTCTCACCGGATCATCTCGATCGCTACGACGGGATGGACGATTATGCCGCGTCCAAGGCGCGGCTGTTCGCCATGCAGTCGCCCGAGCGCCCGGCGATCATCGCCGCCGAGGACGATTATACGCGGGCCATCGCAGGGCAGATCGAGGGTCGCCGGATCCTCGTTTCCTCGCAGGACGTGAAGAACCAGTCGCGCTGGCCATCGCTCCAGGGGCCGCACAACGCCCAGAATGTCGCCGCCGCCGTCGCGGCCGCGCGCGAGCTCGGCATTGCCGACGCCGACATCGCCGGTGCGCTGGAGACCTATCCCGGCCTGCCGCACCGCATGGAGCGCGTCGCCGAGCGTGCGGGCGTGCTGTTCGTCAACGACAGCAAGGCGACCAACCCGACCTCGACCGCGCCGGCGCTCGCCGCTTACCCTGCGGTGCACTGGATCCTGGGCGGGCTGCGCAAATCCGACGATCTCGACGCCTGCGCGCCCTATCTCGATCATGTGCGCGCCGCCTATACGATCGGCGAGGCCGGTCCGCTGTTCGCCAACCTGTTGTCCGCAAAAGGAAAGGTTGTTGAAAACAGCGGGACGCTAGAGACCGCGGTGGCGAACGCGGCGGAGCGGGCGGAGCCGGGCGAAGTCGTCCTGCTCTCGCCGGCCTGCGCGTCGTTCGATCAGTTCAGGGATTATGAGGCGCGGGGCGACGCCTTCCGCGCGCTCGTGGAGGCTTTGGCATGAGCGTGATGGGGCACCTCAAGGACAGGACGGCAAACCGCCTCGGCCGGTCGGACCGCAGCGCGGTCGGGCGCTGGTTCTGGGAGATCGACCGCGTCCTCCTTTTCTTCGTCGCCGTACTGATCGCGATCGGCCTGGTCGCCGTCGCAGCGGCCTCACCGGCCGCGGGCCAGCGCTATTCCGGCGGCAGCGTCAGCTTCGCACCGCTTCATTATTTCTACCGCCAGCTGATGTGGATCATGGTCGCGCTGCCGGTGATGGTCGGCGTGTCGATGCTGCCGCGCGCCAAGGCGCGGCGGCTGTGCCTGATCGGCGCCGGCTTTTTCACCATGCTCCTGTTCCTCGTACCGATCATCGGCGCCGAGGTGAACGGCGCCCGCCGCTGGATCGGCATGGGCTTCGCCCAGTTCCAGCCGTCCGAGTTCCTGAAGCCGCTCTACATCGTCTCGATCGCCTGGCTGCTGTCGCTCAAGAACCAGGACGCAAGCCTGCCGGTCCTGCCGCTCTCCGGCATCGTCACCGCGCTGATTGCAATGCTGCTCATGCAGCAGCCGAATTTCGGTGAGACGATCATCTTCGTCTCCGCCTGGGTGCTGCTGCTGACGCTTTCGGGCGCGCCGCTGCGCTTCCTCGTCTTCCTCGGCCTCGCCGGCCTCGTCGGCATCGTGCTCGCCTATTTCTTTTACGACGTGGCGACGGTCCGCATCGACGCCTTCCTGTTCTCGGGGGCGGAGCACGACACCTATCAGACCGACAGCGCGCTGCGCACGCTCACCGCCGGCGGCCTGTTCGGCGCCGGCCCCGGGGCCGGGATGCGCAAGTTCCAGCTCCCCGAGCCGCACACCGACTATATCTTCTCCGTCATCGGCGAGGAATTCGGGATCATCGCCTGCCTGGCGATCGCGATCATCTATCTCGTCATCGTCGCCCGCGTGATGATCCGCCTGCTGCACGAGGAGGACCAGTTCGTCGTCCTGGCGGCCGCCGGCCTCGTCACCCAGTTCGGCCTGCAGGCGCTGATCAACATGGCGGTCAACGTCCAGCTCGCCCCGTCCAAGGGCATGACGCTCCCGTTCATCAGCTACGGCGGCTCGTCGATGGTCGCCCTCTCGATCGGCATGGGCCTGCTGCTCGCCTTCACCCGCAGAAATCCCTATCTGCACCGCTCCCCTTATGTCGTGAAATGGAGCGGTCGATGACCCAGTCGCGCCATTATGTCCTCGCCGCCGGCGGTACCGGCGGACACATGATCCCGGCGCATGCTTTGGCCGAGGAGCTGATGCGGCGCGGCCATCGCGTCGCCCTGGTCACCGACGATCGCGGCGCGCGCATCCCCGGCCTGTTCGACGGCGTCCAGGTCCATGTCCTTCCCGCCGGCCGGCTGAGCGGCGGCCCGATCGGCTGGCTCAAGGCGCTGCGCAAGATCTTCCTCGGCCGCGCCATGGCGCTCCGCCTCTACGAGACCTTCCGTCCGTCGGCCGTGATCGGCTTCGGCGGCTATCCGGCGCTGCCGGCGCTGATGGCGGCGCAGCGCGACCGGATTCCCACGCTGGTGCACGAGCAGAATGCGGTGCTCGGCCGGGTCAATCGTCTCGTTGCCGGCAAGGTCGATGCGATCGCGACCGCCTATGATCAGATCGATCGGCTCGCCAAGGCGCATCGCGAGAAGACCCATCTCGTCGGCAACCCGGTCCGCGACGAGGTCCTGGCGCTGCGCGAGCAGCCTTATCCGGCCCTGGGCGAGGACGGCATCTTCCGCGTGCTGGTCACCGGCGGCAGCCAGGGCGCAACCGTGCTCAGCCGCGTCGTGCCCGACGGGCTCGGCATGCTGCCGGAGCACTTCCGCCGCCGGCTGCAGGTCACCCAGCAGTGCCGCGCCGAGGATATCGAGGAGGTTCGCGGCCGCTATGCGAGCCTCGGCATTCCGGCCGATCTCGCCACCTACATCACCGACATGTCGGACAAGCTGGCCTGGTCGCATCTCGTCATCGCCCGCGCCGGCGCCTCGACGATCGCGGAGCTCACCGCCGCGGGCCGGCCCGCGATCCTGGTCCCGCTGCCGAGCGCGACCGACGATCACCAGACCGCCAACGCCCGCGAGATGGCGAAGGCCGGCGGTGCGCGGATGATCGCGCAGCGCAACTTCACCGCGGTGGAGCTCGCCAAGCAGATGCAGAAGCTGGGCCTCGAGCCGGAGGCGCTCGCCAATGCCGCCGCCCGCGCCCGCGCCGTCGGACGGCCGAACGCCGCGCGCGACCTCGCCGATCTGGTCGAGCGGACCGGCCGGGATCTCGGCTCCGATCCGCTGCCGGCGCGCAACAACGTGCTCAGCCCCGCCGCCAGCGGAGCCTTCGCATGAAGGGTGTCGGCACCGACATCGGGACGATCCACTTTGTCGGCATCGGCGGCATCGGCATGTCCGGCATCGCCGAGGTGATGCACATCCTCGGCTACAAGGTGCAGGGCTCCGACGTCGCCGGCGGCTATGTCGTCGACGGCCTGCGCAAGGCCGGCATCGAGGTGAAGATCGGTCATCACGCCGACAATCTCGGCGACGCCGCCGTGGTCGTGGTCTCGACCGCAATCCGCAAGGACAATCCGGAGCTGGTCTGCGCCTACGAGCGCCGCATCCCGGTCGTCCGCCGCGCCGAAATGCTGGCCGAGCTGATGCGCCTCAAGTCCACGGTCGCCGTGGCCGGGACGCACGGCAAGACGACGACGACCTCGATGGTCGCGACCCTGCTCGACGCCGGCGGCATCGATCCGACCGTGATCAACGGCGGCATCATCAACGCCTACGGTTCGAATGCGCGGCTCGGCAAATCGGACTGGATGGTGGTCGAGGCGGACGAGAGCGACGGCAGCTTCCTGCGCCTCGACGGGACGATCGCCGTCGTTACCAATATCGATCCCGAGCATCTCGATCACTACGGCAGCTTCGAGAAGGTGAAGGACGCCTTCGTCGAGTTCGTCGAGAACGTTCCCTTTTACGGCGCCGCCATGCTCTGCGTCGATCACCCGGAAGTGCAGACGATCATGCCGCGGCTTCGCGATCGCCGGGTCGTCCCTTACGGCTTCGCCGCGGTCGCGGACATCCGCGGGGAGAACGTCCGTCCGATCCCTGGCGGCAATCTGTTCGACGTCTCGATCCGCGATCGTGCCGGCCAGGTGCGCGTCATTCGCGACATCGAGCTGCCGATGCCGGGCCGTCACAACGTGCTGAACGCCCTCGCCGCGATCGGCGTCGCCGCCGAGCTCGGCATCCCGGACGAGACGATCGCGCGCGGTCTGTCCAAGTTCAATGGCGTGAAGCGCCGCTTCACCAAGGTGGGCGAAGTCCAGGGCGCGACCATCATCGACGATTACGGCCACCATCCGGTCGAAATCCGCGCGGTGCTCGCCGCCGCCCGCGAAGGTGCGCAGGGCAGGGTGATCGCCGTCGTCCAGCCGCATCGCTACACCCGCCTCCAGAATCTGATGGAAGAGTTCCAGGGCGCGTTCAACGATGCCGACATCGTCTACGTCGCCCCGGTCTACGCCGCCGGCGAGGAGCCGATCGAGGGCGTCGACGCGGATGCTCTCGTCGACGGCCTGAAGTCGCGTGGCCATCGCTCGGTCAAGGCCGTCGCCGATCTCGACGATCTGTCCCTCCAGCTGCGCGACATCGCGGCGCGGGGCGACATGGTGATCTGCCTCGGCGCCGGCGACATCACCAAATGGGCGGCGGCACTCGCCGACGGCATCCAGCAGGCGAGGCTGAACAAATGAGCGCGGCCGCGCTCGAGATGCCGCGGGTCCGCGGCCGGCTGACCGAGCAGGCGCCGCTGGCGCCGCTCGTCTGGTTCAAGGCCGGCGGCGTCGCGCAATGGCTGTTCGAGCCGAAGGACGTCGACGATCTGTCCGATTTCCTGGAAAACCTCCCGGCGGACGTGCCGGTGATGGGTCTCGGCCTGGGCTCGAACCTCATCGTACGCGACGGCGGGGTGCCGGGCGTGGTCGTCCGCCTCGGCAAGCCCTTCGCCAGGGTCGAGCGGCTCGATTCCACCACCCTGCTTTGCGGCGGCGGCGCCAGCGGCATCCTCGTGTCCTCGACCGCCCGTGACGCGGGCATCGGCGGCCTGGAATTCCTGCGCTCGAGTCCCGGCACGGTCGGCGGCTTCGTCCGCATGAACGGCGGCGCCTATGGCCGCGAGGTCAAGGACATATTGGTGGAGTGCGAAATCGTCCTGCGGTCGGGCGAGCGCAGGACTCTCGCGCTGCACGACCTCGGCTACACCTATCGGCACAGCGAGCTTCCCGAGGGCAGCGTCGTCGTGGGCGCGATCTTCCGCGGCCATGCCGATGCGCCCGAGGCGATCGCCCGCGAGATGGATCGCATCGCCGAGGAGCGGGAGGCGAGCCAGCCGCTCCGCTCGCGCACCGGCGGCTCCACGTTCAAGAACCCGCCGGGCACCAAGGCGTGGAAGCTGATCGACGAGGCGGGCTGCCGCGGCCTCACCGTGGGAGACGCTCAAGTTTCTGAAAAGCATTGTAATTTCCTCCTCAATCTGGGCAAGGCGAGCGCCGCCGAGATCGAGGCCCTGGGTGAGGAGGTGCGCCGCCGCGTGCTTGCGCACTCGGGTGTGACCTTGGAATGGGAAATCCAGCGCGTGGGGGTAGAAAAGTGACGCAGAAGCTGCATGTCGCCGTCCTGATGGGCGGCTGGTCCGCGGAGCGTCCGGTGTCCCTGATGAGCGGTGCCGGCGTGGCCGATGCGCTCGAGAGCCTCGGCCATCGTGTCACGCGCATCGACATGGGCCGCGACGTCGCCGAGCGTCTTTCCGAGGCGAAGCCGGACGTGGTCTTCAACGCGCTCCACGGCACGCCCGGCGAAGACGGCACCATTCAGGGCCTGATGGACCTCATGGGCCTGACCTACACCCACAGCGGCCTGGTCACCTCGGTGATCGCGATCGACAAGGAGCTGACCAAGCGGCAGCTCGTCCCGCACGGCATCCGCATGCCGGGCGGCGAGATCGTCGAGAGCGAGAGCCTGTTCGAGCGCGATCCGATGCCGCGGCCCTATGTGGTGAAGCCGGTCAACGAGGGCTCCTCGGTCGGCGTGGCGATCGTCACCGACGGCGGCAACTACGGCCAGCCGATCTCTCGCGGAACGCCCGGGCCCTGGACCGAGTTCGACCGGCTGCTTGCCGAGCCGTTCATCCGCGGCCGCGAGCTAACCGTCGCCGTGCTGGGGGAGGAAGCGCTCGCCGTCACCGAGCTTCGTCCGAAATCGGGCTTTTATGATTTCGACGCGAAATACACTGACGGGCTCACCGAGCATGTCTGCCCGGCGGACATCCCCGATGCGGTTCGCGACGCCGCCCTGGAGATGGCGCTCGAAGCGCATCGCCTGCTTGGCTGCAAGGGCTGCTCGCGCTCCGATTTCCGCTGGGACGACGAGCAGGGCGTCGAAGGCCTCTATCTGCTCGAGGTGAATACCCAGCCCGGCATGACTCCGCTGAGCCTGGTTCCTGAGCAGGGCAAGTATCGCGGCATGTCCTATCCCGAGCTCGTCCAGCGGATCGTCGACGAGGCGCTGCGCGAGACCAAGGCCAAAGGAGCGGCCGGATGAGCGCGAAGATCGCGCGCGGCGCCGCCGCGCCACGCCCCCGCCCGAAGAACAAGGCGCCGGCCCGCGGCGGCCGCGGCCGCAAGGGCGCGGCGGAAGCCTCGCAGCTGCCCGAGGCCGTGCGTCGGGTGAGCTGGTTCGTCCTGATCGGGATGCTGGCGGCGCTCGCCATCGCCCTTCTCGCCGCCTTCCGCGTCCCTCAGATGATCGGGACCGGTCTCGGCGAGGCGATCGGCGAGGCCGGGTTTTCGATGAAGCGGGTCGAGATCAAGGGCGCCCGCAAGGTCCCGCAGCTCCAGATCTATAACATCGCCTTCGACCAGCCGACCGCGGCGATGCCGCTGATCGATCTCGAGGCGACCCGCCAGCGCCTGCTGCGCTTCGGCTGGGTGCGCGAGGCCCGCGTCTCGCGCCGCTTCCCCGATACGCTCGTGGTCGACATCGTCGAGCGCAAGCCGGCCGCCGTCTGGCAGCACAACCAGCGCCTGGCGCTGATCGACATGGACGGCGTGGTGCTCGAGCCGGTGCGGATGGACGCGATGCCGGACCTTCCGATCGTCATCGGCCCTGCCGCGAACGTGCACGCGTCCGAGCTCGGCCGTCTCGTCGACGCCGCCCCGAAGCTGCAGGCGATGATGGCGGGCGCGTCGTGGATCGGCGGCCGCCGCTGGGACATCCGCTTCCAGTCGGGCGAGATCCTGGCGCTGCCCGAGGGCGAGGCGGCGGCCCGCAAGGCCCTCGCCACCTTCGCCCGGATGGACCAGGCGACCCAGCTTCTCGGCCGCGGCTTCGTTCGCTTCGACATGCGAATCCCGGGCAAGTTCATCGTCCGCGTCTCGAACGAGCCGGGCAGCAGCGTGCCTTCGATCGCGCCGAACACCCCGCCCAAGGATGCGCCCGCCGAGACCCCGGGCACGCCCGGCATCGATCCGGCGCAGACGATCTGATGAAGCGTCCGACCGCCACGCCCGGCCGCAGGCTCGTCACCGCCCTCGACGTCGGCTCGTCCAAGGTCTCCGCGCTGATCGCCGAGCCCGGCGAGGCCGGCGAGCTGCGCATCCTCGGCACCGGCCAGCGACAGAGCCAGGGGGTCCGCCGCGGCTTCATCGCCGACATGGAGCGCACGGAAGTGGCGATCCGCGAAGCGGTCGAACAGGCCGAGCGGATTGCGGCCACCAACATCGAGGACGTGTTCGTCGGCTTCTCGGCCGGCGGACTGGTCAGCTCCGTCGCCAGCGTCGAGCTGCAGATCGGCGGCCGCCGCGTCCAGCCGCAGGACATCGACCAATTGCTCGCCGTCGGCCGGGAGTCGATCGATGCCGAAGGGCGGATGATCCTTCACGCGCTGCCCGCCCTCTACACGCTCGACGGCCTGCAGGGCGTGAAGAAGCCGCTCGGCCTCCACTCCGATCGCCTCGGCGTCGACATCCACGTCATCGCCGCCGAGCCTTCGCCGGTGCGCAATCTCGATCTGTGCGTGCGCTCGGCGCATCTCGGCGTCCAGGCGATTGTCGCCTCGCCGGTTGCCGCAGGCAAGGCGTGCCTCAGCGAGGAGGAGCGCGAGCTCGGCGTTGCCCTGGTCGAGCTCGGCGCCGGCGTCACCAACGTCTCGGTCTTCGCCGGCGGAATGCTGGTCGGGCTCAAGTCGCTGGCGGTCGGCGGGATGGACATCACCGACGACATCGCAGCCGCGTTCGGCACCCGCCGGGTCGAAGCCGAGCGGATGAAGTGCTTCTACGGATCGGCGACAACCAGCCCGCGCGACAACCACGACATGATCGAGCTGAAGCCGATCGCCGGATCGGAGGAAGGCACCGAAGCCTCCCGCATCACCCGCGCCCAGCTCAATTCGGTCATTCGCGCACGGCTCGAGCACCTTACCAACGAGGTCGCCGGCGCGCTGAAGGAGCTCGGCTTCGGCGGGCCTTTCGGGCGCCAGGTCGTGCTGACCGGCGGCGGCTCGGAGCTGAAGGGCATCGCCGATTACGCCCAGGGCGTGCTCGGCCGCGCCGTGCGGATCGGCCGGCCGAACCTGCGTGGCCTTCCCGAAGCCCATTCCGGACCCGCTTTCACGACGCTCGTCGGCCTCGCCCAGTTCGCCGCGTCGGACGAGCTCGATCTTCGCGCCGCGGTGGCGCCGGAGCAGAATGTCCAGAAATCGAACAGCGGCAGTCTCGTTCAGCGGCTGATCACGGCGTTCAGGAGTGGCTTTTGAGACTCACTGCCGGATATCCGCGACAAAAAGCGAATCGCGTTAACGTTTTCGCTCGCACGGAGGAATCTCTTCGTGCAAAAGGAGTTAACAGTGTTTGCCCAAGCGGCGCGTGCAAAGGGGGACTGACCCAATGAGCATCGACTTCATTCGTCCCGAAGTGGATGAACTGCGGCCCCGTATCTCTGTGATCGGGGTCGGTGGCGCCGGCGGTAACGCTGTCGCGAACATGATCGCCAACGACGTGCAGGGCGTCGATTTCATCGTCGCGAATACGGACGCGCAGGCGCTCAATGCTTCGCCGGCCGATCATCGCATCCAGCTCGGCCTTCGTATCACGCAAGGTCTCGGCGCGGGTTCGCGTCCCGAGATCGGCAAGGCGGCCGCGGAAGAGGCGATCCAGGAGATCGAGGAGGCGCTCGAGGGCGCCCACATGTGCTTCATCGCTGCCGGCATGGGCGGCGGCACCGGCACCGGCGCGGCGCCGGTGATCGCCAAGGCGGCGCGCGACAAGGGCGTGCTGACCGTCGGTGTCGTCACCAAGCCGTTCAGCTTCGAGGGCAATCGCCGCGGCCGCTCGGCCGACGCCGGCATCAACGAGCTCCAGCAGCACGTCGATACGCTGATCGTCATCCCGAACCAGAACCTGTTCCGCATCGCCAATCCGAACACGACCTTCAAGGAAGCGTTCGCGATGGCCGACGAGGTGCTCCAGCAGGGCGTCCGCGGCATCACCGACCTGATGGTCATGCCGGGCCTGATCAACCTCGACTTCGCCGACGTCCGCTCGGTGATGGGCGAAATGGGCAAGGCGATGATGGGCACGGGCGAGGCTTCGGGCGACAATCGCGCGATCGAGGCGGCCGAGAAGGCGATCGCCAACCCGCTGCTCGACGGCGTGTCGATGCGCGGCGCCCGCGGCGTGATCATCTCGATTACCGGCGGCGAGGACATGCGCCTGATGGAGGTCGACGAGGCCGCCAGCCACATCAAGGAACTGGTCGATCCGGACGCCAACATCATCTGGGGTTCGGCGTTCAACAGCGAGCTCGACGGCAAGATCCGCGTCTCGGTCGTCGCGACCGGCATCGAAGCGGAGGCCGTCACCCAGGCGCCGCCGCAGCCCGCCAAGGTCTTCGCTTTCCCCGGCGCCGGCCGCTCGTCCGAAGCCAAGGCCGGCGCGCCCGCGGCCGAGCTTCCGGTGACGCCGGCAGCGGAAGCCGCCGCTGCCGAGAGCGAGGCGCAGGCCGCGTCGGTTCCGGAGCTCGATCTCGCCGAAACGGCCGACGAGCTCAGCCTCGACACGCCAGCGCCCGAAGGCGACGACGAGCTGCTGCTCGACAGCGGTGCGGCGATTGCGCCGGACGAGGGCGAGAGCTTCATCGACGAGAATGTCGCGAGCGGACCCGAGAGCCGGGCTCCCGGCGGTACCCGCAGCTGGATCACCGGCGAGGAGGCTCCTGCGGCCGCGCCGCGCCCGGCGCGCGGCAACGCCGGCGGCGGCACCCTGTTCGAGCGGATGTCCAACATCGCCCGTGGCGCCGACAAGGCGCAGGTCGAGGAAGAGCCGGCGCCGCGGCTCCGTCGCGACCCGCTCGACATCCCCCGCTTCCTGGGGCGTCAGAACAACCAATAAGTCGCTTCCCGTCTAAGCGACGGAGAATCGGTGCTTTTTCGGGCGTCGCGGAGCCTTCCGCGGCGCCCGAACTGCAATGAAATCAATAGGTTCCCCCGCTTCATCGTTTCCGCGGACCGGCTGGGCGCACGCTCATTGCCCACTCAGCCGCGCTTCGTTCTAAGATGACGTCATGACGAAATCGCAGACGAGGGGCACCCGGTTCGGCCTTGCCATGCTGGGAGCGGGACTGATGCTGTCGGCCGTACCCGCCGGCGCACAGCTCGCGTCCGCCTTTCAGGAAAGCCCGAGCCAGGCGCTGTCGCGCCACCTCAAGAGCCTTGCCGCCAATCCGCAGAGCCTGGATCCGCTGATGGGCGCCGGCCGCGCCGCGCTCGCGCTCGGCGATGCCCAGGCCGCGCTCACCTTCTTCGGCCGCGCCGAGGAGATCGCGCCGCGCGACGGCCGCATCAAGATGTGGATGGGCTCGGCTCTGGTCCAGCTGCAGCAGCCGCAAGGCGCGCTCAAGTTCTTCGACCAGGCGGTGAGCCTCGGCGCTCCGGAGGCCGATGTGGCCGGCGAACGCGGCCTTGCCTGGGACATCAGCGGCGATCCCCGCCGCGCCCAGCGCGACTATCGCCTCGCCCTGCAGAAGGGCGCCAACCCCGAGGTCACCCGCCGTCTCGCTCTTTCATTGGCGCTGAGCGGCGAGCGTGAGCCGGCGCTGCGCCTGCTCGACGATCAGCTGCGCGTGCGCGATCGCGATGCGGAGCGGACACGCGCCCTGATCCTCGCCGCCACCGGCGATTCCGCCGGTGCGGTGCGCGCGGTCCAGGCCTCGATGCCGGGTGGACGCGGCAGCGCGATGGCCCCGTTCCTGGAGCGCCTGTCGGGTCTCAACGTCGCCGAGCGGGCGCGGGCGGTCCATCTCGGCGTCTTCCCGCAGTCGGGCCAGAGCGCCGGGCCGCTGCCGAACACCTACGCCGCGGCTGATCCGGTCGCTGCGGGGGCGACCGATCCGCGTCAGGCCGGCCTTGGCCGCAACCCCGATCCGAAGGCGCGCGACACCCAGCTCGCCAGCCGTGAGCCGGCGCCGGCGGGTCCCAGCGCGCGCGTCTCCTGGTCGGCCGGCAGCCGTGCGCTGAGCAGCGCCCGCCGCCAGCCCGAGGCGTCCAAGCCGGCAAGCAGCGGCGCACGATCGTCGAAGTCGGTGATCGCCGCGTCCTCGCAGTCCGCGCCTGCCGAGACGCCGCGTGAAACGAAGCTCGCGCCGGTCCCCGCTCGTGCCGAAACGGTGAAGGCCCCGGCGCCGGCCGCGACGCTGCCCGTTCAGATCGCCGCCAGCGTGCCGGCGCAGGGCACGCCCGCGGTGAACCCTGGTGCGGCGGCCGTCTCCCAGCCCACCGAAACCGCGGCTGCGATCCTGCAGCCCTCAGTTCCGTCTCGATCGCAGACCGGCTCGGCCGAGCCGCGGCCGATCGAGACCGCCGCGCTCGCACCGTCCGAGGCGCCGGCTTTCTCGCTCCCCACGGCGACCGAGCCTGCGTCCGAGTCCGCCGCGCCGGCAGACGAGGCCGCCGGCAGCCGGCTGGCCGACGTGGCCGCCACCGTCGCCGCTCTTCCGGACGTGATCGCCGAGCCTAAGCCGGCGCCCGCCAAGCCCGCCGCCGCCAAGCCGGCCGCTGCCAAGCCGGCACCCAAGGTCGCCGCGCCGCCGGCGAAGGAGGCGAAGACCGTGAAGACGGCTGCCGCCGAGAAGGACGACAAGGCCGCCAAGCCGGGTGCCGGCAAGGCCGCGACGCCGGCCAAGGCGCAGGCGACCGCGAAGAAGCCGGCACCGCCTGCCGAGCCGGCGCGGGTGTGGGTCCAGGTCGCCGGCGGCGCGCAGAAGGCGGCCCTGCCCCGCGAGTTCGACCGCCTCAAGGCGAAGGCGCCGAAATTGCTCGCCGCCCGCAGCGCATGGACGACGCCGCTCAAAGCCACTAACCGCCTCCTCGTCGGCCCCTTCAAGACCGAAAAGGAAGCGCAGGAATTCGTGAACGAGCTCGCCAAATCGAAACTCGACGGCTTCGCCTGGACGAGCGAGGCCGGTCAGAAGATCGAGAAGCTTCCCGCCAAGTGACGTCGCTTGCCGCTTGCGCCTGCGACCCTGCGGCGACGCGGGGCCGGCTCCACGGAGATTCGCAGGGCGGCACGCGCGGGCCGCGCGACGCCTTCCAGCGCGACCGCGACCGGATCATCCACTCGATCCCGTTCCGCCGCCTGCGCCACAAGACGCAGGTCTTCATCGCGCCGGACGGGGACCATTTCCGCGTCCGCCTGACCCACAGCCTGGAAGTGGCGCAGATCGGCCGTGTGATGGCGCGGGCGCTGGGGCTGAACGAAGACCTTACCGAAGCGCTCTGCCTCGCCCACGACATCGGCCATCCGCCGTTCGGCCATTCGGGCGAGGACGCGCTGGAAGAGGCGCTGGCCGAGGCCGGCGGCTTCGATCACAACGCCAACACCATTCGCCTGCTGACCAGGCTCGAGACGCCCTATCCGCGCCACCCGGGGCTGAACCTGAGCTGGGAGACGCTGGAGGGGCTCGCCAAGCACAATGGTCCGGTGGCGCAGCCGAGCTGGGCCCTGGCCGAGGCGGACGCCGAATTCCCGCTCGATCTCGCCACCTGGCCGAGCCTCGAGGCGCAGATCGCCGCAATCGCCGACGACATCGCCTACGACAATCACGACATCGACGACGGCCTGCGCTCCGGCCTGTTCTCGCTCGACGAGCTGCTGCAGGTGCCGTTCGTCGCCCGCGCCTGGGAGCGGGTGCGCGCGCGATACCCCGATCTCCCCGAGGAGCGGCTCCACCCCGAGCTGGTGCGGGACCAGATCGGCCTGATGGTCAACGACGTGCTCGAGGAGACGCAGCGGCGGGTGGCCGAGGCGGGCGTGCGCAATGTCGACGAGGTACGCGCCGCCGGCCGTGCCCTCGCGGGCTTCTCGGCGGCGCTCGAGGCTGAGGAGCGGCAGCTGAAGCGCTTCCTCTATGCCCATATGTACAATGCGCCGCCGGTCGCCGCCGTCCGTGTCGAGGCGCAGCGCGTCGTCGCCGGCCTCGCCGCGGCCTTCCGCGCCGATCCGTTGCTGCTTCCCCAGCAATGGCGCCCGGCCGAGAGCGGCAATGTCCCGACCCTGCGCGCCATCGGCGACTATATCGCAGGCATGACCGATCGTTTTGCGATCCGCGAGTATCGGCGCGTGGTCGGCGAGATCGATCTGCCCGAAGGCTTCTGACATGCGGATCGCGCTGGTCGGCGGAACCGGGCTGATCGGCGCATTGCTCGCGGAGCGGCTCGTCGCCGAGGGCCACGAGCTCCATCGCATCCAGCGCCGCGCCGCCGGCCGGGCAGGGGAGGAGCATGTCGCGCCGGCCGAGCGCTGGGGCGCGCTCACCGAGCAGCTGGCGCCGGAAGCGGCGATCTCGACCCTCGGCACCACGATCCGAAAGGCCGGCAGCCAGGCGGAGTTCCGCCGCGTCGACTTCGGCCTCGTCACCGAATTCGCGCGCGCCGCGCAACGCGCCGGGACCCGGCGGATGGTCTCCGTCTCCTCGGTCGGCGCCGACCCGGGATCGCGCAACTTCTACCTGCGCACCAAAGGCGAGATGGAGCGGCTGCTGGCGGGGCTCGGCTTCGCGCGCCTGGACCTTTTCCGCCCCGGCCTGCTGCGCGGCGAACGCGCAGGCGACCGCCGCGTCGGAGAGCGCATCGGCCTCGCGCTCAGCCCCGCCGCCAACCTGCTGCTGCGCGGACCGCTCAATCGCTTCGCGGCGATCGATGCGATGATCGTGGCCGATGCGATCGTCGCCGCCCTGGCGCTGCCGCCGGACGGCACCCACATCCACCACAATCGCGCAATCCGTGCGCTCGCCGGCCGGTGAGCGCCCGCCTTCAAATCCGCCGGCTCTTGGTCTAAGGCGCCGCTTCCTCACATCGGAAAACCGACAGACGTGACCCTCTACGCCCGCTTCGCCGCGCATATCGACGCGATCCTCGACGCTCTCGAAGCCGAAGGGCAGCTCCCTGCCGGCCTCGAGCGCAAGGCCGTCGCGGTGGAGCCGCCGCGCGATCCGGCCCATGGCGATCTCGCCACCAACGCGGCGATGGTGCTTGCCAAGCGCGCCGTCACGAACCCGCGCGCGCTCGCCGCGCTGATCGCGCCGAAGCTCGAGGCGCTGGACGAGGTGGCGAGCGCCGAGATCGCCGGGCCCGGCTTCATCAACATCCGGCTCGTCCCCACGCTCTGGCACGACGAGCTTCGCGCCATCCTGACGGACGGCGACGATTACGGCCGCTCGCGCCTCGGCCAGGGCACCCGGATCAACGTCGAATATGTCTCGGCGAATCCGACCGGCCCGATGCACATGGGCCATTGCCGCGGCGCCGTCGTCGGCGACGCGCTGGCCAGCCTGCTCGAATATGCGGGCTTCGACGTCGTCCGAGAATATTATGTCAACGACGCCGGCGCCCAGGTCGAGACGCTCGCCCGCTCGGTCCACCTGCGCTACCGCGAGGCGCTCGGCGAGGACATCGGCGCGATCCCGGAAGGCTATTATCCGGGCGACTATCTGAAGCCGGTCGGCGCGGCGCTCGCCGAGGAATATGGTGACCGCTACGTCGGCGCCGACGAGAGCGCGTGGCTGCCGCTGTTCCGCAAGGCCGCCGTCGCTCGGATGATGGACCAGATCCGTTCGGACCTCGCCCAGCTCGGCATCCGCCACGACATCTTCTCGCTCGAATCCGAGGTGATCGGCAGCGGCGCGGCCGATCGCGCTCTGGAGACGCTGCGGGCCAGGGGCCTCGTCTACGAGGGCATGCTCGAGGTCCCGAAGGGCAAGACGCCCGAGGATTGGGAGCCGGTCGAGCTCACCCTGTTCCGCTCCTCGCAATTCGGCGACGATCAGGATCGCCCGATGAAGAAGTCGGACGGCAGCTGGACCTATTTCGGCGTCGACGCGGCCTATCACCTCGCCAAGGCGGAGCGCTCCGACAGCCTCGTCAACATCTGGGGCGCGGATCACAGCGGTACCGTCAAGCGGATCCAGGCGGCGGTGCGCGCGCTCACCGACGGCAAGGTCGAGCTCGACGTCAAGCTGATCCAGATGGTCCGCCTGCTTCGCGCCGGCGAGCCGGTGAAGATGGGCAAGAGGCTCGGCACCTTCGTGACCCTGGCCGACGTGGTCGACGAGGTCGGCAAGGACGTCGTCCGCTTCACCATGCTGACCCGCAAGGCCGATGCGCAGATGGACTTCGATTTCGCCAAGGTGGTCGAGGCGTCGAAGGACAATCCGGTCTTCTATGTCCAATATGCGCACGCCCGGATCCGCTCGCTGCACCGCCGTGCCGCCGAGGCGGGGATCGATCTGTCGGCGACGCCGGATCTCGCCCTGCTCGACGACGAGGAGCTGGCTTTGGTCCGCCTCGCGGCGCAATTCCCGCGGATCGTCGAGGGCGCGGCCCTTGCCCACGAGCCGCACCGCATCGCCTTCTACCTCGCCGATCTCGCGGCAGCCCTCCACGCGCAGTGGAACAAGGGTAACGACGATCCCTCGCGGCGTTTCCTCCTGGCACAGAATCAGGAGCTTACCCGCGCACGTCTGGAACTCGCCTCGGCAATCGGGCAGATTGTCCGCAACGGGCTTGCCATCATGGGCGTGACGGCGGCCGAGGAGATGCAGTGATGACCGACGCGCGCGCCGATGATGCCACTCCGTTCGAGGAGGACCGCCTGCCCTGGCTGGAGGCGGTCGAGGACGACGACGGAGGCGACGGGCCTTCGGCGCTGAAGATGATCGTCGGCGTGCTGATCGCGCTCGCGGGGATCGGCGCGATCGTCGGCGGCATCTTCTGGATGAACAATCGCAGCGACCAGCTCGCCGGCGGCGACGCCGAGCTGATCAAGGCGCCCGAGGGCGATTACAAGGTTCGCCCCGACGATCCCGGCGGGATGGCCGTCGAAGGCGAGGGCGACACCGCCTTCGCCGCCAGCGAGGGCGCCGATCCGAAGGGCGCGATCAACACCAATGCGGTCGCCGAGGCGCCGGTCGGCCCCGGCTCGCAGCCGCAGCCGAGCGCGCCGGCGCAGCCGAAGAGCGGCCCATTGATCGCCGCTCCGGCCCCGACCAACGCGCCCGCCGCGACCGCGACCGCGACCGCGACCCCGCCGGCCGCCGGCCCGGGCGGAACCGTGCAGCTCGGCGCCTTCTCCAGCCAGGCGAGCGCCAATTCGGCGTGGAAGGCGCTGTCCGGACGGTTCGCCTATCTGGCGCCGCTGTCGCACAGCGTCGTTCCGGTCACCGCCGGCGGCAAGACGCTCTACCGCCTGCGGGCGAGCGGTCCCGGCGCGGGCGACATCTGCGGCCGGCTCCGCGTCGCCGGCGAATCCTGTGTAAGCGTGGACTAGGACAGACCCGAACGTGCAACCGGCGATCTATGGCTTCGAAGGCGAACGGCTGACCGAGGACGAGCGGAGCTTCTTCCGCGACGTGGATCCCGCCAGCTACATCCTGTTCAGGCGCAACATCGCCGATCGCGAGCAGCTGCGCGCGCTGACCGACGATCTGCGCACCATCCACGGCCGCGACGAGCTGCCGATCCTGATCGATCAGGAAGGCGGCCGCGTCGCCCGGATGCGTCCGCCAATATGGCCGGCCTTCCCGCCCGGCCAGGCCTTCGCCGATCTCTACGCCAAGGCGCCGATGAGCGCGATCGAGGCGGCGCGCGCCAATGCCCAGGCGATTGCGGTGATGCTGCGCGAGGTCGGCGTGAACGTCGATGCCCTGCCCCTGCTCGACGTCCGGCGCGAGGGCGCGCACGACATCATCGGCGATCGCGCGCTCGGCTCGGAGCCGATGCAGGTCGCCGCCCTCGGCCGCGCGGTGATCGAGGGCCTGCGCGCCGGCGGCGTCGTCGGCATCGTCAAGCACATGCCCGGCCACGGCCGCTCGATGAGCGACAGCCATGTCGAGCTTCCGGTCGTGCCGGCCTCCGAGACCGAGCTGGAGGACGACCTCGCGCCGTTCCGCACCCTCGCCGATGCGCCCATGGGGATGACCGCCCATGTCGTCTACACGGCATGGGACCGCGAGCGCCCGGGCAGCCTCTCGCCGGTCGTGATCGGCGAGATCATCCGCGGGCGGATCGGCTTCGACGGGCTGCTGATGTCCGACGATCTGTGCATGCACGCTCTGACCGGCGGCTTCGACGAGCGGGCTCGGGGCGTGCTCGCCGCCGGCTGCGATCTCGCGCTCCATTGCTCGGGCGACATGGCCGAGATGGTCCAGATGGCGTCGGCGCTCGGGGAGATCGACGAACGCTCGCGCGCGCGGCTGGAGCGCGCGATGGCGACGATCCGCGGCGACGCGGACACGGCCTCCTATGACGAGCTGGCCGAAAAGCGGGATTCGCTTCTGGCCTACGCCTGAGCGCTGGCTTACCCTCGCGCCGTGACGGCGAGGAGAGCGTGATGCGGAGCAGGAACGGGCGGGCCACGGCGCTCGCGCTCGCGTTTTCCTCGATCCTGCTGCCGCCGCAGGTCGCCGCCCAAGCGCCCCCGGTCGATTGCGCCGCGGTCGCCGCCGAGCGCGCGCAGATCGCCGCGCAGCTCCAGGTCCTTCGGCAGGAGATCGCCGATATCGCTCTGGGCAAGGCGCCCCGCCGCAAGGTCCGAGTGTCGGGCGGCGATGCCGCGCGCGGCGCGGCCGGCGCCGCGGCAGGACTCCTTCTGCCTTTCCCGCTGGGGCTGCTCGCCGGCGCCGGGGCGGCTGCGACCAAGGACAGGAAGCCGAAGGCCGATCCGCCCGGCCCCGACGTGCCGGCGATGATCGAACGGCAGCAGGCGCTCGAGGCGCGCCTCGCCGAGCTGTCCGCCGCCGGCTGCGGCTGATTCCGCTCGTCGGCATCGCGCAACGGATCGTCGCGGCGCCGGGAAACGCGCGGGCAGGGCAGCGTTCAATGCCGCGGACTGAGAGCAAGGTCCCCCTGCCTTGGTCGATCCGGCTGCCACCGGTCCGACCAAGGGTGACTGGAGGCGTCCCGGCGCGGGTTTTTTCCTCCCCCCGCCGGGACGCCGTTTTCCTTTCTAGAAGCCGATCCGGCCGCCCAGCGAGAGCACGACCACATGGGCGTCGCCCGTCCTCCCCGCGGTAAGGACGTCGGTCTGCGCCGGCGTGCCGGCGTAGAAGGTCTCGTCCCTGGCGATCGGCGCGGCCTCCGGATCGGTGAAGCCGATCGCCGCGTCGAGCACGGCGCTCCGGCCGAGCCGGTAGCTCAGCCCGGCATTGTAGTTGATCCGATTGCCGTCCGGCACACGCGCATCGCGGCTGGCGTCGCGGGTCGGCGTCTGGTCGAACTGGATGCCGGCGCGCACGGTCAGCGCGTCGGAGACCTTGCCGTCGATCCCGAAGGCGTGGCTCCAGGTGTTGCGATAGCCTTCGGCGATGAAGCTGCTCAGCGGCGCGGCGAGGTCGATCCGGTCGAACTCGCTCCAGCCGAAGCGCACCATTTGGGCGTTGAGCGTGACTCGGTCGGTCACCGCCGCCCGGCCGCCGACGATCAGCTGCCACGGCGTGCTGAACGTCGCGGTGGTCTCCGCCGCGAAGTTGCGCGCCGCGAGCGGGCCGGCGAGGCCGCTGATCGAGACATTGCCCTTCAGGCTGTGCTCGATCGCGCTCTTGTAGGAGAGGCCGAGGGTCACCCGCTTCGCCGGCCGCAGCTGCGCGCCGGCGCTCCAGCCGAGATCCACGCCGTCGCCGGTGAGGCGGAGCCGGCCATCGGGCGAGCCCGGCGCGAGGTTCGGCAAGGCGTTGGACAGCCACGCATCGGCATATTCGACGTTGAGCGCGGCGCCGAGGCTGAGCCAGTCGGTCGCGGCGTAGGCGATCGAGGGCTGCACATCGACGCTGAACAGGCGGGTGCGGATCGCCGAATAGCGCTGCCAGCCGCTCGGATCGTAATCGGTCGTGAAGCTGTAGGGCGAGGCGACGGTGAGGCCGATCGAAAGCCGGTCGGCCAGGCGCACGGCCACCGATCCGCTCGGCAGTACGCCCTTGACGATCGGGTCGTGCATCACCGCCGCTCCACCCACCGGTGCCGGCGCGACGACCGGGCGGTCGATCAGCGTGCCCTGGTCGACGACCTGGCCGTTGGGCAGGATCGCGGTCGCGCCGAAGGCGGCATCGATCTTCAGGTTCTCGCGGCCTTCCTCGGCCCAGCCGGTCGCGGCCGGGTTCCACCACAGCGACGCCGGACCCTGGTCCGCCACCTCGCCGCTATTGGCTCGCCCCCATCCCCTAACCGATTGTTCCTGAAGGTAGAAACCGGCGGCTTCGGCCGGCTGCCAGGCCGTTAAGAGACACGCGCCGGCAGTCCCGAAAAGCGACAGCGCCTGGATGCGGCGCGTCGCCGACCGACTTGAATTACGCATTGATACCCCATCGATGAAAGCGCCGGCGCCCCCCGCCGGCCGCAGGACGATTACGGGCGAGGCCCTTGTTTCTCAAGCTGTTTTGGCGCGTCGGAAGGTGTTTCGGCGACCCCGGAGCAAAAGCCCGTCCGACCGGGACCTTCGCGCCACACTGGACCAAGTAAAGTTGCGAATGGGGATTGGCCCGATTGTCGCCGCAGGTTTGATATGGTTACAAGCATGTAAACCAAATGTCTGGGGGCAAACGATGAATCAGTTTTTCAGTCTGGAGGCGGCAGGCGAAGCCGAGTCGCTCCCGGGCGCCTTCGATTCGTCGGGCGGCGCCGTACTTCCCACCCGCCCCGCCGGCGCGCCGGCGGGGCGCCTGCTCGACCTCGGCCAGCTCGAGGTCCGCTGGGACGCGGCGGCGAGCGCCTTGTGGACCTGGATGACACCGGTCGATCGGCCGAACTTCAATCCGGCGATGCTGCGCGACTTCCAGCGTTGGCAGGCCGGCATCCGCGAGAGCTTCGCGGGCCCCGAAGCGGCGCTCAAATACCTCGTCCTCGGCTCGCGCTTCCCGGGCATCTACAATCTCGGCGGCGATCTCGACCTGTTCGCCGGCTTCATCGCCCGCGGCGACCGCGAAGGCCTGGTGCGCTACGGCCGCGACTGCGTCTCGATCCTCCACAACAACATGCGCGCGCTCGATCTTCCTCTGGTCACCATCGCTCTGGTGCAGGGCGACGCCCTCGGCGGCGGCTTCGAGGCGGTGCTCTCGTTCAACGTCATCGTCGCCGAGCGCGGCGCCCGCTTCGGCCTGCCGGAGATCGCCTTCGGCCTGTTTCCGGGCATGGGCGCGCATTGCCTGCTGACCCGCAAGCTGGGCGCCGCCAAGGCCGAGCAGATGATGCTCTCCAACCGCCTCTATTCGGCCGAGGAGATGTACGAGCTCGGCCTGGTCCACATCCTCGCCGAGCCGGGCGAGGGCGAGGAAGCGGTGCGCGCCTATATCGCCAAGAACGGCCGCAAGCAGACCGGGCACCACGGCATCTACCAGGCCTCCGGGCTGATCGCTCCGATCACGCTCGAGGAGCTCGAGGCGGTGGTGGACGTCTGGGCCGACGCCGCGCTCAGCCTGACGCCGAGCGATCTCAAGCTGATGAAGCGCCTCGTCGAGGCCCAGTCCCGCCTCGCCGCGGTCTGACGTCGCGGGCCGGCGCGGCAGCGCTGGTCCGCCGGTCCCGCCTCAGGCGCGGCGCTGGAGGACCTCGACCTCGGCCGACCAGATTTCGCCTTTCGCCTGGGCCTCCAGCCTCCGCCGGATCACGTCCTCGCGCGACGGCCGGCCGAGGTAGAAGCCCTGCGCCGCGGTGCAGCGGGCGCCGGTGACGTAGCCGAGCTGGGTCTCGGTCTCGATGCCTTCCGCGACGATCTCCATGTCGAGCTCGGCGGCGAGACCGACGAGCGCGTGGATGATCGCCCGCGCTTCCTTCGATCGGGTGACGTCGGCGATGAAGCTGGTGTCGATCTTGATCTTGTCGAAGCGATATTTCTTCAAATAGGCCAGCGACGAATAGCCGGTCCCGAAATCGTCGATCGACAGCTTGAGCCCGATCTTCTGGAATTCGCGGATCAGCGTATTGGCCTGGGCATTGTCCTCCAGCAGCACCGATTCGGTGATCTCGAGCTCCAGCCGGTCGGCCGAGAGGCCGCTGGTGTAGAGCGACGACAGGATCATGTGCGAGAGGTGCAGGTCCTTGAGCAGGGCGGGCGACATGTTGACCGCCACCGTCACGCCGCCCGGCCATTGCGCCGCGGCGTTGCAGGCCTGGGCGAGAACCCAGTGGCTGAGCGGGGCAATCAGGCCGGTGCTCTCGGCGACGGGGATGAACTTGGCCGGGCTGATCGGGCCGAGCTCCGGATGGTTCCAGCGCAGCAGCGCTTCGCAGCAGCTGACCTTCCCGGTGCGCAGGTCGACGATCGGCTGGTAATGGACCTCCAGCTCCTCCTTCTCGATCGCGACGCGCAGCGCCGCTTCCAGGTTGCGGAGCTCGTGGAACTGGTGCTCCATCGTCTCCTCGAACAGGCAGAAGTCGTTCCGCCCGTTCGCCTTGGCGTGGTAGAGCGCCATGTCGGCGTGCTGCAGCAGCGTGTCGCCGTCGCTGCCGTGATCGGGCGCGACCGCGGCGCCGACCGATCCGGTGACCTGCAGCGAGACTCCGTCGATGTTCATCGGCAGCGAGAGGCCGCGCATCACCTCCCGCGCGAGATCCTGGACGAAGCGCTTCGAGCGGCCGCGGGCGAGCAGGACGAACTCGTCGCCGCCGAAGCGCGCCACCGAGCCGCGACCGTCGACGATCGACGAGAGCTGCCGCGCCATCGTGCACAGCACCCGGTCGCCGGTCGGGTGGCCGAGCGAATCGTTGATCTCCTTGAACTTGTCGAGATCGACCCAGAGCACGGCGAGCGTCTCGCCCTTGGCGATCGCATCGGCGAGCTCGGTCGCCAGCCGCTCCTGGAAGGCGCCGCGATTCTCGAGGCCGGTCATCGTGTCGAAGCGGGCGAGCCGCTCGAACCGCGCGGTCAGCCTTTTCTGCTCGTGAGTCGCCGACATCGCCTTCAGCACGGCCGAATAGGTCTGCAGCGTGATGTCGATCATGCCGACGATGAAGGTGCAGAAGACGAAGCCCAGCACCCAGCGCAGCGGGTCGTCGCTGATCAGCAGGCCGATCGCGATCGGTGCGGTCGCCAGCGAGAGCTGGACGATGGCGATGATCGGCCGGGCCGCATTGCGCCCGCAGATGCCGGCGGCGTAGCCGGTGGCGAGCGACGCCGCCATCAGATGGTAGAGCGCATTGTCGCTGCGCAACATGGTCGCGAGGGTGAGCAGGCCGAGCAGCAGCGCATAGGCCCAGGCGCCGAACTCGTAGACCACTTCGGAGCGGGTCCGCTCGTCGGTCGCCTCGCGCACCCGCGCGCGGAAGAAGACGGCATGGGCGACACGTCCGATGCCGGTCAGCGAAATGGCGAGGGCGAACATCTGCAGCCACGGATCGCCCGAGCTGATCGCGATTGCCGCCGATACGATCGCGCCGGCGAGCGCGCCCGCGGCCAGCGAGGTCGGTGAAATGAACAAGGTGTCGACCAGCGAGCGCCGGACCTCGTCCGCCACCGTCCTGTCGATCTTTCCGATTTCGCGCAACTTGCCGATGATGCTGGCCAAAGCCCCCTCCATCCCCGGGGCCCTTGTGGCGGCAACTCCTTTATCTCTGATTAAGGACCCGCGGCGGGAACGAGAAAGCATTTATGAAGGTTTGCCAGCCATGTTGGACGACATGGCTTCCCGACCGCACGCATTCATGTTCCAGAACGGCGCCCCCGGCCGCGTCGAGCTCGTCCTCACCACGGCCGACGGCCATCCCTGGGCGGTGACCATGTCGGCGGGAACGGAGCGCTTCATCGGTCGCTATCCGCGCCTCAACCGGCTGCTCGTCGTCGACGGGCCGCTGCTCGATTATCGCGCCGCTTATCCCGGTCTCTGACCGGCCGGCGCGAGCGCCCGCTCAGAGCGGGCTGACGTCGATTCCGCGCGCCGCCAGAACGTCACGCATCTCGAAATAGGCCGCCTTGGTCCTGTGGTTCGGGATCGAGGGGTACAGATGGTGGACGAGGTGGGTCTCCATTCCCATCGACATGATGTGGCCGAGCCGGCTCTTGAACACCTTGGTGTTCTCGTACCGGCCCTGCTTGGTGCGCGGGTGGTGCGGCGCCCAGCTCAGATAGAAACGGATGTAGGACAAGGCGATATGCCGCGGCAGCCACCAGATCGCCGCGATCACCAGCGCGTAGCCGCTCCACGCCATCGCGAAGAAGAAGGCCATCGCGCCGAGCTGGAGGAGGGCGGTGTCGCGCTGCGCGCGCCGCGAGGCGGGCGAATCGAGCTCGGCCAGGATGCGCTTGTAATGGTGGATCGAGCCGCCGTTGCGCGGCTGGCGGTTGAGCCAGGTCTTGACGATCGCCTGCCAGGCGCTCGGCGCCTCGTCGGGATAGTCCGGATCGCGCAGCGGATCGTTGCAATGGTAATGATGCTGCAGGTGCATGATCCGCGCCATGCTGAACGGGAAGATCAGCGGAATCGTGCTCACCTGCCCGACCAGCTCGTTCAGCCAGCGCAGCGGCTCGCCCTTGCGCGCGATGTTGCTGTGCATCGCCTCGTGCGACGTGACGTAGCCGCCGGTGGCGAGCGTCGCCGAGACGAGGAAGCCGAGCCACAGCGGGATGATTCCGGCCATCGCCAGCGGAAACAGCGCCACCCAGAGCGCGAAGCCGCCGAGGGCGGCGACCGAATAGCCCCACATCGGCACGCCCATGTGCCGCGCGGCGATCTCCCGCTCGCGCAGCAGCAGCTGCCGCCGCTCGTCGCGCGCAGGACCGGCGGCAGGGGTGCGGACCTCCGGCGCGGCGTCCGCGGCGCGGCCGGCGACGGTCTCGAGAGGCTGGGCGCTCACAGCCAGCTGCCCTTGATGGTGGCGTAGCCGCCCCACAGGGATCCGAAGATCAAGCCGGCCGCGAGCGGGGAGAGGGCGAGCGGAGGCGCGATCCCCGCGAGCACGATCAGCTCGGCCGTGACCGGCGCGATGAAGCCGATACCAAACAACAACGGCATCACGAAGAAGATGCCTTTCAGCGCCTGCTGCATGGTTCCGGAATTTCCCCTTTGCCCCTCAATTCTCAAGCCGAATAGCATGGCGGCCGCAGCCAGGACAATCATGGTGGACGCCGCGTTAATCATCGGCGCCGAGGCGAAAGATCCGCAGCAGAGAGGGCGCCGCGCACGCGCACGGAAACAGTCGCTCCGATCGTCCGTTGTCGGGACATGTTCGATGCAGATCCTTCCCGCCGCCCCGCACCGCGCGCCGCCTTGTTCGACGTCGACGGTACGCTCGTCGACACCAACGATCTCCATGCCGTCGCCTGGGCCGAGGCGCTCCGCCATTTCGGCCACGACTTTCCGGTCGAGACGATCCGCGAGCAGATCGGCAAGGGCGGCGACAATCTGATCCCGACCCTGCTCGGCGACATCCCCGAGGCAGAGCGCGAGGCGCTGGAGGGTTTCCGCGGCACTCTGTTCAAGCGCGACTATCTTCCGCGCGCCGCGCCTTTCCCCGGCGTCCGGCCGCTGTTCGAGCGGCTCGCGGCGGACGGCGTGCGCATCCTCCTCGCCTCCTCGTCGAACCAGGACGAGGTGGCGTTCCACCTCGCCCTGATCGGCTGCGAGGATCTCGTCTTCGCGACGACCAGCCGCGACGATGCGGCGCATTCCAAGCCGTGCCCGGACATCTTCGAGGCGGCGCTCGACAGGGCCGGCGTCGCCGCCGAAGAAGCGATCGTCATCGGCGATTCCCCGTGGGACGTCCTTGCCGCACGGCGCGCCGGCCTGGCCGTGATCGGCTTCCGCTCGGGCGGCTTTTCCGACGACGCGCTGCTCGATGGCGGCGCGATCGCCTTGTTCGACGGCCCGCGCGATCTCCTCGCCCGCTACGCGGCATCGCCGTTCGCGAGGTTCCATGCCGAAGCTTGAGGACGCCGCCGAGCCGTTGCTCGCGGCCGACGTCGAGGTCGTCGAGGCGGTCCAGCCGATCCGCGACAATCCTGTGTTCGAGCGGCTGGCCGATCTCGGCGACGAGCCGCAGCTGCGCATCCTCTGCGCGGCGACCATGGCGCTCGGCGCATTCCAGCAGGATCGCCGTCTCGTGCTCGCCGGCGCCCGCATGCTCGCGGCGCACACGCTGGCGACCTTTGCCAAGGACTTCGTCAAGCATCGGATCGACCGCACCCGGCCGCGCTCGCTCGGCCGGGCCGAGACCGATCATCGCCTGGCCCCCGGCCGCAGCCGCGCCAAGGAGGAGAGCAGCTTTCCTTCCGGCCACGCCGCCGGAGCGGCCGCAGTCGCGCGTGCCTTCGCCCGCGCTTTTCCCGAAGCCGCGGCACCGGCCTATGCCGCCGGCGGTGTCCTCGCCGCCGCGCAGATTCCGCGCTGCGCGCATTATCCGACCGACGTCGGCGCCGGTCTGGCGATCGGCATCGCCGCCGAGGCAGCGCTGGACGCCGGTCTCGCCCTCGCCGCGAAGGCGCTGCGTCCGTCCTCCCCGGAGGTGCCGCCGCTTGCGTTCCCGATCGTGCTGCCGCTCCCGCCCGGCACCTGATCGCACCCTCTGGCAAGAGCGGGCGGCCTGCATTAGGTCCGCAAGCAGCTTCCCAGCGCTTTCCAGGAGTCCGCCGCGTGCGCCAGTCCGTCTTCCGCCTGCCGATCCTCGCCCTTCCGCTTCTCGCCCTCGCCGCCTGCGCCCCGACCGCGGAGCAGGCCCAGCCGGAAACCGCCGGCCTGGTCGCCCCGGTCCTGACGGGCGCCGATGCGGTCGACAGCTCGACCCATGCCCGCCCCGCCGAGGCGCGCGTCACCCATGTGGCGCTCGATCTCGCCGCCGATTTCGCGGCGAAACGCCTGTCCGGCACCGCCACGCTTGATGTCGAGGCCGCCCGCGGCGCCAGGGAGATCGTGCTCGATTCCAAGGGTCTCGAGATCGCCTCGGTGACCGACGGGCAGGGCAGGGCGCTGCCCTTCGCGCTCGGGGCGTCCGATCCCGCGCTCGGCGCGCCGCTCACCATCCAGCTGCAGGGCGCGCGGCAGATCCGCATCGCTTACGCCAGCGCGCCGCAGGCCGAGGCCCTGCAGTGGCTCTCGCCCGAGCAGACCGCGGGCAAGCAGCACCCGTTCCTGTTCAGCCAGGGCCAGGCGATCCTCAACCGCACCTGGATCCCGACCCAGGACAGTCCGGGCATCCGCCAGACCTGGGAGGCGAGGATCGTCGTTCCCGAGCCGCTGACTGCGGTGATGAGCGGCGAGCGGCTGAGCCCGGAGGGCGAGCCCGCCGCCGGCGGCCGCGCCTTCCGCTTCCGCATGGACAAGCCGGTCGCGCCCTATCTGATCGCCATCGCGATCGGCGATCTCGCCTTCCAGCCGCTCGGGCCGCGCACCGGCGTCTGGGCCGAGCCGGCGACGATGCCCGCCGCCGCGGCGGAGCTGGTCGATACCGAGAAGATGGTCGCCGCCGCCGAGGCGCTCTACGGTCCCTATCGCTGGGGCCGCTACGACATGATCGTCCTGCCGCCCGCCTTCCCCTACGGCGGCATGGAGAATCCGACGCTCACCTTCCTGACGCCGAGCTTCATCGCCGGCGACCGCAGCCTCGTCGGCCTTGTCGCGCACGAGCTCGCGCACAGCTGGTCCGGCAATCTCGTCACCAACGCCGTCTGGCCGGACAGCTGGCTGAACGAGGGCTTCACCTCCTATTTCGAGAACCGCATCATGGAGGCGCTCTACGGCAAGGCGCGCGCCGCCCAGGAGGAGGCCTTGTCCTTTTCGGAGATCGAGGGGGCGCTGACCGAGCTCGGCGCCACCGCGCCGGGCACCCGCCTCCACAATCCGGACGAGGACAATGAGGGCGGCGCCAGCGGCATCGTCTACGACAAGGGCGCGGCCTTCCTGCGCACGATCGAGCGGACCGTCGGGCGCGAGCGCTTCGATGCCTATCTGCGCTCCTATTTCGATCGTCACGCCTTCCAGCCGATGACGTCGGCCCGCTTCCTCGCCGATCTGCGCGCCAATCTGGTGCGCGGCGATCAGGATTTCGAGCGGCGCCTGATGCTCGATCAATGGGTCTATCAGCCGGGCCTGCCGTCGAACGTCGCGCGGCCCGATCCGGCCGCCTTCGCCGCGGTCGACCGCGCGGTCACGGCCTTCAACGCCGGCGGCCCGGCCGCGGCGGTGCCTTATGGCGGCTGGACGACGGCGGAGCGCCTGCGCTTCCTCAACGCTCTGCCGCGCACGCTGCCGCAGCCGCGGCTCGCCGAGCTCGACCGCGCCTTCCAGCTCTCGCAGAGCGGCAATGCCGAAACCCTGTTCGCCTGGCTCCAGCTCGCCCTCGCCAACCGCTACCAGCCCGCCGTCGCGCCCGCCGAGCGCTTCCTGATGTCGCTCGGCCGCCGCAAGTTCGTCGCCCCGCTGTTCGAGACCCTGGTCGCCCAGGGCGACTGGGGCCGCCCGATCGCCGAGCGCATCTACGCCAGGGCACGGCCGACCTACCACGCGGTCACCACCGGCACGGTCGACAAGATCATGGGGAAATAGCGCCTGCGAGGATTGTGTAACCCTCACGTGACAAGCTACGTGAGGGTTACATTATGCATATACGGGGTGATTCTGCTGCACCTCTTCCTGGGCACGTCATCCCGGCGGACGCCGGGATCTCCGGTCGGAAAGGCGCCGCGCTCAAGGGAGGCGCGGCTCCTCAGGCGTTGATCGTCTCCCACAGATCCGCCCAATCGGAATTGACGGCTTCGATCAGCTCGATCTTCCAGGCGCGCCGCCACTCCTTCAGCGCTTTCTCGCGCGCGATCGCTTCGTCGATCGTGGGATAGTGCTCCGCGTAAACGAGTCGGTTGAGGTTGTAGCGCCGGCAGTGTGCTGATCCCGTACCCGCGCGATGCTGCGCCACCCGCGCCACAAGGTCGGCGGTGACGCCCACGTAAAGCGCCCCGCCGGGCTTGTTGGTCATGATGTAGGCCCAGCCGCCTTTCACCCCGTGAGGATGCGCCGGTGCGGCCATCTGCGCCAGCGCCCTACCGACCGGGGATTCCGGCTTTCGCCGGAATGACGGTGTTGGAAGGAGCAATGCTGCTTAGCAAACGATCTATTGCGTAAACACAACAAACCATGTAGCAAACCCACATGTTCAACCGAATCGCCCTACTGCGTGCCGACGGCAACGTGTCCCGCAAGGCGCTGGCGGAGGCGGTCGGGGTGAACCCGCAGACGATCGGCTATCTGGAGCGGGGCGACTATAAGCCGAGCCTCGAGCTGGCGATGAAGATCGCCGCTTTCTTCGGCGTGCCGGTCGAACTGGTCTTCTCCTTCACCCCGTTCGAATCGGTCACCGACGCGCTGAAGCGCGTCCAGGAGGCATCATGACGAGAATGATCGCACGGCATCGCGCGGCCGCCGGAATCCTCGCGCTCCTCGCCCTGGTCCTGTTCTACACGCTGCCGGAGGAGACCGGCGATGCCTGGGGCGATGTGGCCATGGCGACCCTCGACGTCCTCATGCTGCTGGTCGTGATCGCCGGCGGCTGGGCGCTGTTCACCTCGCCGTATTTCAACATCCTGCACCGCGAGAGCCCGCTCCGCCGGGCGGCAACCGGCATCACCGATCTCGACGAGCGCGAGCTGGCGCTGCGCGATCGCGCCAGCGGGCTCACCTACAATCTGTTCGTGGTCCTGAACATGATCGCCATAGGCGCCCTTGCGCTCGCCATCGAACAGGCCTGGGTCGTGCTCGACGGCGACATGCTGATGAAGGCCTTCATTCCCTATTCCTACGTCAGCCTGTTTCTGCCGGTGCTGACTCTCGAGTGGTTCGAGCCGTCCTCGCTCTGGGCGACGCCGATCGACGATGAGGAGGAAGCGTGATGCCGTTGCTCGAGAGCCTGGACCGCTTCGTCCATCGGACGCGCCTCGACATCCTGACCCCGCACGCCGAGCGGCGCCGGCGAAGCTTCCGCTGGCTGCCTGCCGCCTCGCTGGCGGCTCTGCTCATCGGCTACGCCCTCGTCGCCGCCTCGACGCGCGGCGCCGTATCGCCGCAAGCCGGGTTCACGGGCGCGCTCGCGTTCGTCGCCGGCTGCACCGCCGCGACCGTGCTCCGCCTGTTCGGACCGCGTCTCGATCCCGATCCGGCCGCTGCGCTGGACGAGCGCGAGATCGCGCTGAAGGCCCGCGCCGGGAGCCTCTCGGGTGCGATCCTTCTCTGGGGCGCAATGCTGTTCTGCTTCTACGCGGGCTATGCCGCTGCGGTGGGCGCGTGGATACCGGCCAACGTCACCGAATGGGTGCTGCTCGGCCTCGGCCTCCAGGCCGCGGCGCTCGCTTTGCCGGTGCTGGTCGCGAGCTGGCTGCAGCCGCGGCTCGACGCGGAGGAATAGGGGAGGGCGTGCCTAGTTCGTCACCCGGCGAAAGCCGGGATGACGGTCTTGCGCCCGGAGCTCGCGCCCCATCGCGGCGACCCGCCTTGCGACCAACCGTTCGGCGCATTCTCACGACTCCCGGACTTCTCCCGAAGCGCTGTTTTGCAAGCGAAAAGCGGCTCCGTTCGCCGCATCTTCAGCGCCGAAATCTGTGCATAACTCATTAAGGCTCTTGGCGGCGGATTCGAGTTGCGGCACAAACGGTTGTGGCGCTGCCATGGGGGTGACGCTAGCACTTGTAGGCGTTCGCTGCGGTCCCCATATCGGTCCGCAGTCGGAAACGGGCTGCCCTGTGGAAATCGGGGACAAGCCGAATAAGCGCCGCGTCCCCCTTCGCAATCGCGCTTATACTGGGCTAGAGCCTGCGGAACGGAATAAGAACAAGGGGTGTGAGCATGGACCTGAGCGGCAGCAGCGAAATCGCGTCGGACGACGTCACGGTCGCGAGTCCGGCGGCGGAGAGCAAGCCGGCCAGGCCGGCGATCTATCCGCTCCAGGTGGACCGCAGCCGCGACGAGCTGCTCACCGATTTCGGCAAGGACACGCTCAAGGATCGCTATCTCCTTCCCGGCGAATCCTATCAGGACCTGTTCGTCCGCGTCTCCTCGGCTTATGCCGATGACGAGCTGCACGCCCAGCGCATGTACGATTACATGTCGCGTCTGTGGTTCATGCCGGCGACTCCGGTCCTCTCCAACGGCGGCACCGGCCGCGGCCTGCCGATCAGCTGCTATCTGAACAGCGTCGACGACAGCCTCGACGGCATCGTCGGCACCTGGAACGAGAACGTCTGGCTGGCCAGCCGCGGCGGCGGCATCGGCACTTATTGGGGCAGCGTCCGCGGCATCGGCGAGCCGGTCGGCCTCAACGGCAAGACCTCGGGCATCATCCCGTTCGTCCGGGTGATGGATTCGCTCACCCTCGCGATCAGCCAGGGCTCGCTGCGTCGCGGCTCGGCCGCCTGCTATCTCGACATCTCGCACCCGGAGATCGAGGAGTTCCTCGAGATCCGCAAGCCGTCGGGTGACTTCAACCGCAAGGCGCTGAACCTCCACCACGGCGTGCTCGTCACGGATGCGTTCATGGAAGCGGTCCGCGACGGCGCCGAATGGACGCTGCGCAGCCCGAAGGACGGCTCGGAGCGCGGCAAGGTCGACGCCCGCGCCTTGTTCCAGAAGCTGGTCGAGACCCGTCTCCAGACCGGCGAGCCCTACATCATCTTCATCGACAAGGTGAATGCGACGATGCCGCGCCACCAGCGCGACCTCGGGCTCAAGGTCTCGACCTCGAACCTCTGCTCCGAGATCACGCTGCCGACCGGCATCGATCACCTCGGCAACGCCCGCACCGCGGTCTGCTGCCTCTCCTCGCTCAACCTCGAGACCTGGGACCAGTGGAACGGCGATCGCCGCTTCATCGAAGACGTCATGCGCTTCCTCGACAACGTGCTGACCGATTACATCGATCGCGCGCCGGAGGAGATGGCGCGGGCCAAGTACAGCGCGATGCGCGAGCGCTCGGTCGGTCTCGGCGTGATGGGCTTCCACTCGTTCCTGCAGGCGCGCAGCATCCCGTTCGAGGGTGCCATGGCCAAGTCCTGGAACATGCGCATCTTCAAGCACATCAGCGCCCAGGTGAACGAGGCGTCGATGATGCTCGCGCACGAGCGCGGGCCGTGCCCGGACGCCGCCGACATGGGCGTGATGGAGCGCTTCAGCTCGAAGATGGCGATCGCGCCAACCGCGTCGATCTCGATCATCGCCGGCGGCACCTCCGCCTGCATCGAGCCGATCCCGGCCAATATCTACACCCACAAGACGCTGTCGGGCTCGTTCTCGATCCGCAATCCGTATCTCGAGGCCCTGCTCAAGGAGAAGGCGAAGAACTCCGAAGGCGTGTGGTCGTCGATCCTCGAGCGCGGCGGCTCGGTCCAGCACCTCGATTTCCTCACCCAGGAAGAGAAGGACGTGTTCAAGACCAGCTTCGAGATCGACCAGCGCTGGCTGATCGAGCTCGCCGCCGATCGCACGCCCTATATCGACCAGGCGACCTCGCTGAACCTGTTCATCCCGGCCGACGTCGACAAATGGGACCTGCTGATGCTCCATTATCGCGCGTGGGAGCTCGGCATCAAATCGCTTTACTATCTGCGCTCCAAGTCGGTGCAGCGCGCCGGCTTCGCCGGCGGCGTCGAGGCGGACAACACGCCCGACCTCAAGCAGATCGAGCTCGCCGCCACGACCGATTACGACGAATGCCTGGCCTGCCAATGACCCCCCGGGTCATTGGCCGGAACAGGCCAGGCACTCTGGCCTGCCAATGACCTCCGGGTGATTGGCCGGAACGGGCCAGGCTGCAGCGGCATGAATCCCTCCTGAGGGCCCGCGCAGATCGATGAAGGGGTCGGCGCCGACATCGGCGCCCGGCCCCTTTCGCGTTCCTGGAGGCCTTCCGGCCGATGCCCCTCAGGGCGGCCACGACCCCGGCGGGGAGGTGCGTCCTCCCCCGCCGGCGATGCTAAGGACGGGCCGCGGCCGGCGCGTTATCGGTAACATTGAGTGGCGGACAGAAACCGGTTTCCGTCTTCTACCCGCAACTGAAATCACCACGTTGACGAACGAATAACTGAGGCATAGCCTCCGAAGTTACCGGTAACATTACGCGACGAGAGAACCGCGGAGCCGGCCAACAGGAGGGGAAGATGATGATTCGTTCGTTCCGGCCCACTGTCCGCCGCACGCTCGCGATCTCGGCCATGCTGATGGCCGGCACCGCCTGGCCCGCGCTCGCCCAGGCCGGCGCCGATGGGCAGGGCCAGAGCGGCACCGTGCAGAACGAGGGCGCCGGTGCCCTGACGGAGGACTCCGCGACGGTGACGCAGACCAGTCCCGAGGACGGTGCGAGCACGCCCGGCGCGCCGGCCGGCGAGGACATCGTCGTCACCGGCTTCCGCCGCAGCCTGCAGAGCTCGACCAACGCCCGGCGCGAGTCGGTCGGGTTCAGCGATTCGATCTTCGCCGAGGACATCGGCAAATTCCCCGACACCAACATCGCCGAGAGCTTCAACCGGGTTCCCGGCGTGACGATCAGCCGCGAGGTCACCGGCGAGGGCCTGAACGTCGCGATCCGCGGCCTCGGCACCAACTTCACGCGCGTCCTGCTGAACGGAGCGCCGGTCGCCGTCGCCTCGACCGGCCGCACCGATTCGCAGAGCACCAACCGCGAGGTCGATCTCGATCTGCTGCCGACCGAGCTCTTCACGCAGCTCACCGTCAACAAGAGCCCGCTCGCCAGCATGGTCGAAGGGGGCGCGGCCGGCACCGTCAACATGCGCAGCGCACGGCCGTTCGACACCAAGGGATCACGCCTTACCTATTCCATTCAGGCGACGAAGAATTCCGAGGCAGACGACTGGGGCGGCCGGGGCTCGGTGATCGCCAGCACGACCTTCGGCGATTTCGGGATTCTCGTCGGCGCCGCCGTCGTTCGCAACAAGGTGCGCACCAACGGTTTCGAGACGATCGGCTACACCAATCCCAACCTCTCGGCCGCGCAATGCGGCGCCACGACCGGGTGCAACGCGACCGGAGGCGGCAACTGGACGATCCCGGCGACCGTTCCTTCCAATGCCGGCAACGGTCTCACCCCCGGTGCGACGATCGACCGGGCCTTCCTGCTCGCCAGCAATCCGGGCCTGACCATCCAGCAGATCGACAATGCGATCCTGCCGCGGCTCGGCCGCCCTTCGGAGGTCTACGGCTCGCGCAACCGCTACAACGGCATCGTCGCGCTCGAATGGCGCCCGAGCGACGCGCTGCATTTCTACGTCGATTCGATGTACGGCAGGAAGGAGAACGATCTCCAGCGCGTCGACATGAACTGGATCGGCCGCAACGGCGCGGCCATCCCGCTCAACATGACGGTGGATCGGGACGACTGCTCGCAGGGCTGCGTCGTCACCGGCGGCACATTCGCCAACGCCCAATTCTTTCTCGAATACCGCCCGTTCATCGAGGACACCTCGTTCTGGGGCGTCAATCCTGGCCTCGAATGGCAGATGGCGGACGAGATCAAGCTGGATCTCCAGGCCAATTACAACCGCAGCCGCTTCCACCGCGAATCCCCGTCGGTGCTGTTCCAGACCGTCCCGAACTCCGGGGTGACCGTCGATTACGCCAACGACGGCAGCGTGCCCGTCATCACCACCAACGTCGATCTCGACGATCCCGCGAACTTCGGATGGAACGGCGGACGGGTGAACATCCAGGACGAGCGCCGCCGCACCGAGAGCAAGGGCATTCGCGGCAGCCTCACCTTCGGCGACGAGGCGTTCAACATCCGCGTCGGCGGCGCCTATGACGACATCGAGCGCAGGATCCAGGCCTTCGACAACAGCCAGGCGTGGCAGAATGCGGTCTGCGGCAACAATCCCAACGTCTTCCTGCCGGGACCGAACAGCCAGCCGCCCTGCCAGGGCCTGAACGCGCCCGGCGCCGCGCCGGCCGGCTACCCGACCTACCCGGGTCTCGGCACCGGCTTCTCCGCCGGCATGAGCGGCCCGGTCGTCTACGGCGGTTCGCTCGTCCCCAACGCCGCCGTCCCGACCTACCTGCGGCCGGGGCCGAGCGGCTTCGTCACGCTCGATTGGGAGAAGTTCAAGCAGGCGACGAGCTACGACGCCTTCCACGACGCGGCGCCCGAGACCGGTCAGGCGAACACCGGGGCGAACGGCGGCTATGTCCGGGAGGAAACCACCGGCCTGTTCATCGAGGCCAATGGCGACACGGAGCTGGGCGGCAACCGCCTGCGCTACAATGTCGGCATGCGCTACGTGCGCACCAGCCAGACGATCGGCGGGCGGGTGTCGCTGCCCGATCCCCGCAACGTCGATCCGGCCAACATCCCGCCCGGCCAGACCCAGATCGCCGACGGCGCCCGCTATCCCAACATCGTCAATTTCGCGACGACCAACAACAAGTACAACAACTGGCTGCCGTCGCTCACCCTTGCCTACAACGTCGCCGACAATGCGATCGCCCGCGTCGCTCTGTCGCGGACGATGACGCGGCCGGACCCGAACGCGATGCTGCCCGGGGTCAACTTCAGCAACCCGTCGGCCGACATCGGCTCGGTCGGCAACCCGGCCCTCGACCCCTATGTCTCCGAGAACATCGATCTCGGCTTCGACTATTTCACCGGCGGCGAGGGGATGATCGGCGTCGCCGCCTTCCGCAAGAAGATCACCGGCTTCACCACCACCGGCACGACGACGGTGCCTTTCTCCTTCCTCGCCACCTACGGCATCACCTACGACGCGCTCACCCCCACCCAGCAGGCCGCGATCAACGCGCGCGGCGGGCCGGCCGCGGCGACGGTGGTGCTGAACCAGCAGGTCAACGCGACCGGCACGCTGACCGTGAACGGCCTCGAGTTCAGCGTCGTCCAGCCGCTCGATTTCCTGCTCGGCCGCTATCTCGGCATCGACGGCTTCGGCGTCAGCGGCAATCTGACGATCATCGACCAGAAAGGCAGCGGCGCGGCACCGGCCACCGCGCTCGGCGTCGCCGAATATACCTACAACGTCACTGCGTACTACGAAGGCCATGGCGTCAGCGCGCGGCTGTCGACCACGTTCAACAAGGGTTCGCAGACCAGCGGCACCAACCAGAACGGCATTCCCCAGGCCGCGCTGTTCAGCGACGATTATCAGCAGTGGGACTTCTCCTCGAGCTTCAATCTCGAGGAGATCCTCGGCACGCGGCACCTGCCGGAGCTGACCTTCGACGTGATCAACCTCTTCAAGGCCGATCAGCGGTCCTACTTCCAGTTCCCCAACGCCGCCTTCACTTTCTACAATCCGGGACGCACGGTGATGATCGGCCTGCGGGGCCGGTTCTGAGGTCCTCCCCTGGGCGGCCGGCTCCGGCCGGCCGCCTCCTTGTTCACGGCGCGGGTCGGTTGTGCGATCTTGGCCTGCGGCTCTATGGCCGCACGCGATCCGGCATTTCTTACTGACGAGACCAGGTGGCCCAGGAAATTGCACGCCGCCCGAAAGGCGCGGCGACCATCCATGACGTAGCCAGGCGCGCCGGCGTCTCGTCGATGACCGTGTCGCGGGTCATCAACGGCGAGACGCGGGTCCGCGCCGCAACCCGGACGCGGGTCGATGCGGCGATCCGCGAGCTCAACTTCGCGCCCAATCCGGCCGCGCGGACGCTCGCCGGCGGCAGCGCGCTGCGGCTCGGCCTGGTGCTCAGCATCCCGAACGCCGCCTATCTCAGCGAATTCTTGGTCGGCGCGCTCGAGCGCTGCAGCCAGATCAACGCCCAGCTGATCGTCAAGAGGTACATGCCGGGCGAGGACCTCGCGGCCGCCGCCGACATGCTGATCGACGCGCGCCTCGACGGCGCGATCCTGCCGCCGCCGGTCTGCGACGCCGAGCCTCTGGTCGCGCGGCTGCGCGCCGCCGGCATCGCCCTGATCGCCACCGGCTCGATGCGCCCTTCGAACACGCTCGCCTCGATCGGCATCGACGATTTCGCCGCCGCCCGATCGATGACGCGCCACCTCGTCAGGCTCGGCCACCGCCGCATCGGCTTCATCACCGGCCGGCCGGAACACGCCTCGAGCAGCCTCCGCCTCCAGGGCTATCGTGCCGCGATGGAAGAAGCGGGCCTTGCGGTTGCGCCCGAACTGGTCGCCGCCGGCACCTTCACCTATCATTCGGGGCTCGACGCCGCCGAGAGGCTGCTCGGGCACATGCCGATGCCGAGCGCGATCTTCGCCAGCAACGACGACATGGCCGCCGCCGCGGTCGCGGTCGCGCACCGCCGCGGGCTCGACGTCCCCGCCGATCTCTCGGTCGTCGGCTTCGACGATACGCCGCTCGCCACCACCATCTGGCCGGAGCTCACCACCGTCCGCCAGCCGGTCTCGACCATGTCTGAGGAAGCGGTGACGATGCTGACCGAGCTGATCCGCGAGCAAAGGGACGGCGGCGGCCAGGAGCCGCCCCACCGCCTGCTCGATTTCGAATTGATCCGCCGTCAGTCGGACGCCGTTCCCAAGAGCCGCCCCCCGGCGCTCTGATCGCCGCCTCGAGGGCTGCCGCGCGCGCGCCGCCGCGCGTCGGGTCCCGTGCAGCGGAACTTCTCCCTCCCTCCGGCATCCAATCGGCAGCCGCCGGCACGCGGCAGCCTGGCGGGTCGAGAGGAGGAAGACGGCATGAACGGCGACAATCCACGCAGCACCGCCCGCATCATGGGCCATCCGATCCATCCGATGCTGGTGCCCTTTCCGATCACCTTGTTCATCGCGGCGCTGGCCACCGACGCCGCCTTCGTGATCGACGGCAGCGCACTTTGGGCGCGCGCCTCGCTCTGGCTGGTCGGCGCCGGCATCGTCACCGCCCTCCTCGCGGCTTTGTTCGGCCTGGCCGACTTCCTCGGCGACGCGCGGGTGCGGGCCCTCTCGGACGCCCGCATGCACATGATCGGCAATCTGCTCGCCGTGGCCATCGAGGCGGTGAACCTGGTGCTGCGCCTCGGCGACGAAAGGGCCGCCGGCGGCGCCGGCATCATCCTCTCGGCGGTCGCGGTGGCGATCCTCGGCTTCACCGGCTGGAAGGGCGGCGAGCTGGTCTTCCGGCACGGCGTCGGGGTGGCGTCGCGCGGAGCCGGCGGTCAGCGCTGATTTGCGATCCTCTCCGCCGGCGGGGAGGGGACCAGCCGACGGCTGGCGGAGGAGGCGTTGCAGGCCGCTGCCGCAATCGATCTCCTGCCGCCTGCAGATGCTTTCCAAACGCCGCCGAAAGCGCTAGAACGAAACGGGAACCTTGCTCTTGCAGCCGCCCGTTGCGCACCCGATATATTGCGTGCGCGTTCGCGGGCTCCCGCAACCGCTGGTATTTATCCCCAGGATTCTTGCCCGCCTGTGGGCGTTTGGAGTGGTGGTGAGACTCGCGATCGCATACAGTCTTCGAAGCGCGAGGGGAGCGTGGGCAGGCAGCCGCCGGGGCGGCCGCCGGACCTTCTTCCGGCGCGGCTGTGGCGTTGTTGAGCAGGGGGCGACGATGAGACTGGCTGGATCCCGCGCACGCTTCGCGCCCGGAGGGTGCTGATGCTGGCGGAATTCACCTGGGGCCATCTGCTCACGATCGTCGCGGCGTTCGTCCTGCTCTACGCTTTCGGCCAGGCAATCACCTGGCGGCGCCATGCCGGCCACGGCCGCGGCACGCCCGGCTATGCCCGCGCCCGCGACGGCCGGCGCTACGCCGCCTGGTCGCTGCTCGTCGCCTTGCTCCTGTTCGCGCTCGGCTGGCTGACCCCGCTCGCCGGCACGGCGATTGCCGGGGGCGCGGCATGAGCGGCCTCACCCTCGGCCATCTCCAGATCGGCTTCGGAATCGTCGTCGCGCTGATCGGGATCGTCTCGGGTCTCGCCGGGCTGCGCGCGATCCGCGCCGGCACCGGCCGGGATCGTCCGCAGCAGCTCACCATCACCGTGGGCGCATCGGTGTTCGTCGGCATCGGGCTCTGCCTGCTCGGCCTGTTCAGCGACGCCGCCCAGATTCGTCTCACCTGATTTTCGTACCGGAGTAAGCCCGATGCCCCTTCTCGAAGCCCGCAAGCAGTACAAGCCGTTCGAATATCCCTGGGCGTTCGAGTTCTGGAAGCGCCAGCAGCAGCTGCACTGGCTTCCCGAAGAGGTGCCGCTCGGCGAGGATTGCCGCGACTGGGCGCAGAAGCTGACCGAGCACGAGCGCAACCTGCTCACCCAGATCTTCCGCTTCTTCACCCAGGCGGACGTCGAGGTGCAGGATTGCTACCACGAGAAATACGGCCGGGTGTTCAAGCCGACCGAGGTCAAGATGATGCTCGCCGCTTTCTCCAACATGGAGACGGTGCACATCGCGGCTTACTCGCACCTCCTCGACACGATCGGCATGCCGGAGAGCGAATACGGCATGTTCCTTCAGTACAAGGAGATGAAGGACAAGCACGATTATCTGGCGACCTTCGGAGTCGACAGCGACGAGGACATCGCCCGCACTCTCGCGATGTTCGGCGGCTTCACGGAAGGGCTGCAGCTGTTCGCCAGCTTCGCGATGCTGATGAACTTCCCGCGCTTCAACAAGATGAAGGGCATGGGCCAGATCGTCTCCTGGTCGGTGCGCGACGAGAGCCTGCACTGCGAGGGCATCACCCGGCTGTTCCACGCCTTCGTCAAGGAGCGCGACTGCCTGACCCCGGCGGTGAAGAAGGACATTCGCGACGTCTGCCACACCACGGTCGATCTCGAGGACGCGTTCATCGATCTCGCCTTCGAGCAGGGCCCGGTCCCCGGCATGACGCCGAAGGAGATCAAGCGCTACATCCGCTACATCGCCGACTGGCGTCTCGGCCAGCTCGGCCTGCGCCCGATCTTCATGATCGACGAGCACCCGCTCCCCTGGCTCGCGCCTTTGCTCAACGGCGTCGAGCACGCCAACTTCTTCGAGACCCGCGCGACGGAATATTCGAAGGCGGCGACCCGCGGGAACTGGAACGAGGTCTGGGACAATTTCGACCGCCGCAAGTCCGCCAAGGCCGCCAACGACGCGGTCAACGCCGCGGCGGAAGAGGCCGCGGCCGGGCCGGAAATGGAGGGCGACATGTTCTCCCGGGCTGGGGTGGCCGCGGAGTAATTCTCCCTCTCTCTGAACGCGCGGGGGCCGCGCCGGCGCACGCTGGCGCGGCCCCTGTCCGTTCTGAAGACGGCTGCCTTCGGTTTCGGTCGATCGCCTCGCGGGGCACCGCAGAGACACTCGCAGCCGATGCCGTCCGATCATGCTATACCGCTCTCCTGCAATCCTGCGCAGGAGATCGAGCGCGATGGCCACCAAGCTCACGCCGATGATCCACGTGCCCGATGTGCGCGCCGCTGCGGATTGGTACGTCGCGCTCGGCTTCGCTCTGATCGGATACAATCCGACCTGCAGTGACACCGAGGTTTGGGACTGGGCGGCGCTGCGGCTCGGTCCGACCGGGCTGATGTTCAACCTCGGCGGGCAGTCGAGCGAGGCGCCGCGGCGCGAGGTCGATCTCTACATCGACACCGATGCGCTCGACGTGCTGTGGAGCCGCCTCAGGGATCGCGCTGAGATCGTCGAGCCGCCGCACGCCACCGAATACGGCCGGCGCGAATTCATTATCCGCGATCTCAACCGCTTCTGGATCACCTTCGGGCAGCCTGTCGCACGCTGACCGCGCCATTGCGGCGAAGCGGCTCCGGGCCCTCCGGACTGCACCCTTTCTGCGCCGGGCCCGGAAGAGCTGCTCCGGTGTGGCCGGCGACTTGGGAACACGGAGGACACTCATCCGTCTCCCGGCGGAACCGGCCTGGCGTCCACCCGGAGAGGCGTGTCGTGACCGCCTGACGAGCGGGGTCATCCTCGACCGGGCGGCGTGACCGGGAACCGGGCGCTCTTCAGGTCTGGGATCGTGCCCCTCCGCCAACGAAGAAATTGCAGATTTGGGAGATGCGGCGCGAGCGCGTAGAATGGCGGCCGGGTCCTGACGCCGCGAGCGGCTCCGTCCGCCTTTGCTCGCGCCGCACGCGAAGGAGACGAACGATGACCAGGATCATCCCAGCCGCCGCCGCAGCGATGGCTGCCGCCCTGCTGCTCGCGCCGGCCTTGGCCGAGGCGCAGGGCGCCGGCTTCGCCGGGGTGAGTGCGGCCGGGCCGGGCGCCCGCGGCGGCGGCGCCTCCGGTGGAGGCTGGGGAATGGGCGTCCACAGCCGCGGCGCCGTCGGCATTGCCGGGGCGCGCTCCGGCGCAGGCCGCCAAGCCGGCTTCATCCGCGCGCACCGCAATGGCGGCCGGGGCGGCGATGGCCACGGCTCGGGCGACGGCGGTGGCACCGATGGCGGGTGGAACGAAGGGCATGGCGGCAGCGGCGCGCGCTGGCACAGCGGCCGCTGGAGCGGCGGCTCGGACGGCTGGTACGTCGGCGTCGGCGACGGCAATCCCGGCCGCGACTGGTCCGATCGTGGCCACCGCCGGCGCCACGACCGCGACGAGGGCGACGTCCATGTCTGGGGCGGGGGCGGCAGCTGGGTCTATGCCGATGCAGGCTATGCCGATCGGGAGGACGGCTGGAGCGACGACGGCGCGTCCGGGGCGGACGAGCAGCCGCGCCCGCCGGGCTATCGCGAGGGCTGGCGCAATCCGTGCCGCAGCTTCGTATGGGACGGCACGTCCTGGCGCTGCTGAGGAAGGCGCCGGCACCCACCTGAACGCGCGGGCCCACCCTCCGTCCTCGCTGCGCGCTGCTGCGCTTGCGCACGCCCGGGCGTTCGGCCACACCGCGCGCATCATTCCGAATGGAGCCCCGTCATGCTGCGCGCCATGTCTGCCTGCCTCGCGGCGCCGTTCCCGATCGCCCTCGTCCAGGCTCTGGTCGTCGCCAACTGGCCGAAGGACGGAATGGGCGTGTTCGAGCATCCGAGCTCGATGTTCCTCGCCATGTACGTCCTCGTCTACGTCTTCGCATTGGTGATCGGCGTGCCGCTGTTCCTCGTCGCCCGGCGGCCGCGCCCCGTGACGGTTCGTTTCTACGCTCTGCTCGGGGCGGCGGCCTTGCTCACCCCGATCACTTTGTCGCTCGTCTGGACGGCGCTGCAGGTGCCGCTCTCGCCCTTCGTGATCGGCTACAATCTTCTGCTGTTCGGGTTCGGCGGCCTCGCGGCGGGGGCGCTGTTCTGGCGCATCCTCCGGCCGGATCGCCACGTCGTCCGGGCGCCTGCCGCCGCCGCCTGATGCGCGCGTTCGCGCGGGTCGCCCTGGGGTTCGTCGTGGCGCCGGCTCCCCTGGCGGTGGGACAGGCACTCGTATTCGCCTTATGGCCGCGAGGGACGGGTTTCTCCTCCCATCCCGAAGGAATGTTCCTCGGCACGATGGTCTACGCTTACGCCTGCCAGGCGTTGCTCGGCGTGCCCCTTTGGCTGGCGATCCGGCGGCGGCGGCCGGCGGACCTGCGTCTCTACGCCCTCTGCGGTCTGGCAATCATGCTGCTGCCGATGGTGATCTCCGCGATCGGCTTCCGGCTCACCGGCTACGCTCCGATCTCGCTCGCGCGTGCCGCCTATACCTTTGTCTCCTTCGGCCTCGGCGGCCTTGCGGCCGGCGCGCTGTTCTGGGGCGTGGCGCGGCCCGATCTGCGAGCGCGGGCGCGTGCCGCAGAAGTCGCCCGGCACTTCGATTGATCGACCGTCTCCACCCCGGCTTGGCTCCCGCCGCGCGTCGAAGGGCGGACGCCTCCGCCGCTCAGCCTTCGCCGCCCTCGTCGAACTCCCGGTCCATCGCCTCGCGCAGGCTGCGCGGCCGCATGTCGGTCCACACCTCCTGGATGTGGTCGAGGCATTGCCGCTTGCTGCCGCGCGTCCCCTCCGCGCGCCAGCCGAGCGGCAGCTCGCGGTCGGCCGGCCAGATGCTGTACTGCTCCTCGTCATTGACCACGACCAGATAGGTCGCGCCATCTTCCCCGCCGATGTCGTCGTCCATGGCAACGCTCCTCCGCTCGTCCGAGAATAGCATGGCCCGGGACGCGCACCCAGCCGAGCGCGCGATGCTTTCCCCCCGGACGATCAGGCTTTAGAGCGCGGCGATGCCGAGTCTCCGCGCCATCACCCCCGACGATTTCGAGACGATCCGGCGCCACCGGCTCGCCATGTTCCGCGAGGGCGGGCGCCCGGCCGTGGCGATCGCGGCGATGGCCGAGCCGTTCGGCTTATGGCTGCGCCCGCGGCTCGACGACGGCCGCTATTTCGGCTGGATCGCGCAAGGGGATGGGGGCGAGGTCGCCGCCGGCATCGGCATGATGGAGATCGACTGGCCGCCGCACTGGCTGCACCCGACCACCGGCCGGCGCGGCTATGTGCTCAACCTCTATGTCGAGCCGCAATACCGCCGCCGCGGCCTCGCCCGCCGCATGGTCGCCGCGGCGATGGACGAGGGGCGGGCGCGCGGGCTGGAGTACATGATCCTCCATCCGAGCGAGCAGGGCCGGCCGCTCTACGAGAGCCTCGGCTGGAGCCCCACCGGCGAGCTCGGAATTGCCGTCCCGAAGGCTTGAACGCGCCGCCGGTCAGCGCGGTCTCGGTTTCACTCCGCTGCTATGGATGTGCCATTTGCGCTGCTCGGCGGTGGCGCCCGGCACGTCGTTGACCCGGCGCAAAGTGACCGGCCCGTTCATATGGACCTCGGCGCCGCTCTTCAGCCGGCCGTAGACCACCACCGGCACCTCGACATAAGACGATCCGGCCGCGCCCTGCATCGGCCCGGGGGCGCCGACCTGGGCGTGATATTCGCCATATTTCGCGAAGCTCGCCGCGAAGGCTTCCGCGTCCATGCCGCTGGCCTTGCCGCCGTCCGACCAGAGCCGCCACGCCTCGCGATGCTTCCCGGCCTCGAGCAGAGCGTAATAGGTCTGCACGACGTTGGCGGCACCCTGGGCGCTCTCCTCGCTGAATGGCGCTTCGGAGACCGGCGTGCGGTCGTCGGGCAGCCCGCCGGGCGTGCCGGGGGCAGACGGCTCGACCGGCGGCAGCGGCGCCGGGGCGGCGGCGCCGTCCTCCGGCGCCGGAGAGGAGGCGGGCGCGTTGCCGACAGTGTTGGAGACGGGATCGGCCGCATTGGCGGCGTCGTTGCCCGGCGGCGCTTCGGAGCAGCCGGCGAGCGCGAGCAGGGCGGCCGCGGTGAGGAGTTCGTTACGCATCAGGCCTGAACGAGCCGTGCAGGCGCCGCGTTCCTGCGGCGCGACCGCCGCTTACACGCACCAGGGCTCGCGGCGGCCGCTCCAGGTCCGCGCCAGCCCTTCCGAGACCAGCACATCGCCGAGGCTGCGACCGTCCCGGGTCACCACGCGCAGCTTGCGGCCGTAGCGGTCCTCGTCGCGCCCGACGCGGTGCAGCTCGAACGGGCCGGCGGCGAGCAGGTCGTCGAGGCGCCGCGTCGCCCGGCGGGCGAGCGCCTTCTCCTCCGGGCAGCGGCCGCGCAGCTCGGGCGTGTCGATGTCGGCGATGCGGATCCTTTCTTCGCCGTAGACGAAGGTGTCGCCGTCGATCACCCGCACCGCCGCCTGCGCGGTCTCGGGCCGCGTGCCCAGGCCAGGGATGTCGATCCACTCGTGCTCGAGCCACGGCGTGCCGTAGGCGGTGAGGCCGAGCAGTACACCGGCGAGGACCATCAGCCGCACGGCGCCGCGGCGGCGGCGGCGCGAGGCGCGCCCGCCGAAGGGAAAGTTGCTCATCGGATCAGGCGGCGGCGCGCAGGTCGGCGGGCACAGGCAGGATCACGGGCATTTCACACTCTACGCAACGGACAGGCGGGACTCCCTCCCGCGAGGGCGCCGCGACGGGCGCGGACCGGAGCCTAGCAGTCTTTTCCGGCGAGGACAGGGGGAAGACCGGGGCGCAGCCCCGGACAGCGCCAGACTTGCCGGTGCACCACTTCGGCCGCGACCTTTTCACCGGCGGCGTTCAGGGCCGGGGTGAAGCGTGCGCCGGCTCTGATCACGGCGCAGGTGCGGCGATCGAGCATCTCGGATCCGCTCGGCTGCAGGATCGTGCAGTGGACCACGCGCCCATGCGAGCCGACCCGAAGCTTGACCTCGGTCGCCGCCGGTCGCGCGCCTCGCTTGGGTGCGATCTCCGGATAATCGTCCGTCGTGATCAGCTGCGAGAGATTGCCGGCGCGCGGCGGGACCGCGGGGGAGGGATCGACCGGCTCCGCCGGCGCGGTCAGCGGCAGCAGCGGTCCGCTGCAGGCGAGGGTCGAGCGTCCGAGGTCCATCACCGGCAAGGTCGCGTTGCGAACCGCCGCAGACGGTTCGTTCGGCTCCATGGTGGACCAATAGGGCGCGTGGTGGCCCGGAACGAGCTGAAGCCGGATCCGGCAGGTGGTGCGCGGCCGGCCCGCGGGCGCCAGCGCGAAGCGGCAGTCGCGCCGCGGCCGGCGGAAAGCCTGTGTCTCGGTGCAGCGCAGCGCCTCGATCGCGATCCTCGGCGGGATGCCGCGCATGATCTCGGGGGCGAATTGCTCGCAGCGCAGCTCGGCGTCCCCGCCGCAGGCGTCATAGAGCGCGAGACGGATCGGAGCTTCGTTCGGCAGGAACTGCCGGAGCGGTGACGTGCGGTCCGCACCGATCCAGCTGTCCGGCGCATCCGCAAACCACGTCCGGTCGAGCCGCAGCCGGTCCATGCGCGCCCAGCGGATCACCGTCAGCACCTCCAGGAACAGTTCGTAGCGTACGCCGCGGTCGGGCCGGAAGTCCACGCCCTCCTGCGGCGTCACCGCGACCATCTCGAGCCTGCGCCGAAGCGCGACCAGATCCACTTTCTCGCCGTCCCAGCGGATGGCTCCGTCTGCCTCCAGCGCGAGGCGGTGGAACCTGCGCACCTGCGCCAGCTCGGCCGGAGTCTCCCACAGCATGACCTTGTGCGTCGGCGGCGGATAGGTGAGCAGGAAGATCGGCATCACCGCCAGCCCGATCGATGCGAGCAGCAGCTGCGCCGCACGGCCGGGCGCGGCGAGATCGCTGCTCCAGAGGCTCGTTGCGTCGTGAGTCATCGCAAAGGATATACTATATCATTCTGCGGCTCTGCACCAGCCGGAGCACTGCGGCACTCCCGACGGCCCTGCTGCGTTATCGCCTCATGCCGTCGACGATCATCCGCCGCTTCGATTATCGGGAGGAGACGCGGGAGCTCGTCGTGCTGTTCACCACCGGGCGTCGCTACGTCTATCGCGAGGTGCCGCCCGAGGCCGCCGCCGCCTTCCGCAATGCCTTCGCCAAGGGCCGCCACTTCAATGCCCGCATCCGCGGCCGATACCCATATGAGGAATGCGAGAGCGACGAGGAGGCCGCCTGAGCGGGGTGCGCTCCGCGCTGAAATGACGTCATGACGCCGTCGTCGTTCGCTGGTATGTTTCGTACCTGCAACGGCTTCGGAGGGAAATGGATGTCGCAGGAGAATGTCGATCTGGTCCGCGGGATCTACGATGCCTTCGGATCCGGCGACGTCGCCGGCGCGCTGTCCCGGATGGGCGACGACATCGTCTGGAACGAAGCCGAGAATTATCCTTATGCCGACGGCAATCCCTATCGCGGGCCTCAGGCGGTGCTCGGCGTGTTCGGGCGGATCGCCGGCGATTGGGACGGCTTCACCGTGATGCCCAACCAGTTCCTCGACGCCGGCGACACCGTCGTCGTGCTCGGCCGCTACCGCGGCACGTTCAAGGCGACCGGACGGGCCCAGAACAGCCAGATGATCCACGTCTGGCGCGTCGAGAACGGCAAGGCGGCCTCGTTCCAGCAATATGTCGACACGCTGCAGGTCGCGCGGGTGACCGGCCAGGTCTGAGCGCCCGCTCCCCACCGCCCGTGAAACGGCTCCGGTCGCCGTTCGTTATTCTCCCGCCCGCGACATGCGGGCGGAAGAGCACCTTGCGCGGGCTCGAGCGTCCCTGGGGTGCACGTGCGTGGGTTCGAGCGGCGCCCGAGCCGCTCCGATGGGAGAGCGAAGATGCGCAAGCTGTTGCTTGGAGCAGCCGCGGCGCTCGTGGCCGCGATGGTCATCCCGATCAGCGCCGCGGCTGAGGCCCGGCCGGGAGGCGCAGCCGCGGTAATCGTCCATGTCGGCGGAGACGGCGGCTGGCGCGGCGATCGGATGCGCTGGCGCGGCGACGATCGTTGGCGTTGGCGCGACGGCCGTAGCTGGAGCCGGCGCGACTGGAACGATCGCCGCTGGCACGGCCCACGCCGCGGGTGGCGGGACCATCCCGGATTCGGCTGGGGCAGCACCTGGCGCCGTCCGTGCCGCGGCCTGGTGTGGGACGGCTGGGGCTGGCGCTGCTGGTAGGCGGGCGGCGAACGCCCGCCGCAGGGCTCATTCGGCGGGGATCACCGGCGCGGGAAGCAGGGCATCGGCATCGACGCCCTCCGCGAAGCGGGCGCCGAAGCGGCCGCCGAACGCCCAGCGGATCTGGATCGGCACAGTGCCGAGGCGCGGCAGGCTGATCGAGCCTTCGGCCCCGATCGGCAGCGGCATGGCGCAGCGGCCGCCGACGCCCTGGCCGGAGAAATCGGAGACCTGCACGTTCACGCGCTGGCCGTTCACCTCGATGGCGCTGACCACCGAGAGGTCGACGCGCGCGCTCCGCGCCACCTCGGTAGGAGGCGTCTCGAAGCTCTTGGTCGATTTTCTGAACGAGCCGTAGCGCATTGCCACTTCCTTTGCGGGAACAGAACGGTCGTAGGCAACAGAGGATGCTGGTTAACCCGGCGCTAACCACGAATGTTGGCCGAGGCTTACCTTTTCCTAACCGCGTTGCCGGTTCCGGCCCGTCTGATCGGGCCGGATGCGGCCGGTGCTGGACTCCCCGGGGCGTCTCGCGCCAAGGACGGACCGGTGAGGGACGACCGCTTCAAGATCGCCGTGGACGAGGATTATGTCGCTGCCCTCGGCCTCGCGGTCTATGCATTCGCGACGCTCGAATGGCGGGCGATCCAATGCTGCGAGCGGATCGCGCCGGGCAGCGTCGACGCGCTCGAGGACCGCACCGCCGGCCGTGTCGCCGACACTTTGCGCCGCCTCGTCTCGGAGGCGCTCGAGCCCTCGCCCGAGCAGCAGGCGCTGGAGCAGGCGGCGCGCGACTTCCAGGCCTTCACCCGCACCCGCAACAACCTGGTCCACGCCAAGCCCGGCAAGGCGGCCGACGGCGCCCAGCGCCTGTTCCGCGACGGCGATCAATGGACCATCGCCGAGATGGAGACGGTCGCCGACGCCTTCACCGCCTGCGCGCTGCGCCTCGAGGCCTTTCTCGAAGGCGTGCTTGCCGGGTCCCCCCGGCAGGATCGCGGCAGATCTTGACCAGAATTGATGTTCATGATATGTTCCTGCTCGCGATTCCATGATCGCGGCGGTTCTTTGAGGACGTGAAGCACACGACCGGCGGCGCTCCCAGGCGTCCGGTGTACGGCATCCTGGTCGCTCGTCCGCCGTGCCGCCTGTAATTTGTCCTGTTGTCTACAGGCCGGCGCCTGTTTCGCGACGGGCGAAGCGGCCCGAGGCGGCAGCGGGATGGGCCAGGCATCGGCTCGCTGCAGTGCAGCGTAGGCACCGTAAACAACGGTGGATTTACGGTGGTGCGCCGCAGCATCCGTGTCTCGCTTCGGCCGCCCCTGTCGCGCCTCTCTTGCCCTGGGCTGCATCTGCCGCGTCCGACAGCGTACCGGCGAAAGAAGGTAGGAACGCCCGCCGTCGGCGCCGGTTGTTGCGGCGAGACGCGCCTTCAGCCGGAGAGAGAAAGATGAGCGAGCACGCCGAACAGGATGTCTGGGCCGTGATGGCCGATCAGCGGATCGCCATGCTGACGGTCGAGGAGGAGGGGCGGCTGGTCAGCCGGCCGATGGCGAGCCTCGCCCGGCCGGAGGAAAACCATGTCTATTTCGTCACCCGCCTCGACGCCAAGGTGGGCGAGATCGGCGGCTCGGCCCCGGTCAATCTCGCTTATGCCGACACTCACAAGAACACCTATCTGTCGGTTTCCGGCACCGCCCGCACCTCGCAGGACCGCGCCAAGCTGCGCGAGCTCTGGTCGATGTGGGTCGAGGCCTGGCTGCCGCAGGGGCCGGACGGCGACGACGTGGCGCTGATCACGGTCGAGCCCGAGGAAGCCAAGCTCTGGGACGCGACGAGCAGCAACCTCCTCTACGCCGGCAAGGTGCTGAAGGCGGTGGCGACCCAGCGCCCGCCCGGCGGCGGCCGCATCGAGGAGGTGGCGATGGGCGGCGGCGGAGACGCGCGCAGCCGAAGCGCGATCGGCGGCCGCGCCGTCTCGGACAAGGCGCCGGACGCGGAGACGGCGCGCGCCTATCAGGACGCCATGGAGGGCAGCGAAGGCGCCGAGCTCCCCAGCCTCGGCGGGCCGAGCGCCTGAGGGCGCGGCGATGGCACCGCGCCTGAAGCCGCTGCGCGAGCAGACGATCGTCATCACCGGCGGATCGAGCGGCAACGGACTCGCCACCGCCGAGGCGGCGGTGCGCCGCGGCGCCGCGGTGGTGCTGGCGGCGCGCAACGCCGAGGCGCTGGAGCAGATCCGGGCGCGGCTCGCCGCGGAAGGCGGGCGGGTGGCGGTGTGCGCGACCGACGTCGCCGGCGAGGAGGACGTCGCCCGTGTCGCCCGCACCGCGACCGAGGCGTTCGGCGGCTTCGACAGCTGGGTCAATTGCGCCGCGGCGGCGACCTACGGGCGGGTCGAGCAGATCCCGCTCGACGATCATCGCCGCGTCTTCGAGGTCAATTATTTCGGTCTGCTCAAGGGCTCTCTGGTCGCGCTCGATCACCTGCGCGAGCGCGGCGGCGCGATCGTCAACGTCGGCTCGGTGCTTTCCGATCGGGCGATGATCCTGCAGGGCCCCTATTCGGCCTCCAAGCACGCCGTTCAGGCGGTCACCGATGCCCTGCGCATGGAGATCGAGCGCGAGGGGCTGCCGGTCTCGGTGACCCTGGTGAAGCCGGGCTCGGTCGCGACGCCTTATCCGGAACACGCCCGCAACTACATGGACGCGCCGCCGCGCCTGCCGCCCTTCCTCTACGATCCCGCTTTGGTCGCGGACGCGATCCTTCACGCCTGCGAGGTGCCGCGGCGGCAGCTCTGGGTCGGCGGCAGCGGCTGGCTGATCTCGCTTGCCGGCCGCGCGGCGCCGCGCCTCACCGATCTCGCCATGGAGCGGGTGGGCGTCGATGCCCAGCAGAAGCCCGGCGATCCGGGCGAGCCCGAGCGGCGCGACAATCTCTACGCGCCGCGGTCGGACGGGGCCGTCCACGGCGCGCAGGACGTCTACGTCCGTCGCACCAGCCTGCTGCTCGAGGCGCAGAAGAGCCCGCTGCGCCTGCCGTTCGCCGCCGCCGCCGCCGGCCTCGAGATCGCCGCCGGGATCGCCGAGCGTCTCGCCGGCCGCGGCGACCGGGAGCCACACCGCCCGGCCGGCGGCATCGCCGATCTCTTCATCCCGGCACTCCGCCGGCTCGAGGAGGAAGGCGACCCGGGCCCGGTCGTCGCCCTGTTCGCCGAAGGGGCCGAGATCTCCAACCCGATCGTCAGGCACGAGGCGGGCGGACCCGAGGCGGCGGAGCGCTTCTGGCGAAGCTATCGCGGCAGCTTCGCCGAAATCCGCTCCGAGTTCCGCGGGATCGTCGAGCAGGACGGCGTCACCATGCTCGAATGGGTGAGCGAGGGCAGGAGCGCCAAGGGCAATCCGTTCCGCTACGGCGGGGTCAGCGTGATCGAGCACGAGGGCGGCGCGATCCGCGCGTTCCGCAGCTATTTCGACACCGTCCAGGTCGAGCCCTGAGGCGCCGGCGGAGCGGCCCGCTTAAGGCGCTCCCGTATCGCCAGACTCCGGGAGCGCCGCGTGCGGACACGCCGTCGCCGCATGGCCCGGCGGGGCCGCCGGCGCCATTGGCCGAAAGACGGTAGCGCTGCGCTCGAGGCAGCCCCGATCTCGATGTGGAGGCGACAAGCGCCATCCTCGACCGGCTGGTGCTCGCGCCGGTCCGCCGCGGCCGAGCGCGCGGACGCACTCGAAGTCGTTTGAAGGCGGCGGAGTTCGCGACTATGAGCGCGCCGAGCCGCGCGCCGGCTCCCGGCGCCACAGGAAGGAACGCGATGCTGAGCTATTTCAAGGGAGCGTTCTTCTTCACCCTGGTCTGCCTCGCGCTGGCCGTCTGGCTCGGCTGGGAGACGACCGGCAATGTCGTCGGCACCGCCGGCGTGTTGTGGATCGTCCTCGTGCTCAGCGTGCTCGAAGTCTCGCTGTCGTTCGACAATGCCGTGGTCAATGCCTCGGTGCTGAAGGAGATGTCGCCGATCTGGCGCAGGCGCTTCCTGACCTGGGGCATCGCCATCGCGGTGTTCGGCATGCGGGTGATCTTCCCGTTGCTGATCGTCGCCATCGCCGCCCATCTCGGCCCGATCGAGGCGGTCAAGCTCGCCGCCGGCAACCCGGCCGAATACGAGCGGATCATCACCTCGGCCCATGTCGGCATCGCCGGCTTCGGCGGCGCCTTCCTCGCGATGGTCGGCCTCAAGTTCTTCTTCGACCGCGACAAGGAGATCCACTGGATCGGCCTGATCGAGCGCCGCCTCGCCAGTCTTGCCTCGGTCCATGCGATCGAGATCGGCGTCGTCCTGCTCTGCCTCTACGGCGTGTCGCTGATGATCGACGATGCCGAGGCGCTGACCTTCATCGTCGCCGGCATCTTCGGCATTCTCGCCCATCTCGCGGTCGAGGCGGTGAACTCGCTGCTCGAGCCGGACGAGCATGCCGCGGTCGGCGGCGCCGTCCGCTCCGGCCTCGCCGGCTTCCTCTATCTGAACCTGCTCGACAGCGCCTTTTCGTTCGACGGCGTGATCGGCGCCTTCGCGTTGTCGAACAACATCTTCGTCATCGCCCTCGGCCTTGGCATCGGCGCGATGTTCGTCCGGTCGATGACGATCATGCTCGTCGACAAGGGAACGCTCGCCCAATATCGCTACCTCGAGCACGGCGCCTTCTGGGCGATCCTCGCCCTCGCCGCCGTGATGCTGCTCTCCGCGCGCTACCACAGTCCCGAAGTGATCACCGGCCTCGTCGGCGCGATCTTCATCGGCCTCTCGCTCTACGGCTCGTCGCGCTGGAACCGCCGGCATAGGGCCTCGGACGAGGAATGCGGCACGCTCGAAGATTGCCGCCCGGTGCGCCCCGACGGCAAGGCGCTGGACCGCTGAAGACGCGGCGATGAGCAACGGCCGTCTCCTGCTTGTCGAGGACGATCGGGCGCTCGCCGAATTGCTCCTCTTCCACTTCGGCAAGGAAGGCTTCGCCGTCGAGCACACCACCGACGGCGAAGAGGCGTTGCTGCTCGCCGAGGAGCGACCGCCGGACATCGTCATCCTCGACTGGATGATCGAGGGCGTCTCCGGCATCGAGGTCTGCCGGCGGCTCCGGCGCCGCGAGGCCACGGCGAACGTGCCGATCATCATGCTGACCGCGCGCGGCGAGGAGGCGGACCGGATCCGCGGCCTGGAGACGGGCGCGGACGATTACGTCACCAAGCCGTTCAGCCCGCGCGAGCTGGTCGCGCGCGTCGCCGCGGTGCTGCGGCGGGTCCGGCCGGCGCTGGCCGGCGGGCAGCTCCGCTTCGCCGACCTCGAGATGGATCTCGCCGCCCACAAGGTACGGCGGGCCGGCCGCGCCGTCGCGCTCGGGCCGACCGAGTTCCGCCTGCTCCGCCATTTCATGGAACATCCCGGCCGGGTCTTCTCGCGCGAGCGGCTGCTCGACGCGGTCTGGCCGCATGACGCGGAGATCGAGGCGCGCACCGTAGACGTCCACATCCGCCGCCTGCGCAAGGCCTTGAACGAGAGCGGCGGGAAGGACGTGATCCGCACCGTGCGCTCGGCCGGCTATTCGCTGGACGAGGCGGAGGAGGACTGACGCACGGCGGCGTCGCCGCCAATGGGGAGGAGACGATCATGGGCGTTACACAATCGGCGAACGGGCAGGCGATCGTCTGGAACGGAGACGCCGGGCGCGCCTGGGTCGAGGCGCAGGACCTGCTCGATACCCTGTTCGCGCCGATCGAGACGCTGCTGGCTGACGAGGTCGCGGCCATCGCGCCCCGGGACGTTCTCGACGTCGGCTGCGGCACCGGCGCGACGACGATCTCCTTCGCGCGACGCCTCGGCGCCGGCGGGCACGTCGTCGGCGTCGACATATCGGAGGCGATGATCGAGGCGGCGCGCGAACGGGCCTCGGCGGCGCGGATCGACGCCGCCTTCCTCTGCGCCGATGCCGCCACCCACGGCTTCGAGACAGCCGCCTTCGATACGGTCGCCTCCCGCTTCGGCGTGATGTTCTTCGACGATCCGGTGCGCGCCCTCGCCAATCTACGGCGGGCGGTTCGAGCCGGCGGAGCGCTCCGCTTCCTGGTCTGGCGCGGGATGGCCGACAATCCGTTCATGGTCGCCGCCGAGCGCGCCGCGGCGCCTCTGCTTCCCGATCTGCCGCCGCGCCACGACGATGCTCCCGGGCAGTTCGGCTTCGCCGATCCCGTGCGCGTCCGCCGCCTGCACGAGCAGGCCGGCTGGAGCGCGGTCGAGGTCCGCCCGGTCGATTTCCCCTGCTCGATGGCCGAGGCTGATCTCGAGACCTATTTCACCCGCCTGGGGCCGGTCGCGCGGGTGCTCGGTACGCTCGACGAGACGCTTCGGGCGCGCGTCGTCGAGGCGGTCCGCGCTGCTTTCGAACCCTATGTGCACGGCGACGAAGTCCGCTTCACCGCCGCCTGTTGGCTGGTCTCGGCGACGGCGGCGTGATGCGCCGGGCGGTGTCCGCGCCCTTCGGCTGGCTTGCCCTGGCATGGCTCTCGTCCGGTTGCGATGCGGACGGCGGGGAGAGCGACAGCCGGGCGAAGGCGCTGGTCGCGGATTTCGTCGCCTTCTGCCTGCTGCCGCACGGCCAGGAGCGCTTCAACCGGTCCGCCTGGACGCGCGATCCGGGCAATGATCCGTCGCTCGAGAAATACGGCTGGGGCCTGTGGCGGCAGGCCGGGAATCCGGAGGCCGTGCTTCACGCCTGGTCGCTGTCGTCGAGCATAGGCTCGGAGACGCAATCGTGCAGTCTTCGCGCGCCCGGGCTGACGGAGGAGCGGTCGATCGCGGCGCTTGCTGATAATCCGTCGATCCAGGCGGTCGATCGCGCATCCACCGCGGAGGGCCGGATCGCATTGCGGCTCGCCGTCGCAGGGGTAAGGGAGCCGGTGACGATCACCTTCCAGCCGCTTCAGGGTAGGCTCGTCGTCGAGCGGTTCGTCGAGGCCAATGTGCCGCGCGACGGCACGCGCCTCGAGTGACCCGATTCAGGCGAAGCGGCGCCTGAGGCTGCCGGCGAGCAGCGCCGCCTCGCGCTCGGCGCCGGCGGGACGGCCGAGGGCGAACCAGAGCAGGAACAGGGTGCCGGCATAGACGAGGGCGCCGAGCGGCACCTCGATCAGCAGGTCGAGGAAGGGCGAGCCGGTCGCGATCGTCGCCAGATCGGCGAGGACGAACGCCATCGCCGCCGCCGCCAGGAAGGGACGGATCAGGTTCGAGGCGAGGCCGACCGCACTCGCTTCCGCCCGCGCGGCGAGCATCGCGATCCCGGCGGAGAGCATCAGGGCGTTCGCCGCCACGGCCGCGATGGCCACCGCGTCCGGCCGCCGGGTGAACCAGGCGGCGCCGCCGATCAGCAGCGCCGAGAGCAGGGCGCCGGCGATATTGAGCTTGGCCGCGCGCGGCGCCTGGCCCGACGCCTGCAGCACCGATCCGACCATCAGGAACAGGGCCTGCAGGCCGGTATAGATGGCGATGATCCGCATCAGCGGCGCCGCCGGAAGCCATTTCTCGCCGAGCAGCACGGCGATCGTGTCCGGCGCGGTGGCGACCAGGCCGGCGGCGAGCGGTGCGACGATCGTCGCATAAGCGCCGATCACCGTGGCGACGTCGCTCTTGCTGCCGCTGTCGGCATCGCCCCGCGCCACGGTGACGAAGGTGACGCGGTTGAGCGCGGTCGCGATTTCCTGGGTGAAGATGCTCGAAAGGTCCTTGGAGACCGAATAGAGGCCGATCGTCGCGGTCGGCGCGAAGCGGCCGAGGACCAGGCGCTCGATCTGCGACTGCACCCATTCGGAGAAGGTGCTGACGAACATCCACATCGACACGCCGAGGATCTCGGCGCGGCGGGCGAGGCCGAAGCGCGGCCGGTAGGGATGGGCGACATAGGTGCCGATCATCCAGAACACCGAATTGGCGACCATGCCGATGACCAGCGCCCAATAATTGCGCAGCACGACGGCGGCGACCAGCGACACGACCAGCGCGGCGACCCGCACCGCCAGCCGCATCGTCATGTCGCGGCCGAAGGTCATGTCCCGCTCGAAATCGACGATGCCGATGTTCGAGACGGCGAGCGCCACCATGCGCAGCGACATCGCCATCAGGATGCCGCTGATCGCCGGATTGCCGTAGAAGGCGGCGGCGAGCGGGGCGATCGCCACCATCGCCAGCGCGAGAGCCATGAACAGAATCAGCTGGATCGTCCAGGCGGTGTCGTAATGCTCGCGCTCCGGTTCCGCCACGCGCAGCAGCGCCTGGCGAAGCCCGATCCAGCCGAACAGTTCGACGAAGGCGGCGGCGCTCAGCGCCACCGCGACCACGCCGAAATCGCTCGGCTGCAGCAGTCGGGCGAGCACCACGACCGAGATCAGGCCGATCGCCCGCACCGACCATTGCATGGTCACGGCGAGGAGCGCCGAGCGGTAGATGGTCTTGCGGTCGATGCTCATGCCGCCCGCGCGTCCGTGCTCTCGCCGAGCAGCTCCGCCCGGTAGCGGCTGAGGGTAGTGAAGCGGCCGCCGAGCACGTCGCGGAAGAACAGCAGCACCGTCTCGATCCGCTTCAGGAAGTCGGCGAGGTCGGCCTCGCTGCGTACATAAGGCGTATGGCCCGGGGCGAGGCTCGGCGAGTGATAGGTGAGGGTGAAGAAGCGGCGGCCGCTGCCCACCATCGCCTTCAGCAGCCGGCATTGCTCGGCGGCATCGACGCCTTCGGGCGAAAGCCGGGAGCGCGAGACGAGGCCGCTGCGGGCGAGCATGCCCGGGATGCGCAGCCGCTCGGCGCGCGGGCTGTTGAGCAGCCCCTGCAGCATCGGCCCCGCGGCGGCGACCGCGCCGAAGAAGCCGCTGGTCAGCGGCACCTCGAGCAGCCCGCCTTCGCGGTCGAGCCAGAACGGCTGGTCGGGCGTATTCTGGTAATCGGGGCCGCCGTCCCGGGCGAAGCTGACGTGGGGCACGTAGCTGCAGTCGATCGTGTAGCCGAGCTCGATCAGCACCTCGCGCGTGTTCGGTCCGAAGCCGTAGCGGCCGGCCTTGAACACGGTCGGCCTCCTGCCGAAGCGGCGGGCGATCTCGTCGGTAAGCGCGATGATCTTCGCCCGTTCGAGCCCCGGCGGCAGGTTGCAATGATAGGAGTTTCTCCTGGTCACCTCCTCCTCGTGGGGCGGCGAAACCCAGGGGTGGAGGTGGGTGCCGATCTCGGCCCGGCCGCTGCGCTGCAGCCCGGCGAGGAAGTCGACGGCGCGCTCGTCGGTCGCCACCGGATGGTCGATTACGTAGGTCGGCACCATGCCGAGCGGATCGTAGATCTCGTGCGCCAGCGCCTGGGCGGGGATGCTCGAGGTCGATCGGTTCTCGCGGGCGAACGGCTTCGTCCAGTCGAACTCCTCCTCGGTGTCGACGACGATCGCCAGCAGGGGCGGGGAGGCGCTCATCGCGCTGCTTCCCGCACCAGACCCGCGACCAGCGTGTCGACCGCCCGATCGATCTTGCCATAGGCGTCGGCGAAACCGTCCGGACCGTGACCGTAGGGATCGCCGATCTCGCGCTGCCCAGTGAGATGGGCGAGGCGCAGCAGGTTGATGTCGCCGTTCAGGCCGAGGCGGCGAAGCTCGTCGACATTCTTGTCGTCGAACACGATCACGGCCCCGGCCGCGAGCGCGTCCTCGACGTCGAGGAAGCGGGAGCGGTGGCCGCTGAGGTCCGTCCCCCAGCGCCGCGCGACGGCGAGCGCGTCCTCGGGCGAGCTGCGGCCCTCGAGCCCGATCGTTCCCGCCGAGATGACGGAAAGGTCGAGTCCCGCCGCTCCGGCCTTCTCGCGGAGTCGGTGCTCGGCGAACGGGCTGCGGCAGATGTTGCCGTGGCACAGCATGATCACGCCGCGCCGGCCCTCGGCCAGGTTGCGGGCGAGGCGGCGGAGCGCGGCGCGCGAGCCGCGCCTGCGGCGGTCGAGGAGCGGCAGGCGCTTGACGAGCGCGGTCGAGACGCCGCGGAGCAGCTGCGCGCGCTGCCGCTGCCAGGGCGCCGGATCGTCGGCGGCGAAGCTGTCGAAGCGCCGGCCGAACGGCAGCGCGAGCGCCAGGGTGGCGAGGCCGGCCGCGGCCCGCAGCGCCTTGATCGGAAGAGCGCCGGCGGCCGAGGCGCGGCGAAGGATGCGATAATATTCGCCGCCGAGGTCCTTCAGCACCAGGCCCGGGCGGTAGCCGCCCGCGCTCGCCGGGAGCGCTCGGCCGGTGTGCAGCGCGGCCGCGGCAGCAGGAAAATCGACGCCGGATGCGACGGCGAGCGGCAGCGAACCCCAGAAGCGGCAATTGACCTCGAGGAGGATGAAATCGGCGCCGGCGCGGCGGAACTCGAACATGGCGACGCCGTGCAGTCGGGTCGCCCTCGCCATGGCGCCGACCGCCTGGAGCAGTCGCGGATCGACCGCCTCGCCGATCCGGCTCGAGCTCCCGCCGGTCTCGGAGGCTTCGTGCAGCCGGCGGTGCTGAAAGGCGAGGCGGATCTCGCCCCGATCGGCGAGCACCGAGAGGCCGACGCCTTCGCCGCGGAAGAAGCCTTCGACCAGCCAGTGGCCGCGCTCGCGAATTCCGGCCAGCGCCTGGGCGAGCGCCTCGGCGCTGCGGACGATCCGGACCGAGGCTTTGGCCCCCGCCTGACCGAGCGTGTAGGAGGCCCTTGGCTTCAGCGCGAGCGGCAGCCCGAACATCGCGGCGAGATCCGCCGCTTTGTCGTCGCGGGCCAGCAATCTGCCGGGCGCCACCGGGATGTCGAGCGCGGCGGCGAGCCGGCGCGTCTCGTCCTTGTCGAAGAACACCGCCATCGCCTCGTCATTGGGCAAGGCCAGCGGGACATCGCCGAGTTCGCCGGCGTGCCCCTGGAGCGGGATCAGGCCACGGTCGTCGCACGGAAGGATCAGGTCGTAATGCTCGGTTTCGATCAGCGCACGCAACCTCTCCACCCAGCGCTCGGCCGAGAGCGAATGCGGGGGGAGGCGGTGGATACGCCGCAGGTAGTGCGAGCGCAGCGCCGCCGAGGAGAAGTCGAACGGCGCCGCATCGACCTCCCAGCCGGCGCGGCCGAGCGAGCGGACCACGGCCAGGAACGAACGCGTATCGTCGCCGATGACGAGGGCGCGCATCGTCACCACCCTCCCACGGACGGGTTCCGCATCGGCGGCGAGGTCGAACGTCTGGAGCGCATGCCGCACCGGGATAGGGCCCGCGTGGTATACATCCTCTAAAGATTTGGCGGTTAGGAAGGGCGCGTGCCGTTCTTTTCGATCCTCATCGCCACCCGCGACCGGCCGGCGCTGTTCGGCGAGGCGCTGGCTTCGGTGCTCGCCCAGGATTTCGACGATGTCGAGCTGGTCGTGGTCGATGACGGCAGCGCCGAGACGCACCGGCCCGCTTATGAGGCGGTCCTCGGGCCGGCACGGGCGCGGCTCGGCGACCGCCTGCGCGAGATCCGGCTCGTGCACCGGCCGAACGGTCACGGCTCGAGCTACGCGCTGAACGTCGCCGCAGCCGCCGCGTCCGGCGATTATCTCGCCTGTCTCGACGATGACGATTGCTGGACCGATAAAGGCCATCTCGCCCGCGCCGCCCGCTCGCTGCGTCGCGCACCCGGTGCGGACCTCTACACCGCCAACCAGGCGGCCTTCCTGCGGGGCGAGCCGCTCCCGGACGGGCTCTGGCTCGCCGCACTGGCGCCTCTTCTCGCCGGCCGCGCTGGCGACGAGGACGGCACCTGGCATGTGCGGATCGACGATCTGATCGCGGCCCAGGGCTTCTGCCACCTCAACTGCCTGATCGTGCGACGCGGCCTGTGGGAGGCGGTGGGCGGCCTCGACGAGGCGATCCGCTGGGAGAATGATCGCGATTTCTACATCCGCCTGATCGACGCGGCGACCGGCCCGATCCTCCACAATCCGGCCGTCGTCTCGCGCCACAACGTCCCCGATCCGGCGAGGACGGACAATATCACCACCAGCATTCCGCAGATGATGAAGCGGCTTCACCAGCTGCGCGTCGCCGACAAGACCGCGCTCTTCTCGCGTCACCCGGCGCTTCGCGAGGAGGGCCGGCGCGAACGCGGCTTCGCGCTCCAGAAGCTCGCGCGCGATCTCGCCCGGGCCGGCGATCGCAAGGCGGCGGCGCATTATGCCCGCTCCGCCCTCGCCGACACCCGCTCCGCCGGCGTCGCCGCGCGCGCGGCGCTCTACACGCTGAAGGCGCTGCTCGCGCGCTGAGCCGACACCGCGAGGGGCGTTCCCGCGCCTATCGCGGGTCGTCGCAGAGCGCGTGGTAGGCGACCTCGATCACCGTGCCGGTCTCGATCCCCATCGGCCCTTCCGGCGTGGGATAGTCCTTCTGCTCGGTGAGGGCGCCGGCCGGATCGTATTTGCGGCCGGCATGGGCGGTGATGTTGCGGCTCGCGCAGTCGATGCGCAGCAGATAACCGATGTCGCCGACGCCGGCCCGGTCCGAATTGAGCAGCCGGAACCAGGCCTGGCGCCAGCCGGGACCGCGGCTGACGCTCGAGGCGTCGACGGCGATGCCCTGGCCAGACTGCGCCGCGCCGAGATTGACCCACAAGGGCTCGCTCGCGGCCGTTGCCGTGGCTGCGGCCGCTGTCGTTTCCGTCGGCGCCGCGGCGGAGGGCTGGGGCGCCGCCTCGGTCGCTGCGACGTGTCCGCCCGCGGCGGCCGGATCGAGGCCGCAGGCCTGCAGCGCGCGCTGCGCCTCCGGCTGGACCTTGGCGTCCTCGACCAGGCCGGCGATGTGCAGGAAGTCGCGCGGCCCGAACTGCTCCGGATTGCGGCCACCGGGCTCCAGCCGGGAGGCGAGATCGGAGAGCTGGCGCAGCTGCCAGACGGTGAGCGCCGCGGTCAGCTTCGCCTCGACGCACTGGCCCTGTTCGCCGGACATTCCGTAGCGGGGAAGCTGCGCCGCGATCAGATCGGACTTGGGCCGCCAGTAATCGGCGGCATAGCCCGCGCAGCCGGCGAGCAGAAGGCAGGGCAGCAACGGCAATAAGCGCAAGAAAGGTCTCCCGCAGCGACCGCGGGGTCCCCGCCCCGCCATGGCACCTTTTCACATCGCCCGGCGAGCGTCAAAGTCGCCCCATGCGCAACACGATCGCGACTCTCCTGCTCCTGCTCGCCGCCTGCGGCGACCGAACACCCGATTCCGCGGGGGAGGGCGCCGCCGCGGCCCAGCCTCCGGGCGCGGACTTGCCCGGCGCCGCGGGCGACGATGCGGCGCGGATCCAGGCGCTGGTCGACCGGGGGATGGCGAAGGAGCCGGGCGCCCGCGCCGCGCGCTACCGCAATCTCCGGGCGGGGGTCGGCGGCGCCGCCTGCGGCGAGGTGGCGCTCGGCGGGGCGCCGTTCCGGCCGTTCGTCGTGACCCCCGAGGCGATCGCGGTGATCGCTGCGGAGCCGGCGATCGCGTTCGAGGACCCGTCCGATTTCGCGGCCGACGCGTGGATCCGCTGGTGCGCGACGCCGGAGGAGCTGGCGGCGCTCGGCCCTCAGCTGAAGCGACGCGCCGCAGCCCAGGTCGGCGCCGAGACGAATCTGACGGCCACCGCAGCGGACGAACTGCCGCCGCTCGTGCCCGAAGGTCCACCCGCGCCGCCTGCGGAGGAGGCAGCGCCGAAGCCTGCGGCCAAGGCGCCGCCGCCCCAGATCGACAGCTTTTTCAACTCGGTCCAGCGCAGCGAGTAAGCGGGCGCACGGATCGCCCGGGAATAGATTTTAATCCGCAACGGGGTTGATCGGCCCGCGCCGCGCGGCTAGCGAAACGCTCGTGCCCCAGAAGCGAAATGTCCTGCTGGCGGCGCTGTGTCTTTCGATCGCGGCCTGCGGGGGCGGCAGCGACGACAAAGCCGGCCGCAATCGTCAGCCTCCGCTGGTCAAAGCGGAGCCCGCAGCCTCGATGCGTTTCGTCGAAACGGTTGAAGCGGTGGGCACGGCTGTCGCCAACGAGCAGGTCACCCTTTCCGCGCCCGTCACCGAGCGGCTCGTCCGCCTCGGTTTCGACGACGGCCAATTCGTCCGCGCGGGGCAGGTGATCGCCATTCTCGCCCAGGGCCAGGAGAGTGCGCAGCTCGCCGAAGCGCAGGCGCGGGCCCGCGAGGCGCAGCAGCAGCTTTCGCGGATCGAGACTTTGCGCCAGCGCGGCTTCGCCACCCAGGCCAATCTCGATGCCCAGGTGGCCGCCGCGTCCGCTGCGCGGGCCCACGCCACCGAAGCGCGCGCCTCCATCGGGGATCGCGTGATCCGCGCGCCTTTCTCCGGCTGGGTGTCGCTGCGCAACATCTCCGCCGGCGCGGTGGTCAGCTCGGGCACCGAGATCGCAACGATCAGCGATATCTCGACGATCAAGCTGGACTTCCCGGTGCCGGAGACGGTCCTCTCCGCGATCCGTCCGGGCCTCACCATCGACGCCCGTTCTGCGGCCTGGCCGGACCAGCCGTTCCGCGGGCAGATCGCCACCGTCGATCCTGTGATCGATCCCGACACCCGCGCCGTCACGGTCCGGGCCCGTCTTCCCAATCGCGACGCCAGGCTGAAGCCCGGCATGCTGCTCACCGTCGCGATCGAGACGGCGCCGCGCATGTCGCTGGCGGTGCCCGAGCTGGCCGTGATCGGTGAGGGCGACCGTCGCTTCGTCTACGCCGTCGATGCCGGCGGCACCGCCCGCCGCACGGAGGTGCGCACCGGCCTGAGGAGCGGCGGACGGATCGAGATCCTGGAGGGCCTGAAGGCCGGCCAGAAAGTGGTGACCGACGGCGTCGTCAAGCTGTCGGACGGGATGAAGGTCCGCCTCGCCGGACCCGGCGGCGGGACCGCTGCGGCCTCTGCCGCAGCGGCCACGAAGAAGGCGGGCGCCTGACCGCGTGCTGATCTCCGACGTCTCGGTCCGCCGGCCGGTCTTCGCGGCCGTGCTCGCGATCCTGATCGCCGTGATCGGCCTGGTCGGCTTCTTCTCGCTCTCGGTCCGCGAATATCCCGACGTCGATCCGCCGATCGTCTCGGTCCAGACCGCGTATACCGGCGCCGCGGCGAGCGTCGTCGAGAGCCGGATCACGCAGGTGCTGGAGGAGCGTCTCTCCGGCATCGAGGGCCTGCAGACGATCACCTCGCGATCGCGCGACGGCCAGTCCGACATCACCATCGAGTTCGCGCCGGGCCGCTCGGTCGACGATGCCGCCAACGACGTGCGCGACCGGATCGGCGGCGCCGCCCGCGACCTGCCGGAGGAGGCGCTCGCGCCCGAGGTTCGCAAGGTCGATGCCGACGCCTCGCCGATCCTGTTCCTGGTCTTCTCCAAGCCCGGCTGGAGCCAGCTCCAGCTCTCCGATTATATCGACCGCACCCTGGTCGACCGCTTCTCGTCGCTCGATGGCGTCGCGCGCGTGTTCATCGGCGGGGAGGCCCGGCCGGCGATGCGGATCTGGCTGAAGCCGGAGCGGCTGGCCGCCTTCGCGCTCACCCCGGCCGACGTCGAGCGGGCGCTGCGCACCCAGAATGTCGAGCTGCCCGCGGGACGCATCGAAAGCGGTGCGCAGAACGTGACGCTTCGGGTGAACCGTCCGTTCGCAACGCCGCAGGAGTTCAGCCAGCTGATCGTCGGCCGCGGCGGCAACGGCTATCTTGTCCGGCTCGGGGACGTGGCGCGGGTGGAGCAGGGTCCCGAAAACCCCTATTCCGCCTTCCGCAACAACGGCGTCCCTTCGGTGGGGCTCGGCATCGTCCGGCAGTCGGGCGCCAACACCCTCGCCGTCGCCGAGGCGGCGAAACGGGCCGCCGAGGAGATCAAGCCGAGCCTTCCCGAAGGGATGACCGTCACCGTCGCCTCCGACGAAAGCCTGTTCATCAGCCGCGCCATCGAGGGCGTCTACCACACGCTGTTCGAGGCCGGCGTCCTCGTCGTCATCGTGATCTTCCTGTTTCTCGGCAGCTGGCGCGCCACCTTGATCCCGGCGGTCACGGTGCCGCTCTGCCTGCTCGCCTCGTTCGCCGTCCTCTGGGCCGTCGGCTTCTCGATCAACCTGCTGACCCTGCTCGCGCTCGTCCTCGCCATCGGCATCGTCGTCGACGATGCGATCGTCGTCCTCGAGAACGTCTACCACCGCATCGAGAACGGGGAGCCGCCGCTCGCCGCCGCCTTCGAGGGAACGCGTCAGGTCGGCTTCGCGATCGTCTCCACCACCCTGGTGATCTGCGCCGTGTTCGTGCCGGTTATGTTCATCGCCGGCCAGACCGGCCTGCTGTTCCGCGAGCTCGCCGTCGCGATGATCGGCGCGGTGGCCTTCTCCGGCTTCCTCGCGCTCAGCCTGACGCCGATGCTCTGCTCGAAGCTGCTGCGTCACGAGACCCGCGGCCGCTTCGCCGGCTGGATCGACGAGAAGTTCAAGCGGATGGAGGGCGCCTATGGCCGCGGGCTCGAGCGCGTGCTGGCGCGGCCGAAGACGTCCTTCGCATTGCTGCTCGTCCTGCTCGCCGGCACCGGCGTGCTGTTCACGACCATCCAGTCCGAGCTGGTTCCGACCGAGGACATCGGCATCCTCAACGCCAACGTCTCGGCGCCGGAGGGCACCGGCTTCGCCGAGATGGACCGCTACATGCTCGAGGCGCAGGCCAAGCTGATGCCGCTCACCGGCGAGGGCGCGGTGCGGGCGATCATCCAGCGCACCCCGGGCGGCTTCGGCGCGAGCGACGATTTCAACTCGGGCACGTTCATCCTCTTCCTGAAGCCCTGGGAAGAGCGCGAGAAGACCACCCAGGACGTCGTCGCCGAGGTTAACAAGCGCCTCGCCGAGCTGCCCGCGATCCGCGGCAACGCTACCGTCCGCTCGTCGATCGGACGCGGCCGGGGCCAGCCGCTCAACTTCGTCATCGCCGGCTCGACCTACGAGGATCTCGCCCGCGCCCGCGACCGCATCCTCGCCGCGGCGGAGGGCAACCCGGGGATCGTCAATCTAGACAGCGACTACAAGGAAACCAAGCCGCAGCTGCGCATCGACGTCGACACCAGCCGCGCCGGCGATCTCGGCGTCTCGGTTTCCGACGTCAGCGAGGCGCTGCAGACCCTGCTCGGCTCGCGCCGGGTCTCGACCTATCTCGACCGTGGCGAGGAATATCGCGTCGTCGTGCAGGCCGAGGCGGGCGCCCGCGCCACCGAGGCGAACCTCGCGACCATCCACGTCCGCAGCCGCTCGGGCGCGCTCGTCCCGCTCTCCAACCTGGTGAGGATCGATGAGACCGCCGGCGCCCGCGACCTCGGCCGCTACAACAAGCTGCGCGCGATCACGCTCTCAGGCGCGCTCGCCCCCGGCTATTCCATGGACGAGGCGCTCGCCTTCCTCGAACAGCAGGCGGCGGCCTCGCCGGAGGTGGCGGCGGTCGGTTATCGCGGCGAAAGCCAGGCCTTCAAGGAAGCGGGCGGATCGATCTGGATCGTCTTCGGCCTCACCATCCTCGTCGTCTACCTGCTGCTCGCCGCGCAGTTCGAGAGCTTCGTCCATCCCGGCGTGATCATTATGACGGTGCCGCTTGCCGTCGCCGGCGGCGTGATCGGCCTCGCCGTGATGAGCCAGACGCTGAACCTCTACAGCCAGATCGGCATCGTCATGCTGGTCGGCCTCGCCGCCAAGAACGGCATCCTGATCGTCGAATTCGCCAACCAGTTGCGCGACCAGGGCCGCGCGATCGGCGAGGCGATCCGCGAGGCCTCGATCCGCCGCCTGCGCCCGATCCTGATGACCTCGATCGCCATGGTCGCCGGTGCGATCCCGCTGATGATCGCCGGCGGCGCCGGCGCCGGCGCCCGCCAGGCGATCGGCGTCGTCATCGTCTGGGGCGTCTCGATCTCCACCGTGATCACGATTTTCCTCATCCCCCTGCTCTATTCGAAACTGGCGCGCTATACGGGCTCGCCGCTTGCCGTCACACGCAAGCTCGAAGCGGAGCTGAAGGGCCGCGAAATGGAGCCCGCGCCCGCAGAATAGGGGGAATGAAATGTCGGGTATCGCGTCGCGTTCGCAATTGAGGATGTCCTTTCTCCGCTACGCCCTGATTACAATTCCCGCGATCTTGCTGCTCGGCACCCTCTCCGGCCGCGCCTCGAACAGCGGTTATTCGAACGCCTGGTTCGCCGCGCTCGAAAAGCCCGCCGCGATGCCGCCCTCCATCGCCTTTCCGATCGCCTGGACGACGCTCTACGTCCTGCTCGGCCTTGCGCTGGCGCTGATCCTCCATGCCCGCGGGGCCCGCGGGCGGCCGTCGGCAATCGCCTTCTTCCTCGTCCAGCTGGCGCTCAACTTCGCCTGGTCGCCGATCTTCTTCGGCGCGCACCAGGTCGGCGCGGCGCTTGTCGTGATCGTCGCCATGTTCGTGCTCGCCGCGATCACGGCGCTGCTCTTCGCCCGCATCCGGCCGCTCGCCGGCCTGCTGATGGTGCCCTATCTCGCCTGGCTGATCTTCGCCGCCTTCCTCAACTGGCAGATCGGCGTGCTCAATCCCGATGCTGCGGCTATTGTACCGGGGCAGGCCAGCACCGATATCGCACTGTAACGATCGACCTTTTGGTCCCGCAAGGAGCGCCCGATGCAGTCCCAGAACCGCCTGTTCGACGATTTCGTGAAGATGATGAACGGCGCCGCCGGGACCGTGGCGGGCATGACCCGGGAGGCGGAAGGCGCCTTCCGTGAGCGCGTCCGCGAATGGGTCGGCGGGCTCGATCTGGTCAGCCGCGAGGAGTTCGAGGCGGTGAAGGCGATCGCCGTCGCCGCGCGCGAGGAGAACCAGGCGCTGAAGGCGCGGCTCGACGCCCTCGAGGGCGCGTCCGCCGGCGGCGCCGCCGCGACGGGAGCATCCACGGGTGGTCCTGATCAGTAATCCACAACATATTGTGGTCCCGGACCCAGTTCCTCTTGCACCGCAGCAATGCCGCGGGCAGGCTTCGAGAACGTCGGGAGCAGGACCAGGGGCATGATGGACGTGGACGAGTTTGAGCTGGAGCGCGAGACGAGCGCGCCCATCGACATGCTCGAACATTATTTCACCGCCCACGGCTGGAGCTGCGAGCGCGGCGACGACGAGATCGTCGCCAATTTCCAGGGCAGCTGGGCACAGTACGAACTGCGCGCGATCTGGCGCGAGGAGGACAATGTCCTCCAGTTCCTCGCTCTGCCCGACATCCGGGTCGCAAGCGACAAGCGGGCGACGATCTACGAGACGATAGGCCTGATCAACGAGCAGCTCTGGCTCGGCCATTTCGAGCTCTGGGCGAGCTCGGGGCTCGTCCTCTTCCGCCACGCCGCTTTGCTCGAGGGCGAGGAGGGCGCGGTGCTCACCCTCCAGCAGGCCGAGACCCTGGTCGAGGCCGCGATCGAGGAATGCGAGCGCTTCTACCCGGTCTTCCAGTTCGTCCTCTGGGCCGGCAAGACCCCTCAGGAAGCCATCGCCGCCGCCCTGATCGAGACCCAGGGCGAGGCCTAGGCGGTCCGAAGTGGTACTTCGGACCGGGTTTGGAACAACGCTAACCTCCTCCGTCCCGAACCCGTCATTCCGGCGCAGGCCGGGATCTCAGGGAGAGTACACACAGGCGCCCATGGAGCGCGCCACTGGCGCCTCCGCGAACTCTCCACGAGATCCCGGCCTTCGCCGGGATGACGAGGTAGCCAGGAGCCCACCATGACCGATCTCTTCGAAGGTCCGATCTGGCTGATCGGCTGCGGCAACATGGCCGGCGCGATGCTCGAGGGCTGGCTGCGCGCCGGCGCCGATCCGCGCCAGTTCACCGTCGTGCGGCCGAGCGGCCGCCCGGTCGCCGGCGGCGTTCGCGTGCTCACCGCCTTTCCGGAGGATGAGGTGCCCGCGCTCGTCCTGCTCGGCGTCAAGCCGCAGAAGCTGGACGAGGTCGCGCCGGCGCTGGCGTCCGTGCTCGATCCCGCGACGATCTTCGTCTCGATCCTGGCCGGGGTAGAGCTCGCCGCCCTGCGGGGCCGCTTCCCGGCGGTGCGCAACGTTGCGAAGGCGATGCCGAACCTGCCGGTCGCCCTCGGCAAGGGGGTGGTGGAATTGTGCACCGATGCCGATGGCGCAGCCGCCCGCGGCGTCGTCGAGCGGCTGATGGCGGCGCTCGGCGAGACGATCTGGTTCGACGACGAGAGCCTGTTCAACGTCGCCAGCGCGCTCACCGCCGCGGCGCCCGCCTTTCTGTTCCGCTTCCTCGACGCGCTTGCCGCCGCCGCCGCTGAGCTCGGCCTGCCGCCCGACCAGGCCGCGCGTCTCGCCGCGCGCATGGCCGAAGGCGCCGCCGCGCTCGCCGCCACGTCGGATGCGACGCCGCAGGAGCTCGCCCGCCGCGTCGCCAGCCCCGGCGGCACCACCGAGGCAGGGCTCAACGTCCTCGACGCCGAGGACGGCCTGCGCCCGCTCATCCTCCGCACCCTCGCGGCCTCGCGCCGCCGCGGCGAGGAAATGGCCGCCGCCGCACGCGGCGGCTGAGCGTCAGGGGCGCAGTTCGGACGGGGTGGCGCCGTAGACCCGCCGGAAGGCCCGGTGAAAGGTGCTGACGTCGTTGAAGCCGCAGGCAAAGGCGATCGCGGCGACAGACTGATCGCGGGCGGCCGGATTGGCGAGCGCGATGCGGCTCGCCTGCAGCCGCCGGAGCATCAGCGCCTCGGCAAAGCTCGTGCCGCTCGGGGCGAACGCCGCATGCAGCGTGCGCGGCGAGATATGGAGGCACGCGGCGACCGTTGCGGCATCGAGCGTCGGATCCGAGAAGCTTCGCTCGATCGCTGCAAGCGCCTGCTGCCGGCGGGCCTCGGCCACCGCGCCGCGCTGCCGCTCGTCCGGCGCGGCGCTACCCAGAGCGATGGTCAACAGGTGGCCGAGATTGGCCGTGACTGCCCCGTTGTGCGCGACCTCCGGGTGCGCGGACTGCGCATTCAGCACTCTCAGGTAACTGCCGAGCAGCGCGGGCACGCCTTGGTCGCCGCGCAGGTGAACCGGGCGGGCGAGCCTGGCGGCGGCACCGGGCATCATCGGCTCGATCGTCGCCTTGGGCAGCATCCAGAAGCGGTGGTCGTAGCTCGCGGTCGCCGGGGTGACGAAGGGCGTGTCGGCATCGCCGACGATCAGGTCGCCCGATGCGGCGACGAAGCCTTCATGCCCCTCCGGCGCGAACAGCACCGGAGCCGGGCCGACCTGCTCGAAGATGAAGAAGCAATCGGCCGCACCGGCTGCGATGTCGGCACGTGTCCGGCCGATGTGGTGGGGCGTGCCGCGGCAATGGACGGCGATCGCCTCCGCCACCTCGCGCGCCTCGAATCGGGCCCAGAAGCGCGCAGGATCGGCGGCCAGTTCCGGTGTCATCCGATAGAGGGCGCCGAGCATGCCTTCGCGATAGAAGGTGAATCGTTCGTGCGGTGGCAGGGCGTTCGTGTCGAACGCCCGAGTCATTCAGCGGACCCCCACCCGGATGGTCCGCGCCCCCGGCTTGCACGAAATGCCACACTGGACTGCCCTGTGCGCCACGACCCGGCCTCCCGCCGAAGGTAGAAAGCCTTTGTACAGCGTGGCCTGCACCGCGTCCATGCGGCGGCCTCACAGGTGCGGGAGGGATGCCGATGCGAGCCTTCTACCTTGCCTTCGCTCTCGCCGCGGCTGCAGGCGCGGTGGCAGCGTCCCCCGCCGCGGCCTCGCAGACCACCCGGCGACCTGGTCCCTGCAACGTCAATTCCACCGACACCGTCGTCGACAGCGAGGTCGTCGATCTTGGCCGCGCCTATCAGCCGAGCCGTCGGACCGGGGCGAAGCTCCAGGTCGGCGGAAACATCACCGACGTCGTCTGGGTGATGAACCACAGCAATTGCCCGGTGACCATCTCGAAGCAGGGTTACGGGGTCGGCGGGGCCACCGGAGAGTTCATCGAGGTGCCGCCGCGCGGCTCCTACGAGGGGCATTTCTGGGTACCCTGGCGGGATACGCCGGTCGGCCAATCGATGTGGATCAGCATCGCCGGGCGGCCCTATTTCTACGTCTGGCAGATGGCGGGGCGGCTGGCCTTCCAGTCCGACGCCGCCTACCAGCGCGCCGCGGCGGTTTGGGATGGCTACCGGGCAAATTACGGCCGTTCTCCGTCGGTGCCGGGCCTCTCGATCGAAGGCGGTCGGCGGATCCTTCATGTCGACGTCACCGACGACGGCAAGCCCTTCTTCAAGTTCGAAGGGATGCCGGAGGAATGAACGCTGCGACGAAGTCTGCGGCGCGTGCGGCGCTGATCGCCGCGGCCGGCGGCCCGCGCGCCCTGCAGGTCGCGATGGACGACGAGGGCAGACCGTTCTTCCGGTTCGAGGGCATTCCCGAGAACTGAAGTGGCGGCGCGGAGACGCAGGCGCCCGGAGATACGCCGATGCGGACGGCGAACGAGTTGGGGACGAGCAATGCCGCGCTCACCCGCGGCGCAGGAAGGAAGATCAACATGCCAAGACTGAGCCTGATCGGAGCAGCCGCGCTGCTCGCCATCCCGTTCGCCCTGGCCGCGCAGCCGCCGCAGCCGGGTACGCCGGCGGCCAAGGTCGCGGGAAAGAAGGGGGCCGTGCAGACCGTCTCCGGCGACGGCAAGCCACCCAAGCTCGAATCCTCGGTCGCCGTGACCGGCGGTGCGGCCGGCCAGGCAGGCGGCGTCGCCGTCCAGCAGAGCAGCCGCATGGGCGTGGGCGGCGCCGCCAGCGAGGCGGGCGAATGCTGCAAGCCCAAGGAGCTGGAGCTGCGTGCGGCCAGCGCGGCAGCCGGGCCTGGAGGCGGGCCGGTCGCGAGCCTCGGCAACGCCGCGGCCGACGACTGGCCGAAGAAGGAACCCAAGGATCCGAAGTCGCTCGCCGGCATGGCCGACGGTAGCGTCCGCGTCGCGACGGGCCTCGCCGCCGGCGACGAGTGCTGCAAGGAGAAGCCGAAGGATCCGAAGTCGCTGATCGGCAGCATTGCCGACGGCAGCTCGCTGCAGGCGGAGCCGAACGTCGCTCCGGCCAATGTGCCGCAGCCGCACTGAGCGCAGAAGGGGCGGGAGCCTCGGAGGTCTCCCGCCCCCCTTTCGGGAACCTCGCGGTGGGGGGCGTCGGAACAAAGCCGCCGCGTTCGTCATTCGCCTCCCAAACAGGAGGCAGAAATGGCGCACCCCGAGCAGCCGAAAGGCCGCATTCCCTGGATCATCGGCCTGGTCCTGCTGGCCATCGTGATCGTGATCGCGATCTGGTCGTTCACGGGGGCCGGCCCCGTGCCTTGAGCCGCCGCGCTGCGGCGGTGCCGTTGACGCTCCCCCGCGCGCGCCCTATCGCGCTCGCATTCCCTTGAGAGCGACGAGTGCGATGACCGAGCAGCGACCCTATGACGACCGCGACGGCTGGATCTGGCTGGACGGCGAGCTCATCCCGTGGCGCGAGGCGAACGTCCATGTGCTCACCCATGCGCTCCATTACGCCTCATCGGTCTTCGAGGGGCAGCGCGCTTATGGCGGCGAAGTGTTCAAGCTCAGCGAGCACAGTGCCCGCCTGAAGCGCAGCGCCGAGCTGCTCGGCTTCGAGATCCCGTACAGCGTCGAGGAGATCGACTCGGCGTGCCGCCTCGTCCTCGAGAAGAACGGGCTGGAGGACGCCTATATGCGCCCGCTCGCCTGGCGCGGCTCCGAGCAGATGGGCGTCTCGGCCCAGAATGCGAAGATCCACCTCGCCATCTCGGCCTGGTACTGGGGCGCCTATTTCGGCGAGGACGCGATCCGCAAGGGCCTCCGCCTCGACATCTCCAAGTGGCGCCGCCCGGCTCCCTACACCGCGCCGACCGAGTCGAAGGCGGCGGGCCTCTACATGATCTGCACGCTCGCCCGGCACGAGGCGCAGGCCAAGGGCTTCGACGACGCCCTGATGTTCGACTGGCGCGGCCAGGTCGCCGAGGCGACGGGGGCCAACGCCTTCTTCATCCGTGACGGCAAGATCTACACGCCGACGCCGGACTGCTTCCTCAACGGCATCACCCGCCAGACCGTGATCGAGCTCGCCCGCAAGCGGGGCATCGAGGTGATCGAGAAGGCGATCTGGCCGGAAGAGCTGGAGAGCTTCGAGGAATTCTTCCTCACCGGCAGCGCCGCCGAGGTCACCCCGGTGTCCGAGGCGGGGCCGTGGCGCTTCACCGTCGGCGAGATGTCGATGCAGCTGCGCCGCGACTATCTCGACCTGGTCAACCGCCGCATCTCGAACCACTGAGCAGGCGCGGAGGCTCCCGAAAGGGCTTCCGCATCCCGCCGCGGCGGCTATAAGGCCGCCGTCCTGCTGGGGCGTCGCCAAGTGGTAAGGCACCGGTTTTTGGTACCGGCATTCGCAGGTTCGAATCCTGCCGCCCCAGCCAGCTCTTCGATCGATCCGCAGCCGAGCCCGCCGCCGCCGCGCGTCGATGCTCTTGCCCGCGGCGCTCAGGCCGCCATGTCGAAGCTGTCGGCGCGGGCCAGCCGCCAGGCCTGGCTGTAGAAATCCCGCTGATGGCCGTCGCCGAGGAGCTCGCCTTCCTCGAGGAAGATGTGCAGCTGGGAGAACAAGCGGATCTCGGTGAGGCTGACGCGGCGGACGAGATGGTGGGGCCCGATCCGGCTCGGGTGCTCTAGCCCCGCCGCGGCGATCATCTCGGCCAGCGCGGCCAGCGTGTTGCGGTGGAAATTGAACACGCGCTCCGCTTTGTCGGGCACGACCAGCGCGCGCTGCCGCATCGCGTCCTGGGTGGCGACGCCGACCGGACAGCGATTGGTGTGGCACGACAGCGACTGGATGCAACCGAGGGCGAACATGAAGCCGCGCCCGGCGTTGGTCCAGTCGGCGCCGAGCGCGAGCGCGGCTGCGATGTCGAAGGCGCTGACGATCTTGCCCGCAGCCCCCACCCGGATGCGGCCGCGCAGGCCGGCGCCGACCAGCGTGTTGTGAACGAACAGCAGGCTCTCGCGCATCGGCATGCCGACATGGTCGGCGAACTCCAGCGGCGAGGCGCCGGTGCCGCCTTCGGCGCCGTCCACGACGATGTAATCGGGATGAATGCCGGTCTCCCGCATCGCCTTGACCATGCCCATGAACTCCCACGGCTGGCCGATACAGAGCTTGAAGCCGACCGGCTTGCCGCGCGACAGCGTCCTCAGCCTGGCGACGAACGCCATCAGCTCGAGCGGCGTGGAGAAGGCGCGGTGGCGCGCGGGCGAGACGCAATCCTCGCCCATCGGAATGCCGCGGGTCAGCGCGATCTCGGGCGTGATCTTGCTCGCCGGGAGAATGCCGCCATGGCCCGGCTTCGCGCCTTGGCTGAGCTTGATCTCGATCATCTTCACCTGCGGCTCGCGCGCCTGTTCGGCGAAGCGGACCGGATCGAACTGGCCGTCGGCGGTGCGGCAGCCGAAATAGCCGCTGCCGATCTCCCAGATGAGATCGCCGCCGAATTCGCGATGATGGGGGCTGATGCTTCCTTCGCCGGTATCATGGGCGAAGCCGCCCATCCTCGCCCCCTTGTTGAGGGCGCGGATCGCATTGGCGCTGAGCGCGCCGAAGCTCATTGCCGAGATGTTGAAGATCGAGGCGCTGTAGGGCTGGCTGCACGCCTCGCCGCCGATCGGGATGCGAAAGCCGGTCGGATCGGCCACCGGAGCCGGCCGCGTCGAATGGGCGATGAACTCATAGCCGTTGCGGTAGACATCGACGCGTGTTCCGAAGGCGCGGTCGCTGCTCTCGTTCTTGGCGCGCGCGTAGATCAGCGAGCGCTGGCTTCGGGAGAAAGGCGTCTCCTCCTCGTCCCCCTCGATCAGATATTGCCGTATCTCGGGCCGGATCTCCTCGAAGAACCAGCGCAGATGGCCGAGGATCGGGTAGTTTCGGCGGACCGAGTGAAGCGGTTGGGCGAGATCGTAGAGGCCGACGGCCGTCAGGCCGCCGGAGATCGCGAAGAGCGGGATCGCCCAGACGGCCGGCAGATAATAGCCGGAGACGAGCGCGCTGATCAGCGAAAGCGCAAGGGCGGTGAAGCGGGTGAAGATCAAGAGAGGCTCCGTGGGGAGGGGGGCGATCGGCGGCAGGCGCGCTGGACTCGGGTCGGCGCGTCGAATTGCCTGCTAGGCCGCGGAGGGCGGCGGATCGTCGGGAGAGCCGCCGTCACCAGGTTCGGCAGGGCAGGGGCGGGACGAAGGCGTGGGATCGTTGTCGTTGGCCGTGCGCGACGGGAAGGGCGGAGGGGTGGAGACCGGACGCGCAAGGACCGCGGCTCGGCCGGGGCCCAGCCGCGCGGCGGGTAGCGCGCTGCGGCCCGCGTAGGTGCGCAGCCGCGACAGCAACGCGGCCTCGTCCGGCCGCGCCGCGGTCTCGACGAGCAGCCCGCCGAGCGCGCGGAATTCGGCCGCGCAGGCGCTGGAGATGCAGAACACCATGCCGAACCAGCCGGTGGCGCGGACGATCTCCGCCGCGGCGCGCGCCGCCCGCGGCGAGTGCACCGTGATCGCCTCGACCGCGGGGAGGGCGGCGAGCGCGCCCTCCAGATCCTCCGGCGCCGAGTCCTGGGACCGGTAGACGGCGCGATGCTCGGCCTGGTAGCCGAGCCGGCACAGGGTGCCCGCCAGATCCCCGGCCGGCTGCTCGGCCCCGAGGTGCGCGATGCGCGCGCCGGCGGGGAGCGAAGCGACGATCAGCCTCTGGAGGGTGAGCACGTTGCCGCGGGCGGAGCGCACGTCGGCATAGCCGGCGCGTCGCGCGGCTTCCGCCGTGTGGTCGCCGACGGTGAAGACGGGCAAGTCCCGCTGCGCCGGCGCGAACCCGTGGTGACGCACGCCGTGCGAGCTGGTGAACACCAGGGCATCCGAACGCTGGCCGGGAGGCGAAGGCTCGACCGCAGCGACGCGCAACAGCGGCACGGTGAGGACGCTGTGCCCCATCGCCCGCAGCCGATGCGCGGTGAGGAGGTTGTAGGGAGCGGTGCGCGTCACCCAGACGAGCATCGGCCTAAACATTGCCGCCGTCCGCAATGTGCCTTCGGCCGACGCCGGGCCCCGCGCGACTCTCCACGTGAAGGACGTGCAGATCGGCGAGCGTGCCGTGCGCGTTGGGCCACAGGATCGTCTGGCCGGAACGCATGGCGAGCAGGCCCGCGCCCTCGAGCGAGCCGACGCTTAGGCCGTAGCCGGCGTTGCTGCTCGTCGGATGGACGAGCTGCCGAAAGCGCTTCTCTCCGCCGTCGAACCTGTATTCGACGAAGCTGTTCATCGTCACGACCGACGCCAGACTGCCGGCGTCGTGCACCTCGGCAAGGCGGATCTTCTTCAGCAGCATGTGAGAAACGATGTCGTCGTCGAGCGACAAGGCTATGCCGCGCAGATAGTGCAGCTCGCCGTCGCTGATCGCGAAAGGTGCGTCGTCGTGCAGCGCGGACCAGATCCCGCTGAGACTCTCGGCAAGCGCTGCCTGGCTGATGGTCTCCATTGCCCGGCCGCCCCTCATTGCAGCGCGGCCGGAGGCTGTACCCCGTCGGGCTCGCCGCGTCGCCGGCGGGCGATGTCCGCGATCCTCCGCGCCATCGCCTTCGCGCGCGGAAATACGCGCGCCTCCGCCTCCTGGAAGGCAGTGTCCGAGGCGAAGAACTTGAATCCGCCGGGCACGCGTATTGCGACACCGACGACTCTCTTGTCGGCTTCCACTACGAAACGATCGGGTATCTGCGGCTCTTCATTCACGGCCTTGTTCCGCACGCAAGCAGTCGCGCCGAGACGCTGCGCTGTCGCCAGGCAGATGCTCAGTCAATTCTGCTTTCAGGGAGCTGCGATTTCTATCGCAGCGAAAGGAGACCTAGTCTCGGTGCGCAAACGCCCCAGGTGAGCCGCCCCCGTGACCGGGAACGGACCCAGGGCCTAGAGTCGTGCGGTGCTGCTGCCGGGGTGCAGCTCGGGATGTCCGATTTCTAGGCTGTGGCGCATGATAGCACCATTATGGACAGCGTTCTTGCGGTGTCAACCCGAGGTTTTCCGAAGGCATGAGGATCGAGGCGGGAGCAGTTGTCCTTGACATGAAGAATGCTGAGCCTAGTCTTGCAGGATGAACCGGCTTCCCGCCTTTGCTCGACACCGAGTCCATTCGGGACAATTGCTCGCGGGCCTATAGCCCCAGGCCACGCCTGTCCTGCATGCGGGTCTGGGGGATCTTCGAACATTCCGATCGCGCCACCGCCCTTGTTGCGCCGGTCGCCGCGCTCCCTTCACATGGTGGAAGACATGCCCGTTCTCGAGAAGAAGACCAAGCCGGCGAGCCGCAAGCCGCCAATCCACATCTGCGAAACCGATTATGATCGCATCGCCGACATTGCCGTGCGGATGGAGAGCAACGCACCCGAACTTTCCAGCCTGATCATGGACGAGCTGGACCGTGCCCGGCTGCACAAGGATCGCACCCTGCCCAACGACGTCGTCTCGCTGAATTCCGAGGTCGAGTTCGTCGATACCGTCACCAACGTGCGCCGCAGGGTTCGCCTGGTGCTGCCCTCCGATGCACGGCCCGGCGAAGCCTGTATCTCGGTCCTTACCCCGGTCGGCGCCGGGCTGATCGGCATGAGCGAGGGCCGCGAGATCGACTGGCCGTGCCCCGATGGCCGGCCGCGGGTGCTGCGGATCCTGTCGGTGACGCAGCCGGCGCGCGGCTGAGCCGCCGTCCGCCGGCAGCTCGGCCGCCCACGCGAAGCGCATATCCACCGCGCGGCATAGCTGCTAGGCCGGGGCATGTTTCACATTCAACGGGGCGTCGCGCCTCGCGCCGACCTGGCGATCGATCTCGGCACCGCCAACACGCTGGTGGTCGGACGTGGCGCCGGGATCATCTTCAACGAGCCCACCTTGTGCTGCTTCCGCGCAGGCGGCCAGGCGCCCGAACTGGTCGCCGCCGGCCGTCAGGCGCAGGATCTCAGCGGCCGCGTCGCGAAGCCGCTCAGGATCGTGCGCCCGCTGAAGAACGGCGTGCTGAGCGACATGACCGCGGCCAGCGCGCTGATCCGCTACGCCGTGCGGCGCCATCGCAGCGGCTGGCGGCTGGGGCGTCCCAGAGCACTGATCGGCGTCCCTGCCGATGCGACGCAGGCGGAACGCAGCGCACTGGAGGCGGCGGCGCGGGATGCCGGCCTCGCCGAGCCGCGGCTGGTCGCCGAGCCGTTCGTCTCGGCGGTCGGTGCAGGCCTCCCGGTCGATGCGCCGCGCGGCACGATGATCGTCGATTGCGGCGCAGGCACAACCGAGGTGGCGGTGATCTCGCTGGGCGGCATCTGCGTCTCGCGGTCGGTGCGCGGCGGCAGCGACGGGCTCGATCAGGCGATCGTCGACCATCTGCATCTGAAGCACCGCTTCGACATCGGGCCGGCGACGGCGGAGCGGCTGAAGCGCGAGCTCTCGTCGCTGCTGGAAACGGGCGAGGCGGATCGCATGGTGCCGGTGTGCGGCCTCGACATGGCCGAGGGGCTGCCGTCCACGATCAGCGTTCCCGCGGCGGAGCTGATGAGGATCTGGAACCGCTACATCGAGAGCATCGTCTCGGCGGTTCGCGACGCGTTGAGCCGTACCCCGCCCGGGCTGGCCGAGGACATCCACGAGGACGGGATCACGTTGACCGGCGGCGCCGCGATGACCGGCCTGCTGGCGCGCCGCATCGCCGAGGAGACCGGGCTTCCCACCCATGTCGCCGAAACGCCCCTCGATTCGGTCGCGGCCGGCCTGGCGAGGATGATCGACGGCTGAGCCGCCGGCGCGCGCCCTTGTCTCCGCGCGCAAACGATGCTCACCGGTTGGCATGCTCCCGTCGCTCACGCCCCTCGTCCTGCTTCCCGGCCTGCTGAACGACGCCTTCCTGTGGCGCCGACAGGTCGAGGATCTTGCCGGCATAGCCGCGGCCTTCGTTCCCGATCTCACCATCGACGACAGCATCGCCGCGATGGCGGCGCGGGTGCTGGCGGCGGCGCCGCCGGTCTTCTCGCTCGCCGGCCTCTCGATGGGCGGCTACGTCGCGTTCGAGATCATGCGCCAGGCGCCGGAGCGCGTCGTGCGGCTGGCGCTCTTCTCGACCGGCGCGGCGCCCGATGACGAGGCGCGGCGGCGGCAGCGCCTCCGTGGCATGGAATCGCTCCGGCTCGGCCGCTTCGTCGGAGTAACCTCGCGCATGCTGCCCCAGCTCGTCCACCCGGATCATGTCGCAGGTCCGATTGGCGCGGACGTGACCGCGATGGCGGCGCGCGTCGGCGGCGCCGCCTTCCTCCGTCAGCAGCAGGCGATCCTCGACCGTCCCGACAGCCGCCCGACGCTCGCCACGATCGCGGTGCCGACGCTCGTCGCCGTCGGCGATTCGGACCTGCTCACGCCCCCCGCGCAGGCGCTCGAGATCCACCGCGGCATCGCGGGATCTGTGCTTCGAACCATCGATCGCTGCGGTCACCTTCCGGCGCTCGAACAACCGGACGAGACCAGCCGGCTGCTGCGGGCGTGGCTCTCCGCCTAGCCCCGCTCCACCCGCTCGAGACCGAGCCACGCCGCCATCAGCGCCAGTTCCTCGTCGAGGCGCGCCGCCGCCTCCGCTGGCGCGTCGGCCTCGAAGCCGATCCGGCGAGCGACGAGCGCGGAGCGGGCGCGGTCGGCCTTGAGGTCGACGCGTCCGACGAGACGGTCGCCGAGCAGGAACGGGAGGACGTAATAACCGTGCACGCGCTTCTCGGCCGGCGTGTAGATCTCGATCCGGTAGCGGAAGCCGAACAGGCGTTCGGTGCGCGCGCGCTCCCACACCAACGGATCGAACGGCGCGAGCAGCGCCTGAACGTCGATCCGCCGGGGACGGCGGGCGTCGCGGTGCAGCCACGCAATCTGCCGCCAGCCGTTCACCGCGACGGGCTGCAGCACGCCCTCCTCGGCGAGCACGGCGATCGCCGCCGCTGTCGGCTCGGGCTTGAGACGGAAATAGTCGCGAAGATCCGCAGCCGTGGCGACGCCGAGGGCGCGCGCGGAGCGCTCGATCAACTGGCGTTGGGCCTCCGGCGCATCGGGCGTGGCAAGGCCGAGGAGCGCGTGCGGCAGCACCCGCTCGGGCAGATCGTAGACGCGTTCGAACGTGCCGCGGCGCGTGGCGGTGGTGACGTGACCCGCCCAGAACAGCCATTCGAGCGCGCGCTTGGCGTCGCTCCACTCCCACCAGCGGGGGCGGCCGGCGCCGAAATCGGAGGCGGCGAGCGGACCTTCGTCGCGGATGCGGGCGAGAACGGCCTCGGCCTCAGCACGCCGCTCCAGAGCGAAGGCGCGGAGATGACGCCAGCCGATCTCGCCGCGATCGGCCTCGGCCATCCGCCAGCGGAGCAGCGGATGGAACGCGAGCGGGAGCAGGCTCGCCTCGTGGCCCCAATATTCGAACAGGGTGCGGGCGCGCTTCGGCCCCCAGGCGGCGCGATCGAGCAACGCGCGATCATAAGCGCCGAGGCGCGAGAAAGCGGGGAGATAATGGGCGCGCGCAACGACATTGACGCTGTCGATCTGGTGCAGCGCGAGCCGCTCGACCGTGCGCGCGAGATCGCTCCGCCGAACCGCGCCGGGGCGGCTGCGGCCGAAGCCGGAGGCGGCGAGGGCGATGCGGCGGGCGCCGGCGAGAGACAGGGTGTCGCTTCGCCTTGGAACGGGCGTCGACCTCATCTTTCGGCGCAGATCTTCAGCAATCGGACGTCCATCGCCGCTCCCTCGTGACGCCGCTTCTTGCCTGCTGCGCCCGGCCCACGCAAATTGTCGCCGCGCGGCCGCGCTGGCGCTGCGGCGCGCGGCGCGCTAGCTCTGCCATGGGGAAACACCGCAGGGGCCGGGTGACGGCTTCTTCACCATTTTTGGGCACGCACGTTGCGGGGCAATGGGTGGAGCCGGGAAGGTCGGGGTACGGGGAATGCTGAAACTTTTCTCAAAAACGGTGGGCGGACGACGCAAGCGTGCCCCGCGGGACGCGATCAAATGCAGCGCCACGATCCGCCTTCAGAACGCCTTCCTGAAGGCCGAGCTGCACGACGTCTCGGCGAGCGGCTGCAAGGTCGCGCTCGAAGTGCCCCTGGAGCCCGGTCAGTTCATCCAGATCGCGCTGGAAAGCTACCACAGCCTCGGCGCCCAGATTCGCTGGTATCGTGAGGGGTTCGCCGGCATCCAGTTCATCCGCCCGCTGAGCGACGCCGCCCTCGCCAATTGGAAGCGCGCCGTGGTCAACGGCAGCAACAAGGACGTCGTGGTCGGCGCGAGCGGCGCGTCGACTCGCCGCGATTTCTGGGGCGAAGTCCGCCACCTCGAGGACGACTGAGCGCGTCCGACACCCACACAGGCGCAGGGCGGGGCATTTACGATCAGGCGCGGTAGCGTAACGCCGGCGGATGCTATTCGGCGAGGTCTGACGGCGCTAAACCCTGCGGCGCAGGACGCCCGCTCAGGCGGCGAGCGCGGACCGAGGAAGGCGATCGGAAAGCGCGGCTCCCGCCTCCGCGGCGTCGAGCCGGCGGATGATCGCCGCGACGATCACGGCCGGGATCGCCCGGCCACGGCCCACCAGGGCGAGCACCTCGTTGAGCTCGGCGTCGGTGATCGAGTTGGGACCGTCGTTTCTCATGAGTTAGAGGGGTAATTACGCCAGGATAACGCGGCAATATTGTAGTTCCCCGATATGGGTTCGATCGCGCGCATGCGCGTCTGTGGACGACTCGGGTCCACCAGCCATTGCCCCTTCGCGGCGCGCAGCCCATGTTGCGGTGATGCGGATCCTGGACGTCGATCATGCCTCTCCCAGCGAGGCACACGCGCTCACCGGCCATCTTGTCGAAGGCGAGGAGGTCCATTTCGCCTTCGTCTCCGCGACCGGTCTCATCCTGTTCACGGCGCTGCGCATCGTCATCGTCCAGCGTGAGCACCTGCTCGACGAGAGGCTCGAGACCAGCTCCTATCCCTATCGCGAGGTGCGGCATTTCTCGCTTACCGAGGGAAGCGCGCTGCGCACCTTGCGCATCTGGCTGGGGGCCGAGCCCCAGCCGCTTCAGCTCCGCGCCAAAGAGGGTGCCGATTTCGGTCCCCTGCAGCGGCTGCTCGCCAGCCGCCTCGGCTGACGTCCGCCGCCGCCGCGCTGCTGTCCGCCGGATGAACGCGCCGTCGCCGTCGGTTCAGGCGCGAAGGATTAGGCTTCCATCACGATCTGCGGGCGCTCCGCTCCAGACGGTGACAGGAGAGTTGGTATGCGAGTTCTTGTTTTCGCCGCGCTCGCGGCTGCGACGATCCTTCCGGCAGGTGCGGCCTCGGCGCAGAGCTGGGGCGGAGGCTACAATCGCGGCTACAATTACGGCCGCGGCTCGGAAGTGCGGCAGGAGCAGCGCGAGTGCCAGCGCGAGCTGCGGCGCGCCGACAGCCGCCGCGAATATCAGCGCGAGCTTCGCGAGTGCCGCCGGGAGATCCGCGAGGCCCGGCGCGAGGATTGGCGCGATGGCCGCCGCTATAATCGCGGCAGCTATTACGGCCGTTATCGCCGCTACTGATCGAGAGACTCGGCTCGGCGCCGTCTGGCGCCGGATTCTTTGAGGCGGAAGCGCTCCGCGCTTCCGCCGACCTGTACGCCTGTACTGCGTCAAAGACGACCCGGCGCCGCCGGCCCTCCATTTCTCCCGATCTGCAGCGGCGGCAAGCCTTCCTGCGACCTCCGGCGGACGGCTGGGCCGCGGGGCGCTGCATCCGTCCCGAGCTTTGCCACCTGGTCCATTCGCGAGCCACTTGCCGTGCAGGCGCTTGGGAAATGTGCTAGCAAAGATCCTGCTCCGGGGTCGGAAACGCCTCGGGTCAACGGCTTCGCCGCTGCCGCGGGGGTTCGGCGATCCGTCGTGATCGGGGGAAGTCTTGAGGAGGGTTGTCCAACTCGACCTGCCGCAGCGCCTCGCCCGGCTGCTGCCGCGCTGGCTGACCGAGCTGCTGGTCGCGATCGCGGCCACCGGCGCGTTCGTCGGTCTGCGGCTGATGGCGACGCCGTGGCTCGGCGGCAATGCGCCCTTCTCGCTGGCGACGCTCGCCATGGTCCTGTCGGCCCTGCTCGCCGGATGGCGCAGCGGCGTGCTCTCGCTCCTGATGGGGCTGGGTCTGATCTGGTACTTCGTGCTTCCGCACGAGAACAGCCTCCTCGCCTCCAACGGCAGGACGACCTTCACGATCGCAGTCGCCTTGTTCGCCCAGGCGTTCATCCTGGCCGCCATTGCCCTTTATCAGCGTGAGGTCCGCGCCGGAGAGATCGACCGGGCGCGGCGGATCAACTTCCTCGGCCACGCGCTGCGCGAGATGGACCACCGCACCAAGAACAACTTCCAGATCGTCACGAGCCTGCTCGTCCTCCAGGCCGGCCGCTCCGCCCACCTCGAGGTGCAGGTGGCGCTGAAGGAGGCCGCCGAGCGGCTGAAGGCGGTTGCCGCCGTCTACGATGCGCTCGCGCCGAGCAGCCAGGGCCTCGCCGCCGTCCGCCTGCAGGACCAGCTGCAGGAGATCGCCGATCAGATGCGCCGCGGGATCCTGCCGGAGGGAATCCGGCTCGAGACGGAGCTGGACGCGATGCTCGTGCCGCACGAGACCGCGGTCTCGATCGGCATCATCGTCAACGAGCTCGTGACCAACGCCTGCAAGCACGCTTTCCCGTCGGGCACCGGCACGATCACCATTCGGGCGCGCAAGACCGACGGCGGCGCGCGCATCGAGGTTGCCGACGACGGCAGCGGCTTCACGCCGGGCGCGAAGAAGGGCGGTCTCGGCACCCGGTTGGTGGCGGCCTTCGCCCGGCGCATGGACGCCACTGCGGACGTCCGTTCGTTGGCGGGCGCCGGCACGACCCACATCATCACCGTCCCGCTTCGTCACCGCTGATGGCCCAGTTCAGCGCCGGCATCCTGCTCTACCGCTTCCGTCCCGGCGGTCTGGAAGTGCTGCTCGCCCATCCCGGCGGCCCCTTCTGGCGAAATCGCGACGTCGGCGCCTGGATGATCCCGAAGGGCGGGGTCGAGCCCGACGAGGCGCCGCTCGCCTGTGCGCTTCGCGAGTTCGAGGAGGAGCTCGGCATCCGCCCAGCCGGCGATCCGCGCTTTTTGTGCCGGATCCGGCAGGCCGGCGGAAAGACGGTCGAGGCGTTCGCGCTGGAGGGCGATCTCGACACCCGGGCGATCGTCAGCAACCTTTTCACCATCGAATATCCCCCGAAAAGCGGCGCCTTCCGCGAGTTTCCGGAGATCGACGCCGCCGCCTGGTTCACGATCGCCGAGGCGCGGGCGCGAATCCTCGCCAGCCAGCGCCCCCTCCTCGACGCGCTCGAGGCCGATCTTGCGGGGTAGAATGGTCGGCAAGTGACCGCCGATGTCCCTCCCCCCTCTGGGGGAGAGGAAGTCTCAGTCGTCGAAAAGGTCGGGATATTGATGCGGCTGGCAGCGCAGGAACTGCTTGGCCGCCTTGGCTCGGGCGCCGAGCGCGGCGGCGGCGTGCCACGGCCACCGCGGATCGTAGAGGATGCCCCGGGCGAGGGCGATCGCGTCGGCGTCACCGCTATGGACGATTGCTTCCGCCTGTTCGTAGCCGGTGATCAGACCGACCGCGATCACCGGAATGCCGACGGCCTCCTTGATGCGCCGGGCGAACGGCACCTGATAGTTCGGGCCGACCGGGATCTTCTGCTGCGGATGAAGGCCGCCGCTCGAGACGTGAATGGCCGCGCAGCCGCGCGCCTCCAGCGCCTTGGCGAAGGCGATCGTCTCTTCCACCGTCCAGCCGCCGTCCACCCAGTCGGTGGCGGAGACGCGCATGCTGACCGGCTTCCCGGCCGGGAAGGCGCCGCGGATCGCATCGAACACCTCGAGCGGGAAACGCATGCGGTTCTCCAGGCTGCCGCCATATTCGTCTTCGCGGCGGTTGGAGAGCGGCGAGAGGAATTCGTGAAGCAGATAGCCGTGGGCGCCGTGAACCTGGATGGCGTCGAGGCCGAGCCTCTCCGCCCTTGCCGCTGCCGCCGCGAAGGCCTCGCGCAGGCGGGCGAGATCCGCCGTGGCCAGTGCCACGGGCGGGTTTTCGCCCGGAGCGTAGGCGATCGCCGAGGGCGCCTCGGTCTGCCAGCCGCGCGGGGCGTCCGGCGCGATCTGGGCGCCGCCCTGCCAGGGCACGTGGGTGGACGCCTTGCGTCCGGCGTGCGCCAGCTGGATGCCGATCGGGATGTCCGAATGGCGGCGGACGCTGGCGAGGACGTTGCGCAGCGCCGCCTCGTTCTCGTCGGACCAGAGGCCGAGATCGTCCGGGGAAATGCGTCCCTCCGGGGTCACGGCGGTCGCCTCGATCATCAGCAAGGCGGCGCCCGAGAGCGCGAGATTGCCGAGGTGGATCACGTGCCAGTCGGTCGCATTGCCGGCGCCATCGGCCGAATATTGGCACATCGGCGCGATGACGATGCGGTTGGAAAGAGTGAGCCCGCCGACGGGGAGGGGGGTGAAGAGCTTGGATGCCAAGGGAAAATGTCCGTGCCTGAGAATGTTCGACGCCAACGCACCAGCGCGGCGGGGTTCCTTCGGCTTTTGCGATCAGAGCCGAAGCGTGCCTTCTATGACGGTAATGCAGCGCCCGCCGAGCACCGCGCGCTCGCCTTCGCGCCGGCAGCTGACCTCGCCGCCGCGCCGGCTCGCCTGGAATGCGGTAAAGCTCTCCCGGTCGAGCCGGTCGCACCAGAAGGGCGTCAGAGCGGCATGGGCGGAGCCTGTCACCGGATCCTCGTTCACGCCCCAGGCCGGAACGAACACCCGGCTCACGACGTCGTGCGCGCTGCCGCGGGCGGTGACGATCGCCATCAGGTCGATCTGCGCGAGCCGCGCCATGTCGGGGGCGCAGCTGCGCACCGCCTCCTCGTCGTCGAGCAGGACGATGGCCGTGGCCTCGGCGCCCTTGTGGCTGAGGAACACCTGGGCGGAGCCGTCGCAGCGGAGCGCGTCGACCAGCCGGGTCCCGTCGCGGCTCACCCAATTCTCGAGTTCGCCATCGCTCGCCTCGCGCACCAGGGTTTCCGGGAGGTCGAGGGCATAGCCTTCGCCGTCGCGTTCGACGACCAGCACCCCTGCCTTGCGGGTGCGGAAGCGGACCCGCTCGCCATGGAGCAGCACATGACCGCTCGCCAGCGTGGCATGGCCGCAGAGCGCGACCTCCGTGGTCGGCGTGAACCAGCGCAGCTCGTAGTCGGCGTCGCCGTCGGTGGGCACCGTGAAGGCGGTTTCGCTGAGGTTGTTCTCCTCGGCGATGGCTTGCATCGTCGCATCGGGCAGCCACGCGTCGAGCGGCACCACGGCGGCCGGATTGCCGGTGAACGGCCGATCGGCGAAGGCGTCGACCTGGACGAGACGAAGTTCGGGCATGGCGAGGCTCCGGGTGTAGAATCGGTCGATGCGCCTAGCCGAGCGCGCTGGCAAGGAACAGGGGTCCGTCCCGCGCGGATTGCCGGAAATCATCTCGGCGTCAGGTCGGTCTCCGCCAGCGGATTGCCGGGCTCGTCGATCTGGCCCTCGGGATCGACGTGGATCAGGATCTCGCAGCCGGGAAACTCGCGGCCGAGGCGGGTCTCGACCTCGTCCATCACCCGGTGCGCCTCGGCGACCGTCATCTCCGGATCGACCCAGACATGGAACTGCACGAAGTCGCGTGCGCCGCTGGTGCGGGTGCGAAGGTCGTGCATGCCCTTGAGTTCGGGATGGCGCGACGCCGCCTCGATGAAGCGCTGCCTTTTCTCCTCAGGCCATTCCTTGTCCATCAGCTGGTCGATCGCGCGGGCCGAGGCGCGCCAGGCGCCGAACAGCAGCCACAAGGCGATGGCGACGCCGAACAGCGGGTCCGCACCGGTTATCCCGAGATATTGGTCGATCACCAGGGCAAGGATCACCGAGACGTTGAGCAGCAGGTCGCTTTGATAGTGGACATGGTCGGCTTCGATCGCGACCGAGCCGGTGCGGGCGATCACCCGGCGCTGATAGGCGAGCAGACCGAGGGTGGTGCAGAGCGCAAGCGCCGAAACGGCGATGCCATATTCGGCATGCGCCGTCGTCGCGCCCTCGATCAGCCGCTCGACCGCGCGCCAGCCGATGCCGATCGCGGAGACGGTGATGATCGCCACCTGGGCGAGCGCCGCCAGCGCCTCCGCCTTGCCGTGTCCGAAGCGATGCCCCTCGTCGGCGGGCGTGGCGGCCAGGCGGACGCCGTAGAGCGTGATCAGCGAGGCTAGCACGTCGAGCGCGGTGTCGGCGAGCGAGCCGAGCATCGCCACCGATCCGGTCGCCCAGGAGGCATAGGATTTCAGCGCCAGGAGGAAGAGCGCGACCGAGACGCTGGCGATCGCCGCCCGCGCGGCCAGCCCGGACCCTTCGGCCGCCGCACCATGGCTGTGCCCGGAGCTCACGGGTAGAGCAGCCCCTGGCGCCATCCTTCCTCGGTGCGGGTGAACAGGCGCCGCTCGTGCAGGCGGTGGGCGCGGTCGTTCCAGAACTCGATGCGCTCGGGCACGATGCGGAAGCCGGACCAGCGCGGCGGCCGTGGTACGTCGCCGCCGGCAAAGCGCGCGCTCGTCTCCTGGAAGCGCGCTTCGAAGGTCGTGCGCGCGTCGAGCGGGCGGGATTGCTCCGACGCCCAGGCGCCGAGCTGGCTGTCGCGGCCGCGGCTCGCGAAATAGGCGTCCGCCTCGGCGTCTGCGACGCGCTCCACCGCGCCTTCGACCCGCACCTGCCGGCGCAGCGACTTCCAGTGGAAGAGAAGGGCGGCGTTCGGATTGGCGGCAAGCTCGCCGCCCTTCCGGCTGTCGAGATTGGTGTAGAAGGTGAATCCGCGCGCGTCATGGCCCTTCAGCAGGACCATGCGCACCGACGGCAGCCCGTCCGGCGTCGCAGTGGCCAGCGCCATCGCCGTAGGATCGTTGGGCTCGGAAAGCGTCGCTTCCGCCAGCCATTCCTCGAACAGAGCATGGGGATCGTCGGACATGGCGGACTCTCTGCCGCCTTCGCTGCGGCGGCACAAGCCGACGCTTGCAGCGCGCGCCGGCCGCGCCCATCTGCAACAGGGTTGCCCGATTGCAACAGTGGACATTTGGAGCGTGGTGGAGAACGAAGCGCGGATGGCCGATCTCTATTCAACCCTGGGCGTGGCGCGCGATGCCGACGAAGCCGCGATCAAGAAGGCGTATCGCAAGCTCGCCAAGGAGCTGCATCCCGATCGCAACAAGGACAATCCGGCCGCGGCCGCCCGCTTTTCGCAGGTGACGAGGGCCTATGACATCCTCACCGACAAGGACAAGCGTGCGCGCTACGACCGCGGCGAGATCGACGAGGATGGCAATCCGCGGGCGTTCGGATTCGGCGGCGGCGCCGGCGGCGGCGCCGGGCCGGGCGGTTTCGGCCGTGGTCCGGCCGGCGGTTTCGGCGGCGGCGGCGAAGAGGTGGATCTTTCGGAAGTGTTCGAGGGCCTGTTTGGCGGCGGCGGCCGTCGCGGCGGTGGTTTCGGCGGCTTCGGCGGCTTCGGCGGACGCCGCTCCGCCCCGCCGCAGAAGGGTGCCGACGTCTCCTACCGGCTCGCCGTCTCGTTCGAGGACGCGGCGGCGCTGCGCGACCAGAAGGTGACGCTGCAGGGCGGCAAGACGATCGCGATCAAGCTGCCGAAGGGCGTCGACGAAGGCACCAGGATCCGCCTCGCCGGCCAGGGGCAGGCCGGTTCCGGCGGCAACGGCGACGCGATCGTCACCATCTCGGTCACGCCGCATCGCTTCTTCACCCGCGAAGGCGACAATATCCGCCTGGATCTTCCGGTGAGCCTCGACGAGGCGGTGCTGGGCGCCAAGGTCAAGGTCCCGACCGTCGACGGCCCGGTAATGGTTTCCATTCCCAAGGGTTCCTCGTCGGGCAAGACCCTGCGCCTGAAGGGCAAGGGCTTCACCGGCAAGACGGGCAGCCGCGGCGACCAATTGGTCACCCTGATGATCGACATCCCCGATCAGGATCCGGAGCTCGCGCGCTTCGTCGAGGGCTGGAGCGGCAAGGGCAGAGGAAACCCGCGGGCGGGGCTGGGCGTCTAGCCTCCCGTGCAGACGGTCTCCCCCGAATCCCCAGAAGCGCGACGCAAGCGCCTCGTCCGTACCAAGAAGCGCTTCGGCAAGCTCCGCAAGACCATGCGGCCGGGCGAGTATACGTTCGAGGTGCTGAAGCGGGTTGCAATCGGCGTGTACAGCGACGGCTTCATCCATGCGGGGAACCTCGCCTACCTCGCCCTGATGACAATCTTCCCGTTCATCATCGTCGCCGCAGCCGCGGCGCGCCTGTTCGGCCAGACCGAGGGCGGGCTGCAGGCGGTGACGGCGCTGCTGCAGACCATGCCGCCGGACGTCGCCGACGTGCTGAGGAAGCCGATCAGCGACGTGCTCACCGCGCGGTCGGGCAATCTGCTCTGGCTGGGCGCATTGGTCGGCCTGTGGACCACGGGCAGCTTCATCGAGACGATCCGTGACATCCTGCATCGCGCCTATGGCGTGGTCGGTGGCGCGCCGTTCTGGGAATATCGCCTGCTGTCGATCGGGCTAATCGTCGCCTCGGTGCTGATGATGCTCGTCTCGTTCAGCCTTTCGATCGTGCTGTCGAGCATCACCCAGTTCATCGTGCAGATCATCCCGCGCGGCGAGGCCTTGGTCGGCCTCCTCAACCTGTTCCGCGTCGTGCCCGGGCTGATCCTGTTCGGCTCGATCTATCTGATCTTCGTCTCGCTGACTCCGCGGCGGTATCGGCGGCAGCAGTGCAAGAAATGGCCCGGGGCGCTGTTCGTGACCTTGTGGTGGCTGGCGACGACGGCGCTGCTGCCGGTCGCCCTTTCCGGCCTCGGCAGCTACGATCTCACCTACGGGAGCCTGGCCGGCGTGATCATCGCGCTGTTTTTCTTCTTCGTTATCGGCTTCGGTGTGGTTATCGGCGCTCAGCTGAACGCGGCGCTGGCGGAACCGCCGGAAGCCAGCGTACAGCAGATCGAAGCAGCGAAGGGCGCAGGGGAAACGGCATGACGGGGTTGATGGCGGGCAAGCGCGGGCTGATCATGGGCCTGGCCAATGACAAGTCGCTCGCATGGGGTATCGCCAGGAAGCTTGGAGAGCAGGGCGCCGAGCTCGCTTTCACCTATCAGGGCGAAGCCCTGCAGAAGCGGGTGTCGCCGCTCGCGGAGCAGCTCGGCTCAGACCTGCTGATCGAATGCGACGTCTCGGATCCCGCGGCGATCGACGCGTCGTTCGACGCGCTCAGGCAGCGCTGGGACACGATCGACTTCATCGTCCATGCGATCGGCTTCTCCGACAAGAACGAGCTGCGCGGCAAATATGTCGAGACCAGCCTCGACAACTTTCTGATGACGATGAACATCTCCGCCTACAGCTTCACCGCGATCGCCAACCGGGCGCGGGCGATGATGCCGAACGGCGGCAGCCTGCTCACCCTCTCTTATTACGGCGCCGAGAAGGTGATCCCGCATTACAACGTGATGGGGCTCGCCAAGGCGGCGCTCGAGACCAGCGTCAAATATCTGGCGATGGACCTCGGCCCGGAGAACATCCGCGTCAACGCCATCTCGGCGGGGCCGATCAAGACGCTGGCGGCGAGCGGCATCGGCGACTTCCGCTACATCATGAAGTGGAACGAATATAATTCGCCGCTGCGCCGCAACGTGACCATCGAGGATGTCGGCGGCGCCGGCCTCTATCTGCTGTCGGATCTCGCGTCCGGCGTCACCGGCGAGATCCATCATGTCGACGCGGGCTACAATGTGGTCGGCATGAAGGCGGAGGACGCGCCGGACATCGCCACGACGTGAGCCTGCTGCCGGAAAGCGGCGATCTCCACGTCCGGCCGGCCGAGCCGGGCGACGCGGCCGCGATCCGGGCCGTGCACGAGGCCGCCTTCCCGACGCGCCTCGAGGCCGATCTGGTCGAGCGCCTCGAGCGCGACGGCGACGTCGTGGTCTCGCTGGTCGCCGCGCGCGAGGACGAGGTCGCCGGTCACCTTTTGCTCAGCCGGATGGAGGTGGTCGCCGACGGCCGCCCTCGCCGCGCGCTCGGCCTCGGCCCGGTGGCGGTCGTGCCGCCGCTCCAGCGGGCGGGCGTCGGCTCTGCCCTGATCCGCGGCGCGCTTGCCATCGCCCGCGCGACCGGCGAGGAATTCGTCTTCGTCCTCGGCGAACCTGAATATTATCAGCGCTTCGGCTTCTCGGCGGCGACGGCGGCGCCCTTCGCCTCGCCTTATGCCGGCCCCTATCTGATGGCGATCGCGTTCGGCGATGCGCCGGCGCCAGCCGCCGGCACGGCCGCTTACGCGCCGGCCTTTACGCTCGGAGCCTCGGCATGAGCTTCAACACCTTCGGGCGGGTGTTCCGCTTCACCACCTGGGGGGAGAGCCACGGCCCCGCGCTCGGCGCGGTGGTCGACGGCTGCCCCCCTCTGCTCGCGCTCGACGAGGCGGCGATCCAGCCCTGGCTCGACAAGCGCAGGCCGGGCACCAGCCGCTTCACCACCCAGCGCCGCGAGCCCGATGCCGTCCGCATCCTCTCCGGCGTGTTCGAGGGCCGAACGACGGGCACGCCGATCAGCCTGATGATCGAGAATGTCGACCAAAGGTCGAAGGATTATGGCGATACGGCCCCGCCTTACCGGCCCGGCCATGCCGATTACGCTTATGACGCCAAATACGGCACCCGCGACTGGCGTGGCGGCGGGCGCAGCTCTGCGCGCGAGACGGCGGCCCGCGTCGCCGCCGGCGCGGTCGCGCGGCTGGTCGTGCCGGAAGTCTCGATCCGCGCCTACGTCGTCGAGATCGGCGGCGACCGCGTCGATCCGGCCGCGTTCGACGACGCGGCCATCGACGAGAATCCGTTCTTCTGCCCCGATCGCGCCGCCGCGGCGCGCTGGGAGACCCTGGTCGACGAGGCCCGCAAGGCCGGCTCGTCCCTCGGCGCGGTGGTCGAGTGCGTCGCCACCGGCGTGCCGGCCGGCTGGGGGGCGCCGCTCTACGCCAAGCTCGACAGCGAGCTCGCCGCGGCGATGATGTCGATCAACGCGGTGAAAGGCGTCGAGATCGGCGACGGCTTCGCCGCGGCGGCGCTGCGCGGCGAGGACAATGCCGATCCGATGCGCCCCGGCACCGACGGCCGTCCGGAGTTCCTCGCCAACCACGCCGGCGGCATCGCCGGCGGGATCTCCACCGGCCAGCCGGTGGTCGTGCGCGTCGCCTTCAAGCCGACCTCGTCGATCCTGACCCCGGTGCCGTCGGTCACGCCCGGCGGCGAGGCGGCGGAGGCGGTGACGAAAGGCCGCCACGATCCCTGCGTCGGAATCCGCGGCGCCCCGGTCGTCGAAGGGATGATGGCGCTGGTGCTCGCCGATCAGAAGCTGCTGCAGCGGGCGCAGCGGGGATGAGCCGGGGCGCTCGGATCCGTGTGTCGGGCCGGGTGCAGGGCGTGTTCTTCCGCAACTGGACGATCGAGCAGGCGCAGGCGCTCGGCCTTCGCGGCTGGGTCCGCAACCGTGCCGACGGCAGCGTCGAGATCCTGGCTTTCGGAGAGGAAGCGGCGCTGCGGGCGCTGGTCGCGAAATGCCATGAGGGTCCGCGCGCGGCCCAGGTCGCGCGCGTCGAGGTGGAGGAAGCGGAGGGCGACGCGCCCGTAGGGTTCACCCGCGAGCGGACCGTCTGATCCTCCCCGCGAGCGGGGAGGATTACCTCTTCACACCGATCAACGTGCCCTTGCTCCCGCCTTTCCATAGCCGGAAGTCGAAATCGGGGCGGGCCTTGCGCCAGCGGCGGGCGACCACCCGCTCGCCGGGCCGGGCCGCGTCGTCGAGGAAGATCGTGCCTCCCGGCGCGATGTTGTCGAACAGCGACGAGGCGGCACCCCGGGTCAGCGGATGGATCGTCCAGGGCGGTCCGTCGACCAGCATCATGTCGATGTTCCGGGGCAGACGTCCGTGCGCGTACCACAGCCCGGGCCAGCCGTCGGGCGAGGGGGCGAGCGGCACAGCGCGCAGATCGGCCTCGAGACCGTAATCGGCGAGCCACTTGCGCGTCGCGTCGACGAAATCCTCATGTTGCTCGAAACTGATCAGCGTGCCGCCGCCCGCTTTCTGAAGCGCCTTGGCGATCACCAGCGTCGAGGCGCCGGTGCCGAATTCGACGACGAGCCCCGGCCGGTGCTCGAGGATGTGGTCGGTCACCAGGGTGAGCAGTCCCGTGTCGGCCTTCCAGGCGCCGAGATTCGGCAGCGCATCCTCGGGCAGGTCGAGCCGCGCGAGGAGTGCCCGTTTCGCATCGGTGGTGCCGCCGCGCAGGCTGTTGAGCAGCCAGGGCCATTGCACGGCTCCGAAGGCCAGCAGCGCCGCCCAGTCCCCGAGCGACCGCCCGGCCTCGCCGATCACCTGCGTGTCTCCGATCCGCGGCAGCAGGCTCGTGGCGTCGCGGGTCGTCATGATGGCCTCGTCAATTCGCGAACGGGTCCCGGACCAGGATCGTGTCCTCGCGCTCCGGGCTGGTCGAGACCAAAGCGACCGGACACTGGATGAGTTCCTCGATGCGACGGATGTACTTGATCGCGCTGGCGGGAAGTTCCGCCCAGCTGCGTGCGCCCGCGGTCGATTCCTGCCAGCCTTCGATCGTCTCGTAGATCGGCTCGACCGAAGCCTGGTCGGCGGCATGAGCGGGGAAATGGTTCAGCGTTTCGCCGCGGAGGCGATAGCCGGTGCAGATGGCGATTTGGTCGAGTCCGTCGAGCACGTCGAGCTTGGTGAGCGCGATTCCGGTCACGCCGGAGACGGCGCACGACTGGCGGACCAGAACCGCGTCGAACCACCCGCAGCGCCGTTTCCGGCCGGTGACGGTGCCGAACTCGCGGCCCCGCTCGCCGAGCCGCTCGCCGATCGCGTCCTCGAGCTCGGTCGGGAACGGACCGGCGCCGACCCGGGTCGTATAGGCCTTGGCGATGCCGAGGACGAAGCCGGCGGCCGACGGGCCGAGGCCGGTGCCCCCCGCGGCCGTGCCCGCAATGGTGTTCGACGAGGTGACGAACGGATAGGTGCCGTGATCGACATCGAGCAGCACGCCCTGCGCGCCCTCGAACAGGATGCGCTCGCCCTTCGCCTTGGCCGCGTTCAGGCGGAGCCAGACCGGCCGGGCGAACTGCAGGACGAAGTCGGCGATTTCGGCGAGCTCGGCCTCGAGTCCGGCGCGATCGATCGGCGGCTCGCCGAAGCCGGCGCGCAGCGCATTGTGATGGGCGCAGAGACGGTCGAGCTGCGGCCCGAGCTGGCCGAGATGGGCGAGGTCGCACACGCGGATGGCGCGGCGGCCGACCTTGTCCTCATAGGCCGGGCCGATGCCGCGGCGGGTGGTGCCGATCTTGCCTTGGCCGGAGGCGTCCTCGCGCAGCGCGTCGAGATCGCGGTGGAAGGGGAGGATCAGCGGACAGGTGTCGGCGATCTGCAGCGTCTCCGGCGTGATCGAGACGCCCTGCGCGGTCAGCTTCTCGACCTCGCTCTTCAGCGCCCAGGGATCGAGCACGACACCGTTGCCGATCACCGACAGGGTGCCGCGGACGATTCCCGACGGCAGCAGCGAGAGCTTGTAGGTCTGATTGCCGACGACCAGAGTGTGGCCGGCATTGTGCCCGCCCTGGAAGCGAACGACCACGTCGGCCCGGCTCGCCAGCCAGTCGACGATCTTGCCCTTGCCCTCGTCGCCCCATTGGGCGCCGATCACGGTCACATTGGCCACTTGGAATCCTTCGTCAGGAGAGACGGCTCGCCTCTACGGTCGCCGAGGCGCAACGTCCAGTCGGCGCGGGGTCAGCCGAGCGGCGGCGGCGATCGGTGTTCGTCCGACTGCGGGCTCATGATCCCGACCGCCACCCCGTCCGGATCCTCGACGATCGCGAAGCGGGAGCCCCAGAAGGCGTCGCACGGCGGCTGCAGGCCGGCGAAGCCGGCGCTCGTCACCTCGCGCCAGATCGCGTCCACCTCGTGCCGCTCCGCCACTGCGAAGCCGAGAAGCACCCGGCCGGCGAGATCCGTGCGGCCGCGCCACGCCGCATTCCACAGCGCGGCGAAGCGCACGCTGTCGATCTCGAGCCGCGCCGGACCGCCGGGCGCGCCATTGGCGTGGAAGATGCCGTCTCCCGCATCCCACACGCCCTGCGGCGGGATGTCGGCTCCCAGCAGCCGGTAGAAATGCAGCGAACGCTGCGGATCGGCAGTTACGACATTCGCCTGGGAAAAGATCGCATGTGCCATGGCTCTCTCCGTAGGCCGGAGCAGCCTAACGCACCGGCGTGACCGAGTCCCGAGGGTTGCGAGCGCGGCAGCCTCTCCCGCCCTCGCGGACAGGAAAGGCTTTCACTCAGAAGCGCAGCGGCTTCACCGTCTTCACGCCTGGGATCGCCTTGATGCGGCCAACCACGTCGGTTCCGACCCGGCTGTCGACCGAGATCAGGGCGACCGCCTCGCCGCCCGCAGCCCGGCGGCCGAGGTTGAAGGTGGCGATGTTGATCCCCGCCTCGCCGAGGGTGGTGCCGAGCCGGCCGATGAAGCCGGGCGCGTCCTCATTGACGATGTAGATCATGTTGCCTTCGAGCTCCGCCTCGACGCGGATGCCGAAGATCTCGACGAGGCGCGGGGCGGCGTTGGCGAACAGGGTGCCGGCGACCGTCTTCTGGCCTTCGGGCGTCGTCACCGTCACCCGCACCAGCGTGTGGTAATCACCCTCGCGATCATGGCGAACCTCCCGCACGTCGAGGCCGCGCTCCTTGGCCAGGAAAGGCGCGTTCACCATGTTCACCGTGTCCGAGTAGACGCGCATGAAGCCGGCGAGCACGGCGCCGGTGATCGGCTTCTGGTTGAGCTGCGCCGCAGCGCCCTCGACCTCGATCGAGATCGACGTGGCGCGCGCGCCCTCGAGCTGGCCGACGATCGCACCGAGCGTCTCGGCCAGCACCATGTAGGGCTTCAGCTTCGGCGCTTCCTCGGCGGAGAGCGAGGGCATGTTGAGCGCGTTGGTGACTCCGCCGCGGGTCAGGAACTCCGCCATCTGCTCGGCCACCTGAATGGCGACGTTGACCTGCGCCTCCGTGGTCGAGGCGCCGAGGTGCGGCGTCGCGACCAGGCCGGGCGTCCCGAACAGGGGATTGGTCTTGGCAGGCTCCTCGACGAACACGTCGAGCGCCGCGCCGGCGACATGGCCGCTCTCCAGCGCTTCCTTCAGCGCCGCCTCGTCGATCAGGCCGCCGCGGGCGCAGTTGATGATGCGGACGCCCTTTTTGGTCTTCGCCAGATTCTCGCGGCTGAGGATGTTGCGGGTCTGGTCGGTCAGCGGGGTGTGGAGGGTGATGAAATCCGCCCGGGCGAGCAGCTCGTCGAGCTCGACCTTGTCGATGCCGAGGTCGAGCGCCCGCTCCGCGGTCAGGAACGGATCGTAGGCGGCCACCTTCATCTTGAGGCCGAGTGCGCGGTCGGCGACGATCGAGCCGATGTTGCCGGCGCCGATCAGGCCCAGCGTCTTGCCGGTGAGCTCGACGCCCATGAAGCGGTTCTTCTCCCACTTGCCGGCCTGGGTGGAGGCGTCGGCGGCGGGAAGCTCGCGGGCGAGCGCGAACATCAAGGCGATGGCGTGCTCGGCGGTGGTGATCGAGTTGCCGAACGGCGTGTTCATCACCACCACGCCGCGGGCGGAAGCGGCCGGGATGTCGACATTGTCGACGCCGATGCCGGCGCGGCCGACCACCTTCAGATTGCCGGCGGCCTCGAGCAAATCGGCGGTAACCTTGGTGGCCGAGCGGATGGCGAGACCGTCATACTCGCCGATGATTGCCTTCAATTCGTCCTTGGTCAGGCCGGGCTTCTCGTCGACGGCAACGCCGGCGGCGCGGAACACCTCGGCGGCGTTGGGATCCATTTGATCGGAAATAAGGACCTTGGGCATGTTGCTTACCTTTGCTCCCTCTCCCCTGGAGGGTTCCCATCAAAGTAGTATTTTGATGGGAACCCGTGGGAGAGGGTGGGGGAGAGGGGAAGTCGGAGGGCCGCCGCGTCCGCGGTCTGCTCCAGCGCGAGGCGCTTAGGCCGCGCGCGCTTCGTGGAAGGCCCAGTCGAGCCAGGGGAAGAGCGCCTCGAGATCGTCGATCTCGACCGTCGCACCGCACCAGAGGCGCAGGCCCGGCGGCGCGTCGCGATAGCCGGCGACGTCATAGGCAGCGCCCTCCGCCTCCAGCAGCGCCGCCATCTTCTTGACGAGGGCGGCCTGCGCATCGGAGTCGAAGCCCGGCAGGGCATCCTCGGCGAACTTCAGGCAGACGCTGGTGTTCGACCTTGTCGCCGGATCGGTGGCGAGATGCTCGACCCATGGCGTGCTTTGCACCCAGTAATCGACCGCCGCGGCATTGGCGTCGGCCCGCGCGATCAGCGCCGAGAGGCCGCCGAGGCCCTGCGCCCATTCCAGCGCGAAGATATAGTCCTCCACCGCCAGCATCGACGGCGTGTTGATCGTCTCGCCCTTGAAGATGCCCTCGATCAGCTTGCCGCTCTTGGTCATGCGGAAGATCTTGGGCAACGGCCAGGCGGGGACGTAGCTCTCCAGCCGCTCGACCGCGCGGGGGCCGAGGATCAGAACGCCATGGCCGCCCTCGCCGCCGAGAACCTTTTGCCAGCTGAAGGTGGCGACATCGATCTTCTCCCAGGGAATGTCCTGGGCGAAGGCCGCCGAGGTCGAATCGGCGATGGTGAGGCCCTCACGGTGGTCGGCGATCCAGTCGCCGTTCGGCACGCGGACGCCGGAGGTGGTGCCGTTCCAGGTGAAGACCAGGTCGTGGCTCTGGTCGACGGCGGAGAGATCGGGCAGCGCGCCGTAGGGCGCCTTGATCACGGTCGCGTCGAGCTTCAATTGCTTGACCACGTCGGTGACCCAGCCTTCGCCGAAGCTCTCCCAGGCGAGGACGGTGACGGGGCGGGCGCCGAGCAGCGACCACAAGGCCATCTCCACCGCGCCGGTATCCGACGCGGGAACGATGCCGATGCGATGGCTCGCCGGGACGCGCAGGATCTTGCGGGTGAGATCGATGGCGTGAGTCAGACGCGCCTTGCCGAGCTTCGAGCGATGCGAGCGGCCGAGCGATCCGAGCGCGAGATGTTCGGGGCCCCAGCCCGGCGGCTTGGCGCAGGGTCCGGAAGAAAAAAACGGACGCGCAGGCCGCGTGTCCGGCTTCACAACAGTCATGTATCTCTCCTCGCAGAGAGCGCGCGCCGCGTTGGGACGGCGTGGCCCGCCGACGGCCTTAGCGGCGGGATCCCATCTGTCAACCACACCAGGGTTGTTACGTAGGTGGAAGGGTTGCGTTTCCGGCGGCGCCGCGCGGCGCGCGCGCGTGGGTTTGACGCCTATCGCCAGCCGTGTACGCTCGCTCCAGAGACTCGACTTGGTGGGAAGGGATTGGGGATGCTCTCTTTCGTGATTGGACTCGCACTCGCCGCACAGGCCGCGCCGCAACCGGCTGGTTCAGACGACATCGTGGTCACCGGCGAGCGGCTGACTCGGGAGAGCGCACGGCGGTACGTCAACGACGTGTCGCGGCCGGTCGACGGCCAGCTGCCCACCTTCCGCAATCCCGTCTGCCCCGGCGTGATCGGGCTGCCTGCGGAGCAGGGCTCGGTGATCGAGGCCCGGGTGCGCAAGGTTGCCAGGCATGTCGGGGTCAAGCTCGCCAAGGAGGGCTGCTCCCCGAACCTCAGGATCGTGGTGGTCGACGACAGCCAGACCTTCGTCTCCGAGCTGCACAAGCAGAAGCCGGAATTCTTCGGAGGGATGGAGCTCACCGAGATCGACCGGCTGCTCAAGGATCAGCGGCCGGCGCTGGCGTGGAATTCGGTCCAGCTGCAGAACGAGGACGGCAACGTCTACGCCTCCAACTCGGCGGGCCGCAGCTCGTTTGGCCGAATGAGCCAGAATCGGGTGAGCGCGGGCAACGACCAGGCTCAGGCGGCCGAGGGGATGCCGCGCGCCGGCGCCGGCACCGGCACGATGCGGGCGTCCTCGGCCTCGATCATCAAGCAGTCTACCCAGCAGGCAATCCTGCAATCCTATGTCGTGGTCGAGAGCGCGGCGGTGAACGGCAAGACGCCGATGCAGGTCGCCGATTATGCGACCATGCGGGCGCTTGCCGCGGTCCAGCCCCCGAAGGAGCCGGAGCAGGTCGAGACCATTCTCACCCTGTTCGAGGACGGCCGCGAGGCGCCGCCGAGCATTCGGGCGCCCGATGTCGCCTATCTGAAGGCGCTCTACAGCGCCTCCCCGACGCTCGGCAAAATGGCGCAGCTCAACCGCCTGACCAAGGCGGTGCTCGAGACTTCGCCCGAGGAGCCCGCCGGCGCCGGAAAGTGAGCGGCTCGTGGACGCGAAATACCGGCTAGCTCGACGTCGGGACTGAATAGAGGAGGGATTGAGGGATGTTCGCTCTGACGATTGCGCTGGCGCTTGCGGCACAGGCCGCGCCGCAGCCTGCAGGTTCCGACGACATCGTCGTCACCGGCGAGCGGCTGACCAGGGAGACGGCGCGCCGCTACGTGAACGACGTGTCGCGGCCGGTCGACGGCCAGCTGCCCACCTTCCGCAATCCCGTCTGCCCCGGCGTGATCGGGCTGCCTGCGGAGCAGGGCTCGGTGATCGAGGCCCGGGTGCGCAAGGTTGCCAGGCATGTCGGGGTCAAGCTCGCCAAGGAGGGCTGCTCCCCGAACCTCAGGATCGTGGTGGTCGACGACAGCCAGACCTTCGTCTCCGAGCTGCACAAGCAGAAGCCGGAATTCTTCGGAGGGATGGAGCTCACCGAGATCGACCGGCTGCTCAAGGATCAGCGGCCGGCGCTGGCGTGGAATTCGGTCCAGCTGCAGAACGAGGACGGCAACGTCTACGCCTCCAACTCGGCGGGCCGCAGCTCGTTTGGCCGAATGAGCCAGAATCGGGTGAGCGCGGGCAACGACCAGGCTCAGGCGGCCGAGGGGATGCCGCGCGCCGGCGCCGGCACCGGCACGATGCGGGCGTCCTCGGCCTCGATCATCAAGCAGTCTACCCAGCAGGCAATCCTGCAATCCTATGTCGTGGTCGAGAGCGCGGCGGTGAACGGCAAGACGCCGATGCAGGTCGCCGATTATGCGACCATGCGGGCGCTTGCCGCGGTCCAGCCCCCGAAGGAGCCGGAGCAGGTCGAGACCATTCTCACCCTGTTCGAGGACGGCCGCGAGGCGCCGCCGAGCATTCGGGCGCCCGATGTCGCCTATCTGAAGGCGCTCTACAGCGCCTCCCCGACGCTCGGCAAAATGGCGCAGCTCAACCGCCTGACCAAGGCGGT
>NZ_SPDV01000022.1 GCF_004564275.1 Sphingomonas parva (ex Maeng et al. 2020)
CCACGAACGACCGCATGAGGCGCTCGGCCAGACGCCTCCGGCGCAGCACTACACGCCGTCCTCGCGTCAGCTGCCGGAGCAGCTTGCCGAGCCAGACTATCCGCGTGAGGCCATTGTGCGACGGGTACGCTCGAGCGGCGAAATACGATGGCCAGGCGGTCTGATCTACGTGTCCGAAGCCCTGATCGGCGAGGTGGTCGCGATCGAAGAAACCGCCGATGGCGAGTTGCGCATGCGCTTTTTCGATACACCCCTGGCCGTGCTGGACCTCCGGCAGAAGCGTCTTCGAAGACTGGGTGTGCCCGCGCGCGGGCACACCCAGTCTCCAAATCTGTCACCCATCTATCCGGTCTAAAGTGTCACCCACCCATCCGCTGGACAGTGGCCCTGTTCATTCCCGCACCCCTGGCGGTTAGAATGCCGGGGTGGACGATCGTCTTAGCCAGACGGATTTCGCACGCACTCTGCGGCGAAACGCAAGCGATGCCGAGCGGGCACTCTGGCGCATCCTGGGTAAACTCCGTCCGCGCTTCACCCGGCAGTACCCGCTTGGTCCCTACGTCGCGGACTTCGCCTGCCGCCGCGCGCGAATAGTGGTCGAGGTCGACGGCGGGCAGCATGCCGAGAACCGCTACGACAGCCGTCGCACGACGAATCTCGTCGCGAGCGGCTGGCGCGTCCTGCGTTACTGGAACAACGATGTGCTGGCGGACGCCGACGGCGTGGTCGCCGACATCATTGCACGTGGCGATCCACGTTTGCCGCCGGGAGAGCAGTTCCGCTTCGTCGGGTCCCGTCCATCTCGCAGGCGCAGAGAGGAAGAAGAAGGGCCACCCCCGGCCCCTCCAGCAAGGGCTGGAGGGGAGAAGGAATAGAAGACCGTCGCCGCCGGCGACAATGTGATGCGGGTGCTGCCGCCGCTGGTGACCGAGGACGCCCACGTCGCCGAGTTCGTCGAGAGACTCTCCGAAGCGGCGCGGCGATACGAGGTACCGGCGGCGGCGTAAGCGGCGCGTCCGCTCCGGGTACGCGGAGTGAAGCCCTCCCCCTCGAGGGGGGAGCATGCCCCGGCCGTGGCTGGCCTCTGTTCCGAAGGGCGATGGCCGCGGTTCAGGCGCTGCCCAGCGATCCGATTGGATATTGAACGCGCCCGCCGCGTTCGCCACATCGCCGCCATGACCTCTCCCCTGCATCGCCCGGCCGCGACGGCCAATCTCGACGAAGCGATCGGCTTCACCATCCCCGGCCGCAATGCGCGCGGGCGGATCGTGCGGCTCGGGCCGCTGCTCGACGTGATCCTCTCCGCGCACGATTATCCGGCGCCGATCGCCCGCATCCTCTCCGAGGCGCTGGTGCTCGCCGCGCTGCTCGGCTCGCTGCTCAAGGAGGAGGAGGGCCAGCTCACCATCCAGGCGCAGACCGAGGCCGGCATCATCGACCTGCTCGTCGTCGATTATAAGGACGGCGAGCTGAGAGGCTATGTCCGCTTCGACCACGAGCGGCTGTCGCAGCTGCCCAGCCACCGCGACCTCTTCGCCCTGTTCGGCAAGGGCTATCTGGCGATCACCTTCGACCATCCCGCATCGGAGGAGCGCTACCAGGGCATCGTCCCGCTCGAGGGCAGCTCGCTCGCCGAGGCGGCGCAGAATTACTTCATCCAGTCCGAGCAGCTGCCGAGCGTGATCCGCCTCGCGGTCAACGACACCGGCCATGTCGCCGGCGGAATTCTCGTCCAGCACCTTCCCGAAGGCGAGGAGGGGCGGGACCGGCTCCACACGCGGCTCGACGATCCCGAATGGGAGCATGTCCGGATCCTCGCCGAGACGATCAAGGGGCACGAGCTCACCGATCCGGAGCTTCCGCTGGAAGGGGCGCTGTGGCGCCTGTTCCACGAGGAGGACACGCGCGTCCTCAACGCGGTGCCGCTCGCCAAGGGCTGCCGCTGCAATTTCGACTATATCCGCTCGGTGATCGGCCGCTTCGCCGCCGCCGAGCGGGCCGACATGGTCGACGAGGACGGCTTCATCAGCGTCGATTGCGAATTCTGCTCCCGCGTATTCCCGATCTCGCTCGACGACTTCAAGGAATGAGCGAACGTTGCTGCAGCGCAACAACTCCCCTTCGCTCCGATTTGGTGCTATGATGACGGCATGGCCTTGGGTTGGATCTCGGCGCGCGGACGGGCGCTGCTGCTGACGGGAGCGGTTCTTGCCGGGCCGGCTCTCGCCGCCGCATCGGCCGATATCGCCGCGCTCGCCGGGCTCGAGAGGGGCCGCTGGGAAGTGCGCGACCTCGACTCGGGCGAGACGCGGCCGGCGCTCTGCCTCGGTGATCCGGCCCAGCTGATCCAGCTCGAGCATGCCGGCGCATCCTGCCCGAGCGAGGTGGTCGCGAGCGCCAGCGGAGCGGCGACCGTCCAGTATAGCTGCTCCGGCCGCGGCTTCGGCCACACCCATGTCCGAGTCGAGACTCCGCGGTTGATCCGCATCGAGACCCAGGGACTCAACAACGGCCGGCCTTTTTCGCGACGGTTCGAAGCGAAACGCGCCGGACGGTGCTGAACGGCGACTTTTCCTCGCCGCCTGTTAACCCGCCGTTTACCCTGTTCTTGCTATAGGATGTCTTGTGCCGATTGCGGGCACGCTTTCCTCCCTAGCAGGCTTAACAGCCTAACTGGGCCGCCCCTCACCGGGCGGCCCGTTCTTTTCCGGGCTCTGTGCCCCGAACGACTCGCGCCGTGCGCCGCCGGGCTCGTTTCGTGCACCGTCGCGGCGCGAAAGCGGGTCCCACTGCCGCGCACGATGCTGTAGGGGGCCGCGCCATGATCTCTCCCCGCAAAGCCGTCGCCCTGGTCTCCGGCGGCCTCGACTCGATGGTGTCCGCCGCCCGCGCCCGCGAGGACGGCTTCGCCCTGCTCGCGCTGACCGTGGATTATGGCCAGCGCCACCGGATCGAGCTCGAGGCCGCGGCCCGCGTCGCCGACGCGCTCGGCGCCGAGCGCCACATCGTCCTGCCGCTCGATCTCACCGCTTTCGGCGGCTCCGCGCTCACCGCCGACATTGCCGTGCCCAAAAACGGGGTGGACGAAGCGGCGGTGCCGGTGACCTACGTGCCGGCGCGCAACACGATCTTCCTGTCGCTGGCGCTCGGCTGGGCCGAGGCGGCCGGCGCCCAGGACCTGTTCATCGGCGTCAACGCGCTCGATTATTCGGGCTATCCCGATTGCCGGCCGGAGTTCATCGCCGGCTTCGAGAAGCTCGCGTCGCTGGGCACCAAGGCCGGGGCCGAGGGCCAGGGCTTCCGGATCCACGCACCGCTCCAGCACATGACCAAGGCCGACATCGCCCGCGAGGCGGCGCGGCTCGGCCTCGACGCGGGGATCAGCTGGTCCTGCTACGATCCGGTGGCGACGCCGGCTGCCGCCGGGTCGCTCCAGCTCGCCGGTGCCACGGACGCGTTCGCGCATTGCGGCCTGTGCGACAGCTGCCGGCTGCGCGCCAGGGGCTTCGAGGAAGCGGGCCTCGCCGATCCGACGCTTTACGCCGCGCGGCCCTGAGGATCGCGCGATGGCCTATGCGGTGAAGGAGATCTTCCTGACCCTGCAGGGGGAGGGGATGCAGGCCGGCCGGCGTGCCGTCTTCCTGCGTTTCGCCGGCTGCAATTTGTGGTCGGGCCGCGAGCAGGACCGCTCGCGGGCGGCGTGCACTTTCTGCGATACCGATTTCGTCGGCACCGACGGCGAGAACGGCGGGCGCTACGAGGCCGAGGCGCTGGCCGGAACGGTGGCGGCGCTGTGGGAGGACGGCGACCTTGCCGGCGATGCGCGCCGGCTGGTGGTGGTGACCGGCGGCGAGCCGATGCTGCAGCTCGACGCGGCGCTGATCGCGGCGCTCCACGGCCGCGGCTTCGAGATCGCGATGGAGAGCAACGGCACCCTGGCCGCGGCCGAGGGGATCGACTGGATCTGCGTCAGCCCCAAGGCGGGCACCGAGGTGGTGCAGCGGGCGGGCGACGAGCTGAAGCTGGTCTGGCCGCAGGCGGGGATCGACCCCGAGGCCCTGCTCGGCTGGGATTTCGATCATTTCCTGATCCAGCCGCTCGACGGCCCCGACGCGGCGGCGAGCCGCGCGGCGGCGATCGCCTATGTGATGGCGCATCCGCGCTGGCGGCTGACGCTGCAGACCCACAAGATGCTCGGTCTGCCCTGAGGGGCGCGGCGGGACGGGACGCGTAATTGATATCGTGTCCCCGATTTAGCGCCGCCGCGCCGGCGCCCGGGCAGGCGCGAAATTAGTATTGTGTCCCCGATTTAGCGTAGCGCCGCCGCGCCGGCGCCCGGGCAGGCGCGAAATTAGTATTGTGTCCCCGATTTAGCGGCGGGTCAGCGCGGGGCGCATTTCGATTTGAGCTGGCCCTTCTTGTCCCAGCAATCGTCGCGGAGCGGCGGCAGCGTGGGGACGGTAATGCTGTAGGGATTGTAGGCCATCGCCGCTTCCTGGACCGGAACCAGCGCGTTGCGCAGCTCGCGCATGCGGCGCTGGCCGACGGCGTAGAGGCCGCCCTTGGGCGCGGCGAGCGCCTCCTTGGCGATGTCGCTGGCGACCTGGCAGAAGCCCATCTGCGCCTGCAGGGTCGAGAAATTGTTGTAGGTGATCGTCGTGTAATCGTCGAACTGCTTCTGGCCGCGGGCGCCGTGGACCCGCTTGAAATAGCCGTTCAGCGTCGAATAGGCGCTCGCCAGCTCGGCCGAATGATGGGCGAGGATGCCGTTGTAGTTCTGGACCGAGCGCAGATAGGGCGAGAACTGGCATTGCAGCGCAGCGACGTTGAGGCCGGCGCGCATGTTCCAGAGCAGATGGGCGCGATATTCGGCCGGCGTCGCGCCGGGGATCGGCAGGCCGACCAGGGGATCGCTGCCCTCGATCGGGCCGGGCTTGAAATTCTGCTCGGTGAAATAGAGCTGGGAAAGGGCCGGCGACACTGCCGCCAGCAGGCCGGCGGCCAGCACCGAACGTACGCAATACTTCCTCATGCTCATCGATCCGCTCCCGCTGGCACCGGCCGGCTGCACCGGCTTCGCAAAAATCTAGCAGCGTGCCGCCCGCGGACCAGCCGGAGCGCACAGGCTCCGTCCCGCAACCGGCACGCTTCACCCCTAGAGCCTCATCGTCGTCAGTGGAAGCGCGTCGCGCGTCTCCAAGGCACTGAATCGCGATCGCTTTCGGGGACGAGGCGAGGATCGCCGCCGGCGGCTGATCGCAGCCTGAACGATCCCGCCCCCGCCGTGGCGCCGAACGCAAAGGCGCGGCCAAATGAAAAGGGCCGCCCGGTCGCCCGGACGGCCCTTCCCGAATGGCTGTTGCCAGCCGGCAATTACATGCCGGTGGTGTTGCCGGTGCCAGCGTCGGTGCTGGTGTTGGTCTCGACCGTGGTGTTGGTCGTGGTGGTCGACATGTTCATGTCGGTGGTGCCCGTCATGTTGGCGTCCATGCCGAGGTTCGCGTCGACCGCGTTGGCCGCGTCCACGCCGGTCATGTCACCGGTGTTCATCAGGCCTTCGTCGGTGATGTTGCCGGCGGTGTTGTTCTCGGCAGCGGATTCGCCGCCGCCGCAGGCCGCGACGAGGAGGGCCGCACCGGCAACCATCGAACCGGTCATCACTTTCTTGAAGAGGTCACGCATTCCAGAAACTCCCTAGTTGACGATTTGGTCGGGGTGGCCCCTTTTTTGCCAAATCAGTTGCGCACATTAAACGGAAAGGAACAGGCTCTCAAGCCTTCTCGGCTCTCCCCTCGAGAGAGACAAGGAAACGGTAGAGCCCCTGCCGCAATGCCAGATCGAAATGTTCGAGCCCGGTAGACACTCCCATTTCGCCGAGGCTGGTCACTGGGAAGTCGGCAATACCGCACGGCACTATCCCTGAGAAGTGGGAAAGTTCGGGGGAGATGTTCACCGAAAAACCGTGCAGCGTCACCCAGCGGCGCACCCGAACGCCGATCGCGCCGATCTTGGCCTCGACCCCGTTGCGGTCCGTCCAGATGCCGATCCGCCCCGGCGCGCGGTGCGCCGCGACGCCGAAGGCGGCGAGCGCGTCGATGATCCAGCCTTCGAGGGCATGGACATAGGCCCTGACGTCGCGACCGCGCCGATCCAGATCGAGCAGCACGTAGCCGACGCGCTGGCCCGGGCCGTGATAGGTGTAGCGGCCGCCGCGGCCGGCCTCGTAGACCGGGAAACCCTGGGGGTTGAACAGCTCGGCGGGATCGGCGCTGGTCCCGGCGGTGAACAGGGGCGGATGCTCGAGCAGCCAGACGAGCTCCCCCGCCTCGCCGGCGCGGATCGCGGCGGCGCGGCGCTCCATCTCGGCGAGCGCCTGCGGGTAGGGCACGAGCCCGGGGCTCACCCGCCATTCGATACCGGCGGCGTCCGCCGGGCCGCTGTCGTCCTGCCTCGTCTCCATCGCCCCGCCTCTTCACCAGCGCGGCGCGCGGTGCAAGGGTACGCGCGCGCTTCCACGGCGGCGGAACAGGCTCTATGGCGGCCCGATCGAACCCGCGGGAGCAACAGGGAGGGCCTGCATGAAATTCTCTTACAGCGCGGTATGGGACGATGCGGTCCAGCTGTTCCGCTCGCACGGATCGCTGATCGTCGCCCTGGCCGGCGTGTTCATCTTCCTGCCCGGCCTCCTGACCGCCGCGCTGCTGCCGCAACCGCAGGCGCAGACTGTGGACCAGTTGATGGAGGCGATGCGCGCCTATGTGCAATTCGCCTGGCCGTGGGTGCTGCTCGAGACCCTGGTCAACATGATCGGCACGATCGCGATCCTGCGGCTGATCTTCCCGCGCCAGACGAGCACCGTGGGCGCGGTGATCGCGGCCTCGCTGCCGCTGGTGCCGACCTATTTCGTCGCGGCGATCCTCTCGAACATCACGGTCGGCCTCGGCCTGCTGCTGTTCATCATCCCCGGCATCTACCTGCTCGGCCGCCTGACCCCGGTCGGCCCGGTGATCGTCGCGGAGGAGCGGCGCAACCCGATCGACGCGCTGCGGCGTTCTTTCCAGATCACCGCCGGCAAGGGCTGGGCGGTGGCCGGGCTGGTGCTGATCGTCGCGATCGCGGGCGTGATCGTGATGGTGGTCGCCAACAACCTGATCGGACTGGTGCTGCTGCTGATCGCCGGCCAGAAGATCGGCGGCTTCCTGACCCTCATCGTCGGCGCGATCACGGCGGCGGCGTTCACCACTCTGCTGGTCCTGCTCTACGCCGCGATCTACCGCCGCCTCGCCGAGCCGACCTCAGCCGAGGTCTTCCAGTAAAGGGATCTGGGGCGCGGCGTCGCGGGGCAGGATGCCCGCGCGCCGCGGGTCCGGAAAGCTCTCGAAGGCCCGCTTGTAGGGCCTGAACCCGGCACGCACGTAAGCGGGGAGGGCGGCCGGATGGTCGAGGCTGCAGGTGTTGACGTGCACCCGCCGCACGCCCGGCCGCCAGGCCAGCGCCAGGACCTGGGCGAACAGCCATTTGCCGTGGCCCTTGCCGGCAAGCTCCGGGACCAGGCCGAGGAAGCGGATCAGGCATTCGCCCGGCGCGCGGAAATCGAGCTCGATCATGCCGATCTCGATGCCGCGGTCGGTCACCGCCCAGACTTCGGCGATGCTGGCGCGCAGCGTCTCGTCGTCCATCAGCAGCCGCGAGTACCAGAGCCAGCGGCCGCCGACCCGGGCGAACAGCGTCCGGTAGCACGCCGGATCGGGCGTGGTCCAGCGCTCCAGCCGGAACGGCGACGGCGGCAGCGGGCGCGGCGTCGGGCGTTCGGTCATCTCCAGGAAGGTGACGACGGCGCCGAGATGGCCGGCAGGGATGTCGGCCAGCATCAGCGGGGCGCCGCGGCCGCGGGGCGCCGCCTCAGCCCCATGTCGCGACCGGCGGCAGGCTCATCAGGATGGCGTCGACGTTGCCGCCGGTCTTGAGCCCGAACAAGGTGCCGCGATCGTAGATCAGGTTGAACTCGGCGTAGCGGCCGCGCCAGGCGAGCTGCCGGGCCTTGTCGGCCTCGCCGAACGGCGTGTCCATGCGCCGGCGCACCAGCCGCGGGAAGATGTCGAGAAACGCCTCGCCGACGTCGCGGGTGAAGGCGAAGGTCTGGTCGAACGGGCCCTCGAGATGATCGTAGAAGATGCCGCCGACGCCGCGATGGACGCCGCGGTGCGGGATGTAGAAATAATCGTCCGCCCATTTGCGGAAGCGCTCGTAGAAGGTCTGGTCGTGCGCCGCGCAGGCGGCGCGCAGCCGGGCGTGGAACTCGTCCGTATCCTCCTCATAGGGAATCGGCGGGTTGAGATCGGCGCCGCCGCCGAACCAGCGCTTCGTGGTGGCGAGGAAGCGCGTGTTCATGTGCACGGCCGGCACGTGCGGATTGGCCATGTGCGCGACGAGGCTGATCCCGGTCGCGAAGAAGCGCGGATCCTCGGCGGCGCCGTGGATGGTGCGGGCGAATTCCGGGTTGAAGCTGCCGCCGACGGTCGAGACGTTGACTCCGACCTTTTCGAACACCCGTCCCTTCATCAGGCCGCGGACGCCACCGCCGCCGGGCGCGCCGGCATCGTCGGCGCGATCCCAGGGGGTGTAATCGAAGGCGGCGTCGCTGCCCGCCTCGCGCTCGATCGCCTCGAATTCTGCGCAGATCCGGTCGCGCAGCGACTCGAACCAATGGCGGGCGGCCTTCTGCTCTTCGTCCAGCTCGATCATTGCGGATATCCGTTCGTCTGTCTCAACGCTTCGGAGAGGCCGATGCCCGCGGCGACCGCGAGATTCAAGGAGCGTGTCCCGCCCGCCTGGGGAATGCGCACGCGCAGAGCGGCGGCCGCATGCACCGCGTCCGGCACCCCGCCGCTCTCCGATCCGAACAGCAGCACGTCCTCGGCCTCGAACCGCGCGGCGGGGAGGGGAGTGGCGCCGCGTGTGGTGAAGAGGACGAGCCGGCCCGGCGCGGCTGCGGCGAACGCGTCCCACGAGGCGTGGCGGCGCATCGCGGCGATCTCCGCATAGTCCATTCCGGCGCGCTTCAGCGCGCGATCCGAGAAGGGAAAACCGCAGGGCTCGACGATGTCGATCGGCGTCGCGAGGCAGGCGCCGAGGCGCAGGATCGTGCCGACATTGCCGGCCTGATCGGGTTGATAGAGCGCAATTCGCATGGCCCTCTTCTACTCAGGGGTTTTGCGCATTCACAGCGGGTTCAAAATGGCAGTTGGCAAAGCGCCGTCCACCCGTCTATCAGGCCCGCCAAGCCGCGGAAGCGGGGCATTTCCGCCCTCCGACGCGGCGTGCGTGTGAAAGCCGCCTTCCGGCCCTTCCGGCCGAGGCGGCCATTGGCATATCCAGGTTCGAACCGCTGAAGGATTTTATGGCGACGGTTGAACATAGCGATGGGACGCTGGCGGCTGCTCCCGACGACGGCATGCGGCGCCGGGACTTCATCAATATCGCCGCGGTGAGCTTCGCGGGGGTCGGCGCCGTCGCCACCCTCTATCCGCTCATCAACCAGATGAACCCGTCGGCCGACGTGCTGGCGCTCGCCTCGATTGAGGTCGACGTCTCGCAGATCCAGCCCGGGCAGGCGATCAAGACGATCTTCCGCAAGCAGCCCCTGTTCGTCCGGCACCTGACGCCGGCCGAGATCCAGGCGGCGAATGCGGTGCCGACCGGCGACCTGCGCGATCCGCAGACGCTGGCCGAGCGCACCCAGCCGGGCAAGGCCGAGTGGCTCGTCACGATGGGCGTCTGCACCCACCTCGGCTGCGTGCCGCTGGGTGCGGCGGAAGGCGAGAACCGCGGCGCGTACGGCGGCTATTTCTGCCCGTGCCACGGTTCGCATTACGATACGGCCGGCCGCATCCGCAAAGGCCCGGCCCCCAAGAATCTCGAGGTCCCGGACTACAAGTTCGCGTCCGATACCGTGATCACCGTCGGCGAGGTGGCATAAGATGAGCTTCCCCTGGGCTGAGCCCTATCAACCCAAGAACGGTCTGACCCGCTGGATCGACCAGCGCCTGCCGCTTCCCCGCCTGGTCTACGGCGCGATCGGCGGCGGCTATCCGGTGCCGCGCAACCTCAACTATTTCTGGAATTTCGGCGTGCTCGCCGGCGTCGCCCTGACGATCCAGATCGTCACCGGCATCATCCTGGCGATGCACTACGTTCCGTACGGCGGCCAGGCCTTCCAGTCGGTCGAGCACATCATGCGCGACGTCAACCAGGGCTGGCTGCTGCGCTACGCCCATGCCAACGGCGCGAGCTTCTTCTTCATCGTTACCTACATCCACATCTTCCGCGGCCTCTATTACGGATCGTACAAGGCGCCGCGCGAGCTGGTCTGGATGCTCGGCCTCGTCATCCTGCTGCTGATGATGGCGACGGCGTTCATGGGCTACGTCCTTCCCTGGGGCCAGATGAGCTTCTGGGGCGCGAAGGTGATCACCGGCCTGTTCGGCGCGATTCCCTTCGTCGGCGAGCCGGTGCAGCAATGGCTGCTCGGCGGCTTTGCCCCGGACCAGCCGACGCTGAACCGCTTCTTCTCGCTCCATTACCTGCTGCCGTTCGTGATCGCGGGCGTGATCGTGCTCCACATCTGGGCGCTGCACATCCCGGGCTCGGGCAACCCGACCGGCGTCGACGTCAAGTCGGCGCAGGACACGGTGCCGTTCCATCCCTATTACACGGCGAAGGACGGCTTCGGCCTGGGCGTGTTCCTGATCCTGTTCGCGCTCGTCACCTTCTTCGCGCCGAACTATCTGGGCCATGCCGACAATTACATCCCGGCCAACCCGCTCTCGACCCCCGCGCACATCGTTCCGGAATGGTATTTCTGGCCGTTCTACGCGATCCTGCGCGCCTTCACGGTGGACTTCATCCTGCCGGCGAAGCTGTGGGGCGTCATCGCGATGTTCGCCGCGATCCTGCTGCTCTTCTTCCTGCCGTGGATCGATCGTTCGCCGGTCCGCTCGGGCAATTACCGCCCGCGCTTCCGCCAGTTCTTCTGGATCCTGATGCTCGACCTGCTCGTCCTGGGCTATGTCGGCGGCAAGCCGGCCGAAGAGCCGTTCGTGATGATCAGCCAGCTGGCGACCATCTACTATTTCGCGCACTTCCTGATCATCCTGCCGATCGTCTCCGCGGTCGAGCGCACGCTGCCGCTGCCCAATTCCATCTCGGAATCGGTGCTGCACGGCGAGGACAAGGAAGCGGCGCCGGCCGATCTCGGCGGGATGCGTCCCGCGGCCGCGGAATAAGGGGAAAGAAGCGTCATGGTTCGTCTCATTGCCTTTCTGGTCGGCCTCGGCTTCGTCGTCGTGGCCGGCTGGTCCCTCGGCAACGGCGTCTACGCTTTTGCCACGCAGCCGCGGGAAGAGAGCGTGGAGCACCAGTTCCACCTCCAGCCCGAGCACGCGTCCTATTCGTTCGACGGTCCGTTCGGCACCTATGACCGGCAGCAGCTCCAGCGCGGCTTCCAGGTCTACAAGGAGGTCTGCGCGGCCTGCCACGGCCTGTCCTACGTTGCCTTCCGCAACCTCGAGGAAATCGGCTACGGCGAGGCGGAAGTGAAGGCGATCGCCAATCAGTGGCAGATCGAGGTTCCCGACATCGACCCGAAGACCGGCGAGGCTTCGACCCGCAAGGCGACTCCGGCCGATCATTTCCCGAGCCCGTACCCCAACGAGGTCGCGGCGCGGGCGGCGAACAACAATGCGCTGCCGCCGGACCTGTCGCTGATCACCAAGGCGCGGCACGGCGGGGCGTCCTACGTTCACTCGCTGCTGCTCGGCTACCGGGATCCCGCGACCTATCGCAACAAGGAGGGCGAGCCGGTTCCGACCGAGGTCCGTCCGGGCCAGGGGCTCCATTTCAACCCCTATTTCGCCAACCTCAACATCGCGATGCCGCCGCCGATCCAGTCGGACGGCCAGGTCACCTATGCCGACGGCACGGCCGCGACCCGCGACCAGATGGCGAAGGACGTCTCGGCCTTCCTGACCTGGACGGCGGAGCCGCGGCTCGAGAACCGCCACCGCGCGGGCCTCGCGACGCTGATCTTCCTGCTGTTCGCGACGGTGCTTTCCTATCTCGCCTACCAGAACGTCTGGCACTCGGCGAAGCGGAAGGTGCGCGCCAGCGGGCCGCTCGACCCGGTCAACCTCGCCAAGAGCCATGAGGCGAGCCGCGAGGCGGGCATCCAACAATGATCGATCGCTCTCCTCCCGCAGCGCGGGAGGAGAGCTCGGCCAGGATCGGGGGCCGGTCGCGCAAGCGGCCGGCCCCTGTTCGTTCGGCGACCTCGCGAGGCGTTCGTTCCGCCCCAGGAACTTCTCCGATCCTCTCCCGTTTACAGCGGGTTAACGGTTCACCCGCGGTTCAAGCCGGCGGGCAGACCCTGTCCGCTTGACCAGAGACCGTTCGGGAGAGTCGCCATGTTCGTTCCCCGTCTTCGCGCCGCCATGCTCGTCCTTGCGGGGGCTGCCGGCCTCGGCGCCTGCAGCACCTATGACGATTACGGCTATGGCTATGGCGGCGTGTCCGTCGGCTACGGCAGCGCCGGCTATTGCGACCCCTATTGGGACGATTGCTACCGCGGCGGCTATTCGCGCGGCTATTACGGCGATCCCTGGTACGGCTGGTACAACGATTATTATTACCCGGGCATCGGCTTCTACATCTACGACCGCTCCGGCCGGCGCTACCGCTGGAACGACGACCAGCGCCGCTATTGGGAAGGCCGCCGCGGCCGCTGGGGCGGGCGCGACTGGAACGATCGCCAATGGGAGCGCTGGGACGGCTATCGCGGCCGCGACGGGCGCCAGTGGAGCGGCCGCCAGGGCAATGACAATTGGCAATACCGCCAGCGCCGCCAGGGCGACCAGAACTGGAACTGGCAGAACCGCCAAGGTGGGCAGGGCAATTGGCAGGGCCGTCAGGGCCAACAGGGCCAGGGCAATTGGCAGGGGCGGCAGGGCCGTCAGGGCCAGGGGAACTGGCAGGGCCGGCGCAGCGGCCAGGGCCAGCAGAACTGGCAGAACCGCCAGAACTGGCAGGAGCGGCGCAGCGGGCAGGGGACCCAGTCCTGGGGCAGCGGCCGCCGCCAGGGCGCGACCAGCGGAACGACCGGCCAGAGCCGCGGCAGCTGGCGCTCCGGCCGCCGCGACCGTAGCGACGATTGAGAGGAGCCATTCCAGCCCCTTCGCAAAGCCGCGGAGGGGCTGAGGCCGGGCGCGATCGGCGCGTCCGGTGCGGGGCGCGGCCGGAGCCGGCCTGGGCTTATGCTTCGCGCTGTTCGCCTGCCGGGCGCCGGCGCATCAGCACGATCGAGGTGAAGGTGAGGACGGGGACGCCGTCCTGGTTGGTGACGACCGTGCCCGATCGGAACGAGCCGATCTCCGGCTTGCTGCGCGACGGCCGCACCTCGACGATCGTGGCCGAGACGTGGAGCGTGTCGCCGGGATAGACCGGCTTCAGCCAGCGCAATTCGTCGATCCCGGGCGAGCCGAGCCCGGCTTGCCCGGTCGCCACGACGTGGCGCGCGATCACGCCCATGGTCATCGCGCAGGTGTGCCAGCCACTCGCCGCGAGGCGGCCGAAATGGGTCTTCGCCGCCGCCTCGTCGGAGAGGTGGAAGGGCTGGGGATCGTAGCGCTCGGCGAAGGCGATCACCTCGTCCCGGCTGACCTGGCAGCTGCCGAAATAGGTCTCCTGGCCGACCGCGAGGTCATCGAGATAGATCGGGCCTGCGGGCGGCGAGGCAGCGTCGGTCATCGGCATCTCCGGTAGCCGTGGCTGGCGGAGGGCAGGGCGTACGGCCCCGCCCCTCGCGTCAGACGTTGAAGCGGAACAGCATCACGTCGCCGTCCTGGACGACATATTCCTTGCCTTCGGAGCGCAGCTTGCCCGCCTCGCGGGCCCCGGCCTCGCCGCCGAACTGCACGAAATCGGGATAGGCGATCGTCTCGGCGCGGATGAAGCCGCGTTCGAAATCGGAGTGGATGACGCCGGCGGCCTGCGGCGCCTTGGAGCCCGTCTCGACCGTCCAGGCGCGGGCTTCCTTCGGCCCCGCGGTGAAGAAGGTGATCAGATGGAGGAGCTCGTAGCCGGCGCGGATGACGCGCGACAGGCCGGTCTCCTCGAGGCCGAGGTCGGAGAGGAACTCGCCGCGGTCCTCCGGCGCCATGGTGACGATCTCGGCCTCGATCGCCGCCGAGACGATCACCGCTGCGGCGCCTTCCGCGGCCGCCTTCTCGAACACGCGGGCGCTGTGGGCGTTGCCCGACGCGGCATCGCCCTCGTCGACGTTGCAGACGTAGAGGATCGGCTTGGCGGTGAGCAATTGCGCCCGCTCCAGCGCCTTGCGCTCCTCCTCGTCCTTCGGCTCGGTGAGCCGCGCCGGCTTCGACTGGCGAAGCAGATCGAGCGCCTGGCCGAGCACCGATGCCTGGATCTTCGCCTCCTTGTCGCCCTGCTGCGCCTTCTTGACGAGGTTCGGCACCCGCTTTTCGAGGCTCTCGAGATCGGAGAGCATCAGCTCGGTCTCGACCGTCTCGGCATCGGCGATCGGATCGACCCGGCCCTCGACATGGGTGACGTCGCCGCCCTCGAAGCACCTCAGCACGTGGACGATCGCGTCGACCTCGCGGATGTTACCGAGGAACTGGTTGCCGAGGCCCTCACCCTTGGAGGCACCGCGCACCAGGCCGGCGATGTCGACGAACTCGAGCTGGGTCTCGATGATGCTGGCCGATTTGGCGACGCGCGCGATCTCCTGCAGGCGCGGATCCGGCACGGCGACGCGGCCGACGTTGGGCTCGATCGTGCAGAAGGGGTAGTTCGCTGCCTGGGCCGCCGCCGTCTCGGTCAGCGCGTTGAACAGGGTGGACTTGCCCACATTGGGGAGCCCGACGATACCGCAACGAAAACCCATCTACTTTCCGACCTTCCGTCAAAACCGTTCGGCGACGCCGATAACGGCTCCGGCCGCGCTGCGCCAGCCGGCGCGGGCGTGCCGCCGCGCGCGCCGGGGACAAGGTCGCTCAGAAAAGAGGCGCGCATGCCGAAGGGCAGGCGCGCGATGCGGCGATTACTCGCGCGACATTCCGCCGCCGCTGCCGCGATTGCCCATCGCCTCGGTATCGCGCTGGGCCTGCTTCTGCTTGGCGGCGTCGATCTGGGTCCACTCGGAGCGGGTCCGGCAGATCGACTTGGGGATGATCGTCTCGGTGTTGACGTCGCGGCGGCAGACCTTCTTTTCCTTCTTGGTCTTGGCCGGCGCGGCCGACTCCTCGGCCGCGGCGGGCGCGGCGATGGCAAGCAGAGTGATGAGAGCGAGATAGCGCATTGAAATTCCCCACAGTTCCCGATTCGCCTGTAACCTAAAGCAAGTCTCGAGCGCCAGCATTTCCGTTCGACGAAAGCGTCCGATGCTGCGACGGACGCGCCGAAGCCGCCTCAATCCTGCAGGCGCAGGGCAATTTCGCTCATGAAGCGGGCGTCGTCGCCTCTCGCCAGCCACTCCGCCTCGGCGGCGATCGCGCCCAGCATGTCGGCGAGGCGGTCGGTCTCCGCCTTGGCGTAATTGCCGAGGACATGGCCGGTGACCCGGTCCTTGTGGCCCGGGTGGCCGATGCCGATCCGCACCCGGCGGAAATCGTTGCCGACATGGGCGTCGGCGGAGCGCAGCCCGTTATGGCCGGCGGTGCCGCCGCCGGTCTTCACCTTGACCTTGAACGGGGCGAGATCGAGCTCGTCGTGGAAGACGGTGACATCGCCCGTGTCGCGCTTGAAGAAGTCCATCGCGGCGCGGATCGCGCGGCCGCTCTCGTTCATGAAGGTGGCGGGCTTGAGCAGGAGGATGCGGCTGGTGCCGATCCGGCCCTGCTGGGTCCAGCCCTGGAAGGCCTTCTTGGGCGGCTCGAAATTCCAGATCTCGGCAATGGCGTCGACCGCCATGAAGCCGACATTGTGCCGGTGCATCGCATATTGCGCGCCCGGATTGCCGAGGCCGACCCAGATCTGCACGGGTTCGAAATCCCAGTCGTTCGCGTCGGGCGCCTCGAGAGGCTGGCCCGGCACCTCCACCTCCCGCGGGAGGAAGAAGGCGCCGAGCCGTCTCAGCAAGGACATCAGCCCTCCGCCGAGCCCTCGTCGCTGCCCGCGTCGGCGGCGGATTCGCCGGCCGAGGTGCCCGAGATCGTCGCGACGGTGAAGTCGCGGTCGGTAATCGCGGCGCTGGTGCCCTTGGGCAGCGTGACCTGGCTGATGTGGATCGAATCGCCGATGTCGAAGCCGGCGAGATCGACGACGACCTCATCGGGGATCTCGGCGGCGTCGCAGACGAGCTCGATCTCGTGGCGAACGGCGTTCAGCATGCCGCCGCGCTTGATGCCCTTGCAATTCTCTTCGCCGGCGAAGCGGATCGGCACCTGGACGGTGACGGTGCTGTGCTCGCCGATGCGGAAGAAATCGACATGCAGCGGCCGGTCGGTGACCGGGTGGAACTGGACGTCCTTCGGCAGGGTGCGGGTGGTCTCGCCGCCGACGTCGATCATCACGACCGAGTTCATGAAGTGGCCGCCCGAAAGCGCCTTCACGAGGGCCTTTTCCTCGACGTGGATCTGGGTCGGATCCTGATTCTGGCCGTAGATCACGGCCGGGACGCGGCCTTCGCGACGCATTGCACGGGAGGCTCCCTTGCCCGCCCGTTCGCGCGTCTCGGCCGACAGCGTAAGCTGCTCGCTCATGTGCATGTCTCCAAGTGGATGTTCAAACGCCCGCGCTCACGCCTCCAGGGATGACCATGAACGGGGGAGCGGCGCCTGTAGCGAAGGCGCGGCCGGAAGGCAAGATCAGGGTCTTTCCTGCCGGCGCGCCGGCTTACTGGATGCGCTTCGCCTTCAGGCCCTTGCTCCTGAGCATCGACTGCACCGAATCCCGCCCGGCGAGATGGCCCGCGCCGACCGCCACGAAGACGGTGCCGGGACGGTCCATCCGCGCGTCGAGCCATTCGGCCCAGCGGGCGTTGCGATCGGTGAGCAGGGCCTGGCGCAGCGTCGGCGACAGCTTGGCGTCCTCGTCGAAGGTGGCAGCGATGCCGGCCTCGTCGCCGCGCGACCAGGCGTCGAGCATCTTGCGGAACTGCTCGCGCAGGTCCTCGGGGGATTCGAGCACGCCGACCAGGAAGGTGCGCTGCGCCTCCTCCGGCAGGCGATCGAACAGGCCGAGCTGCTGCTCGATCGTCTCGAGGCCGAGGACCGGCTTGCCGCTGGCCTTGTAGCCGGCGCCCAGCGACTTCTCGACGCCGGCCTCGCCGCTGACGCCGAGCTGCTTGAAGGTGACGCTGACCAGGGCGAGCGCGGCCGCCCAGGTCTCGAACCGGTCGAGCGCCGCCGCGGGAATGCCGCTGTCCTTGACCATCGCGTCGAGCGCGGCGCGCTTCTCCTCCGGCACGCGCTCGCGCAGCGGCGGAAGGCCGGACGAGAGGCCGAGCCTGGTCATCGCCGAGGCGGCCGCCGCCTGATCGTCCAGGTTCGCGATCTCGAACACCAGCTCGTCCGCGGTGGCGAGGGCGGTGTCGAACGCCGCCGTCCGCCACTGAAGCTCGGGCGGGAGGAGGTGGAAGGTGCCGAACAGATAGATCGTCGTATCCTCGTCGGCGAGCTTCCACATCGCCGGCCGGGCGGCGCCCGGCGCGGCATTGCTCTCCGCCACCGGCGCCGATGCGCAGCCGGACAGCGCCAGCGCGACGGCGATGCCGCCCAACAAACCGGTCTTGATCGCTTTCAGCATGGTCGTCCTTCGAGATCCGCGCCGGAAACAAGGACATGGCGGTCCCGGCTCCGGCTTGCCGGCTTGTGCCCGCCGCGCCCCCTCGGGTCAATCGCGGCCGCTTCCCTTGACCGGCCGCAGGGGTTGCGCCAGAGCGAGACATCCTTCCTTTGTTGCAGGTGCGAAGCAGATCGCCGTGGACAAGCCTCCCAGCTTCCAGTCGCTCATCCTCACCCTCCACGATTACTGGAGCCGCCAGGGCTGCCTGATCCTGCAGCCCTACGACCTGCAGATGGGCGCGGGCACGTTCCACCCGGCGACGGCGCTGCGCGCGCTCGGCCCCAATCCGTGGAAGGCCGCCTATGTCCAGCCGTGCCGGCGCCCGACCGACGGGCGGTACGGCGAGAATCCGAACCGGCTGCAGCATTATTACCAATATCAGGTGATCCTGAAGCCGAGCCCGCCCGATCTGCAGGCGCTGTACCTCGGCTCGCTGTCGGCGATCGGGATCGACACCGGCAAGCACGACATCCGCTTCGTCGAGGACGATTGGGAGAGCCCGACGCTCGGCGCCTGGGGGCTCGGCTGGGAAGTCTGGTGCGACGGCATGGAGGTGACCCAGTTCACCTATTTCCAGCAGGTCGGCGGCTACGACTGCAAGCCGGTCGCCGGCGAGCTCACCTACGGGCTCGAGCGGCTGGCGATGTACATCCAGGGCGTCGACAACGTCTACGATCTCGCCTTCAACGACGAAGGCGTCACTTATGGCGACGTCTTCCTCGAGAACGAGCGCCAGTTCAGCGCCTACAATTTCGAGGTCGCCAACACCGAGACCCTGTTCCGCTGGTTCAAGGACGCGGCGGAGGAGAGCGCGCGCTGCATCGAGGCGAAGCTGCCGCTGCCGGCCTATGACGAGGCGATCAAGGCCAGCCATATCTTCAACACGCTCCAGGCCCGCGGCGTGATCTCGGTGGCCGAGCGCCAGGCCTATATCGGCCGGGTGCGCGACCTCGCGAAGGGCGCCTGCCAGGCGTGGATGGAAAAGAACGGATGGGCGGCGTGATGGCCGATTTCCTGCTCGAGCTCCTCTCCGAGGAGATCCCGGCCCGGATGCAGGCCAAGGCCTCGGCCGATCTCGCGCGCCTGCTCGGCGAGCAGCTCGCCGCGGCCGGGCTGAAGGCTGAGGCGATCGAGACCTTCGCGACGCCGCGCCGGCTGGCCCTGATCGCGCGCGGCCTGCCGCTCGAGACCGCCGCCGTGCAGGAGGAGCTGAAGGGCCCGCGGGCGAGCGCGCCGCCGCAGGCGCTGGAAGGCTTCCTGCGCAAGACCGGCCTGACCCGCGAGCAACTGGTCGATCGCGACGGCGTGCTGTTCGCGGTGATCGACAGGCCGGGCCGCGCGACCGGCGCGGTGCTCGCCGAGGCGATCCCGGCGATCGTTCGCGCCTTTCCCTGGCCCAAGTCTATGCGCTGGGGCGTAGCGTCCGCGTCGAACGAGAGCCTGCGCTGGGTGCGGCCGCTGCAGGGCATCGTCGCCCTGCTCGGCGAGGAGATCGTCGCCTGCGAGGTGGCCGGGGTGCGCTCGGGCGCGGCCACGGTCGGCCACCGCTTCCACCATCCCGGCATCATCACCATCGGCAGCGCCAACGATTATGCCGAGAAGCTGCGTGCCTGCCACGTGATCGTCGATCCGGCCGAGCGGCGCCGGATCATCGACGAGGGCGCGCGCGCCGCGGCCGCGGCGGCCGGCCTCACCCTGGTCGAGGACGAGGGGCTGCTGGTCGAGAATGCCGGCCTCACCGAATGGCCGGTGCCCCTGCTGGGCCATTTCGATCCCGCCTTCCTCGCGGTGCCGCGCGAGGTGATTCAGCTCACCATGCGCACCAACCAGAAATATTTCGCCTGCACCGACGCGGACGGACGGCTGGCGCCGAGCTTCGTCTGCACCGCCAACATCGACGCCAACGACGGCGGCAGGGCGATCGTCGAGGGCAATCAGAAGGTGCTCGCCGCCCGCCTGTCCGACGCCAAGTTCTTCTGGGAGCAGGATCTGAAGGCGCCGCTCGACGCCTTCCTGCCCAGGCTCGACGACATGCTGTTCTACGAGGGCATGGGCAGCCTGCGCGCCAAGGCCGACCGGATTGGCGCGCTCGCGGCGGCGATCTGCACCCGCTGGTTTCCCGATCGGGATCCGGAGACCGCGCGCCGTGCCGGAATCCTCGCCAAGGCCGATCTCGCCACCGCGATGGTGGGCGAGTTCCCCGAGCTTCAGGGCGTGATGGGCGGCTATTATGCCGAGGCGGCGGGCGAAAAGCCGGGCACCGTCTCGGCGCTCAAGCAGCAATATCTGCCGGCGGTGGAGGGCTGCATCCCGGCCTGCGTCGCGCTGGCCGACCGGATCGACACGCTGACCGCCTTCTTCGCCAGGGGCATCCGGCCGACCGGCTCCAAGGATCCGTTCGCCCTCCGCCGCGCCGCCCTCACCATCATCCAGACGACCCTGGCCAACGGAACGCGGCTGCGCCTGCGCGAGGCGCTCGCGCTCGCCGAGTCCGGCGGGGACGTGGACGAGCTGATGGCCTTCTTCGCCGACCGGCTGAAGGTGCAGCAGCGGGAGGCGGGGGTGCGGCACGACCTGATCGACGCGGTGTTCGCCCTCGGCGGCGAGGACGATCTCGTCCGGCTGCTTGCCCGCGTCCGCGCGCTGCAGGCGTTCGTCGAGACAGGGGAGGGGAAAGATCTCCTCGCCGGCTACAAGCGCGCCGCCAACATCCTCAAGAAGGAAGGCTGGGGCGCGGCCTCGCGGGCGATGGCCAACCGGGAGAACGAGTCGATCCCGCAGACCGGGGAGGAGGACCCGCTCGTCCTCGTCGACGATCCGCAGCTCGCCGAGGCGGTGGCGGCGTTCAACCAGCGCCACCCGCTCCCCTACGAGCCCGAGCCCGAGGAAGCGGCGCTGATCCACGCGCTCGACGCCGCCGAGCCGCAGGCGCGCGCCGCGGTGGAGGCCGAGGATTTCGAAGGAGCGATGGCGGCGCTCGCCAGCCTGCGCGGGCCGGTCGACGCCTTCTTCGACAAGGTCACCGTCAACGACGCCGATCCGGTGAAGCGCGAGGCGCGGCTCGATCTGCTCGCCCGGATGCGGGACGCGGTCCACGAGGTCGCCGACTTCTCGAAGGTCGAGGGCTGACGGCACGAACCTGTCGCGCCTGGAACCGCTTTGATCACCGGAGCTTCTACCAGGAAGATCCGTAAGACAGGAAGGCAGGGAATGGCGCATTACGTGTACCGCTTCGGGGGCGGAGTCTCCGACGGCGGCAAGGGTGACAAGAACCTGCTCGGCGGCAAGGGCGCCAACCTTGCCGAGATGGCCGCGATCGGCCTGCCCGTGCCTCCCGGCTTCACCATCTCGACCGAGATGTGCACGCGCTATTACGAGGAAGGCGAGAGCTTCCCCGACAGCCTGCGCGACGAGGTGGCGAACGGCCTCGCCCATATCGAGGGGATCACCGGCAAGACGTTCGGCGATGCCGCCGATCCTCTGCTCGTCTCGGTCCGCTCGGGCGCGCGCGTGTCGATGCCCGGCATGATGGACACGGTGCTGAACCTCGGTCTCAACGACGCGACGGTCGAGGGTCTCGCCGCCAGCGCCGGCGACCCGCGCTTCGCCTGGGACAGCTACCGCCGCTTCATCCAGATGTATTCGGACGTGGTGCTGGGCCTCGACCACGGCCGCTTCGAGGAGGCGCTGGAGATCGCCAAGGAGGATCGCGGCGTCCATCTCGACACCGAGCTTGAGGCGGAGGACTGGCGGCGGCTGACCGGGCGCTACAAGGAGCTGGTCGAGGAGGAGCTAGGCCGGCCGTTCCCGCAGGACGTGCACGAGCAATTGTGGGGCGCGATCGGCGCCGTGTTCGGATCGTGGCAGTCGGAGCGCGCCAAGGTCTACCGGCGGCTGAACGCCATTCCGGGCGACTGGGGCACCGCCGTCAACGTCCAGGCGATGGTGTTCGGCAACATGGGCGAGACCTCGGCCACCGGAGTGGCCTTCACCCGCGATCCTTCGACCGGCGAGCGGGCCTATTACGGCGAGTATCTGATCAATGCCCAGGGCGAGGACGTCGTCGCCGGCATCCGCACGCCCCAGTATCTGACCCGCGCCGCGCGCGAGGCGGCCAAAGCCAAGGCGGTGTCGATGGAGGAATCGATGCCGGAGGTGTTCGCCGAGCTGGCGCGCGTCTTCGACCTGCTCGAGGCGCATTATCGCGACATGCAGGACATCGAGTTCACGGTGGAGCGCGGCCGACTGTTCATGCTGCAGACCCGGTCCGGCAAGCGCACCGCGCGCGCGGCGTTGCGCATCGCGGTCGACATGGCGGGCGAGGGGCTGATCTCCGAGGAGGAGGCGATCCTGCGCGTCGATCCGGCGGCGCTCGACCAGTTGCTCCACCCGACGCTCGATCCGGCCGCCGAGCGCAAGGTCATCGCCAAGGGGCTGCCCGCCTCGCCGGGCGCGGCCTCGGGCGCCGCGGTGTTCGACGCCGACACGGCGGAGAAGCGCGCGGGCCTCGGCGAGAAGGTGATCCTGGTCCGCATCGAGACCTCTCCCGAGGACATCCACGGCATGCACGCCGCCGAGGGCATCCTGACCGCCCGGGGCGGCATGACCAGCCATGCTGCGGTGGTCGCGCGCGGCATGGGCCGGCCGTGCGTCAGCGGTGCGGGCAGCGTCTCGATCGATTACGCCCGGCGGCTGATGCGGGTCGGTGGCCAGGAGGTGCGCGAAGGCGAGACGATCACGATCGACGGCGCCTCGGGCGAGGTGATGCTCGGCGAGGTCGCCACCGTCCAGCCCGAGCTGGTCGGCGATTTCGGGACGCTGATGGCCTGGGCCGACAAGGTCCGCCGCCTGGCGGTGCGCACCAACGCGGAGACGCCCGCCGACTGCCGCACCGCCCGCGAGTTCGGCGCGGAGGGGATCGGCCTGTGCCGCACCGAGCACATGTTCTTCGAGGCCGGCCGGATCGCCAACGTGCGCCGGATGATCCTGGCCGAGGACGAGGCCGGGCGCCGGGCGGCGCTGGCCAACCTCCTGCCCGAGCAGCGGGGCGACTTCGAGGAGATCTTCCGGATCATGGCCGGCTTGCCGGTCACCATCCGCCTGCTCGACCCGCCGCTGCATGAATTCCTGCCGCACAACGAGTCGGAGCTCGCCGAGCTCGCCGCCGCGTCGGGAACGAGCGCCGAGGCGATCAAGCGGCGGGTGGGCGAGCTCCACGAGTTCAATCCGATGCTCGGGCATCGCGGCTGCCGGCTCGGCATCACCTATCCCGAGATCTACGAGATGCAGGCGCGCGCGATCTTCGAGGCGGCGGCGCGGGTGGCGACGGAGACCGGCGAGGCGCCGATCCCGGAAGTGATGGTGCCTCTGGTCGGCACCAGGGCCGAGCTCGGCATCATCCGCAAGCTGATCGAGCGGACCGCCGAAGCGGTCTTTGCCGAGACGGGGCGGACGCTCGACTATCGCGTCGGCACGATGATCGAGCTGCCGCGCGCGGCGCTGCTCGCCGACCAGATCGCCGAGGAAGCGCATTTCTTCAGCTTCGGCACCAACGACCTCACCCAGACCACGCTCGGCGTCAGCCGCGACGATGCGGCGCGCTTCCTCGGCATCTATGTCGAGAAGGGGATCTTCGAGCGCGATCCGTTCGTCAGCATCGACGAGGACGGGGTCGGCCAGCTGATCTCGATCGCCGCCGAGCGCGGGCGGGCGGTGAAGCAGGACCTGAAGCTCGGCATCTGCGGCGAGCATGGCGGCGATCCGACGTCGATCGCTTTTTGCGAGAAGACCGGCCTCGACTATGTCTCGGCCTCTCCATACCGCGTGCCGATCGCCCGCCTCGCGGCCGCCCAGGCCGCGCTCCGCCACCGCCAGGCGCGCGAGGCGCTGGGCCTGTAGGCGCGGCGCCCGGCGCTCAGTCGCGCGGCTTGTAGTCGGGGAGGGTGGGGCTGCCGAGGCCACCGTCCTCGACGGCCTTCACCGCGCCCTGGACCTTGGCCACCTGGCTGCGCAGTCCGCGGGCGCTCTCGCCGAGCGCGGTCGAGGTCTCGGAAAAGGCGCCGACCTGTACGTGCGCGGCGTCGAGGCTGGCGTCGAGCCCCTTGATCGCCTCGCGCGCCGCGGCCGATCGCGCGCGGATCTGGCCGATGCTGTCGCGGCCGCGCGTCTGGAGCTGGGCGCCGCGGGTGCGGGCGGTGGCGGCGAAGGCGTCGGCGGCCGAGGCGGTGCTGCGGATCGCGCTCCGCGTGCCCGCAATACGGGCGTCGAGCGCCGCCGACTGCTGCGCCATCGCGGCGGTCGCCTGGGCGGAGGCGTCCAGCTTCGCCTCGATCGCCTTCTGCCCTTCGGGCGAGGTCATCTCGAGCAGCATGTCGGTGCCGCGCGAGATCCGGTCGAGCAGCGGCCCCGGATCGCCGGCAAGCTCGCCGAAGCCTGGCTTCTTGGCGGGGATGAGGCCGACGCCGTTCTCATTGAGCGGGATCGGGCGGCCGGCTTGATCGGGCGCCACGAGGTCGATGGTGGCGCTGCCGAAGGCGAGATCGCCCTTCAGCGTCGCCTGGGTGCCCTCGTGCACCGGAAGCTCCTTCTCGGTGATCGAGATGCGAACACGGACCAGGCCCGGGTTGCCCGGCTCCAGCCCGATCGTCTGCACCCGGCCGACCGGAATGCCGGCGAAGGTCACCGCCGATCCCTCGACGAGGCCGGCCACCGACTGGGCGAACAGGATGTCGTATTGCGGACCCTTGCGGCCGTCGTCGGGAGTCAGCCAGACGACGAACGCGAACAGCGCGGCCAGCGACGCCAGCACGACGGCCGAGACGAGGAGGATGTGCGAACGCGTTTCCAAGGGACTGAGCTGCTCCGGTGGTGCCGCCTGTGTGCACCAGCGGCGGCGCCGACGCCAACCCTAGATTTCAGCCATGCCCGCCAAAGAGAGGGTGGCCTTGGCCGCGTCTCAGGAGACCTAAAGCGGCCCCGGGCCGTCGACCCGGCGGCGCTCCTCGTCCCGCGCCGCCGCATGCCGGAGCGAGTCCATCTCGGTCGCCCGGTCGTGCAGGCGCTTGTTCTCTGCCTGGAGCTCGGCCGTGCGCCGCGTCTCGTCGCGATAGCGACGCTTCCACTTGCCGTTGGCCATCAGCGCCATGCCGACGACGAGGCCGAACAGGAAGATGAGGATGTAGAGAACCCATTCGTTGTAGCTGCCCGCGTTCACCGCTCGCTCCTCTACCAAGGATCGCCAGGCCCGGGCCGATCAGGCACGGGATGCGGATCAATGGGCGAGGGGGGCAGGTTGTTCCGCCCCCGTGCCGGTTGCCGCTGCCGCGAGGGCAGCGGCGAGACCTCAGAGCAGCGAGTCGGAGATCGAGCAGGCCGCCGGACCGAGGATGACGATGAAGAGCACCGGCAGGATGAACAGGATCAGCGGCACGGTCATGATCGCCGGCAGCCGGGCCGCTTTCTCCTCGGCGCGCATCATCCGCTCGTTGCGGAACTCGGCGGAGAGGACGCGCAGCGCGCTGGCCAGCGGCGTGCCGTATTTCTCGGTCTGGATCATCGTCGTGACGACGCCGCGCACCGCCTCGAGATCGATGCGGTTGGCGAGGTTCTCGAACGCCTGGCGCCGATCGGTGAGGAAGCCGAGCTCGATCGAGGTGAGGGCGAACTCGTCGCCGAGCTCGGGATAGGCCTTGCCGAGCTCGCGGGCGACGCGGTTGAAGGCGGCATCGACGGTGAGGCCGGCCTCGGCGCAGATCACGAGCAGGTCGAGCGCGTCGGGAAGCCCCTTCCGGATCGCGTCGGAGCGCTTGTTGACCCGGTTCTTCAGCCAGAGATCGGGCGCCTTGTAGCAGCCGATCAGGGTGGCGGCGACGAGGGCGTAGCGCTTGAACGCGCCCCAATCGGGCAGCCAGTCGAACACATAGACGCCGAGGATCACCAGGGTGCCGAGGACGAGCGGCAGGACCAGGCGGGCGAGGATGACGACGAAGGCGAGATCCTTGGAGCGGATGCCGGCCTGCATCAGCTTCTTCTGGGCGATCTTGACCTGCTCGTCCTGGACCATCTTCAGCGAGCCGAGGATGCCGCGGACCTTGTCGCCGACCTCGTTGCGGTTGCTGATGCTGCGCCGGCGCTTGTTCGAGGCGGTGACGATGCCGGCCTTGAGCTGCTCGCGCCGCTCGTTGAGGGCCTTGACGCGCTTGGCCATCGGATCGCGCACGGTGGTCGCCGCGTAGATGGCGACGAGCACGGCCATGGTCGCGATCGCGGCGAGGAACGTCGCCACGGTGAGCACGTCGATGCCCATCACCGTCGGGCCCGTTGCTGGTGGAGGTGCCATGTCGCTACGCCGCCCTAGATCTCGAAATCGACCATCTTGGCCATGATGAACACGCCGATCCCCATCCACATGAGGCCGCCGCAGCCGGCGATGATCAGCCGCTCGTCGACGAAGAACTTCTGCATGTACTCGCCGTTGATGAACCAGATCAGGGCGAAGACGATGAACGGCAGCGATCCGACGATCCACGCCGAAGCCTTGGATTCCGAAGACATCGCCTTGATCTTGAGCTTCATCGCGGCGCGCTTGCGCAGCACGTCGGAGAGGTTGCCGAGCGTCTCGGCGAGGTTGCCGCCGGTCTCGCGCTGAATGGCGAGGGTGATGACGAAGAACTGGAATTCCGGCGTGCCGAGCCGCGCGGCGGCTTCCCCGAGCGCGACCTCCATCGTCCGGCCGATCTTCATCTTGTCCGAGACGGTGCGGAATTCGTCGGCGATCGGGCCGGGGACCTCGTCCGCGATAACGCCCATCGTCTCGGTGATCGGAAGACCCGAGCGCAGGCCGCGGACCATCAGATCGATGGCGTCCGGGAATTTGGCGGTGAACTGGGCGACCCGGCGCTTGATCAGCTTGCCGACGACGAAATGCGGCAGGCCGATGCCGACGAACAGGCCGGCGAAGATCGCCAGATAGATCGGCAGGCCGCGCAGGGTCAGCATCACGGCGACGAAGACGAACAGGCCGAGCGTGGCGAGCACGTAGTGCAGCAACGTCCATGAACGGCCGGTCTGCTCGAGCCGCTGGCGGAGCAGGGCGGGGTTCGGGATCAGCCTCTGGGCGAGGCCTTCCATCTTGGAATCGTTGCGCGTCTGGCGAATGCGCTTCATCTGCGCCTGGGCGGCGACCTCGTTCGAGCGGCTGTGCCGCTCGCGCACGCTCTCGAGGCGCCGGTGCGACGCCTTGGCCGAGGACGGGCCGTTCAGGGCCAGGGCGAAGATGCCGAGCGTGCCCAGCAGCCCCATGGCCAGGATCAGCACTGGAAAGCTAAGCTCCATCTATTCCTCGCCCTTCGCGTGAGGCCGCGCCGTTCAGACGGCCTTCGCCTTTTCCAGCTTCGGCTTCTTGGCCAGCATCGTCTTCAGGTTCAGCTTCTCGAGCAAAGATCCGGCGGTCGCGGCCGGCTTGCCGGCGCCGTCCTCGCCGGTCTCGCCCGGGTTTTCGACCGTCGCGACGGTGGCGGTGAGGAGCTGGCCGAGCGGCTGGTTGAGCTTCGAGCTGGTCGCGATCTTGGCGAACGGCTGGCCGAGCTTCGCAGCCTGGGCGGCGACCTTGGCGTCGAACGGGATGACGACGTCGACCTTGCGCTCGATCGACTGCTCGAAGTCCTTGCGGCTGATCTCCTGCGCGCCCGAGGGCACGCGATTGGCGACCACGATCACCCGGGCCTGGGGCGCATTGGCCTTGAGCCAGCTGAGGATGCGGATCGCGTCGCGGGTCGCAGCGAGGGTGAACTCGACGACGACGATCGCGGCATGGACCTCGTGGACGAGGTGGCCGTGCTGGACCAGCATCGAGCGGGGCAGATCGAGGATCGTCGCCTCGAACGCGTTCCGTATCTCCTCCTGGAGCTGGTAATAGGCCGATCCGTCGTTGAGCAATGGCTGGTTGAGCGGCGCCTCGGCGGACAGAACGCAGAGCTTCTCGTTGGCGCGGACCATCGCGCGCTCGATGAACAGGCCGTCGATGCGGCTCGGATTCTCGATTGCGTCGGTGAGGCCGCGGCCCGGCTCGAGGTCGAGCGACAGGGCGCCGGTGCCGAAATGAACGTCGAGATCGAGCAGCGCCGTCGAGCGGCCGCCCTTGTCGCCCATCATCCAGGCGATCGAGGTCGCGACGGTCGAGGCGCCGACGCCGCCGCGGACGCCGATCACGGCCGCCATGACGTGCGGCTTGTCGGCGTTCGCCTCGCTCGCGCGCGGGCCCGAGATGATCATCTGGGCATTGGCGAAGGCGTCGCGCAGGTGATCGGCGGTGAACGGCTTCAGCAGATAGTCCTGGATGCCCGAGGCGATCAGATCGCGGTACAGGCGCACGTCGTTGACCTGGCCGGCGGCGATCACCACCGTGCCGGGCTCGCAGACCTCGGCGAGCGCGTTGATGTCGTTCAGCGGATCGCCGGATTCGGAGAGATCGACGAACAGGATCGTCGGGCTGGCCGAGACCGATAGGGTCTGGATGGCGTTGCGGAGGCCGCCGCGATTGACCTTCTCCGGCGCCCAGCCGTGTTCGACCGCGATCGGCCGGAGCAGCTCGGCGGTGGAATCGTCGCAGACGAAGGCGGCGAAGGGATCACGAAGCGCCGCGGCGCGGCTGCCATGGAAAGGCGCGTTCATCAGTTGCCACCCTTGCTGGATTCGCTCTTCAGCGCACCGGTTCCGCTCGGAGCCTTGTCGCGATAGACCTTGATCGCCTTGGCGGTCGCGGTGGCGTCGCCGGTGCCGCTGCCGCTCTGGCCGAGGACGAGGTCCGCAGGATCCGCGATCATCGCCGCGAGATTCGAGTTGATCGCACAGCCGTAGTTGGACCCCGTGGCGCTGGTCGCCGTCGGGCTCCAGTTCGGGCAGCCCGGCACGTGGGCGGTGCTGCGCGAGACGACGACGCGCGACGAGCCAGGTCGGACCGAGCCGGCGGTGACCGGCGCGCCCTCGCTGAGCAGCAGGCCGAACTCCGCGGTGACGCGGGCGATGTCGGCGCGGCTGCGGGTCGGGTTCGGCTCGTCGACGAAGACGCGGTCGCCATAGCCGAGACCGACCGTCTTGAACCATTCGCGCAGGCGCTCCTTCTCGGACGCCGCCAGGCCGGCGTCACCGCCGGAAACGTCGAAGACGAAGTCGCTGCGCTCGACGACCGGCTGGTTCACCGAATCGAGGAGGCGATTGGGAACGGCCTCCACTCGCTGGCCGCCGCCGTTGCAGGCCGAGACGGCGGCTCCGAACGCGATCACCGCGACGAGGGACTTGCTGCGAACCATGGATCTGCTGTCCTTTCGATCAGTCGCGTACATCAGAAGCTGAAGCCCGGCGCCGCGGCCGGCTCGGAGCGCGCGGTGCGGCTCGGGGCGGGACGGCTGGTCGCGGGAGCCGGCGCCGGCGTTGGCGCCGAAGCGATGCCCGGGCCGGCGGTGCCGCCCTCGACGACCTGCGGGGCAGGGCGCCGCGCGCCGCTGACGCCCGTCTCGGCCGTTCCGAGCAGCACGCGCTCGGCGGTGTTGGGAAGGGTCGAGCCGTCGGTCGGAAGCGCGATCTGGCCCGCGTTGACCGGGCGGACGAGATAGGGCGTGACGACGATGACCAGCTCGGTCTCGTTGCGGCGGAAGTTGTTCGAGCGGAACAGCGCCCCGAGGATCGGCACGCTGCCGAGCCCCGGCGCCTTGTCGATCGAGTTGGTCGAATTGTTGCGCAGCAAACCGCCGATCATGAAGCTCTGGCCGGAGCCGAGCTCGACCGTCGTCTCGACCCGCCGGGTGGTGAGGCCCGGGATGGTGAAGCCGCCGATCTGGACCGAGCCCTCGGGGCTCAGCTCGGAGACTTCCGGACGGACGCGCATCGAGATGCGGCCGCCTTCGAGCACGAACGGGGTAAAGGCGAGGCTGACGCCATATTGCTTGAACTCGACCGAGGTGCCGTTGATGCCCGAGGCCATCGGGATCGGGAACTCGCCGCCGGCGAGGAAGCTCGCCGTCTCGCCCGACAAAGCGGTGAGGTTCGGCTCGGCCAGGATGCGGACGCGGTTGTCGTTCTCCTGCAGATTGGCGCTCGAGAGAACATCGAGGCCGAACAGCCGACCGGCGGCGCCGAGCGTCGTTCCGGGCCCTTGCTGCATCAGATATTTGGTCGCACCGGGACCCGCTCCGGTGACCGGATCGATCGTGGTGCCGACGTTGGTCGAGATCGTGCCCGGATTGCCGCGCATCAGGCCGAACAGGAAGCCGCCGGTCGTGTCGCGAGTCGCGAGATTGACGCCGATGTTGCGGATCAGCGAGCGGCTGACCTCGGCGATGCGGACCTGGAGCATGACCTGAAGCGGAGTCGCGGTCTTGAGCCGGCTGATCACCTGCGTGCCCTGGCCGACATAGGCCTGGACGAGGCGGCTCGCCTCCTCGACGTCGGCCGGCGCGGCGACCGTGCCGGTGAGCAGGACCATGCCGTTGATCGGGCGCGCCTGGATCTGCGCGTCCGGCATCGCGGCCTGCAGCAGATCGTCGATCGAGCCGATGTTGGTGCCGACGCGAACGTTGGCGGACCAGATCGTCCGTCCGGCGCGGTCGGTGGCGTAGACCGAGGTCTCGCCGGCCGACTTGCCGAAGATGTAGATCTGGTTGGCCGAGCGCACCTGGACGTCCGCGATGGCGTCGTTGGCGACGAACAGGTCGGTCATCGTCCCGCTGAGGCGGACCATCCGACCGGTGCCGACCGAGAGGGCAACGTCGGTGGCCGGGCGAACCGTGCCGGCCGGCGGCGGAACCTGGGCCCGGGCGGGCGCAGAGGCGCCGATCGCGGCCAGAGCGGCGGCGAGCGCGGTGAGGGCGCCCTGGGTGAGGAAGCGCTTGGTCATCTTACTTGGCTCCGACCGGAACGAGGGTGACGCTGTTGCCGCGGGCGACACGGACGACCGGGCCGGTCGGCCTGGCGGGCGCAGCGCCGGCGCCGCCCGCGGGCTGTCCGCCGCGGTCCGCGAGAGCGACCAGGGCGTCGGCCACGCGGTCGCGCGGGTCGCGATCCGCCTTGTCGGGCTGATCGCCCTTCTTCGCCGGCACCGAGCTGCGCTGGAAGCGCGACACGTCGGCGCCCACGGTGAAGGTGGGATTGCTGTCGATCGGCCGATTGGAGATGGCGAGCAGCATCTGCTTCTCGGCCTTCGGATCGGCATTCTCGGGGATGGTGACGTCGCCGGCGGCGATCGCGCGCTCCAGCTCGGCCGAATTGTCGGCGATCGAGCGCAGCGACAGCGAGAGGCTGCCGATCGTCTGCATGACCGCGACCTTCTCGGCGATCTTCGGCGTGACCTCGAGCGTGACCAGCGAGATGTCCTGGACGACGGGCTTGCCGTCCTCGCCCTTGGGCGCGCTCATCTTGCGGTCGGTGGCGAGGACGCGGATGTTGCGGACAACGGTCTCCGAGACCTTGAGCGGCGGACCGTCGCCGTCGATCTCCTGGGTCAGCACGATGTCGACCCGGTCACCCGGGAAAACGAAGCCGGCGACGCTGCTCGTCGCCGAGACGGCGACCGTGACGGCGCGCATGCCGGCGCCGAGCGCGGCGGCGAGGAAACCGCGCTCGCCGGGCTTGATCAGCGAGCCGGTGGTGATCGGCTGGCCGGCGGAGATCTCGTTGCGGACCACGGTGCCGATCAGATCGGCCGGGTTTGCGCCGGCGCCGCCCTTGATGAAATAGGCCGGCTGGACGAGGCCCTTCGGCCAGAGCTGGAAGCGCAGCGCCTCGGCGTCGATGATCGTGCCGACCGGCAGCGGCCGGGTGGCGACCAGCACTTCCGGGCCGACGGGCACGGCCGGAGTCGCGGCGGCCTGGGGCGCGCTCGCTCCGCTGAACATGTTGCGGGCCGTGACGGCCGTCACCGCGGCGACGACCAGGGCGCCGACCAGCAGCATGAGCTTCTTAACATCCATGACGGCACTCGCCTCCTGCCCGCTTCTTTCGAAAAGCAGGCTCGATCATCAGACAAATTGGTTAAGGAAGCGTTCGCCGATTATCCAAAGGCCGGCGAACGTGATTGCAATTCCATAAGGAATTTCAGGATTTCCCGCCGCACGGGCGATCCGGTGCGGGATCAGCAGCGCGAGGGTGAGCACGCCGCCGGCGATCGACATGATCACCAGCAGCTGGAGAATGGCGGGGGCGGGGAGCCAGAGCGCCACGGCGCCGGCCATCTTGACGTCGCCGCCGCCCATCCAGTCGAAATAGAAGAGAATGAAGAAGGCGCCGAAGACCAAGGCGGCGACGCCCAGCTGCAGCGCCACGCCCGGCCACAGGCCGAGGCCGCTCGTCCACCAATACGGAATGGCGAGCAGGGCGATCATCGCGTTCAGGCGGTTGGGAATGATCCGGCTGCGCCAATCGCCGATCGCCGCCGCGACGAGCGCCGCGGCCAGCAGTCCGATCAGGAACCAGGAAAATTCTTGCCACATGGTCAACGGCTACTAGACGGGCTTGCTTACAAAACCGTAACTGCCCCCGGAATGGACAGCCTCGCGATCGATCGCCGCGCTCTTCCCGCGGACGCCCGGCTGAGCCGCTGGCAGGCCCCGGACGGCTGGAGCTACCGCCGGATCGACTGGTCGCTTCCCGACGCGGCGAGAGGCAGCCTGCTCTTCGCCGGCGGCCGCGGCGACTTCATCGAGAAATATGTCGAGCCGCTCGGGCATTGGCGCGCCCAGGGCTGGCGGGTGACCTCGTTCGACTGGCGCAGCCAGGGCGGCTCGCGCGGCGACATCGCCGGCGGGCATCTCGACAGCCTCGACGTGCTGGTCGACGATCTCGCCGCGCTGATCGAGGACTGGCGCCGCGAGGCGCCCGGGCCGCACGTCGTCATCGCCCACTCGATGGGCGGACACGTGCTGGCACGGGTGCTGGCCGAGCGCCGCCCGGCGCTCGACGCCGCGGTGCTGGTCGCGCCGATGCTGATGGTCAACAGCGCGCCCTTTCCCGCCTGGGCAGCGGCCTGGATCGCCGCCGGCATGACCGCGATCGGCTTCGGCAAAGTGCCGTTGCTGCGCGGAGTCTCGCCGCTGCCGCCGACCGGATCGCCGCGCCAGGCGATCCTGACCGGCTGCCCCGAGCGCTATTCGGACGAGCTCTACTGGTGGCAGAAGGAGCCCGGCTACAATCTCGGCGGCCCGAGCTGGGGCTGGGTGCGCGCCGCCTTCCGCTCCTCGGCGGCGCTCACCCGCGATCGGCTCGCCGGGATCGAGGTGGCGGTGCTGCTCGTCGCCACGGCGCGCGACCGGCTGGTCAGCCCGACGGCCATCCGCAAGGCGGCGGCGACCATCCCCGGCGCCGAGCTGCTGATGTTCCCCGACGCAGGGCATGAGATCCTCCGCGAGGCGGATCCGGTCCGGCTCGAGGCGCTCGCCGCGATCGACGACTTCCTGGCGCGGAAGGCGGGGGCGTGAGCCGGCGCGCGGACGTGGCGATCGTCGGCGCCGGCATCGCCGGCGCGAGCCTTGCCGCCGAGATCGCCGGCGAGGTCTCGGTGCTGCTGCTCGAGGCGGAGGAGCAGCCGGGCTATCATTCCACCGGACGCTCGGCCGCCTTCTGGTCGGAGACCTATGGCGGCCCGGCCGTCCAGCCGCTGACCACCGCCTCCGGGCCGTGGCTCGAGGAGCGTGGCTTCCTCGGACCGCGGGGCGGGCTGCACATCGCGGCCGGCGACTCCGCGCCGCTCGACGCGCTGGCGCGGGAGCTCGGCGGCGCCGTGGAGCTCGAGCGGCTCGGGCGGAGCGCTCTCGAAGCAAGGGTTCCCGGGCTGCGCCCGGCGTGGCGCGACGGACTGTACGAGCCGACCTGCGCCGACATCGACGTCGCCGCGCTCCACGCTTGCTACCTGAAGCAGGCCCGGGGAGAGGGGGCTCAGCTCGTCACCGGCGCGCGAGTCGAGCGGGCGACGCGGGAGGACGGCGCCTGGGTGATCGAAACTCGTGCCGGGACCTTTATCGCCGACATTCTGGTCGACGCGGCCGGCGCCTGGGCGGACGAGGTGGCGGGGCGCGCCGGCCTCGCGCCGATCGGCATCCAGCCCTACCGCCGCACCGTCGCCCAGCTGCGCGTCGACCCGCCCGCGCCGGCCGACCTGCCGCTGGTGATCGACGCTCTCGGGCGTTTCTACTTCAAGCCGGAGGCGGGCGGCCGGATCTGGCTGAGCCCGCACGACGAGACGGCGATGGCGGCGTGCGACTGCGCGCCGGACGAGCTCGACGTCGCAATCGCGATCGAGCGGCTGGAGAGCGTGGTCGACTGGACGATCGAGCGGGTCGAGCACAAATGGGCCGGCCTCAGGACCTTCGCCCCCGACCGGGTGCCGGTCTACGGTTTCGCACCGCGCCGCCGCGACTTCTTCTGGTTCGCCGGGCAGGGCGGCTTCGGCATTCAGACCGCCCCGGCGGCGGCCAAGCTCGCCGCCGCGCTGCTGCTCGACCGCGATCCCGATCCGATGATCGCCGGCATCGACCCCGAGCTTTATTCGCCTGAGCGATTCGTCAGCGGCGGCTGAAGGGGAGACGCTGCCGCTGCAGCTAGCGCTTCACGAACTGCACCGCGGCGTCGCAGGCGAGCCGGTCGGCGCGCTCGTTCTCGGGGTGGCCGGCATGGCCCTTCACCCAGCGCCAGTCGATCCGGTGCGGCTCGGCTGCGTCGAGCAACTCCTGCCAGAGCTCGGCATTCTTGACCGGCTTGCGATCGGCAGTCTTCCAGCCGTTGCGGCGCCAGCCGTGAATCCACTTGGTGATGCCGTCCTTGAGATAGACGCTGTCGGTGTGAAGGACGATGTCGCAGGGCCGCTTCAGCGCCTGGAGAGCACGGATCGCCGCCATCATTTCCATGCGGTTGTTGGTGGTGACCGGCTCCCCGCCCGAAAGCTCCTTCTCGTGCGGGCCGGAGCGGATGATCGCGCCCCAGCCGCCCGGACCCGGATTGCCCTTGCACGCGCCGTCCGTGAAGATCTCGACACTCGTCATTCCGGATCCCGAAGCTCAGGCGGCGGCTTCGAGGCCGCGGGGCAGCTTGAACACCATCCGCTCGACGACGCCGGCAGCCTCTTCCTCGCTGACCTCGAAATGGGCCGAGAGGAAATCAACCACCTCGCGGACCAGGGTCTCCGGCGCCGAGGCGCCGGCGGTGAGGCCGAGGGTGCGGACGCCGTCGAGCCAGGCGAGATCGATCTCGTCGGCGCGGGCGATCAGCCGGGCGCGCACGCCCTCGCGCTCGGCGACCTCGACGAGGCGCAAGGAGTTCGAGCTCTTGGTCGATCCGATCACCAGCACCGCATCGCAGGTGCGGGCGATGTCCTTGACCGCGGCCTGGCGGTTCGAGGTCGCGTAGCAGATGTCCTCGCCGCGCGGCCCCTTGATCTCGGGGAAGCGGCGTTCGAGGATCGAGACGATCTCGGCCGTGTCGTCGACCGAGAGGGTGGTCTGGGTGAGGAAGGCGAGGTTGCCGGGATCGGCCGGCGTGATCCGGGTCGCGTCCTCGGCCGTCTCGATCAGGGTCATCTGCCCTTCCGGGACCTGGCCGAAGGTGCCGATCACCTCCGGATGGCCGGCATGGCCGATGAAGAGGATGTGGCGGCCGCCCTCGACCAGCCGTTCGGCCTGGCGATGGACCTTGGAGACGAGGGGGCAGGTGGCGTCGAGGAAATCGAGGCCGCGCTCGGCCGCCATGGCCGGCACCGCCTTGGGCACGCCATGGGCGGAGAAGACCACCGGCACGCCGTCCGGCACCTGATCGAGCTCGCGCACGAACACCGCGCCCTTCGCCTTCAGCGTATCGACGACAAATTTGTTGTGGACGATCTCGTGGCGGACATAGACCGGTGCGCCGTAGCGCTCGAGCGCGAGCTCGACGATCCGGATCGCGCGGTCGACGCCGGCGCAGAAGCCGCGCGGCGCCGCGATCAGAAGATGAAGGGGTGGTTTCGTCGCCATGGTCGAGCCTCTATTCGGGGCAAGCCGCCGCGTCCACTGGCACGTGACCCGGCCCGGCCGCGGCCGGTTCCTTGCTTGCTTCGGCGAAACCCGCTTCCTATGATCCGCCGGCCCGCCCCCGGGGAAATGAGGATCCATAGCCTGTGTTCAAGTGCAAAGCGGCGGTTGCCGCCCTCCTTCCGCTGGCCATCGTCGGCTGCTCGTCCGACGGCCAGCTGACCGCCACCGGAATCACCGTCACCCGCTCGGCCTGCCCCGCGGTCGGCATTCCGGCGTCGACGGGGGACATCACCCTGTTCAACCCGGAGAACAGCCGCGACGCCAGCGCGATCGACGTCGTCGCGCACATCACCAACGTCCGTTCGACCTGCGACGAAAGCGGCGAGAACATCGTCAGCACGGTGAATTTCGAGATCCGCGGCCAGCGCCGCGACGCCTCCGGGGCCCGTGAGGTCGTGCTGCCCTATTTCGCCGTCGTCGTGCAGGGCGGCACCAACGTCGTCTCGAAGAGCGTCAGCCGCGTCGGCCTGCGTTTCGAGGACGGCCAGCTGCGCGCCACCGCGACCGGCACCGCCACCGGTTCGGTGCTGCGCTCCGCAGCGACCTTGCCCGAGGACATCCGCCGCCAGGTGACCCGCGAGCGCAAGCCCGGAGATCCCGACGCGGCAGTCGATCCGCTGGCCGATCCGACGGTGCGCGAAGCGGTCCGCCGCGCCAGCTTCGAGGTGCTGGTCGGCTTCCAGCTGACCGAGGCGCAGCTCGCCTACAACGCGACGCGATGAGCCGTTGACTTGCACCGGGCGAGCCTTCAAGGCAGCCCGGTCGCCGGCGGAGACGCCGGTGCACGTGCGGGAGAGCGCGGCAGGTCGTGAGGCCGGTCGCCGCCGAAGGAGCAACCGCCCCGGAATCTCTCAGGCAAACGGGACCGCACGGGCACAGACACTCTGGAAAGCGTCCGGCGGCCATCGGCGTCGGCGGACCACCGAAGGGGTAACCCGCCTTGGCCTCGGCGACGGCGGGGAAAGCTCTCAGGTCCAGTGACAGAGGGGGACGTATCGCGACCAGGGACGGCCGAGCCGCGCCCGAAGCCGCAGCGCCCTGGAGACTGGACATGAGCGACGCCACCGGAAGCCTTCTGCCCCTCGACGCCTGGCATCGCGCCCGCGGCGCCCGCATGGTCCCGTTCGCCGGCTATGCCATGCCGATCCAATATGAGGGGATCATCGCCGAGCATCGCTGGACGCGCGAATCCGCCGGCCTGTTCGACGTCAGCCACATGGGGCAGATCATCCTGCGCGGCGCCGAGGCCGAGGCCGGGCTCGAGACGCTGCTCCCGGCCGATCTCTCGATCCTCAAGGACGGCCGGCTGCGCTATTCGCTGCTGCTCACCGACGACGCCGGGATCATCGACGATCTGATGGTCACCCGTCGCGGCGACCATTTCTACATGGTCGTGAACGGCGCGACCAAGGAAGGCGATATCGCCCACCTCCAGGAGCGGCTCCCGCGCACCGTGACGCTCGATTACATGAAGGAGCAGGCGCTGCTCGCGCTGCAGGGACCGAAGGCCGCCGCGACGCTCGCGCGCCTCGCCTCCGGGGTCGATGCGCTCGGCTTCATGACCGGCGGCGCGTTCGAGATCGGCGGAGTGACGGCGTGGATCAGCCGTTCGGGCTATACCGGCGAGGACGGCTTCGAGATTTCCGTCCCGGCGGACCGCGTCGTGGAGATCGCCGACCTCATCGCCGACCAGCCGGAGGTGAAGCCGATCGGCCTCGGCGCGCGCGACTCGCTGCGCCTCGAGGCCGGCCTGCCGCTCTACGGCCACGATCTGGACACCGGCACCACCCCGGTCGAGGCCGACCTCGGCTTCGCCATCTCCAAGCGTCGCCGCAGCGAGGGCGGGTTCGCCGGCTGGCACCGGATCGCCGCCGAGCTCGAGAACGGCCCGATCCGCCGCCGCGTCGGGCTGACGGTCGAGGGCCGGCAGCCGGTGCGCGAGGGCGCGATGGTCGTCGACGACGAGGGCAACGAGGTCGGCAAGGTGACCAGCGGCGGCTTCTCGCCGATGCTCGAGGCGCCGATCGCCATGGCCTATGTGCCGGCGGCCTCGGCCGAGCCGGGCAGCGCGATCCGTCTTGCCCAGCGCGGCAAGATCTTCGAGGCGAAAGTGGCGCCGATGCCGTTCGTCCCCCACAAATACCACCGCAAGGGAGCCGGCCAATGACCGTGCATTACACTGAAGAGCATGAGTGGATTCAGATCGAGGGCGACACCGCCACCGTCGGGATCACCGATTTCGCCCAGGGTCAGCTCGGCGACATCGTCTTCGTGGAGCTTCCCGACGCCGGTCGCCAGGTGACCAAGGGCGGCGAGGCGGCGGTGGTCGAATCGGTGAAGGCCGCGTCCGACGTCTACGCGCCGGTGACCGGCGAGGTGACCGAGGCGAACCAGGCGCTGTCCGACGACCCTTCGCTGGTCAACAGCGATCCGGAAGGCGCCGGCTGGTTCTTTCGGCTGAGGCTTTCGAATCCTTCGGAACTCAACGGCTTGATGGACGCTGAGGCGTACAAAGCCTTTTGCGAGAACCAGTGACCATTAACGCGTCCTCCCGCTGGTCCCCGACCGATTACGCCACCAACGCCGCCTTCGTGCCGGCGTTGGGCTCGGCGGCCCTGGAGCTGCTCGCGCCCCAGCCGGGCGAGATGATCCTGGACCTGGGCTGCGGCGACGGCGTCCTCACCCAGAAGATCATGGCCGGCGGCACGCGGGTGATCGGCCTCGATGCGTCGGAAGCGATGGTCGAGGCGGCGCGGGCGCGCGGCGTCGACGCCTTTGTCGCCGATGCCCATGCCCTGGACCTCGACGGCCAGGCGACGCGCTTCGGCCAGTTCGACGCGGCGTTCTCCAACGCCGCGCTGCACTGGATGCTCGATCCCGATGCGGTCGCGGGCGGGGTGTTCTCGGTGCTGAAGCCGGGAGGCCGGTTCGTCGGCGAGATGGGCGGGGAGGGCAATATCTCTGCGCTCCGCGCCGGCATTCGCGACGAGCTCAATGCCCGCGGCTATCCGATTCCGGGCGAGGATCCGCAATGGTATCCCTCGGTCGAGGAGTTCGTGCGGCTCTACGCCTGTGCCGGCTTCGAGCAGATCCAGGCCCATCTGATCGCCCGGCCGACGCCGCTTCCCACCGGCGTCGCCGGCTGGGTGCGGACCTTCCGCAGCGGCTGGCTGGACGTGGCCGAGGTGCCGGAGGAGGCGCGGGACGAGGTCGCGGCGGCGATCGAGGAGCGGCTCCGGCCGGCCCTCCAGCAGCCGGACGGCAGCTGGGTCGCCGACTATGTCCGCTTGCGCTTCTCGATGCGCAAGCCGGTCTGACGCTTTTCCCCTCCCGGCACGGGAGGGATGGTCGGGTCGCGGTCCGGGGGGGCTGCTTCGCGACCTCTCGAACACTCCCCTCACCAGGCGCTCCCGCGAGGGAGAGGCTGTTGCAGACGAAAGCGGATCCGAATGCGCTATTTGCCTTTAGCTGAAGCCGACCGGCGCGAGATGCTGCGCACGATCGGCGCCTCCTCGGTCGAGGAGCTGTTCGTCGACGTGCCCGAGGCGGCCCGGCTCGCCGCGAAGATCGACGGCCTGCCCGACCACGCGACCGAGCTCTCGGTCGACCGGCAGCTCTCCGCGATGGCGCGCAGGAACCTCGTCGCCGGCGAGGTGCCCTTCTTCCTCGGCTGCGGCGCCTACAAGCACCACATCCCGTCCAGCGTCGACCATATCATCCAGCGCGGCGAGTTCCTGACCAGCTACACGCCCTACCAGCCCGAGATCGCCCAGGGCACGCTGCAGGCGCTGTTCGAGTTCCAGACCCAGGTCGCGCGGCTCTACGGCTGCGACGTCGCCAACGCCTCGATGTACGACGGCTCGACCGCCTGCTGGGAAGCGATCGGCATGGCGCGGCGGATCACCCGCCGCACCAAGGCGCTGCTCTCGGGCGGGCTCCACCCGCATTACGTCTCGGTGGCGAAGACGATGGCGCGCTTCACCGGCGACGTGCTCGACACCGCCTTGCCGGAGCTCGGGGCCGAGCCCGACATTGCGCGGCTGCTGGACGCGATCGACGCGGAGACGAGCTGCGTGGTCGTCCAATATCCCGACATCCTCGGCCGCATCGCCGATCTCTCGGAGCTCGCCGAGCGTGCCCATGCCGCCGGTGCGCTGCTGATCGCCGTGGTGACCGAGCCGGTCGCGCTCGGCCTGATCCGCGCGCCGGGCGAGATGGGCGCCGACATCGTCGTCGGCGAAGGGCAGTCGATCGGCGTCGGCCTGAACTTCGGCGGCCCATATGTCGGCCTGTTCGCGACCCGCGACAAATATGTTCGCCAGATGCCCGGCCGCCTGGCCGGAGAGACCGTCGATGCCGAGGGCAAGCGCGGCTTAGTCCTCACCCTCTCGACCCGCGAGCAGCACATCCGGCGCGAGAAGGCGACGTCGAACATCTGCACCAACAGCGGCCTGTGCGCGCTCGCCTTCTCGGTGCACATGACCCTGCTGGGCGAGACCGGCCTTCGGCGCCTCGCCGAGCTCAACCACGCCAAGGCGGTCCGCGCCGCCGAGCGGCTCGCCAGGGTGCCCGGCGTCGAGCTGGTGAGCGGGAGCTTCTTCAACGAATTCACCCTGCGCCTGTCGAAGGAGGCACGGCCGGTGGTCCGCACGCTCGCCGAGCGCGGCATCCTCGGCGGCGTCTCGCTCGGTCGGCTCTATCCGGGCGCCGACGCGCTCGCCAATGGCCTCGTCGTGGCCGTCACCGAAACCAGCACCGATGAAGATGTCGAGGCGCTGAGCGGCGCCCTCGAGGAGATCCTGGCATGAGCATGAACCGCGAAGGACGCCCGACCCGCCCCGAGGCCGCCGCCGGCGAAGCGACCGCGACCTGGACCGGCAACCGGGCGCTGATGCTCGAGGAGCCGCTGATCTTCGAGATGGGCGAGGAGAGCGGCACCGGCGTCGACATCGAGGACGCGCCGAGAGTGGCGAGCCGCCTCGGCGGGCTCGAGCGCAATCGGCCGATCGGCATCCCCGGCCTCTCCGAGCCGCAGACGGTGCGCCACTATACCCGCCTCAGCCGGCAGAATTACGCGATCGACCTCGGCATCTTCCCGCTCGGCTCGTGCACGATGAAGCACAATCCGCGGCTCAACGAGAAGATGGCGCGGCTTCCCGGCTTCGCCGACATCCATCCGCTCCAGCCGGTCGACACCGTCCAGGGCGCACTGGAGCTGATCGCGGAGCTCGGCGGCTGGCTGGTCAAGCTGACCGGCATGCATTCGGTGGCGATGAGCCCGAAGGCGGGCGCGCACGGCGAGCTTTGCGGCCTGCTCGCGATCCGCGCCGCGCTCGAGGCGCGGGGCGACGCGCGCGAGGTGATCCTGGTGCCGGAGAGCGCGCACGGCACCAATCCCGCGACTGCGGCCTTCGTCGGCTACCGGGTGGAGAGCATTCCGGCCGACGATCGCGGCCGGGTCGACCTCCAGGTGCTGAAGGCGCGCCTCGGCCCCGACGTCGCGGCGGTGATGATCACCAATCCGAACACCTGCGGCCTGTTCGAGCCGGACATGATCGCGATCTCGGACGCCGTGCATGCGGCCGGCGGGCTGGTCTATTGCGACGGCGCGAACTTCAACGCGATCGTCGGCCGGGTTCGGCCGGGCGACCTCGGCATCGACGCGATGCACATCAACCTGCACAAGACCTTCTCCACCCCGCACGGCGGCGGCGGGCCGGGCTCGGGGCCGGTGGTGTTCTCCGAGGCGCTGACGCCGTTCGCGCCCTTGCCCTTCGTCGAAAAGCAGGGCGAGCATTTCGTGCTGGTGGAGGAAGAGACCGCCGGCGAGCATCATGCATCGAGCTTCGGCCGGATGACCGCCTTTCACGGCCAGATGGGGATGTTCACCCGGGCCCTGTCCTACATCCTCAGCCACGGCGCCGACGGCCTGCGCCAGGTCTCGGGCGATGCCGTGCTCAACGCGAACTACATCCTGCGCAGCCTGGAGGACGTGCTCGACGCGCCGTTCGGCGCCAGCGGGCCGTGCATGCACGAGGCGCTGTTCAGCGACAAAGGCTTCGCCGAGGGGCTGAGCACGCTCGATCTCGCCAAGGCGCTGATCGACGAGGGCTTCCACCCGATGACCATGTACTTCCCGCTGGTCGTGCACGGCGCGATGCTGGTCGAGCCCACCGAGACCGAGAGCAAGGCCGCGCTCGACCAGCTGATCGGGGCCCTGCGCTCGGTGGCGGAGCGGGCGAAGGCCGGCGACGAAAGCCTGAAGGCTGCGCCGATCCACGCGCCGCGCCGCCGGCTCGACGAGACCCAGGCCGCGCGCAAGCCGGTCCTGGTCTGGAAGGAACCGGCGCAGGCGGCGGCGGCGGAATAGGCGCATGAAGCGCAGCGCTCCGGCCGCGGCGCGGAACCGCGACCCGATTGCCGCGGTGCTGCGCGAGGAGCTGCCCGCGCGCGGCGTCGTGCTCGAGGTCGCGAGCGGAACCGGCGAGCATGCGGTGCACTTCGCCCGTGCCTTTCCGGAGCTGATCTGGCAGCCGAGCGATCCGGACGAGCAGGCGCGTGCGTCGATCGCTGCCTGGCGCGGCGCGGAGGGGCTCGGCAACCTGCTGGCGCCGCTCGCGATCGACGCCGCCGCCGAGGATTGGCAGGCGGATCGTGCGGATGCGGTCGTCTGCATCAACATGGTGCACATCAGCCCCTGGTCGGCGACCGAAGGGCTGATGCGCGGCGCCGGGCGGCTGCTGCCGCCGGGAGGTCCGCTGATCCTCTACGGGCCCTACCGCCGGGCGGAGGTGCCGACGGCGCCGTCGAACGAGGCGTTCGACGAGTCGTTGAAGGCGCGCGATCCGGACTGGGGCCTGCGCGACCTGGCCGAGGTGACGGCGGCGGCGGAGGCGAGGGGGCTCCGCTTCGAGCGGCTGGTCGAGATGCCGGCGAACAATCTGACGATCGTGTTCCGGCGGGGCTGACGATCCAGTGCTGGGCCCGATCCGTCATTCCGGCGAAAGCCGGAATCTCGGCGAGCACCAGCACTGGCGCTCATGGAGCCTTCCATCAGCGCCGCAGCTGGCTCTCCACGAGATCCGGCCTTCGCCGGGATGACGGCTGCCGAGCCGGCTAACGGCTCGAAGCCTATGGATTGAAACGCGGCAGATTGGCCTGCTCGGGCTTGTCGCTGTCGCGGACGCGGGTGACGCCGTCGCCTTCGCCCACCTCTTCCTTTACCTCGTCGCGCGCGCCGATATCGCGCTGGAGGTTGCCGCCGTGCGAGCCGCCGAAGGCGGGGGCGTCCTCCACCGTGTCGATGATGTCGCTGTCGTCGCTCCGGCGGGCGGTTTCGGCGCGGTCGGCGCCGCGGTCGTTACGATCACTCATGTCGCTCTCCTTCAGCGAATCAATGATCCCGCGGAGCAGACGTTCCTTTGCCGAACCCGACGAGAAGCAGGGTCCAGGCCACGCCGAACGTCCAGCCGCCCGCTACGTCGGACGGCCAGTGCACGCCGAGCACGAGCCGCGATCCGCCGACGAGCAGGGCGTAGAGCAGGCCGAGCGCAATCGCCGGCACGCGCCAGCGCCCGTGCGCGACGAGGAGGGCGAGGCCCAGGCCGAGGGTCATGGCGTTGGCGGCGTGGCCGCTCGGGAAGGCCATGCTCTGAACGGCGACGAGATGGCCGTGCGGGTCGGGTCGGGCGCGATCGAAGGCTTCCTTGAGAAGTTCGACGAGCGGCCGCTCGCCGACCATCAGGACGATCAGGACCAGGGCGTCGCGATAGCGGCGGCGCAACGCCAGCCAGGCCGCGCCGGCGGCGGCGGCGATCAGCACCGCGATCCAGCTGCCGAGATCGCTGACCAGCCGTGCGGCCGGAACCAGGGCGGCATGCTGGGCGGAGGTCAGGATCGCGCGGTCGAGCCCGGCGCCGGGACCACCGGCAAACAGGAAAGCGACGAACAGGAGGAGCAGCGCCAGGATCGCCGCGAAAGAAGAAGCCGACAGCCTGATCATCGATCAGGGCTGTCGGCTGAAAGGAAGAGGCTGTCCAGTCCCCGCGTCTCGCAGGACGCGGGGGCGGCGTCCCCGGTCGGTCAGGCCGTGCGGCGGCGGCGGCCCGCCGCGATGCCGAGCGCGCCCAGCGCGAACAGCCCGAACGCGGCCGGGGCCGGAACGGGCGTGCCGCCGGTCGATCCCGTCGAGCCGGTCGAGGAGGGCGTGCGGTTGAGGTTGGTGGCCCAGAAGCTCTCGGGCCCGCCGGCAATGCCGGAGATGGTGGTCTCCAGCGCGAGGCGAACGGCGCTGTAATCGCCGAGGCCGAACACGGTCGAGTTCAGATAGGCCTGCTGCTCCTCGTCGACCGAGAGCAGGAAGCCGGCGACGCCGTTGCCCGCCTCGGTGGGATCGAAGGCCATGCTGCCGTCGATCGCGGCGAGCAGGCGATCGTCGAGATAGAATTTCAGGGTGACGTCGTCGATGCTGACGGCGTTGCCGCTCGGCTCGGTGGCATTGAAGATCAGGCCGATATCCTCGGCGCCGTTGAAGCCGAGCTCGCCGATCGTCGGCGTGTCGTATTTGTTGCCCTCGCGCTGCGGATTGACCTCGTCGCCGCCCTGGTTGGTGACGCCGTTGCCCTTGTAGACCTGGCTGTCGCTGATGCAGTTCTGCGAGCCGACGCTGGTCTGGCCGCCGCGCACGCCGACGCAGGCGCTTTCGGTGCCGTCCTTGCGGGGACCACGCTCCTGCGTGGTGAGGAGCCGCGGCTCGTTCCCGAAGCCGGTGCCGGTGTCGTAGATCGGCGCTTCGTAAATGATGCTGGCCGAAGCGATCTGCGGAACGGCCAGAGCGGCCAAAGCGGCGCTACCGGCAAGCAGGCGGCGGCAAAGCAACGCGCCGTCGAAGCAACTGATCATCACCTTCTCCCTGTTTCAGCGGCCGCCCGACGGGGGCATGGGCAGCGCTGCCGAGCGGCGATAACGGATGAAATCGACAGTTTCACCGGGCACGGCGCGGCCAATTTTCCTTGTGCCAGATCGGAACAACTTTGCTGCAGCGGCGGGCAAAGCGGCGGTGAAGGAAGATCGCCGCCTCTGCCCGCAAGGACGGAGCCGGCCCCGTCTCCGGACGACGACTCGCCCCGAGCGGTGCATTTTCAATCGAAACGCGCCGGTAAACCAAGTCTTACCGGCAACAGGCGCAAGCTTCGGTACGTAGATATCCGGAATCGCAAATCGCTGTGGATAAGTCTCTATACTGGCCAAGTGGAGGCGTGGGCGCGACGAGCACATGGCGGACCGCTTCCACCGGTTGCTGACCTATGTTAGCAATCGCCATCGCTGGGGAGCGGGGTAGATGGAATCCAACTACAGATATTATGTGCGTCGTGCGAGCGAAGAGCGCCGGGCCGCGGCCCGCGCCGTAACCCCCGAGGCGCAGGCCCGCCGTAGCGCGCTGGCGGAATCGTTCGCGCAGCTCGCCGAACAATATCAGCGCGATCTCGGATCGGTCCTCGCGCACGGCTGAGGTCTCGCGCGTCGGGGGGCGCGCGAAGCTTCGCTGATGCCGCCGCCGGGCGGTTCCTTCCCGGCTTTCCTGCGCGTCCGCCGCGGTGCGATGGGGCGCCGTTCCTGCCCGCCGCCCTGCCGCAGCAGCCGTCCGCCTTGCGGGTCCGCTGGAACGCCGCCCGCGCGATCCCGTTTCTAGCCAGAAACGACGGGCAGAAATGCAATGAACGGCCGGCAGGCGCTTTTCCCCACCTTCTTCCTGTCCGGCTTCGAATGCTCGACCTTCCTGTGGAAGGATGCCGGCCGACGCGACCTGTGCGCCGAGACCCAGCACCAGCTTCACGCCGACGAGGATTACCGGCTGCTCCGCTCGCTCGGCATCGCCGTCGCGCGCGAGGGCATCCCATGGCCGATGGTCGACCGCCGCGGCCGCTACTGTTTCGGCTGTATCGACGCGTTCCTCGATGCGCAGCGCCGCCACGACATCCTGCCGATCTGGGACCTTTGCCATTATGGCTATCCCGACGATCTCGACCCCTTCGGCGACGATTTCGCGCCGCGCTTCGCCGCCTATGCGCGGGCCGCAGCCGAATATGTGACGGCGCGGGCGCATCACGGCCCCGCCTTCTTCACGCCGATGAACGAGATCACCTTCTTCGGCTACATGGCGGGCGAATGGGGCTGGGCGGCGCCGTTCGGCCGCGACCGCGAGACCCGCCGCCGCCTCACCCTGGCGATGTGCAAGGCCGACATCGCGGCGGTCAAAGCGATACGCGAGGTCGTCCCCGACGCGCGGATGATCCATATCGATCCGCTGATCCTGGTCGTACCGCCGCGCGACCGCCCCGATCTTGCCGACGAAGCGTGGCGCGAGACCTATGACGACGCCTTCTTCGCCTTCGACGTCATCGGCGGGCGCCGTCATCCCGAAGCCGGCGGCGCGCCGGACGTGCTCGATATCGTCGGCTTCAACAACTACAGCTTCGGCCAGATGGAATATCGCCCGGAAGGCCCGCATGCGGCGCTCGAGCCCGGCGATCCCCGCATCCGCCCCTTGTGCGACCTGATCGAGGAAGGCTGGAAGCGCTACGGCCGGCCGACGATCGTCGCCGAGACGTCGGGGCTGAAGGGCGGCCGGCCCGACTGGCTGAACGACGTCGTCTCGGAGAGTCTCGCGGCGGTCAATCGCGGCGTAGACCTGCACGGCATCTGCCTGTTTCCCGCGGTCGACATGCCGGACTGGCACAATGGCGAGTGGCTGCACAACGGCATCGCCGATCTCGAGCGGCTGCCCGACGGATCGCTGATGCGGACACCCTATCCGCCCTATGTCGAGGCGCTGCGCCGCTGGCAGCATCGCCTCAACCGCGTCACCGAGCTGGATGCCGTTCCCTACGACAGCCCGGTGAACCTCGCCGATATCGTCGCGGCGGCCAAGGCGGTCGCGCCGCGTCCCGACGACGATTGGCATTGACGGGCCGTCTCCGGCTCAGCCATCCGGCGGGCATTCGAGCGTGACCGTGCGGGGCTTTCGCCGCACGGTCATGCGGCTGCAGCCGGAGAGCCGCTCGCGGCCGACGGTGACGACCAGCACCGCCTTCTGGCGCTTGGGAGAGGTGGCGGTGACGACGATCTCGTTCGGATCGGGATCGTCGTCGACAGGCAGTGCATAATCGCCGCGATGATCGCCGGTCCTGACGCGAAAGCCGCGGATCGCGAAGCCATCGAACAGGAGCGGGCGGGCGAGCGTCATCGGCCTGGTGGGACGCTGGATGTCGAACTCGATCATCCGGCTCGCCACCTCGCCGGTCCAGCGGCCGCCGTGGCTCGCGGCGAGCAGCGCCCCCGCCGAGGCGGTCGCGAGGCTTTCCGGCTTCACCATCGAGAATTGGACGCGCACCACCGCGCCGCCGTCCTGATACGGATGATGGAGCCCCCAGGCATTGCTGAATTCCAGCGGCAGCACCACCGGCGATGCGGCGGACGGGCCCTCGCGCCAGCGGAAGGTGACGGCGTCGAACGGCAGCTCTTCCGGGCCGATCAGGCCGTCGGCGCCGTCGACCGCCTTGCGCTCGGTCCAGGCGAGGCGGCGCTCGAAGCTCGTCCCGGCGAGGCCGATACGAGCCACCTTGGTGCGGCCCTTGAGCTTCACCGGCCCGGTGCGGCTGACGACCGGCAGGAGCGACGGCTTGATGCCGAGCCGGGCGATCGCGTCCGGGTTCATGATCACGAACCCGGGAGTCTCGGGATCGACCCGCAGCCGTGCGGGCTGGCCGTTGATCGTGACCTCCACGACGAAGTCGCTGGCGGCATCGACGGTCAGATCCGCCGCGGGCGCCGCGGCGGGAGCAGCAAGCAGCGCGGCGAGCGCAGGCAGACGCAATCGGCGAGAACGGTGTACGATCGACATCAAGGATCTCCCACGATCTGCATGCGAGGCTGCCACGCCGCGCGTCCTCGAGCCAGTCTCGGGAGTGGCCCGGGCCGAGCGCCGGCCGGAACGGCTCTTGCAGCAGCGGCGTTCACCCGGCTCGCCGAAGAGGAGACGATCGATGCGGACGCGTCAGCCCTCGGCGACGGCCGGTGCGGCCAGCGTTGCGTCCTGCTCGGCCGCGGGCGGCGCCGCGAACCGTCCGGCCTTCCAGGCCGCGTAGAGGGCGGCAAAGCCGACCGAGCTGCACACCAGCAGTCCCGGCAGCGACGCTTCGGGCCCGAAGGCGCCGCCGGTCAGCCAGTGCGGATAGCCGGCAATGGCCGTGCTGGTTGCCAGCGACGCGCCGAAATCGGTGCCCGAGACGGCGGCGCCGAAGACATAGCCCTGGGTGAAGTTCCAGGCGGCGTGGACCCCGATCGAGACCCAGAGCCGGCCGGTCAGTGCGTAGAAGGCGCCGAGCATCACCCCCGCCTCGATCGCGATGCACAGGGCGGCGAAGAGGCTCGAATTGGCGTTGGGGAGGTGCCCCGCGCCGAACAGCGCCGCCGAGACGACGAAGGCCACGACCGGACCGAAGCCGCGCCACAGCAATCTTAGGATGACGCCGCGGACGATCAGCTCCTCCAGCACGCCCGACATGATCGCGGCGCCGCCCGCCCGCCACGCCGGGTTCGCGCCGTTGATCGTGATCTCGTAGAGGCCGCCGCCGATCAGGATGGCCATCACGGCGGCGAACATCAGCAGCCCGACGAGAAGGCCCATCGCGAGCTCGGCAAGCGCCGGCCGCCAGGCGAGCTCGCTCGCGCGGCGGCGCTCGACCAGCCGGACCGCGAGGATGTAGGCGCCGAGCGCGATCGCCGCCCCCGCGCATTGCGTCGCGAACTGGAGCGGCAGGTTACTGGCGGGAACAACGCGCCTGGCGAACTCGCCGAGCGAGCCGATCGCCAGCACCAGGAGGAAGGCGAGGCCGAAGAGCCAGAGCAGGCTCCGCAGCCAGAGCAATCTGCCGGGCTTCAGGGCCCCCTGATCACCGAGCTCCACCGGCTGCCCAAAGGTCACTGCTTTGATCAATTCGAATCCCCCCTTGGCCCTCTTCCCGGCTCAGCCTAGCACCGAGGCCGCGTGTTTCCAGCGCCCTCGACGCAGGCCGGTCGGTCGGCGGAGCAGGGAGGGGACCGGCCAAGGCCGGCGCATCGGCTGGCGAGGCGTCATTTTCGTGCCGCGGCCGAAAAAAAAAGGGGATGGTGAGCCGTGCTGGATTCGAACCAGCGACCTACTGATTAAAAGTCAGTTGCTCTACCGACTGAGCTAACGGCCCGTGCCCGGGTTCCGTCCCCCTAGGAGCGGGCGGGGCCGCGGTCAACCGGCGCGGCGCGCGCCAGGCGGTGGCGGAGCTGGAGGACGGTCGCACCGGTCAGAGGGTCCCGCCAAGCGGGCGCGACCTCGGCGAGCGGATCGAGCACGAAACGCCGCTTGCGGAATTCGCGATGGGGGAGGGTGAGGGCGCCCTCGGCCCAGCAGCCGCCGGACCACAGGATGATGTCGAGATCGAGCACGCGCGGCCCCCAGCGGCGGCCGGCGCGGCGGCCGAAGCTGCGCTCGATGCGCTTCAGCAGGGCGAGCAGCTCCGGCGGTCCGAGCCGGCTGGCGACGAGGACGGCGGCGTTGGCGAAGCCGCGCCCCGCCGGACCCAGCGCCGGCGTGGTGCGGATCGCGGAGACACGCTCGACCTCGATCCCTACGGCCGCCATTGCGGCGATGGCGGCGCGCAGCACGCCGGCCGGCGCGCCGTGCGCGCCGTGCCGCCGGTTGGAGCCGAGCGCCACCAGGTAGCTTGTTTTCGCCATCGAGGCGCGCCTAGACGAGCCGCATGCTTCCGCAAAGCCCCAGCCCCGTGGCCGATGTCGAGCCGCCGCACGATTGCCCCTTGTGCCCGCGCCTCGTCGCCTTTCGCGAGGGGCTGCGCGCCGAGCATCCCGATTGGTGGAATGCGCCGGTTCACGCTTTCGGCGATCCGGACGCCTGGCTGGCGATCGTCGGCCTCGCGCCGGGCATGCACGGCGCCAACCGGACCGGGCGGCCGTTCACCGGCGATTTCGCCGGAATCCTGCTCTACGAGACCCTTCTCAAGTTCGGTCTCGCCGAGGGACGATATGAGGCACGGCCGGACGATGGCTTCCGTCTGAAGGGCGCGGCGATCGTCAACGCGGTGCGCTGCCTGCCGCCGCAGAACAAGCCGCTGCCCGAGGAGATCTCGACCTGCCGGTCTTATTACAGCCTGGCGCTCGACCGGCTGCGCCACGCGAAGGTGCTGATCGCACTCGGCCAGATCGCGCATCAGTCGGCGGTGCGGACCGCCGGCGGCCGGCTGGCCGCGTTCAAGTTCGGCCATCTCGCCGAGCATCGCCTGCCCGATGGGCGGCTGCTGATCGATAGCTATCATTGCTCGCGCTACAACCAGAACACCGGCCGGCTGACCGCGGAGATGTTCGAGCAGGTCTTCGCCCGCGCGCTCGAGCGGCGGCCGTGATCGTCGCGCCCCGGCGCCGGCTTGTGCGTGGTTCGGCCTAAACGGGCTCCGCGCTACCCTCCGGGAGCGGCGCGAGCGGGATCTCGAAGCTGAGGCACGCACCTTCCGCGCCGTTCCGCGCCCAGATGTGGCCGCCATGCGCCTCGATGATCGTCTTGCAGATCGGCAGGCCCAGCCCCATGCCGTGCTCCTTCGTGGTCACGCCGCGAGTGAAGACGTTGGGCAGGATCTCCTCGGCGATCCCGGGACCGTTGTCGGACACCGAGATGCGCAGCATGCGGGGATCGTCGGGGCTGCGCCGGCTGGTGATCCGCACCTGCGCGTCGGGACGGCCGGACGCTGCCTGGCAGGCATTGCGGATGAGGTTCACCAGGACCTGCTGGATCTGCACTCGGTCGGCCGATTCGACGACATTGTTGCCGACGTCGAGAACGAAGCGGACGCCTTCGCAGCCGATCGAGGAGAAGCGGATCGCCTCGTTGATCAGCTGGCTGCAGGTGAAGCGCTCGGCCGCCGGGCGATGCGCGACGATGCCGTGGCGGAGGCGCTGGATGATCTGCCCGGCGCGCAGCGCATTCTCCTTGGCCATGGTGAGCATCTCGCGCACCTCCCGCTCCCCAAGCCGGGCGGGATCCGTGCGCTCCAGGGCGGCGAGGATGAAGGTGATGGCGGTGAGCGGCTGGTTGAGCTCGTGGGCCATCGTCGCGGCCATCGTTCCCATCGCGCTCTGCCGCGAGTGGAAGAGCAGCTCCGCCTTCATCGCCCGCAGCTGCGCGTCCTGCTCGAGCACCAGGCTCTGCCATTCGTAGCGCTCGGTGACGTCGCGTACGGTGCCGGCGAGGACCGGATTCTCATAGCCCTCGATACAGACGATCTCGCCCCGGGCATGGACGTAGCGCACCTCGCCGTCCGGCCGCACCACGCGGTGCTCCAGCGCGCACGGCTCGCCGGTCGCGACGCTCGTGCGGACCGTCTCGAGGAAGGCCGGCAGATCATCAGGATGAATGCGGGCGAGACCGGCCTCGAGCGGCAGCCGTTCCTGATCTTCGGGCAGGCCGTAGATCCGCCGCACCTCGCGCGACCAGATCGCCTGGCCGGCGGCCGCATCGTAGATGTAGACGCCGGTGCCGGCGACGCGCTCGGCCTCGGCGCTGAGCGGCCCGTGTTCCTTCAGTTTGCGCAAGGCGGCGTCGAGCGCCATCTGGTCCGGCACGCTGGCTCCTGTCCCCACGACCACCCTGGAGGGTGTATCAGGAGAACGCGGCGGCCGCGCGGTGGTTCACGGCGCCCTGAGGTTCCGCCGGAGAGTGGCGCCGGCTTACGGCAGAACGGGCTGGAGCGCCTTCACGTTCGCTTGCAGGAACGGCCGCAGCTGTGGAATGTCGGCGCTCGGCAGAAGGGCGCGGGCCGTCGGCGGCCTTGCCAGCAAATATTGGGGGGTAGATGTCTCGTCATCCTGGTTCCGTCGCCTGCTTCGGCCTCGCTCTCGTTCTTGCCGCCGGCGCCGGCCGGGCGGCGCCGGTCACGCCCAACCTCGGACCGATCCACGGCGAGGGTACGCTCGCCGACAATGACGGCAACGCCGGGACGTGGAGCATCGACGCGGTGCTGACCGGGGGCGACTTCGCCGGCAGGGGAACGGTCACGCTGCGGGGCGTCACCGTCAACGGTGCACTCAAGAGGGGACGATCCTATCTCGAGAACGGCAAATGCTATTTCCACATCGAGCAGGATCGGCACCGGATGGAGATCAGCGGACCCTGCACCACCGACAGCATCGCGGGTCGCGCCGACGGCTTTCTCGCTGGCGAGGGCGTGATCATCGGCAGCGCGAAGGGCGTCCTGAGGTTCGGGCGGGCCGGAGCGCCCAAACCCGCCGCGACGGCGGCCACCGGGGTGCTGCCGACCAACAAGCTCACCTGCGCCTGGTCGGAGCGTATCGGCGGCAATGTCGCGGGAGATCCGGCGCGCTACGAGCTCCGCTTCTCCAACATGGTGACGCTGACGCTCGGGCGCGACGGCAGCTACCGGACCAACAAGGCCGCCGGACGCTACGTCCGCGAAGGAAACACCGTCCGACTGACCAGCGGCGCCTTTGCGGGCGCGGTCGGACGACTGGAGCCGGACCGGTCGGGCCAGCCCGCGGTTTATTTCGAGCGGGACGAGAATCGCCGGCCGAACGGGGTTCACATCGTCGATCCGGGCCGCACCTCCTGCACCACGGCGCGAGGAGGTTGATCGTCACCCGCCGCCGCGGCGCCCGGCGGGCGTGGGCCGTTTTCAGAGGTCCTGACTGATCCGGCCGTAGAGGTCGGGGCGGCGGTCGCGGAAGAAGCCGAAGGCGGCGCGATGGGCGCGCGCCTGGGTGAGGTCGAGCGTGGCGACGAGGACGCCGGTCTCGTTCGCCCCGAACTCCGCGAGGATGTCGCCGCGCTCGTCGCAGATGAAGCTGTGGCCATAGAAGCGCTGGCCGTGCTCGGTGCCGATGCGATTGGCGGCGACCACCGGGACGACGTTCGAGACGGCGTGGCCGATCATCGCCCGCCGCCAGAGGCGGCTGGTATCGAGATCGGGATCGTGCGGCTCGGTGCCGATCGCGGTCGGGAAGAGCAGGATCTCCGCCCCGTCGAGCATCAGCGCCCGGGCCGTCTCGGGATACCATTGATCCCAGCAGACCGCGGGACCCACCGTGCCGTAGGGCGTGCGGAAGGTCTTGAAGCCGGTGTTGCCGGGCCGGAAATAGAATTTCTCGGAATAGCCGGGGCCGTCCGGGATGTGGCTCTTGCGATAGACGCCCATCACTGCGCCCTTGTCGTCGATCATCGCCAGGCTGTTGTAATGATGGTGGCCTTCGGCCTCGAAGAAGCTGGTCGGGATGTAGACTTCGAGCTCGGCCGCGAGGCTGCGCATGGCCGCCACCGCCGGATGCTGATCGACCGGCAGCGCGCGGGTGAAATGACCCTCGTCCTGGGTGCGGCAGAAATAATGGCCTTCGAACAGTTCGGGCGGCAGGATCAGCTTCGCGCCCTTGGCCGCAGCCTCGCGCACCAGTTCGGAGACGGCGGCGATATTCTCCTGGACGTCATCGGAGAAGGCGAGCTGGAGGGCGGCGGCGGTGATCGTGGTCATGGGGCTCTCGAACTTCGAAGCTGGAGTGAGGTCAGGCCGGCATCTGCTGGCTGATGCAGTGGAAGCTGCCGCCCCCGGTGAGCACGTGATCGGCCCGGAAGCCGACCACGCTGCGACCCGGAAACAAGGCGCCGATCGCGTCAACCGCCGCCGCATCGTTCGGCGCCCCGTAGAGCGGAACGACGACCGCCGCATTGCCGATGTAGAAGTTCATATAAGACGCCGGGATGATTTCGCCATCGCGCTCGACCTGGCCGGGGGAGGGGATCTCCGCCACCTCGACTCCGAACGCCTCGGCGCGCCGCCGCGCATCCTGGTAGATCGCCGCGTTGGGATCGTCAGGACCGGCCGCGACCGGGAGCGCGAGCCGGTTCTCGCCGACGAAGCGGGCGAGATTGTCGACATGGCCGTCGGTATGGTCGTTGAGCAGCCCCTCGCCGAGCCACAGGATCCGCTCGGCGCCGAGCTCGCGCCTCAGCCGGGCCTCGATTTCCTCGCGGTCGAGGCCCGGATTCCGGTTCGGGTTGAGCAGGCATTGCTCGGTGGTGACGAGGAGGCCGGTGCCGTCGACGTCGATCGCGCCGCCCTCGAGCACCCAATCGTGCCGCGTCGCCTCGAGATCGGCGCTGTTCGCCAGGCGCAGACCGATCGTGTCGTCGCCTTCGAGATCGTATTTGCCGCCCCAGCCGTTGAAGCGGAAGCTGCGCGGCACCCGGGTGGCGCCGCGGCCGAGGACGATCGGCCCGGTATCGCGCAGCCAGATGTCGCCGAACATCTCCTGGACGATCGTCGCGAACGGCGCGAGCTCGGCCGCCGCGCGTGCCGATTGCGGATCCGCGACCACCAGCCGGACCTCCTCGCCGCGTCCGTCGGCGTGGACGGCGGCGGCGAAGGCGGCGACCTCGGCGCGCGCCGGCTCGAGATCCTCGAGCCAGAGGTCGGCGTGGCTCGGGAAGCCGATCCAGACGAATTCGTGCTCGGCCCATTCCGGGGCCTGGCGGAGGGCGGGGGCGATGGCGCTCACTGGCCGGTCGCTCCGGCGCGGGAGCGGTCGCGGATGGCGCGGAACTCGTCGCCTTGCTTCCAGTTCGGCCAGGCGTCGCCGGTCGCGAGCGCGCGTCCGATCTGCCAGTAGATCTGCAGCTCGCGCACCGCCCCGGACCAGTCCCAGGCGGGATCATATTCGTCGTTCGGGCCGTGGTAGCGCTCGGCGCGATATTGCGCCTGCGCCGCCTCGCCGGCAGCGGTGCCGCCCTGAACGAGATCGTTGCCGAGCTTCGCGTAGAGCATCGGCACGCCCTGCTTGGCGAAGCTGAAATGGTCCGAGCGGTAATAATAGCCCGCCTGCGGCGCCGGCTCCGGCCTGAGCTTCAGGCCGTGCGCCTCGAGCGCCGTGTCCAAATAGGCGTCGAGCTCCGACTTGCCGCCACCGACGGCGACGAAATCGCGGGCGTCTCCCGAGAGGCTGAGGCTGTCCATGTTGATGCCGCCGACCGTCTGCGAAAGCGGGTAGACCGGGTTCTGGGCGTAATAATTCGAGCCGAGCAGGCCCGATTCCTCGGCCGTGACGGCGAGGAAGACGATCGAGCGATCGGCGTTGCCGCGTTTGGCGTGCGCCTCGGCGAGGGCGATCAGGCCGGCGGTGCCGCTGGCATTGTCGACCGCGCCGTTGCAGATGTCGTCGCCGCCCACCGCATCGCAGCGGCCGAGATGGTCCCAATGGGCGGTGTAGAGCACATATTCGTTCGGCCGCTTGGCGCCGGGCAGGATGCCGATCACGTTGCGCGAGTTCGACCGCTTGATCTGGTTGTCGAGCGTGATCGAGGCGCGGGTGCCGAGCGGCACCGCCTTGAAGCCGGGACGGGCGGCGGCGGCGGTGAGGGCGGCGAGATCCTTGTCCGAGGCGGCGAACAGGCGCTGCGCCGCGTCCTGGGTGAGCCAGCCGACGACCTTCGACTGGTCCATATGGCCGTTCGGATCGTCCATATTGTACTGGGCGCCGGTCCAGGACGACTGGACGACATTCCAGCCGTACGCCGCGGGCTCGGTCTGGTGGACGATCAGCGCGCCGGCCGCGCCCTGGCGGGCCGCTTCCTCATATTTGTAGGTCCAGCGGCCGTAATAGGTCATCGCCTTGCCGCCGAAGCGGCCGTTCAGGTCCTGATCCTGCCAGTCCGGATCGTTGACCAGGATGACGACCGTCTTGCCGCGCACGTCGAGACCGGCATAATCGTTCCAGCCGCGCTCCGGCGCGTTGATGCCGTAGCCGACGAAGACGAGCTCGCTGTCCTTCAGCTGCACCTGCTTCTGCACCTGATAGGTGTTGGCGACGAAATCGGTGCGATAGGCGAGGCTGAGCGGGCCGCTGCCGCCGGCGATGGTCAAAGCGGACGGCGAGGCGGTGTTCTCGACCAGGGCGACATTCTGGTACCAGCTGCCCTTGTTGCCCGGCTGCAGCCCGGCCTTCCGGAACTGCTCGGCGATGTAGGAGACCGCTTTCTCCTCGCCCGGCGTCGTAGGGGCGCGGCCCTCGAATGCATCGGAGGAGAGGATCTGGGTGGCGGTGGTCAGTGTCGCCAGCGAGATCGGGGGACCCTGATAGGCCGACGGCGCGCGGTCCCGGCCGGCGGTCGCGCAGCCTGCAAGAAGGAGCGCTGCGGCGGCTGCGCTGAAACGGGTCGAAGGCATAAGCGTCTCCAGATGCGGCGTCGGCGCGGGCTATTGCAGCAAGCCCAGGCCCGCGCAAGCCGCAGGCTCCAAAGCAAAACGGCCGCCCCGAGGGGCGGCCGCTTCGTGTTCGGCGTCTGCCGGAGCGATCAGCGCGAGTAGAACTCGACGACCAGGTTCGGCTCCATGCGGACGGGATAGGGCACCTCGTCCAGCGTCGGAACGCGGCTGTAGGTGACCTTGGTGGTGCCGTCCGGGCTGACGTAGTCGGGGATCTCGCGCTCGGCCAGGCCCTGGGCCTCGAGCACCAGCGCCATCTCCTGCGCCTTGGCGCCGAGCTCGATCACGTCGCCGACGTTCACGCGGCGCGAGGCGATGTTGCACTTCACGCCGTTGACGCGGACGTGGCCGTGGCTGACCAGCTGGCGCGCAGCCCAGATCGTCGGCGCGAACTTGGCGCGATAGACGACCATGTCGAGGCGGCGCTCGAGCAGGCCGATCAGGTTCTGCGAGGTGTCGCCCTTCATCCGGGCGGCCTCGGTGAAGGTGCGCTTGAACTGCTTCTCGGTGACGTCGCCGTAATAACCCTTCAGCTTCTGCTTGGCGCGCAGCTGGATGCCGAAGTCCGACATCTTGCCCTTGCGGCGCTGGCCGTGCTGGCCGGGGCCGTACTCGCGCTTGTTGACCGGGCTCTTCGGGCGGCCGAAGACGTTCTCGCCCATACGGCGATCGAGTTTGTACTTGGCGCTGCTGCGCTTGCTCATCTCTTGGTCCAATCTGCTTGGGTTGCTGTTCCCGGAGCCGCACCGCCCGGAGAGATCCGGACGCGGCCACCGCTTCACCGGGGTGCGGGGCCAATTGCGAGAGCCGCGACATGGCGGCGGATCGGGGAGAAGTCAAGGAAAAGCGAAGGTTGCGCCGCGCCGGCGGCCCGCGCCCCCACTGGCCCTCGCTGCCAACGGCCGCTAAGGCGCCGCCATGAACCCGAACATTCTTCCCCCGACCGCGTGTGAGACCATGGCCGAGGTCCGCGCCGGCGTCGACAGCGTCGACCGGCAGATCGTCGCGCTGCTCGCCACCCGCTTCGGCTATATGGACGCCGCCGCCCGGATCAAGCCGAGCCGCGGCGCCGTGCGCGACGAAGCCCGCAAGGCGCAGGTGATCGCCAATGCCTCCGCCCATGCCGCCGAACTCGGCGTGCCGGTCGGCCTTGTCGCCGATTTCTGGGAGCAGCTCGTCGAGGCCTCGATCGCCTATGAGTTCGACCGTTTCGACGAGATGCGCGCGGGGGCCTAGTTCATCCTCCCTGTCGCCGCAGGCGATGGGGAGGGGCACCGCGCACAGCGCGGTGGAGGGGCCGGGCTCCGTTCCCCGTCCCGGCCCCTCCACCAGGCTTCGCCTGGTCCCGCTCCCCATCCGCTTTGCGGACAGGGAGGATTGGAGGTCAGCCCTTGCGCGGCCGGGGCTCGACCAGGGTGCGGATCATGCCGCGCAGGGCCTGGACCTCGCGGTTCGACCAATGCGCCTTGGTGAGGATGGTTCGGATCGTGTTCTTCGTCGCCGGCGTGCGGTCCGGCGGATGGAAATAGCCGGCGGCGTCGAGCGACTCCTCGAGCTGGCCGATCAGCCCGTCGAGCTGGCCCTGAGTCGCCTGCGGCTCGCGCTCCTCGATCTCGGTCGGCATCACCACATTGCCCTGCTTCGACCATTCATAGGCGACGAGGATCACCGCCTGGGCGAGGTTCAGCGAGCGGAACTCGGGGTTGATCGGGACGGTGAGGATCTTGCCGGCGATCGCCACCTCCTCCGTCTCCAGCCCGGAGCGCTCGGCGCCGAACAGGATGGCCGAAGGCTCCGGCTGGCGGCGGATCTCCTGGGCCGCTTGCTCGGGGGTCACCACCGGCACGACCAGGCCGCGCTTGCGCACCGTGGTCGCATAGACGTGGGTGCAGTCGGCGACCGCATCGGCGACGCTGTCGAACACCCGGGCGCGCTCGAGCACGAGGTCGGCACCCGAGGCCGCGGGCCCGGCGGCGGGGTTCGGCCAGCCGTCGCGCGGCGTGACCAGCCGCAGGTCGGTGAGGCCGAAGTTCAGCATGGCGCGCGCCGCCTTGCCGATATTCTCGCCGAGCTGGGGGCGGACGAGGACAATCGCAGGGGCAGGGGCCGTCGCGGACGTGCTCACTCGCGCCCCGCCTCGCTCACCGAGCCGGCGAATTCCTCGAAATCCTTGGCCTCGCGGAAGTCCTTGTAGACGCTGGCGAAGCGTATGTAGGCGACCGGATCGAGCGCCTTCAGCCCGTCCATCACCATGCCGCCGATCCGTGCGGAGTCGATCTCGCTCTCGCCGCTTGTCTCGACCTGACGCTGGATCGAGGAGACGAGACGGTCGATCCTCTCCTGCGGCACCGGCCGCTTGCGGCAGGCGATCGCGATCGAACGATCGAGCTTGGTGCGGTCGAACGGCTCGCGGCGACTGCCCGACTTCACCACGTTGAGCTCACGCAGCTGGACGCGCTCGAAGGTGGTGAAGCGGGCGCCGCAATCCTCGCACTGGCGCCGCCGGCGGATGGAGGTGCCGTCCTCGCTGGGACGGCTGTCCTTCACCTGGCTATTGTCATGGGAGCAGAATGGGCAGCGCAACGAAGAGCCTTACAGATCCTGGTAGATGGGGAAGCGAGCGCAGAGCGCGCGGACGCGCGCCTTGACCTCGGTCTCGACGGCGGCATTGCCGTCATGGCCGTTCGCCTTGAGGCCGTCGAGAACGTCGGCGATCATGTCGGCGATGTCGCGGAACTCGGCGACGCCGAAGCCGCGGGTCGTTCCGGCCGGGGAGCCGACGCGGATGCCGCTGGTCTTGACCGGCGGCAGCGGGTCGAACGGAATTCCGTTCTTGTTGCAGGTGATCGCCGCGCGCTCGAGCGCCTCGTCGGCGTCCTTGCCGGTGATGCCGAGCGGGCGGAGGTCGACCAGGGCGAGGTGGGTGTCGGTGCCGCCGGCGACGAGATCGGCGCCGCGCTCCTGCAGCCGGCCGGCGAGCGCCTTGGCGTTGGCGATCACCGCCTTGGCATAGCTCTTGAAGCCGGGCTGGAGCGCCTCGCCGAAGGCGACCGCCTTGGCGGCGATGACGTGCATCAGCGGACCGCCCTGGAGACCGGGGAAGACCGCCGAGTTGATCTTCTTGGCGATGTCCTCGTCGTCGGTCAGCACCATGCCGCCGCGCGGGCCGCGCAGAGTCTTATGGGTGGTGGTCGTGACGACATGGGCGTGGCCGAACGGGGAGGGGTGCTCGCCGGCGGCGACGAGGCCGGCGAAATGGGCCATGTCGACCATCAGCAGCGCGCCCACCTCGTCGGCGATGGCGCGGAAGCGGGCGAAATCGAGGTGGCGCGGATAGGCCGAGCCGCCGGCGATGATCAGCCGCGGCTTGTGCTCCCTGGCGAGCCGCGCAACCTCGTCGAAATCAACGAGATGATCGTCCTCGCGGACGCCGTACTGGACGGCGTTGAACCATTTGCCGGAGAGCGCCGGCCTGGCGCCGTGGGTAAGGTGACCGCCGGCGGCGAGCGACATGCCGAGGATGGTGTCGCCGGGCTGGGTCAGCGCGAGCATGACCGCGCCGTTCGCCTGGGCGCCGGAATGCGGCTGGACGTTGGCGAAGCCGCAGCCGAACAGCGCCTTGGCGCGCTCGATGGCGAGCGTCTCGACCGAATCCGACGGCGCGCAGCCCTGGTAGTAGCGCCGGCCCGGATAGCCCTCGGCATATTTGTTGGTGAGCACGGAGCCCTGCGCCTCGAGCACTGCGCGCGACACGATGTTCTCGGACGCGATCAGCTCGATCTGGTTCTGCTCGCGGTCGAGCTCGGCGGCGATCGCCTCGGCGACCGCATTGTCGGCGTCGGCGAGCCGGCCGGAGAAGAAGCCGCTCGGCTGGACGTCGCTGAGATCATTGGCAGGGCGCGTGCTCATGCGGGCTCCTTGGCGAAATCGGGGTTGGTGAGCTTGTCGACGCGGCGCTGGTGGCGCCCGCCGGCGAAAGGGGTGGCCAGGAAATTTGCGACGCAGTCGCGCGCCGTCTCGACGCCGATCAGCCGGGCGCCGAGTGCGAGCACGTTGGCGTCGTTGTGCTCGCGCGCCAGACGAGCGGCGAGGCCGTCGGAGACCAGGGCGCAGCGGCAATGGGGATGGCGGTTGACCGCGATCGAGATGCCGATGCCGGAGCCGCACAAGGCGATGCCGCGCTCGACCTCACCCTCGGCGATCGCCCGGGCCATCCGGTAGCCGTAATCGGGATAATCGACGCTGTCGGTCGAGGTGGTGCCGAGATCGAGCACGTCATAGCCTTCGCCGCGCAGATGCTCGGCGAGCTCCGCCTTCATCGCGTAGGCGGCGTGATCGGAAACGATGGCGATGCGCTCAGCCACGCCGGAAGACTCCATTTTCGTCGGAGCCCCACCTCTAGGGGAGGGGCCGGGGATTCGCCACAGGAGTTTGCGGTGCGTGCCGAATTCCTCCCTCGGACTGAGGGGGATCGAGCTTAGGCCGCGGCGCGCATCTCGAGCCGGTCCCAGATCTCGGTGAGGGCGGCAGCGAGCTCGTGCATCATTGCTTCGTCATGGCTGGGGCCGGGGGTGAAGCGGAGGCGCTCGGTGCCGCGCGGCACGGTCGGGAAGTTGATCGGCTGGACGTAGACGCCGTATTCGGCGAGCAGGATGTCGCTGATCTTCTTGGCCTTGACCGGATCGCCCACCATCAGGGGCACGATGTGGGTGGTCGACGCCATCACCGGCAGGCCCGCCTCGCGGAAGATCGCTTTGAGCTTCGCGGCGGCGGCCTGCTGGCCCTCGCGCTCGACGGTCGAGGCCTTGAGGTGGCGGACGCTGGCGAGCGCGCCGGCGACCAGCACCGGCGACAGTGAGGTCGTGAAGATGAAGCCGGGGGCGTAGGAGCGGATCACGTCGACGATGTTGCGATCGGCGGCGATATAGCCGCCCATCACGCCGAACGCCTTGCCGAGCGTGCCCTCGATGATGGTCAGGCGGTGGGCGACGTCGTCGCGCTCCGAGATGCCGCCGCCGCGCGCGCCGTACATGCCGACGGCATGGACCTCGTCGAGATAGGTCAGCGCGTTGTAGCGGTCGGCGAGGTCGCAGATCGCGGCGATCGGCGCGACGTCGCCGTCCATCGAATAGACGCTCTCGAACGCGATCAGCTTGGGCGCCTCGGGATCGGCGGCGGCGAGCAATTCTTCCAGATGGGCCAGATCGTTGTGGCGGAAGATCTGCTTCTCGCAGCCCGAGGTGCGGATCCCCGCGATCATCGAGGCGTGGTTCAGCTCGTCCGAGAAAATGATGCAGCCGGGCAGGATCTTGCCGAGCGTCGAAAGCGTCGCCTCGTTGGAGATATAGCCCGAAGTGAAGAGCAAAGCCGCTTCCTTGCCGTGCAAGTCGGCAAGCTCGGCCTCGAGATCGACATGGTAATGAGTGTTGCCGCCGATGTTGCGGGTGCCGCCGGAGCCGGCGCCGACGTCGTGCAGCGCCTCCTCCATCGCCGCGATCACGGCCTCGTGCTGGCCCATCGCGAGATAATCGTTCGAGCACCAGACGGTGATCGGCTTCGG
>NZ_SPDV01000023.1 GCF_004564275.1 Sphingomonas parva (ex Maeng et al. 2020)
GCAACGGCCTGCACGCGTGCAGGCCGTTGCTTTTCGAGCCCGGCGGCGAAGGCCGCCGGTGTGGCGTAGCCGAGCGAGGAATGCGGCCGCTCGGTGTTGTAGTCGTCGACCCACGTGGCGATGATCTCGCGGGCCTGGGCAAGGCTGAGGAACAGCGTCTCGTTCAGAAGCTCATCGCGCATGCGGCCGTTGAAGCTCTCGACGTAGCCGTTCTGCATCGGCCGGCCGGGCGCGATGTAATGCCAGTCGATCTTTGCCTCACCGCACCAGCTCAGCACCGCGTTCGAGGTGAGCTCGGTTCCGTTGTCGCTGACGATCATCCTGGGCGCACCGCGCTCGGCGACCAGGTCGGCCAGCTCGCGCACCACCCGCCTGCCCGAGATCGATGTGTCGGCGATCGCCCGCAGGCATTCCCGGGTGACATCGTCGACGATGTTGAGCACCCGGAAGCGTCTTCCGGTGGCGAGCTGGTCGTGGACGAAGTCGAGGCTCCAGCGCTGGTTGGGAAGCGCCAGCACCGGCGCCGGCGCCCGCGCGCCGACGGCGCGCTTTCGTCCTCGCCTGCGCCGCACCGTCAGTCCTTCCTCGCGATAGAGACGCTGCGTCTTCTTGCGGTTGATCGTGATGCCGTCACGACGCAGCAGGACGTGCAGCCGGCGATAGCCGAACCGTCGTCGCTCCGCGGCGACCTCGCGCAGTCGCGCCCGGATCTCGGCATCGTCGCCGCGACGCGAGCGATAGCGCACGCTCTTGCGATCGGCGCCAACCACCGCGCACGCCCGACGCTCGCTCATGCCGAATTGCGACCTGAGGTGCGCGACCGCCTCACGCCGGGCGGCCGCGCTCACCACTTTTTTGAGAGCAGGTCCTTCAGACCCGCATTGTCGAGCATCGCGTCGGCGAGCAGCCGCTTCAGCCTCGAGTTCTCGTCCTCGAGCGCCTTCAGCCGCCGCGCCTCCGATACCTCTAGCCCGCCATATTTCGCCTTCCAGGCGTAGAATGTCGCGCTCGATATGCCGTGCTTGCGGCACAGCTCCGTCACCACCGCGCCGGCCTCAGCCTCCTTCAGGATGCCGATGATCTGCTCTTCCGAAAACTGCTTCCGCTTCATTCGTCCGTCCCTTCCTTGGGCCGGACTCTAGCTCCAACTGGAGGAAAAAGCGGGGGTCACGTCAACGGAAATGCGTCCAACGTACATCGCCGCCCAAGCATCGAGCGACCTGGTTAACACCTCTGCTATGGGATCCTTGCGATCGATCGCGGCAATGACCAGAACTTCACCGAATGCCTCTACCGATAGATGGAGCAGCCCGGAGCGCGCGAGGAGACCGATCTGGAGATTGCCCGGGGTGGCGGTGATGCGCGCAACGTCCTTGCGAAGAGCGAGCGGGAGGTTGCCTATCGGCAGCCATTCGAGAGGAACGTCGGTGACGAGTTTAATGGCAGTCGCTCTCTCGATCACAGACGTGAGCTCAGGGCCCACGGCGGACGCTAATCGTTCTTGCACCCTCGCAAACGTCTTGATCAGCTTCCCGGTGGGCTTCGATTTCTCGGAACGCACGTGATTTGCGAACTGCCGTACAGAGCCTTGTGCCCGGTTCACAGCGGGCGGGACCCTGACGGTGGCTGCCATAGTGCCAGCCGCGGCGAGTCCCGCTGCCGCTACTTGGATGGCGATCTCCGCGGACCTAACCTCCATGATACCCCGAGCTAGTGGACTCTTCATGATCCGAGACCAAATCTGGGCATTTGCGTGTAACTGGTATCCGGCCTGCCGCGCCAAGATCCGAAGAAGGTCGCGGGCAGCGCGCTCATCCGGGGTGCCGGAGGGACCTAGTCCTTCCTCGTAGAAGTGGCTGTAAAGCGAAGGAGCAGTCACGTAGAGGTCGGGCTGCGGTGGGGTCGTGCGGAAGGCAGCCATTGAACGGTGGCGCGACCTCTCATCCAACACGTAGGTGGCCAACATCCGGATCAGAGCGACGTAATCCTCAGGGTCTGCTCCTACAAACGGGCCGGCATCCGCGAAATGAAAACCGGCCCCCTGCAGCGCCATGACCGCCGGCAGCGACACGTTGTGCCCCGGCACAGGTTTGGCAAAATTCTGGATTTCTCGCGGTGACCATTTCGACAGAGCCTCCGTTACGAGGCGGCGTTCCAAGGTAGGCTCATCTCTGGCGACCTGAGCCAACACGGCTCGGAAGTGGTCCAGCAGGTGACTTGGCGTTAGCTTACTCATCAAAATACGACCGCTCGCCTCGGACGCGCTTACGTGAAGCGGGTGGTAACGCTGACTTGCAATCCACCGATCCGCCTTCTTAGCGACCTGCGGGTCTTGAGTGAGAATGACCATGAACGGTGACTCGGCGCTCACGGAGAGTTCGCCGAGCACCCTCACTGCGAGCGGCGTCCAACTCCAAGCAGCCGTTCCGTTTACCCGTCGGCCTACTTGCGCTGAGCGAGGTAGCGCCGGCTCCAAAACGTCTGCTGGGAGCTCGACAAGCAGCCGTAGGACGTGAGCAGTTTCAACCATACCCTGCGAGAAGCCCTGCATCGGACTCGCCTCGCTGGGCTCGTCTTCAGGGATCAGCAACACGTACCGGATGGTAGGATCAACCTGAGGGTTCGGAATGGGTTTGGCCAGTCCACTTGCGATAGATCGCTTCCACGACACCGCGCGCCCTGCGGGCGACTGATCGTCGTTCTTATCCATGCTCCCGACCTACACCAGTTTCGCAGCGAGACGCGAAAAGTGGTTTGCGGGCGGCGCTCGCGCCTCAGATGGGCCGCCGGCATTGCCCGTAGTAAATTCATTGGCAGATCAACTCGCGGCGACCTGTCCGCAAGTGATGCTTTTATCCCTTCTTGCATGTTGTTGGCAGGTAGCTGTTTTTACTGCGTTTCTTGAGAAGGGCTGGGGCGGACCCGTTCAAAAGCGGCTTTGAAGCCCCTTCTCGCGCTCGGAGCGGTCGCGCAGCGGCTATCGATCCGGGCCGCGCTCTCCGGCGGTCCTAGCGGCCTTCTAGCGCCGTGAACAAGTCGGGATCATCGGCGTCGAGAGCGTCTATCAGGCGAGCCCGCCTCGCGGATTCGAAGTGTCGGGTCCTCCGTTCCCATGCCAACTCGGGCGAGCGATTCGGCCGATTCGTTATCGGCTCCAACTGCGGTCAGATTGGACCTGTAGGTCGGTTCGGGAAGGCCCGCGTGGCGTACGGCTCCAGACCGCGTCTACGTCGTTGCGGAGGGCTCGCCGCCATGGAAGAAGGATTGCGGCTAAGGGGGAGACTGCTGTCGTGGGTGTGCGTGAACGACTGGAGCGCTTCGTGTGGAGCGTCTTCTGGTGGGTTGTCTTCGCCGTTTGGGTTGCTGGCTTCCTGCTGTCCCTCCGCCTTCTGAGTTGGCGTACCGTGCCCGCCGTTGAACTTTGGCACCTCCTTACACCGATCTCCCTTTTTGCGGCCGCGGTGCTGGTGCTGTATCCTCCGTGGCGAGCGACTCTGTCTTCTCGCCTAGGGAAAGGGCGCAAGTGGCTGTTGGCAGCCCTGTTACTCGGCAGCCCATTGGCAGCTCTGATGGCGTTCGCCTCGTCACAAGAGGCATGGCATCGGACCCCGGAAGGGCAGATGGAGAAGGCGCAAGCGGATGAAGCGCACGAGCAGCGCCTGGCGGAAGAGCGGGAGCGCATTGACGAAATCCGACGGGCTACCGCGAGGGCGAAGGCACTCGGGGAGAAATGGGCTCGGGAAGCGGAGGGTCTTCCAGTCAATAGCGCACATGAGGTCTCCAGCTCTGAGGAGCCAGTGCTTGATCCAGTGCGCGAGTGCAGAGAACGAGGCGTGGCGTACTTCCGAGATATCGGCTCCTACCCCACTCTACACAGCTACCCGGACGCCGGCCGCACCGCTGAGGACGTGGCGGCGGAGCGGTGTTCCAGAGGACTTACGGCATTCTCCGGGAAGCCCTGACCCTTGCTGCTGTCGCTTAATCTCGGCCTCCCCTACCTCTCGTTGGCAGATCATCGATTCTCCCTGTATCCGGAACTGACGCGATGCCTCCCCGGCAATGCACGAGAGCACCGCGCGAATGACAGGCAAGACACGGTCGATGGACGAGGAGCTTGAGCGCCGCAAGCGCCACTACACCGATCCCATGCGCGGCCGGTTGCCTGAGCTTGAGCGATGTCTCGTCCGGCATCGTGCCCTGCAGATGATCCTCATCATCTACCATGCCGAGGAGCTGAAGCGCGACGTTATCGGCGGTGTCGCCGCGCAGAAGAGGTGGCGGCGGGCACTTTCCGACGACGATGATCCGCTGGACTCGGAGGAGGAGGTGAAGGGAGACAAGAAGCTGAAGCGAGCGTTCGATCACCTCGTGCGCGACGGTGTGCTGCTTGCGGCCGAGCGGCAGCACATGGTGAAGCTGATCCAGCGCCGGAACAGCATCGCGCATCACCTGGATCAGGTGACGGCGGACCTTTCCACGGACCGCTTTGTACGGGACTGGGTCGCGTATCTTCCCAACCGTCAAAGTCACGACTACGAGGCTTTGGACCAGCTGCGAGCTGCGCGCCGCCTCCTTTCGGAGCGGATGAGCGCAAAGCATTATGTCCGCGAGATGGACGTCCGCTCGATCTTATTTGAGGCGACGGAACGCGCCCTGAGCGCTGACATCAAGTCGCTGGATCGCCGCATTCGCAAGCTCATCCGCAAGCGCCGCGAGGATGTGGCGCGCGTGAACGCAGAACTCTCCCTGGAAGGGACCGGCCTCACCGGCGTGTTCGATCCTGAGTGGCCGGAAAACCGTTACGACCGCGGCCGCCTTACCCCGCGGGGCGTCGAGACGTGCTATCAGCTCTTCGACATTGGCAAGTCGCCCATGGCGGTGGCCCATTTGATGGGCCTCTCGCTGACGTCCGCCCGCCGCAGGCGGCGCATGTGGGAGGCGCTCGGCGGGCCTGAGCGCGAGAAGCGCGTGCTCGCTGATATCCCAAAGGTCCGCATCCGTTACCGCTACGAGGATTGAACGCCTTTCCCTTGGCGAGAAGCATCCTCCGGCCGCGCGCTGATGCGCCCACTGCTCGCAATTCCTCCCCTCGCTCCCTGACGCTTTGCGAGCAACAATCTTGCTTGGTGCACGGAGGCGCCTCGACTGCGGCGACTGATGCGAAAGAGATGGTCAGCCTATGGATAGAAGGCTGTGAAAGATGCAGGAGCGCCGCCCAGGATCGGGGCGGCGGACTTCCCCTTGAACATCCCTTGTGCCGTGTTGAAGTCGCTTGGATCGGCAAATGCGATCAGCACGTACTTTTTCCCGTTTGCGTCTTTGCCGGCACCGGTTTCCCAAGCGGACCTCATTTTGAGGCGCACGGCTCCTCGGATGAGGTTCGCGAACCCAGCACCTGCTGGAAGGGCTGCTCCGCTGTGTGCGACGAGAGCGATATGCGCCGCGGGGTGGTCCGCGAGGAATTGCAGCCACTTCGCCCCCGCTGGCCAGGTCGCGGCCGTACTGGCGGAAGCCGGTCGAGGAGCGGAAGGCTTCCGAGCAGACACCGACTTTTTCCGCGCCGGAGCCGCGACCTTGGCACGAGCCGGTGCAGTAGATTTGGACTTGCGCGGTTTTTTGGGTCCTCGCGGCTTGATCGGTTTCGCCATTGTCACCCCCTGAAGCAACGCGACCCTCCAACATCGGAGCGGCGAGTTCAAGCGGCGCCCCTTACCCGCCCCTTGTGTGGACGCGGGGTATCGTGGTGCGATAGCGTGCATCGCGCATCATCGGGAACCAACGCGGACGATTGAAGTCGCTGAACAGATAGAAAAATGCGCGAGCGAGCGTCGTTGTCGGGCGTTGCCACACGGGCTCTTAATCAGCGGGTCCTAGGTTCGAGCCCTAGTGCGTCCACCACCTCCCCCTCCATAGACACACCGCCGGCCGGGCCAATGCGTGTGAGCCCTAGCGAGGCGTCGCGCGCAGCACGACCTTGCCCGGCTTCAGGCCCTCTGCACGCGCCGTGACGACTATGCGGCCGCCGCCGCGCGTGCCGCGCACGAATGCCACCGCCTTGCCGCCGGAGACCGCGCGCACCGGCGCGGTGAACATCGTGTGGTCGGTGACGCTGCCGTTGTCATAGGCTGCCAGCGTCCCCGCCCCTTCCACGGTGAGCGCGACGTCGTGGGCCGCCGTCGGCACCAGCACGCCCTTCGAATCGACGATCTCGACGCGCACCGCGGCCACGTCCTCGAACCCGGCACCCACCGTCGCGGCTTCGCGCACCAACCGCACCGCCACCGGCGGGCCCGCGGTGCGCAGCCGATCCTCGGCGATCCGGCGCCCACCGCGGTAGCCGATCGCACGCAGCTCGCCCGGTGCGAAATCGACCGTCCAGGCGATCGCGCTGTCGTCTCGATTGCGCGGCTTGCGGCCGAGCGAGCGACCGTTCAGGAAGAGCTCGACCTCGTCGGCATTGGAATAGACCTCCACCTTCTCCGGATGGCGGGCCAGGTCGTCGGGAGTCCAGTCGGCGAGCGCGCCCGGCCCCCGCGGCTGCGGCATGGCGACTCCGACCATGGTCGGCAGCTCGCTGGTGTCGATCACTTCGGTGACGCGGCGGGCGAGCTTGACCACCGGCTGCTCCGACCACCAGCTCGCCCGCTCCCATCCGATCGGCTTCACCCCGTCGATCCGGTCGACGAGCCCGGAAGGGTTGCTGATCGCGGGCCAGCCGGCGCGGTCGGCCTCGCCGAGATAGTCGGCGCCGGTCCACAGGAACATGCCGGCATAGGCCGGGTCGTCCCGAACGACGAGCCAGCTGCCGCGGTTCTTGCTGTTCTCGGTTCCGACGATCCTGCGGCTGGGCTTGTCGGCATGGGCCTTGGCCAGCTCGTTCTCGCGATAATTCTGGCCGACCACGTCGAGCAGGTCGGCGGTGCCGTTCTCGTAATCGCCGGTCGTGTTCGGCCGGAACAGCGCCATCGTCACCGGCCGGGTCGGATCCTCTTCGTGGAAGATCGCTATCAGCCGCTTGATGATCGACTGCGCGACCAGGGGATAAGGCGTGTCGTGGATCTCGTTGCCGATCGACCAGATCACGACGCTCGGATGGTTGCGGTCGCGCCGCACGAAATCACGGGCATCGGTCGACGACCAGTCGGTGAAGAACAGGTGATAGTCCTTCGGGTTCTTGGCCACCGTCCACATGTCGAAGGCCTCGTTCATGACCACGAGGCCGAGTCGGTCGCAAAGGTCGAGGAACTCGGGCGAGAACGGATGATGGGCGGTGCGCACGGCGTTGACGCCGAGCGCCTTCAGCCCGCGCAGCCTGCGCTCGTAAAAGGCGAGCGGCACGGCCATCTCGAACGGCCCGCCGTCGGCGTGGATCGCCACGCCCTTGAGCTTGATGTTGCGGCCGTTGAGCCAGAACCCGCTCGCCGCTTCGAACCGGGCTTCGCGGATCCCGAACGGCACGCGCTCCTCGTAGAGCGCCGAACCGTCCGCCGCGACGATCTTCACCTGCGCCGCATACATCGCGGGATCGTTCAGGTCCCAGCGGCGCGGATCCCCGATGCGCCCGCTCGCCGAGATCGGCGTCGCCCGGCCCGGCGCGAGCGTCACCTCGGCGCCGCGCAGCGTCGTCACCGTCCGCCCGTCCGGGCCGATCACGGCGACCTCCATCCGCGCAGCCACCGGGCCGGCTCCGCCGTTGCGCACCGCGCTGTCCAGCCTGAGGTCGGCGGACGCCATGTCGAGCCGCACGACACGAACGGCGGTCGACCAGGTCTCGGCGTGCACGTCGCCCAGCGTGATCAGGCGCACGTGGCGGTAGATGCCGCCGCCGGCGTACCAGCGGGACGCCGGCTGCGCGCTGGTGTCGGCGCGCACCGCGAGCAGGTTCTCGGCTCCGGCGGCCGCGAGGTGCGGGGTCAGCTCGTAGCGGACGCTCGCATAGCCGTTCGGACGATGACCGATATGATGACCGTTGATCCACACTCCCGCCCGCTCCATGACGCCGTCGAGCTCGACGAAGACCCGTTTCCCGACACTGTCCGCCGGAAGCGTGAAATGCTTGCGGTACCAGGCGACGCCGCTGGGCAGGAATCCGCCCGATCCGGTCGCCGGCGCATTCCGGTCGAACGGTCCGGCGATCGCCCAGTCGTGCGGCACGTCCACGCGCTGCCATGCGCCATCGGCAAAGCCGGGCCGCTCGGCGCCCGCGGCGTCGCCGCGCGAGAAGCGCCAGTCGGCATCGAACGATTGCGATCCGGCGGGCTGGGCGCCGGCGGGCGCGACGAGGAGGAGTACGGCCGCAATCGCCCAGGCCAGTTTCGACAGCATCCTCATCTCCCCTTCCCCGGTCCACGCGGCGCCGTCACGGGCTTTCATCGCGGCTCGGCGCCGTCCGGCGCGCGGAGCCCGTAATCAGCGGCCATGCGGCGATATTCGTCGAGATGCGCATTGGTCACATAGTCGCCGCCGCGGCCGAGCCGAGCGACGGGCGGCGGCGAAGGCGGAGAGGGCGCGGCCGCACGCAGGCCGCCGGGCGCCTCGGCGGCGTTCACGCCCTGCGACAGCAAGTCCGGCTTCGGCCCGCCGCCGGCATTTCGTCCGCCGAGGTCGAACACCGCCTCCTGGTGCCGCATCGGCTCCCAGATGAAAGTCCCCCAGCCGCGCTTCCCCGGAAGCGCGTGCACCAGATCGTTCAGATAGCGCTTGCGCGAGGAATATTCGGCGACGAGCAGCCCCTTGTCCGGATAGCGGCGGACGAATTGGGCGAAGCTGCGCTCCCAATCGCCCTGGGCGCGCTGCTGGTAGCAGGACAGGCCCAGCACATCGAATTCCACATCGCGGGCGATCAGGGCGTCCGTCCACTCCCGAACGATGTCCCAGTGGCGGCCAAGATGGTTGTGGAGCTGGATCGTGATGCTCGGCTCGGCGGCACGGGCCCCGGCAATCCCGGCTCTCAGCAGCTGCGCCAGCGCGTCGAAGCCGCCGACCGGCCCCGCGTCGCGCTGGTTGGCGTCGGTCACCGGGTTGCCGGTGGGCGTCGACAGCCGAACCCGACCATAAGGCCACAGCATCCCGAACGTGATCTCGTTGCCGATCACCGCCATGTCGACCGGCGCGCCGCCGCCCCGCATCGCGCGCAGGCTGTCGCGCGTATGCGCCTCCACCGCCTGCGCGAGGCCCTTGAGCCCGAGGCCGCGCCAGCCGGCGGGAACCTGCTGATGCTCGGGATCTGCCCAGGTGTCGGAATAATGGAAGCTCAGCGCCAGCCCCATCCCGGCTGCCTTTACCCGCCGGCCGAGCGCGATCGTCTGGAGCAGGCCGCCCCATGCCTTGTCCGGCGCGGCGGCCGAATAGCCGCGGGCCGGATCGACGAACATGCGCAGCCGGATCCAGTTGAACCCGGCATTGCGCAGCAGAATGATCGGATCCTTCCTCACCTGCCCTTCGAAATATCGCGCGCCGGCCGCCTCGTCCTCGGGGATCCACGAGACGTCGGCGCCGAGCATGTAGGGGCCGGGGCGCGCGCCGTTCCCCCGCCCTGCAGCCGCCCGCGCCGCGCCCGGCAGCATCGGCACGGCGAGCAGGCCAAGGGCGTCGCGGCGGCGAAGCCCCCTCACATCCGCACGTTGATGCCGAGCATCACCGTGCGCCCGACCCTCGTCTCGAACAGAGTGTCGTCGCGGACGCTGTCGATGTAGAGCCGGTTCTGCTCGTCGGTCAGGTTCTGCGCCTCGAGGATCAGCTTGATGTTGTCGGTGACGTTGAACGAGGCGGACGCGTCGACATAGAGCGTCGGCGAATTGCCTTGCAGGTCGCTGCCCGGCGAGGCGGGAATGCCCCGGATGAACCGGTCGCGGTAATTCGCCGTCGTGCGGATGCTGAAGCGATCGTCCTCGTAATAGACCGTCGCCGACGCCGTGTTCTTGGAAAGGCCGACGAGGTCCGCCGTCGTCGTCACCGTCGGCACGCCGTTCAGGCTGGCGAGCACGTAGTCGATCTTCGAGGTGACGCGCGTGTAGTTCGCGAGGATCCCGAAATTGCCCAGCATCCCGGGCAGGAAGGTGAACGGCACCTGGGCGTTCAGCTCGAAGCCCTTGAGCGGCCCGCCCGGCGTGTTGAACGGCCGCGAAATGGTGAACAGCTCGGTCGGCGCGGTGTTGGAGCCGAACAGCAGCGCGTCGGGAAGGCCGAGCTCGTTGAACGGCTGCTGGCTGTTCACATTCTGGATGAAGCTCTTGATGTCCTTGTAGAAGAAGGCGGCCGAGAGCAGGCCTCCGCGGATGAAATACCATTCCACGGCGGCATCGAAGGTGTTGGCCCGGATCGGCGCGAGAAACGGATTGTTGACGTTGCCGACGCGCGTGATCGGATTGACGCCGCTGGTCGGCGCGAGCACGCCGAGCTCGGGACGCGCCATCACCTTGGCGCCCGAAAGGCGTACGAGCACGTCGCGCGTCGGCTCGATCACGAGATTGGCGGAGGGCAGCCAGTCGTCATAGCTGTTGGTCGCCTGGGCGAACTGGCCGACGAGGCCGGTCGGCGAGACGACGCCCGCCGGCGGCGCGACCGAGATATAGCCGGACGCATTGAGATCGGTCCGCACGTAGCGGACGCCAATGTCGCCGCGCAGGCCGAGGCCGATGCGGTCGCCGAGATCGAATTGCGCCATCAGATAGGCGCTCTTGATGTCCTCCTTCACACGGGTGCGGACGCCGCCGCATTCCGCGCCGCAGAAGCGCACGTCGTCGAAGCCGAAGACGTCGGCCCAGCGGTCGGGATCGATTGCCGCCCAGCTCGCCGGCGCGCCGCGCCCCCAGAGCTCGTCGACGCCGCTGATCTGGCGGGTGATGTCGGCCAGCGAGGTGCCGGCGGGCAGCGCCCGGACGACGAGATCGGCATTGTAGGGCCGCAGCGAGCTGAGCAGGAAGTCGCTCGACCGGAACTGCGCGCCGCCCTTCAGCACCAGGCCCTCGCCGAACGTCCAGGCGAGGTTCGCCTCGCCGGTCAGATTCTCGGTGACGTTCTTCTGCGGCCGTCCCTGGAAGCTGAAGCCGCCGAGCACCGTGCCGTCGGCAAGGCCGGGCGCGTAGGTGAAGGCGCCCGGATTGGAGACGTCGAAGCCGAAGCCGATCGTCGGGGTGCTGCCGCCGTCGCGGAAATCGATCGTGAAATTGTCCGCATCGATCACGTCCATGAAGGTTTGGAGCCGCTTCTTGCCCGCCCAGATCGAACGGTTGAGACCGACGAGCGCGCTGAGCTCCAGCGTGTCGGTCAGCCGCCGCTTGAAGTTCAGATTGGCCTGCTTGAACGTCGAGACGAACTGATCGACCAGTCCTTCCGAGCGCACGTCTACGCCGTCGAACAGGCCGTAGATCAGCGAGCCGTTCTCGTCGAACTCGATGTCGCGGACGGAGACCATCGGCTGGCCGTTGTTCGAGATCGAGCGCGCGAAGGAGAGGCCGGCGATATAATTGTCGCGACGCTCCACCTCGAAGCGCGAGTAGAGGAGGTCGAGCGAGATGTCGGTGTCGTCGTCCGGCTGGAACTGGCCGGTGAAGGTGCCGCCGATCCGCTCCTGGTCCTGCTCCGAGTTCACGTAGCGCGGAATGCGCGGGAAGAAGGCGCCGCTGCCCGGCGTGTTCGGCAGGTCGTCCCGGCGCAGCGCGAGGATCGCCTCATAGGCCGCGACGGTGCTGGTCCGCGGATTGCCGGTGCTGCAATTGGCGGCGGTGCTGCCGCGGCTGCCGATCGCCGGATTGACCGGCGTGTAGCCGACCGGCGAGCAGAAGCCGCCGTTGGTGTTGGAAGAGAGCAGGTCGACGGCCGAATAGCCGACCTCGCGGATGTTGCGGCGCTGATAGGCGAGTGATCCGAGCACGCCCCAGCGGCCGTCGTCGAATTGCTTGGAGACGAGCAGCGACGCACGCGGATCGACCTTCTTCGAGACCTCGTTCCAGATGGCGCGCGCGGTGGCCGTCACGACGAAGCCCTCGCGACTGTCGAGGGGCTTCGGCGCCGTCAGATCGACGGTGGCGCCGAGCGAGCCCTCCTCGACGTCGGCGGAAGGAGTCTTGCGGACGGACAAGGCCGAGAAGATTTCCGTCGGGAAGACGTTGAAGTCGAAGCTGCGCCCGTTGTTGCCGGCGCCGAAGATGTCGGAACCGCCGGTCTGGGCCGTGCCTTCCATGCCGTTGATGCGGACGCGGGTGAATGCCGCGCCGAGGCCACGCACCGAGATGTTGCGTCCCTCGCCGCCGTCGCCGCGGGCCAGCGCCACTCCCGGGTATTCGCTGCATCGACTCGGCGAGGTTCGAGTCGGGGAACTTTCCGATATCCTCGGCGACGATGCTGTCGATCGCCGCCGTCTCGTTCCGCTTCTGGTTCAACGCATTGTTGAGCGAGGCCCGAAAGCCGGTGACGACGATGTTCTCGTCCTCGACCGGGTTCGGCGGCACCGTGTCCTCGCTCTGCGCCGAGGTCTCCTGATCCGCCTCGGTCTGGGCGGCGAGCGGGGATCCGGTCGCAAGCGCGATGGTGAGCGCCAGGAGCGATGCGCCGCGGCGCGTACGGACAAACCGGTTCTCAGCTGCTGTCACGGCTCTCTCCCCTATCGCTTGCCGGTCGGGGGCGACTCGGCCTGGTCGTGTCCGGCGAGCTTCGGCGACTCGCTCTCTTTCTCTCGGCAGACGGCTCGTTGAGACGGTTATGCCATATTGTGGAGATGCTTTCCACCTTTTGGGATGAGGCGTATCGCGAGGGCGCCAGCATTCGATCGTGGCGATCGCCGCGCACGAGCATGCAAGCATCGTTCGAATGATCGGGAAGCTCGCGAGCCTCCTGACTTGGCGGGGATGCTCCAGGCCGATGCGACGCCCCGGCAGTGAGCGCGCCTGGCGTCATCTGCCTCCGCGCGTCGGGACCTGGAACCGCGGCGCCACCTTGCAGACCATAGCGCCACCTGGCCAGTCCCCTCCGCGCCTGCACCGGCCCGAACGGGATTGCCTTTCGCGCGGGAAGCGGGAAACCTGCCGCCTCAATTTGCCGGGAGGACATCACATGGCGGGAGCCGAGCCAGTCGCGAATTCGAACGTCGAGCCGATCGCGGGGTCGGGAAAGTCCGCCATCGTCTCGAACGAGCTCGATCGGATCACGCAGGCGGTAGCGGCCGTCAGCCCGGCCGACGCCGACATCGGCTTCGAATATGACGGCAAGCTCCGCATCAACATCGACATCCGCAAGCTCGAGGACCTCGCCCGCGTCGAGCTCCTCCTGCCGACGCTCTGCGGCGGCATCTTCTCTGACGTGCAGCGCGGCCTCGTCGACAATCGTCCGTTTCTCCACCGGCTGACGGCGATCGTCGACCGATGACCGAAGCCGGGAGGCTCGTCCCTCCCGGACTCTTCGCAGCGCCAAGGCCCTGAAACGACGCACCCGCTCGCCGGCGCGCGCGAAGCGCTTTCCCCTCGGACGATCACGCTCTAGGCGGAGCCCGTGCTGTCTCCCCCGTCTCCCGGCAAGCTCCGGCTGCTCCTGTTCGCGGCCGGCGACTTCGCCTTCAATCTCTACTGGCAGAGCATCATGCTCTTCCTGCTCTTTTATTATTCGGACGCGCTCGCCTTGCCGATCGCCACCGCCGCGGCGATCTACGCCGCCGCCTCGGTCTGGGACGGCATCGCCAATTTCGTCGCGGGGATGATCGCCGATCGCCGCCGACCGAGAGGCGGCTATGGCCGCGTGCTGATCGTCGGCAGCATTCCCCTCGGGCTCGCATGTATCCTCACCTACGTCCCGCCCGTCGCGCCCGGTTTCTGGGGGGTCGTCCTGCTCGCCGCCGGGCATTTCCTGTTTCGCACCGCTTACGCGGCGCTCAACGTCCCCTATCTCGCCATGACCGCGCGGATCAGCGTCGACAGCCGGGACCGCGCGTTCGTCGCCGGCGCGCGGATGCTGTTCGGCACCCTTGCCTGGGTCACCGTCGCCAGCCTGACGGTGCCGGTCGGCGCCTGGCTCGCAGGAACGGCGCGGCCGACCGACGCCTATTTCGGCGCCGCCATCGTGGTGGCCTGCGCCGCGACGGTGATCCTGATGCTGGTCGGCGCGACCTATCGCGACGAGACCCCGCCGGCGGCGAGCGAGCCGCAATCGATCCGTGCCGCCCTGGCGAGCCTCGCCGCCAATCGCGCCTTCGTGACGCTGAACCTGGCGATGATGGCGATGATCGTCGCCGTCAGCGTGCTCAACAAATCGGTTCTCTATTATTTCAAATACTTCCTCGGGGATGACGCCGCCGGCCAATCGGCGCTCGCCTGGATGGGGCTGGTCAGCGCGATCGCGGTGCCCTTCTGGATGGTCGTCCAGCGTCCGCTCGGCACGCGCAACGTCTGGTTCGTCGCCACCGGCGCCTGCATGGCCGGCCTTGCCTTGTTCGCGGCGGTCGAGATCGGCGATCCGCGGGCCATGCAGCTGTTCCTCGTCGCCATGCAGGCGGTGATCATCGGCCTGCATTTCTCCTTCTGGGCGATGCTCCCGAACACGATCGAATATGGCGAGCAGGCGACCGGGCTTCGCGTGGAGGGCACCGTCTTCGGCATGGCGGCCCTGCTCCAGCGCGTCGCGATCGGAATCGCCACCGTGCTGCTCGGGTTCGGCTTCAAGTCCGCGGGATACGTCGCCAACGTGGCGCAGAGCGCGGTAACGCTGAGCCTGATGCGGTGGACGATCATTGCCGTGCCGCTCGGCTTCCTCGCCCTCTCCTGCCTGCTGATGCTGCTCAACCCGCTCGGCAAGGGCGCTCACGCGCGTATCGTCGGGCGCCTGGAAGAGGAGTCGAAAAAGGGCTGAGAGCAGCGGCTCCCAGCCCTCTTCCAGTCACCGCAGCGGCGAGGCCGGGCTCGCCGCCCCGCCCGGATCAGGCGGCGGTCAGCTCGAAGGTCGTATGGACGCCCTCGGCCTCGGCCGAAGGAGCGACCCAGACGTCGAACTGCCCCGGCTCCACCGTCGGCTTGTTCTCGACGCCGTAGAATTGCAGCTGCTCGCGGGTGAGGCGGAAGCGGACGGTTTCCGAAGCCCCGGGGGCGAGCGCGACCTTGCGGAAGGCCTTCATCTCGCGGACCGGACGGGTGACGCTCGCTGCGCGATCGCGGATGTAGAGCTGGACCAGCTCCTCGGCCGCGCGGCTGCCGCGGTTGGAGACGCGCGCGGTGACGATCAGGTCGCCGTTCCACCCCATGGTCGCAGGCACCGAGAGATCGGAATATTCGATCTTGCCGTACGTGAGACCGTGACCAAACGGATAGAGCGCGGTGTGCGGAATGCCGCGATAGTGCGCCTTGTATTCGGCCAGCTTGTTGTCCGGATCGGGACGACCGGTCGGCTTGTGCGCATAATAAAAGGGCTGCTGGCCCGGCGAGCGCGGGAAGGTGCACGGCAGGCGCCCCGACGGGCCGTGCGCGCCGAACAGGATGTCGGCGATCGCGTTGCCGCTCTCGGTGCCGAGGAACCAGGTGACCAGGATCGCCTGCGCATCGGCCACCGCGCCCTGCAGCGCGAGCGCCCGGCCGTTCTTGAGCACCACGACAGTCGGCTTGCCGACCTTGGCGACGGCTTCCGCCAGCGCCTGCTGCGGCGCCGGCACGACGATCTCGGCGCGCGACTGCGCCTCGCCGGACATGCCCTGGCTCTCGCCGATCGCGAGCAGCACCACGTCCGCGTCGCGGGCCGCGGCCACCGCCGCCTCGATGCCGCCGGGCAGCGCCTGCTCGACGCCCGACCCCTCGACGATCGTGATCTGGTGGCCGTTGCCGACCGCGTTGCGCACGCCGGTCGCCAGATCGACGGCTTCCTTGTCGCTGCCGTAGATCACCCACGGTCCGACGAGATCGTGCTGACCGGCGGCGAACGGGCCGATGATCGCGATCTTCTTGCCGCTCTTCGGCAGCGGCAGCAGGTCGCCCTCGTTCTTGAGGAGGACGATCGACTTGCGTCCGGCCTCACGCGAGAGCGCGGTTGCCGGCTTGGTGCGGGCGCGCGCCTTCTCGCGCTTGGCGTCGATCCGGCGGAACGGATCCTCGAACAGGCCGAGCGCGGCCTTGACCGCGAGCACCTTGCGTACCGAAGCGTCGAGCCGCGCCATCGGCACCTCGCCGCTATTGACCAGGTCGGGCAGGTGCTTGCGGTAGAAGCCGCTGGTCATGCTCATATCCACGCCGGCGAGGAAGGCGAGCTTGGTCGCCTCGCGCGCATCCTTGGCGAAGCCGTGCGCGATCATCTCCTCGTCGCCGGTGTAATCGGAGACGATGAAGCCGTCGAAGCCCCATTCCTTGCGCAGGATCTGCTGCAACAGCCACGGATTGCCGGTGGCCGGGATTCCCGAAATCTCGTTGAACGAGGCCATGCCGGAGAGCGCGCCGGCATCGAAGCCGGCCTTGTACGGGGGCAGATAGACCTCGCGCAGCGTCCGCTCGGACATGTCGACCGTGTTGTAGTCGAGCCCCGCCTCGGCGGCGCCGTAAGCGGCGAAATGCTTGACGCAGGCCATCATCGCGTCGTTCGCCTTGAGGTCCTTGCCCTGGAAGCCCTTGACGCGCGCGGCGGCGATCAGCTCGCCCAGCAGCACGTCCTCGCCGGCGCCCTCCATCGTCCGCCCCCAGCGCTGGTCGCGGGCAATGTCGACCATCGGCGCGAAGGTCCAGTCGACGCCCGAGGCCGCGGCCTCGTAGGAGGCCATGCGCGCGGTCCGCTCCATGAGGTCGAGATCGAAGCTCGCCGCCTCGCCAACGCCGACCGGGAAAATGGTGCGGTGGCCGTGGATGATGTCGGCGGCGAAGATCAGCGGGATCTTCAGCCGCGATTCGGTCATCGCCACCGTCTGCATCCGCCGCGCCATCTCGGCACCGTTGCCGTTGAACACGCCGGTGAGCTGCATCCGGCGAACCTCGTCGAGCTGCTCCTCCCAGTTGGACCCTTGCGTCGGGGGGTTGAGCTGCGTGGCGATGCCGCCGCCCCAGGCACTGGGCAGCAGGGTCAGCTGGCCGGCTTTCTCCTCCACCGTCATTCGGCCGACGAGCCCGTCCACCAGCGCCGGCACCGGCAGGGTGGCCGCCGCATTGAGCAGCGCCCGTGCCGGGCTCGAGACCCAAGCCGCGACCGCACCTGCCCCAAGCAGCGCCGCGCGTCGCGAAATCTTGGTATCGATCATCACATTACCCCTTCTAGAACTGCCCTGCGGCCTCACCGTCCACTGCGCGCTGGCGCGCGCCGGGTCGATGAACTTTCCCGACGACGAAGCGACGTAACCGGTTACATAGCCTTCGGCCGAGGAGCATTGCAATCACCCGGTGGGTCTGAAATGCAGGAAACATGCAAGGGGCAGGAAGCAGGGGCAAAATGGGCGAGCCGACGATCCGGGATGTCGCACGGCGCGCCAGCGTGTCGGTCGCCTCGGTCTCGCGCGCGCTGAACGGGTTGGAGAATGTTCGCTCCGAGACCCGCGACCGAATCATGGCCGCCGTTACCGAGCTCGGCTACGTGCCCAACGCCGCGGCCCGCAGCCTCAGCCTGTCGCGCGCCCATGCCATCGGCGTGGTTCTTCCCGATCTGCACGGCGAGTTCTTTTCCGAATGCGTGCGCGGCATGGATCGCGAGGCGAGCCGCCGCGGCTATCTGCTTTTGCTCTCCAACATGCACGACGACAGCGAGCAATCCGCGATGGCACTGCGGGCGATGCGCGGGCGAGTCGACGGTCTGCTGGTCATGGCGCCGCATATAGCTCCGGCATCGCTCGAGCGGGCGCTTCCCCAGGCGTTGCCGGCGGTGCTCATCAACGCCCCGGGAGAAGTCACGTCGCGCCCCGGGCTCCGGATCGACAATCGCGCCGGCGTCGACGCGATGGTCCGGCACCTGCTCGACAGCGGCTATCGAAACATCGTCCACGTCGCCGGCCCAGACGGCAATGTCGATGCACAGGAGCGGGCCGGCGCCTTCCGCGACGCGATGCAGCGCCTCGCCCCCGATCTGCCGGCCCGGATCATGGCCGGCGATTTCACCGAGGAGGGTGGCGCCGCCGCGGCGCAGGAGATCCTCGAGGGGGACGCGCCGATCGACGCCGTGTTCGCCGCCAACGACATGATGGCCATCGGCTGCCTCCACGCCCTTCGTGCCGGCGGCAAGCGCGTTCCCGAGGACATCGGCGTCACCGGCTTCGACGACGTTCCCCTCGCCCGCTATCTCGATCTCACCACGATGCGCGTGCGCATCGCGGACATCGGCGCGCGCGCGGTCGCACGCCTGGTCGACATGCTCGACGGCCAGGGCCCCGGGGACGGCACCGAGCTCCAGGCGCCGGAGCTGATGGCACGATCGACGACGATGCCGCGAGCCGCGTCTTCCGCGGTGCCGCGGGCATGAGCGCGCGGTCGATCTCCACCGCCGGCCGCGCCGTCTCATGCGCCGCGGACCGCTCGGCGCGCAAAGGGACTGGCTTTCTTCGTGTCGTCGATGTAACCGTTTTCACATCTCCCCCTGAGGGGCGGCGCGCCCGACGCGTCGCCCCTCCCTTTTAGGGCCTCTAGGAGTCCGCATGATCGAACGACGGCAATTGCTCTGCGGCGCATCCCTGCTCGCCGCGGCAGCCCTCCTGCCTGGCTGCGCCACCTCGCTACGGCCCGGCGGTGATACGGCACCCGGCGGCAGCCTTCCGCCTTTTTACGTCGATATCGAGGAGCGGACGTTCCGCTTCTTCTGGGAGACGGTGAACCGCAGCAACGGCCTCGTTCCCGATCGCTGGCCCACCCCATCCTTCTGCAGCATCGCCGCGGTCGGCTTCGGCCTCACCTGCTATCCGATCGGCGTCGAGCGCGGCTGGTGCACGCGCGAGGATGCGCGCGACCTGACGCTCACCACGCTGCGCTTCTTCCACGATGCGCCGCAAGGTCCGGAGGCGCGCGGCCGGGCCGGCCACAAGGGCTTCTTCTATCACTTCCTCGACATGGAAACCGGCCTGCGCTTCCGCAACGTCGAGCTCTCCAGCGTCGACACGACGATCCTCCTGATGGGCATTCTGTTCGCCGGACGATATTTCGATCGCGACGAGCCGCGCGAGGCCGAGATCCGCCGCCTCGCGGACGCCATCTATGCGCGCGCCGACTGGAACTTCTTCCGCGCCGACGGACGCAAGGCCGTGTCCATGGGCTGGCACCCGGAGACCGGCCTGATCGCGCGCAACTGGGATGGCTATAACGAGGGCATGTTCGTCTACGTCCTCGGCCTGGGCGCACCCGAGCACCCGCTCCCGGCCGACAGCTGGGATGTCTGGACCGCGCCCTATGACGCTTTCTGGCGTGGCCAGGGCCCAACCCGCCACCTCGCGTTCGCGCCTATGTTCGGCCATCAGTACAGCCACGTCTGGATCGACTTCCGCGGCATCCAGGATGCGCCGATGCGCGCCGCCGGCATCGATTATTTTGAGAACAGCCGCCGCGCCGCTTACGCCAACCGCGCCTATTGCGCGGCCAATCCGATGCGCTGGGAGGGTTATTCGAGCGACATCTGGGGGCTCACGGCCTGCGACGGCCCGGGCGGCTTCCGCCTGCCGTTCAAGGGAGAGACGCGCGAATTCTACGGCTATGCGGCGCGCGGGCCGCTCGGCCAGCCGGACGAGCGCGACGACGGCACCCTCGCGCCGACGGCGGCGCTCGGCTGCCTCCCCTTCGCCCCGGAGATCGTCCTGCCCTGCGCCGAGGCCATGCTCCGCGAGCACGGCGATCGGCTCTACGGCAAGTACGGCTTCCTCGACTCGTTCAACCCGAGCTTCCGCTACACGGACGTGAAGGTGGACAAGGGGTCGGTGGATCCGGCCCGCGGCTGGGTGGACGACGATTATCTCGGCATCGACCAGGGACCGATTCTCGCCATGGCGGCCAACCATCGCAGCGATTTCGTCTGGAGCCGCATGCGCGAGGCCGAACCGATCCGCCTCGGACTCACCCGCGCCGGCTTCCGAGGCGGCTGGCTCGGTTGACGCGGGGAGCGCCGTTCGGGTGATCGTCTGAACCGCGCCGATGACGAGCGCCTACGCGTCGGACGCGGCGGTCGAGGTGGTGCCCAGAACGCTGTCAACAAAGCGCTTTCCTGAGATGCGCCGCCGTTGCATCCTCCCGGCCAGGGGGGAGAGAGCGATGGCGACCTTCGGCTTTGCGGAACAGGGGCCGGTCGAACGCGAGGGGCCAGGCGCATGGTGGGAAAGACCCCTGCCCCCGCTGCTCGGCCGCTGGCTGACCGCCTACACCGTTCTCTGGCTGCTGCTGTTGGTCCTTGCTGTCGCGGTGCCGGTCGCGTCGACCTGGATCAAAGGCATGCAGCCCTCCTTGGAAGGATGGGAGCCGCTGGGCCTGTCGGTGAACGCGCGGCAGGCCCCGCATCCCGTCACGCTCGTCTGGGGCGACGAGGCCCGCGCCGCCGGGATTCGCCCCGGCGACATGGTTGTTGCGATCGAGGGCTGGCAGGTCCGGCGCGGCGCCAGCGTGGAGACGCGCAATCGATTGGAGAAGCCGGAAGGAACAGAGATCGAGCTCACCGTGCGCGGGGCGTCCGGAGCCGAGCGCAAGCATCGCCTCCTCCGTCGAAGCGCAAACATCCAGGCCCTCCTCGACCGCGCCGGATCGCTCGGGACCATTTTGCGTGCCATGCTGCTCGTCGCCAGCCTCGGCCCGTCGCTGTGCATGATTCTCGCCGCTGCCTTGCTCTTTCCTCGGCGCCGAGAGGCAATGGCCGCGTTGCTCTCCTCGCTGCTCCTGTTGATGAGCGCCTCGGTCTGGAACGCGGCGGTGACTTGGGAATGGTTGCGGCTGCAGGCGGTGGGGTCGGTGCTCTCGGTGATCAGCTGGACCGGCTTCTCGCTCGCACTGCTTCTGTTCCCGAGCGGGCGGTTCGAACCTCTCCGGACCCGATGGCTCGCGCTGCTCGTGCTGCTGCTGGGAGCCGTCCAGCTCGTGCTCGAACTGGGGAGAAGCTCGACGACGGGTCCGCTGATCGCTCTCTGCTGGCTCGCGTCCGCAGCGCTCGTCATCTCCGGGCTGAGATCGCGTTATCGTCGCACTCCGGCGGGGCTCGAGCGCCAGCAGCTGCGCTGGACCTTCTTGGGGTTCGTGGCGGGGCCGGCGATGTTGATCGTCCTTTTCCTGGTGACGCTGGTCGAAAAGGTGTTTCTGGCGCATCGACCGGTCGCCAGCCTCGCCGCAGCGATCCTCGTCGAGCTTCTGATTGGCATCATGGCCGCGCTTTCGGTTGCGGGGCTCATCGTCTCGACCCTTCGTTTTCGCCTCTACGACGCCGATCTGGCGATCAGCCGTTCGGCAGCCGTGGCGATGCTGACGCTTCTGCTCGCGGCGGTGTTCGCCGCCACCGCGAAGGGCGCGGAGGTATTGGTCGACAGCTATTTCGGGGAGCGCGCCGGCGCGCTGCCGGCCGTCGCCGCCGCAGGGCTGGTGGTCATGCTCATCCACCCGTTGAACGCACGCCTTCAGACCTGGGCGGAGCGCCGCTTCCGCCAGCGGCTTCTGTCGCTGCGCCGCGATCTGCCGGCGTGTGTCGACGATCTGCGGGAGACCTGCACCTTGGCGGAGCTGCTCGACGAGATCACCGCGCGCGCCGCGAAGGGCGCCAATGCCGGCTCCGCCGCAATCTTGCTGGGGGGCGACGTCGCCGCCGTTCATGGCACCGATCCGGATACGGTCGCCACCTGGCGCAGCAGCGCGAGCCTCGACCCTGCGGCAGGCTGCGAATTGATATTTGACGATCGCGTCTTTCCGCTGCGCGTGCCGCTTCGCGTTCGCCACAGTGAGGACGGCGCGCTCGGGTGGCTGCTCGTGGGGCTGCGGCCGGACGGCACCCTCCCGGACGCCGACGAGCGCGAGGCACTGTCCGACGCTGCCGATGCGATCGCACGCGCCATTCGGATCGTCGAGCGGCGCGAGCAGTGGGGCCGCGCGAACCGGGCAGCGATCGCCGCCATCACAGCACGGCTCGATGCTCTCGAAGCACGCGTGGGCACCGCCTCCCGGCCGAGACGCCGTCAGACAGCTACCAAGGCCCTCCCCGCCGGTGGCTGATCCAAATGCGCCGCAATCGGCCGCTCAGCGCGGCAAAACTGCTCCGGCGGCGGGCCAGTCGGTTGATCCGACTCTCTTCAACCGCATCTCGAACACCTTTACCGGCGGCCGGTCGCCCGCGACATATTCGCCGATCTCGTGCCACTCGCCACCGGCAATCGTGGCGGTGTAGCGCACTCTGGCGTCCGGCCCTGCCGGTATCTCCCAGGCGAAACCGGTGGCGGAGACCGAAATCGGAAAGGTGCCCGACGAGCCCATCGCATTGGCCTGCATCGCATAGGCCCTGGTGGCGGGATCGTAGGAGATGACGCCGAGCGCGTTGAACGCGGTGGTTCCATCCGCGGCATAGCCGCGCCCCTCGACCAGCTTCACCGTACCGCCGAGCAGCGAGCCGACGCGTTCGGTCTGGGTCAGATCGATGCGTTTCGGCGGTCCGTCAGGCGAGGGCTGCAGGCTCCACGCCGGTCCGCGCCAGGCTCCGTCCAGCATGCCAGCGGCTTCATCGCCTCGGCCTGGGCGGCGGCGCGCGCCGCCGGATCCTGGAAGGCCTGCGCGCCGGCAGCGCCGGACACGGTCAGGAGCAAGGCGGGCACGATCGATCGCAGGCGCATGGCTGGTCCTCCCCGCGAGCGAGACTAGCCCCCCGCCGCTGCAACAGGAAGCGATATCGTCGCCGAGCCCGCTACGCCGCTCGACCGTGCGAGCCCCGCCAATGCTGGGCGGGCCGCCGTGAAGGTCTGAAGACGTGCTGGACTCGCTGTGCCAACTGTACTATGTGTCGTAGTACAGAAGGAACACAGACGATGCGGGTTCAACCTCTTCTCATCCAGATCGCCACAGGCGACAGCCGCTCGATCAGCAAGCAGATCGTCGATTCGATCCGCATGAAGATCGCCACCGGCGAGCTCATGCCCGGCCGGCAGATCCCCTCGGTGCGTGGCCTCGCCCAACAGCTGCGGATCAATCCGAACACGGTCGCCAAGGCCTATTCGGAACTCACCGGCGAAGGCTGGCTGGAGTCGCGGCAGGGCCTGGGCCTCTTCGTCGCCGTGCCGCGCCAGCGCCTCAGCGACGAGGAGCGGGAACGGCGGCTGGAGGAGGCGATGAGCCGCTTCATCAACGACGTCATCGCCCTGGGCTATGCTTTGCCCGAGGCCAGCGACCGGCTCGAAGCCGAGATCGAGGCGCTGATGCCGAGGAAGCGCGCGTGATCCGCCTCCTCCCCAGCGCACCCGAGGCCCCGGTGTCCGCACCGTCCGGCGCCGAGTTCGTCGTCGAGACCATCGGCCTCACCAAGAGCTATGGCGGCAAGACCGTTCTCGACCGGCTGGATCTCCGCCTTCCGCGCGGCGGCATCCACGCCATCGTCGGCGCCAACGGCGCGGGCAAATCGACCCTGTTCCGCATTCTGCTCGGCTTCCTCGGCGCGAGCGGCGGCACCGCGCGGCTGCTCGGCCGCGACAGCCGCTGCCTGACCGCCGATGATCGGCGGCGTGTCGGCTTCGTCAACGAGGAGCACAGCCTCCCCGACTGGATGAAGGTCGGGACGGTCACCGCGATGCAGCGCAGGCTCTATCCGGCGTGGAACCAGCCGGTCTTCGAGACGGTGATCGGCAGCTACAACGTTGATCCCGGCCAGAAGGTCGGCCAATTGTCGCGCGGCGAGCGCGCCGGGTTCAACCTCGCTCTCGCGCTCGCCCAGGGTCCCGAGCTGCTGATCCTCGACGAGCCCACCCTCGGCCTCGATGTCGTCGCCAAGCGCGCTTTCATGGAATCGCTGATGTACAGCCAGGCCACCGAAGCCTGCACGATCGTTTATTGCTCGCACCAGATGGAGGAGATCGAGCGGCTCGCCGACAATCTGATCATCCTCGAGCGCGGCCGGCTCCGCAACATGTCTCCGCCCGAGGATTTCTGCGCCCGCGTCCGCCACTTCGTCGCCGACGTGCCCTTCAAGGGCCCCGATCCGGCGAGCGTTCCCGGGCTCCTCCAGGTCCAGAGGATCGACGGCCTCCATCATTATCTCGTCCTCGATCAGGGGGACGGCTTCGCCGATTTCCTCCGCGCCGCGGGGGCGCGCAACATCATCGATCAGCCGGTGGGGCTCGACGAGGCGGTCAACGCCATCCTCGGGCAGCACCACGCCGCGCCGCGCTGAGCCTTCAGAAGGTCCATCCTCATGCTCGATCTCCTCAAGGCGGAATGGCTGCGCTTCCGTGCCCTCGCCGCGACCGTCGCCCTGCTCCATCTCGGCGTGATCGCTTTCTACGGCCGGATGGTGGACCTGCTCCAGCAGCCGCCGATGATCGTCCAGGCCGTCGCGGCCGCCTACGCGCTGGCGGGCCTGCTCCTCGGCCTCTACCAGATGGGAAGCTACCGGCGGCCGAACCGTTGGCTGAACCTGCTCCACCGCCCGCTGCCGCCGGCGCGGATCGCGCTCGCTCTGGCCGGCGCGGGCGCCCTGCTCCTCACCGTCGCGCTGGTCCTTCCGATGCTGATCATGCTCGCCGGCCAGGAATGGATGAGCGCGCGCGTCGTCGACGTCCGCCACTGGCTGTTGCCGCTCGCCGCGCTGCTCAGCGCCATGGCCGGCTATCTGGCCGGCGCCTACGCGATGGTCGGCGTGCGCCGCTATGCCCCGCTCGTTCTGATCCTCCCCGCCATGCTCCCATTCTCGAACGCGGTCGGGATCGGCGCGATCGCGATCCAGGTGCTGGTCGTCGCATGGCTGCTCTATCTGCTGGTCACCGCGTTCCGGCCGGATCCAGGCCGCATTCCGGAGCGGCCTCTCCCCCTCATCCTCACCGCCCTTCCGGTCCAGCTCGCGCTTTACCTCGTCCTGCTCACCGCCGGCGACATCCTCTTTCAGCTCGGATGGATCATGTCGGGCACGCACCCGCTGAACAGCGTTCCGCCGCGCGGGGGGCTGGTCGAGGCTAGCCGCGCCGAAGGCCCGGATCTCGTCGTCGCGGGACTTGCCGCCAGCCGCTCTCCCGAAGCGCCGCTCTGGCGGGAGCAGGTGAGCATATCCGATGCCTTCCGGATCCAGCCCGGCTTCGATCAGCTCCCTGTGCGCGGCGAGCTCACCAACAGCGTGCCGATCGAGTTCGAGGATGAAGAGCATCAGGTGCACTGGACCTTCAGCCACGACAGCATGCGCTTCGAGGGTCGGGGCACGATCGACGGAGCGCCGCGCGGGAGCCTCGGCCTCGGCGAGAGCGGTGCACGCTTCCAGCGGCCGCCGGTCAGCCTCGGCGAAGGCGTGATGGTCGATGCCGGTCGCCTGGTCCGCTTCGATCCCGAGATCGGCCGCATCGTCCGGCGCCTCGCCCTTCCGGCGGGAGAGACGATCGCGGCGGCGCCGGTGCCGGTCGGCGATGCCGTGGCGATCCTCAGCGACAAGGCGCTCTACCTCTACGACGCCCAGGTGCTGGAGGAAGGAGACGCCGCCTTCCCTGCGCGCTGGCGGGCGCCCCTCCCCGGTCCGATCGGCGATCTCGAACGCGCCGACATCGTGGAGCTGCTCGACGCGCACCTCGTCTCCTTCGCTTATGGCCGCGGCAATCCGGACGGCGCCGCCGCTCCGTTCCAGACGATCCTGCGCGTCGACTCGCAGGGACGCGCGATTGCAGTCGGCGCACGCCCGTTGAAATCGGATTTTCCCCTGCTCTCCCGCTTTCGCGATCGATGGCTCTCGCCCGCGATGAACATGGTTCGTCATGCGATGCTGAACCTCTTCGCGCCGCGGACGCCGCTTACCGCGGCAGCCTCGGCGCCGACGCCGCCGTCGATCTGGGCTCTTGCCCTCGCCCTCTGCCTCGGCTCGCTCACCGCCGCCTGGTGGTGGACCCGCCGGGTGGCGCTCCCGGGCCGCGAGCGGGTGGGCTGGACGCTTGCCGCCGGAGCGATCGGCCTGCCCGCGCTGATCAGCCTCTGGCTCTTCCATCCGCGACGACAGGCGGAATGATCGCGGCGCCTTCAGCGCTCCTGCCTCATTTTTTCCAGGATCCACCATGCAGACCCTTCGAACGGGGCTGGTGCCCCTCCTTTGCCTGACGTTCCTCTTCGCTAGCTCCGGCGCCGGCGCGGCCCCGGCGGCGCTCGCCCCGCAGCTCGCGGCGGAGCGTGCACGGGCCGCTGCACCGGTGCTGCCGCGCGACGCATTCCTCGCGCCGTCGAGCCTCGCCGACTTCCGCTTGTCGCCCAAAGGGAAGGCCGTTGCCTATCTGCGCGTCCCGCCCAGAGGCCAGGCGGGAGGGAACGGCCTGTGGCTGCTGGAGGCCGGCGGCGGCGCTGCCCGCCGGCTGCTGCGCAGCACGGACGCAGCGACGCTATACTGGTCGGCGGACGGAGAATGGCTCTTCCTCGAATCCGGGCGCGGCCTCTCCGCCCTCCCACTGCGGAGCGCGCGTGGATCCGGCATGATGACGCTGCTTGGCCGCGAAAGCGGGCGCGACGTGCTCGGCGCCGATCCGATCGTTCCCGCCGCCATGCTGGTCCGGGAGCGCGTCTTCCGACCCGGATCGTCGCGCATCGCCTCCTGGCGGCTGCTCCGCTTCGTGCCGGGCCGGCGGCCCGAGCTCCTGCTGCACGCCGGCCGGGAGATCGCCGACGTGGCGCTGGGCCGCGATGGCCGCCCCGCTTTCGTGCGGATCGTCGAACCCGATCATTTCTCCATCCGCCGCGTCGGCGGCGGCGCGCCGGCGCGAGAAGTGCTGCGCTGCGAGCGGCTCGCGACGTGCGGTCTGCTCTCGAGCCCGGCGGCCGGCGAGTCGCTCCTCGCCGGCGACGTCGGCGCCGGACGTAAGCGCCTGGCCTTGCTCGATCGCCAGGGCCGCGTGCGCGAGGTGAACGGCGATGCCGAGGCCGATCTCGACGAGGCGGTGCTCGATCCCGCCACCGGTCGCGCCCTCTTCGCCGCCTACCGCAGCACCACGGCCTCGCTTGTTGCGCTCTCCGGCGACGCAGCGCATCACCTCCAGGCGCTCCGCGCACGGTTCGGAGCGCGCGATCTTCACCTGACCGTGGGGCGCGGCCCGGGCGCGCGCTGGCTCGTCGCCGAGACGGGGGACCGGCTCCAGCACCCGCGCTGGCACCTCTACGATCCTGCGACCGGCGCGACACGGGAGATTCTCGCCGAGGAACAGCTCAAGGCACGGCAGGTGCCCGAAGCGGCCGCCGCTCGCCGGATCCCGTTCGATTACCGGGCGTCGGACGGCCTCACGCTCCACGGTTTCATTTCCATCCCGCCCGGACGAGACCTGCGCCGCGTTCCCCTCGTGGTCGCGGTGCACGGCGGCCCCTGGGCGAAGCTGCCGCCCGGCTTCGTTCGGATGACCCAGGTCCTCGCCAACCGCGGCTATGCCGTCTTCGAGCCCGCCTTCCGCGGCTCGATGGGCTTCGGCCGCGCCTACACCGCCGCCGGCGGCAGCGATTTCGGCAACGGCCGCGTGCAGCAGGACATCGTCGAAGGCACCCGCTTCCTCCTGGCGCAGGGGGTGGGGGATCCCCGGCGGGTGGCGATCACCGGAGTCTCGTTCGGCGGCTATGCCACTTTGCTCGGCCTCACCTTCCAGCCGGACCTGTTCAAAATCGGCGTCGCCGCGATGCCGCCTCCCGATTTCGGCTGGAACATCGCCTGGCAGATCGGCAGGCCGCCGCGCGGCGCCGCGAACGGCATTCCGCTCGCCGTCACCCTTCCGTTTCTCGGCCTCGATCCCGCCGACCGCGCCGCCATCGCGCGGCTCCGCGCCCAGTCTCCCGTCGCTAACGCGCGACGGCTTTCCCGCCCGTTGCTCATCGTCGCAGGCGGTGCGGACGAGACCGTGCCGGTGCGCAGTGTGCTCGATTATGCCGCGCGGCTGAAGCGGCTCGGCAAGCCCGTCCGCCTCTACGTCGATCCCCGCTCCGGCCATCGTCTGGACCGTCCCGACGCCCAGGAGACCTTCCTCTATCTGATGGAACAGAGCTTCGGTCGGGCGTTCGGGATCGAGGTGACGGCGCCGAGTGCAACCACCCGGCGCGCGCTCGCTGCGAACCTGCGGATCTCTGGCCACCCTCCCCGTTGAGAAGAGGTGGCGCGCGAAGCGCGTAAGAGGGTATCAGCGCTCGATGCGATCGCGGCCAATCCGCGTCTGGCACGCACGCTGATACCCCTCCACCAGCCTTCGGTGGTCCCCCTCCCCTTGCAGGGGAGGATGGAGATGCCGCCGGCTTAGCGGATCCGCACCGGTGCGCTGCGCCTCGAGACGCCGCTCTCGTTGAACGCCTCGACGGCGACCCAATAAGGCTCGCCGACGTTGAGCGCGCGCAGCTCGAGCTCGGCTCCCTGCTCCGCCCAGCGCTGATAGCTGAGCGTCAGTCGGTCGGGGCGGACGCCCCACAGGACGTTGTAGCCGACGGCGCCCTTCACCGGCTTCCACCGGATCGTCGCATCGCGCTCGTCGCCGTGCCGACGGGCCTCGGTGACGCTCGACCGCGCCGGCGCCTTGCCGCCGGCCGAGCCGAACACGCGGATGTCGGCGATCGCCAGATTGGCCGCGCCGACATGGCCGTGGACGTAGCGCACGTAGCGCGCCTTCACCGGCGCCGGCAGCTCGAAATAGGCGTTCGGCCGGTCGCGACGCGGTGCCTCGGTGCGGGCGAGCGGCGCCCAGGTTCGTCCGTCGGACGAGGACTGGAGCTCGAACTCGGTATAGACCTCCGGACCGTCCGCGTAGATGCCGGACTTGTAGTCGGCATAATTGACCTGGACGGCGCGGAGCGTCTTCTCCGCCCGCAGGTCCAGCGTCAGCGTCTCGCCCGGCCTGTTGGCGCCCGCCACCCAGAAGGTGCGCGGATTCTCGTCGGTGGCGTTGGCCGCCGCGAACTCGCCCGTGGTCGAGGAGGCGGTTGCCGTCTTGCGATAGGAGAGGAGCATCCAGCCGGTGAACAGGCTCTCCGGATCCTCGACCTTCGTCGTCGGCGCATAATGAGGGAAATCGCCGAAGCGGGTCGAGGCGCTGAACTGCCCGTCCTTCTCGAACTTCGCCGGATACATCACGATCCTGCGCTCCATGCCCCAATTGTAGCCGACCCAGGAGGTGCCGCTGTTCCACCAGTTTCCGTGGACGTCCTGGAAGGTCGAGCCGTGGCCGACACCCTGGGCGAAGCCGCCGGGGCGGTAGGCCACCGGGTTCCAGCCGGCGTATTCGAACGGGCCGAGCGGCGAGTCCGAGACATAGGTGCCGTTGGCGTAAGCGTTGAACTCGGATCCGGGCGCCCCGTACTGAAGGTAGTAACGCCCGTTCACCTTCGTCATCCAGGCGCCCTCCATGTAGGAGGGGCTTGGCCGGCCGGGCCCCCAGCAGGCGCAATGATCCTGGCCGAACCGTTCCCAGCCGTGCTTTGACGGGTCCATGTTCAGCATCGGCTTCGGCGTGCCCTGGTAGATCAACCTGCCGTCCTGGAAGGCGATCTTGCTGCCGTAGAGCGGGAAGACGTTGGACGATCCCCAATACATGTACCACTGACCGTCATCGTCCTTGAACAGGGCCGGGTCCCACGGTCCGGGCGGGATCTCGCCCTCCTTCATCTCCTCTGGGCCCTTGTTCACGGAGCCGGGCAGCGGCGGCATGCGGCGGACCAGGAAATCGAGCTTCCCGGTCTCCGGCGAAGTCGTGGAGAGGATCGCTTCCGGCTCCATCATCGAGGGCTGGAGCACGATCTTCTCGCCGTCGGACCAGGCGGCCGGCGCGACGATGCTGTCGAACGGCCAGCGGCTCGGCGTGATGAACTGCCAGTCGACCAGGTCGGTCGAGCGCCAATAGCCGTCCGCCAGCGTCTGGAACATGTAATAGGCCCCCTTGTGCTGGACGATCGCCGGATCGGCGCCGGTGCGGTAAGAGGCGTTGTCATTGATCTGCTCGAAATTGTACCGGTAATCGATGTCGATCGGGTTGATGTAGGTCTTCTTCCCGGGCGCCTGGGCGATCGCGGAAGAGCCCGCCAGGACGGCGGCGGCGGCGGCGGTGGCGGCGAGGAACGCGAGTTTCGGCATCTTGTCAGTGTCCACGGATGAAGATGTTGGCGGTGAGACGGCCGCGTCGCGGATCGTCGCTGAGCGGCATGTCCGGCGGAATGATGCCGGAATGAAGAAGGCAGCTGGGATAGATGATCAGCCGGTCGGGAAGCGCCTCGACCAGGCCGATCTGCTCGAACGGGGCGTTGGAACCCTGGATATAGCCAGACAGGCCGACGCTCTCGCGCCGCGCCGCGGCGACGAACTCTGCGACGTTCGTCTCGCTCACCCGCTCGATCCCGGTCGAGCGCTGGCGGAAGAAGGCGGTGCCGGTGCCCGGCGTGTCGCTGAGATAGTGGAGCACGGCGAGTTGCTTCGGATCGGTCGTGTCGAAATGCGGCGCCCGCTGGAGCGGGTTCAAGCTGCTGGGCGGCGCCGTGACGATCGAGAAGCTCGCCTCGATCAGGTCGAAGCCGTCCATGTCGAAGCCGCCGCCGACGAACGGCGCGGCCGCCTCGAGCGTGCGGACGACATAGTCATGGGCCGGCGCGTCCTCCTCGGCGATCACCCGCCGGAGCCCGGGATAATAGTTCGACGCGGGCGGGTAGGGCTTGAGCGCGTCGGCCAGGGCACGCGTCTGCGCCAGCGAACCGCCGAAGCCGTCGATGATGACGACCGGCGTGTTGGAGGTGCCGACGTGAATGCGCCGGGGCGTCATGCGCTGCTCCTCATGCGACAAGGGGAAGGGAAGCCGGAGCCCCCTTCCCCCTCTCTTCAGCCGACGATCCGGGGGATCAGAAGCTGTACTTCAGGCCCGCCTGGAAGCTGCGCGCGCGGCCGACGGTGCCGTCGTTGTCGTTCTTCAGCGGCGGGTTGATGCCGTTGCCCGAGCCCCAGGTCGTGTAGTTCCGGTTCACCCAGTCGAACACGTTGTAGACCTGGAAGTCGACGGTCGCCTCATGGCCCCACGGCGTCTTGAACGACTTGGCGAGACGCAGGTCGAGCGACTTGTAGGCGAAGGTCTTCTCCGGGAAGTAGACGCCCGAGCCGTTGAACACGCCGCCATCCGGATAGAAGATGACGCTGCCGAACGACGGACCCGAGGTGAGCGTCAGCGTGCCCGAGAGCGTGAAGTCGAGCGGCAGGCCGACGATGCCGGTGCCGACGAAGCGGTACTTCTCGACGCCCTGCGAGTAGTTCCAGCCGAACTGGTTCTGGTCCGGACCGGCGAAGAACTCGTCGGCGTAGAGCTCGGTGCCGACGTTGGTCCGCGGCCGCTGCCAGGTGAAGGTCGAGGTGACGCCCCAGCCCGACTGACGGGTGTACGGCTTGTCGGCCTGGACGAAGACGCCCCAATAGCGGGACTCGCCCTCGTTCGCGCCGATGTTCAGCTTGCCGTCGAAGCCGGGCAGGTCGCCGGCGGTCGGGAAGTTGTCCTGGATGATGAACTCACCGGTGGCCGACGTGGTCGGATAGCTGCCGTCGGGGTTCCGGTTGCCACGGACATATTGGAAGATGTTGTGGCTGCGGATGTGGCTCAGCGTCAGCGACGTGTTCCACTGGCCGAAGCGCTTGCGGACGCCGACGTTGAACTGATCGGAATACGGCAGCTTGGTGTCGTTGTTGAGCAGCCACACGTCGCCGCGCAGGCCCTGGGCGATCGCGGCCGCGCGGAGCGCCTCGACGTCCTTCGGGATCGGCTGCCCGGGCGCCGCCTGCACCGTCGAGACCGACTGGTACAGCGCCTTGATCGTCTCGATGCCCGCGGTGAGGAACAGCGGACGGTCGTAATAGCGGCCGGCGCCGGCGAACAGGATCAGGTCCCGATCCCCGTAGACGTCGTACGCGACGCCGAGACGCGGCTGGAACGCCTTCCAGTACGGCTTCCGGTTCTTGCCCGTCGAGATGTAGTCGTCGGGATTGATCCCGGCCGCCTGCCAGCCCGGATAGGCGCGCAGCGCGTTGACGATGTTGGCCGGGGTGACGAAATTCTCGTTCTTGGCGTTGGTCTCATAGTCCCAACGGATGCCGGCGTTCACAGTCCAGTGATCGTTCGGCGTCCAGTCGTCCTGGATGAACAGGCCGAACTGGGTGTTCTTCGCCGTCGCAGCCTCGACCGAGATCGTCGAGATCGCCGCCTCATAGGGAGTGGAGGTCTCGAAGCCGGTATATTGATCGGCCCTGAAGAAATAGGTCGCGTTGCTGCGGAAGTCCTCGAGCCGCGAGTATTTGTTGAACGTCACGCGGCCGCCGGCCTTGATGATGTGATCGCCGCGATCGAACGTCGCGTTGTTCTTGATCGTCCAGGTCTCCTGGCGATCGTTCTGGACGAACGGATGGGCACCGAGCTCGGCACTCCGCGCATTGATGTCGTTGCGCGGTCCGCAGATCGCGCCGGCGGCCGCTTCCGCCGCCGTCGGCTCGACGCAGGTCAGCACGATCTCCGGTCCGTCGCTGATCCGCGGCGTGCCGTTGGAGAAGGTGTTGTAGGCGAGGGTCAGCTCGTTGAGCCAATTGTCGCCGCGGTGATCCCACTCGAGCTGGTAGAGCTCGCCGTTGCTGGTGATGTCGTGCCCGTGGGTCGAGACGGCGATGCCGCCGAAGTCGCGCAGGTTCTGCTCCTTGCGGATGAACGCGCTGGCGTCGATCGTGTCGTCAGGCGTCGCGAACAGGCTCAGCTTGCCGAAATACAGGTCCTGGTTGAAGCTCACCGGGAAGCTGCCGTTGAACTCGTTCGAGATCGAGGCTGCAACACCGCGGCCCAGGTTGACGCTGGTCGACGGGTCTTTCTGGCGGGTGCCCTCATAGGCGACGAAGAAGTGGAGCTTCTCCGGGATGATCGGCCCGCCGAGATCGCCGCCGAACTGCCAGCGCTTGTAATCCGGCTTCAGCTTGCTGCCGTCGAGGTTGTTGGCGTTGCCCGGACGATCGAAGAACGGACGGCCGATGAACGACTTCGGCTGGAACTGGCCGAAGACGTCGCCGTGGAACTCGGTGCCGCCGGTCTTGGTGACGGCGGTGATGATCGCCGAACCGGCCTGCTCGTACTCGGCCTTGAAGTTCTGGGTGTCGACCTTGAACTCCTGCACCGCCAGCTGCGGGAAGGGGTTACCCTGCGAGAAGTTCTGGCCGGCGACGCCGCCGTGGTTGACCGGGTTCTTGAGGCTGAGGCCGTCGATGAACACGTTCACCTGGTCGCCGCTGACCGCGCCGGCCTGGACGCGCTTGTCGCCGCCCGACGGCGAGACGCTGACGCCCGGGGCGAGCGCCGCGAAGTTCAGGAAGTTGCGGTCGTTCTGCGGCAGATTCTCGATCTGCGCCTGCGAGACGTTGGTGGTGACGGTGGCGGTGCGGACCTCGGTGCGGTCGCGGCGGCCCTGGACGATGATCTCGCCGCCGGTGTCCGGCGACACCTCGGCGGCCGGCGCCGCATCGATCGTCACGATCTGGCCGACCGGAACGGTGACGTCCTCGGCGAGGCCGCTGCCCTCGACGCGATAGGTGCTCGGACGAAGACCGACGACGACGAAGGTTCCGTCCTCGTTGACGGTGGCGGTGACGCTGCGTCCGGTCACCGTGTCGGTGACGGTGACGGTCTCGCCCGGCTGGCCGTGCTCGCCGCGGATTGTGCCGGCGGTTTGCGCCATCGCCGGCGTGGCCGCAACGAGCGCGACGGCGACGGCCGCGGCCGAGATGCCGAATGCGAAAGGCGAGCGTTTGGCGTGGACTTGATTCACTTCTTTCCTCCCCGCGACCCCGTAACCGGTTACACTCCGGAACGAGCGTCGTTATGACTGGTCTCGCGCACACGAAAAGCGCGTTCGTTTCGTCCTGTCAATCAGCCGACTCAGCGGAATGAAACCGTTTACGCGGCCCTGTGGCCGGAGAGTCACGCTCCGGCGCGTCTCAGCGGCGCGCCGCCTCGAAGCCGAGGTCGATCTTCGGCGGCCCACCCGCAGACGCACCGCGGCCGGCACCGCTCGCCGGCAGTCGCGAGAGGAAGGCGGCATGCTCCGGCATTCGTCCGGCGACGTCGGACATCACCGCCGCCATGTCGTCGAGATAGTGGACCAGATCCTCCGTCCCGACGAAGCGCGTCACCGGGTCGGCGCGCGCTTCGAAGCCCTGGCCGATCAGGACCTGCACCCAGCTCTCCTCGGCGAACAGCTCGGCTGCGCCGTGCTTGAAGAATCGGCCCGACGAGCGGAACAGCTCGAGCCGCTCGGCCAGGCTGTCGGGCACGTCCATCGTCCTGACATGGTCCCAGAAGGGATCGCCGCTGCGGCGGGTCACCTTGTAATGGGCGATGACGAAGTCGCGCACGTCTTCATATTCGTCGCGCGACTGGCGGTTGTACTCGTCGATGTCGGGGGCGCAGAGGCCACGTGCCGGGAACAAGGCGAGCAGGCGCTGGATCGCCGTCTGGATCAGGTGGATGCTGGTCGATTCCAGCGGCTCGAGAAAGCCGGACGAGAGCCCGACGGCGACGACGTTCTTCTCCCACGCCTTGAGCCTGCGCCCCGGCGCGAACCGCACCGGCCGCGGGTCGGCGGTCGGGGTCCCGTCGAGGCTGGCGAGCAGCGCGTCGGCGACTTCGTCGTCGCCGATCATGCCGGAATTGTAGACGTAGCCGTTGCCGATCCGGTGCTGCAGCGGGATTCGCCACTGCCAGCCGGCCCGCTTGGCGGTCGAGCGCGTATAAGGAGTCAGCGGCGCCACGCTTTCGCACGGCACCGCCATGGCGCGGTCACACAGCAGCCAGCGATCCCAATGGTCGTAGCCGACGCCGAGCGCCTCGCCGATCAGCAGCGCCCGCATGCCCGAGCAGTCGACGAACAGCTCGCCGTCGACCTCGCGGCCGTCCTCCAGTCGCAGCTGCTCGACGAAGCCGGTCTCCGAATTGCGGCGGACCTCGACGATCCGGCCTTCGATCCTCTCCACGCCCCGCGCCTCGCTCTCCTCCCGCAGCAGCCGCGCGAACAGGGAGGCGTCGAACTGATAGGCGTATTCATAGTCGGCGAGCGGCGAGGTGCGATCGCGCGGGTCGGGGAACATGAACCTGTTGCGAAGCGCCGCCTGGGCGCTGATCGAATATCGATCGAAGTCTTTCACCGAGCCCGGCGCGCGTTCGCGCGCGGCCAGCCACAATTGGTGGGTGTGGAGCCACAGCATGTCGCGCCCGATCCTGCCGAAGCCGTGGAAATAGGTCTCTCCCGGCGCCCCCCAGTCGACGAACTGGATGCCGAGCTTGAAGGTCGCCTTCGCGGCGTCGATCATCTTCGCCACGTCGATATCGGCGAGCGCGAAATAGTTGCGGATGTGCGGGATCGTCGCCTCGCCGACGCCGATCGTGCCGATCGCATCGGACTCGATCAGCTTGATCTCGACCTGGCTGAGCCAGCGGGACAGAACGGCCGCGGTCATCCAGCCTGCGGTGCCGCCCCCCACAATCGTGATCTTGCGCAGCGGCTCGCCGGGTCCGGTGTCGTTCATTCGTCAGTCTCCTCCCGCGCCCCGCGCCGGTTTCGGAACCGGTTACAGCCTCGCGGCCGCGGATGCCAAGCCGTCTTCCCGCATCCTTCGGTCGCGCCTGGCCTCCGCCTGACGCGACGGAACCCCCCTCCCCGCAGCGCTTTGTCCCCCCTGCCAACCCCTCCAACGAGGAGCCTCCATGTTCGACGGCCCCGTCGCCGATCATCTGCTGCAGATCCTCGCGGCGCTGCGCGACACCAACTATCGCTTCACCGCGGTGACGCCGGCGACCCACGCCCGCATCCTGCGGCGCGACGGCGGACGCGAGGCCCGCGACCTTCGCGACGTTTTCGGATGGAGCAGGCCGTTCCGGCGGGACACTTTGCCCGCGGCAATGCTGGCCATGCTCGAGCGTGCCGGTCGCCTCGAGCGCCTGCCCGGCGAGATGCTCAAGAGCGGCATCCGCGTCTCCTCGCTCGACGACCTGCTGCTCATCCATTCCGCTTACCCGACCGACGATGCGCATTCCGTCTTCTTCGGCCCCGACACCTACCGCTTCGCCCGCTTCATCGCGTCGGAGCTCGAGGACGCGCCGCCGCCCCGCCGCATCGTCGACATAGGCGGCGGCACCGGCGCGGGCGCGCTGGTCGCCGCGCGACGCTTCCCCGAGGCGCGCGTGACCGTCACCGACATCAATCCTGACGCGCTCCGGCTTGCCGCCGTCAACGCCGCCCATGCCGGAGCCGCGATCGAGACGGTCCTCGGCTCGGGGCTGGAGGGGGTGGAAGGAGCGCTGGACCTGATCCTCGCCAACCCGCCCTTCATCATGGACGCGGAGGCGCGGGCCTATCGCCACGGCGGCGGCATGCACGGGGCGGAGCTGTCGCTGCAATGGGCGCTGTCCGCCGCCGAGCGGCTGGCCCCGGGCGGCCGCTTCCTGCTCTACACCGGCGTCGCCATCGTCGACGGCGAGGACGGGCTGCGCGCGGCCCTCGAGGCGCGTCTGCCTGCCCTCGGCTGCACGATCCGCTACGCCGAGCTCGATCCGGACATCTTCGGGGAGGAGCTGGACGAGCCGGCTTATGCCGATGTGGAGAGGATCGCGGCGGTGGGCGCGGTGATCACGAGGCCAAGCTGAGCCCTCCTCCGTCGCCCGCTTCTGCGTTATGATGCCGGCCCTGGCCGGGAGCGTCGGCGATGAGACGGATGGTCCTCGCATTCTGCCTGTTCGCGCTTGCCTGCTCCGATGCGGGCAGCGCCGGTGCGCAGCGCACCGTGCTTGCGGCGCAGCGCGGCGAAACGGCTGCGGCGGCGCAGCTGCAGGTCAGCTCGCCGGCCTTTTCCGCCGGGGCGCTCATCCCGTTGCGCTACAGCGCCTATGGCGACGGGATCTCGCCTCCGCTCGCCTGGTCCGCTCCTCCGGAGGGGACCCGCAGCCTGGTGCTGATCATGGAGGACCCCGATGCGGTGTCGGCGAGGCCGTTCATCCACTGGCTCGCCTGGGGCATCGCTCCGACGCTGCGGCAGCTCCCCGAGGGCGTCGCCGACGCGGCGCCGACGGGACTGCGTGAGGGGCGCAACACGCGCGGGCGCGCCGGCTATTTCGGCCCGCGGCCGCATGGAGCCAGGCCGCACCATTACCATTTCCAGCTCTTCGCCCTCGACACGGCCCCGGCGCTCGCCGCCGGGTCGAACCGTGAGGCGCTGCTCGCGGCGATGAAGGGCCATGTCCTCGCCAAGGGCGATCTCGTCGGTCTGTTCGCACAGCCGCGGCGCTAGATCCCCTTCCCGTCAGGCGAAGAAGTCGAACCTTTGCGTCTCGGTGTGACGGGACAGCGAGTCGCCCTCCCCCCGCCGTCCGCCGAACGACGCGATCGCCTGGACCATCGCCGAGATGCGGCTGTCGGTCCCCGCTTCCGCAATGGCGGCGAGCCCCTCGTCCTCGGCCGGCGCGAGCATCGCCGGGATGTCCTGGCGCCGCTGGGCCGATCCGGCCGCGTCCGCGCTCGCCGGCATCGCGTCGAACAGGGCGAACGGATCGGCCGCCGTCGCCAGACCCGCCGCGCCGCCGAGGCCCTGGTCGTCCAGCCCTGCCCGCAGCGCGGTCAGCAGCCCGTCGTCGCCGCGAAGATCCTTGAACAGTTCGAGCGTGGAGCGCAGGCCGCCCGACGCGCCCGAAGACGCTCCGCTCGGCCGGAAGGCAAGCGCGGCGTCGCCGAGGCTGCGAACGGTGCCGTCGCCCAGGGTGAAGCTGCCGGTGGCGACCAGCATGTTGTCGCCGATCTTGCCGGTCTGCTCCGTCGCCCGCGCCGAGAGGCTGATCGAGGCGATGTTGAGCGCCTGCAGGGTCCTGAGCTCGCCGCCGTCGGTCACGCCGTTGCGGTTCGAGTCGACCCAGACCTTCAGCTCGCCGAAGCGCAGGTCGGCCGCATCGAGCTTGCGGTCGCCGTTCGAGTCGAGTGCGCCGAGCGCATCGAGGTCGCTGCGTGCGCCGGGCTTCTCGGCAAGGAAGCTGAGCTCGTTGGCGCCGGTGATCAGGCCGTCGTTGTTGCGGTCGATCACCAAGAAGCCGTCACCCTTGCCGATCCAGCCGGTGTCATCGCGGCTGCCGTCTCCGTCCATGTCGTAGCGCGCGTCCGATTTGTCGCGCTTGACCATCTCGATGCCGTCGCCGTCGAGATCGAGGATCACCGGCGCGAGCATCCCGACGGTCTTGTCCTTGAAGCGCATCACCGTCGCCGCGTCGATCTGCCCGGACACCGGATCAAGGCTGCCCTTCGCCTTGCGGAGCGTGACGAACAGCTGCCCGCCCTGCGCGACGATCTGGTACTTCTCGTCCTTCTTGGCGAAGGCGCGGGCGCGGACCTCGATGCTGCGCACCGCGGCCGAGCCCGAGAAGAAGGTCAGCGCCGCGTCGGACAGCATGCCGTTGCTGCCGTTTGCCCGCGTGAACTGGCCGGTGTTGATCGCGACTGCGTCTCCCGCCCGCGCCGTGACGTTGGTCGCGGTTCCGGAGAGCGAGATTGCGACGACGCCCGAGGTGGCGAGGGTGGTGATCTCCGTCGCCGCCGCGACGCCGTCGCCATTGCGGTCCTGCCAGAGGCGGAAATCGCCGAACCGCGCATCGACCGAGGAGAGCCTGCCGTCGCCGTTGCTGTCGAACGCGCGCAGGCCCTCGAGATCGGAGCGCGCGTTCTCGGCGTCGCCGACGAAGCTGAACTCGCGGGCATTGCTCACCGTGCCGTTGCCGTCGCGGTCGAGGAACAGGATCGCGTCGCCGCTGCCGATCCAGCTGGTGTCGTCGGCCTTGCCGTCGCCGTCCATGTCGAACCGCGCATTGCTCTCGCTGGCGCTGACCAGCTCGGTGCCGTCTCCGTCGAGATCGAGCACGATCGGGGAGGCGATCGACAGGGTCTCGCCGCCGCGGAACTGCAGCCGCTCGATCCCGACCAGGGTATCGATCCCGTCGTTGCCGTTCGCGACCGGATCGAGATCCCTCAGGTAGAGCTCGCCATTGGCGGTGGTCAGCACGTAGGTCGCCCGGTCGCCGGCGAGCACGGCCGTGTCGAAGCCGTCGCCGCCGTTGAGCTTGTCGTTGCCGGCCATGCCGTAGAGCGTGTCGTCGCCCTGCATGCCCTGCAGGTGATCATTGCCGTCGCCGCCAGCCAGCTTGTCGCTGAGCTTGCCGCCCTTGATGTGATCGTCCCCTGCCCCGCCGAAGATCTCGTTGGGGCTCGACATGTTGCCCTTCAGCTGGTCGGAGCCGCCGCTTCCCTGCAGCCACCCGTCGAAGGGATTGCTGACCTTGATCGTGACCCAGGCGGTGCTGGTCAGCGCGCCGTCGGTGATCGTGTACTGGAAGCGGTCCTCGCCGGTGAAATTGAGGTCGGGGGTGTAGACGACCTCGCCGGTCGACGCGAGGCGCGCCAGCCCGTTTGTGCCGTTGGCGACCGAGAGGATACGCAACGCGTCGCCCTCGACGTCGCTGTCGTTGAGCAGCAGCTCGGCCGCGGCGATGGTGAGGACGTCGCCCCCCTTCACCATGAACAGGCCGTCCGCGCCCGCGGTCGGCGCGTCGTTCACCGGTCTCACCACCAGGTCGAACGCCTGGGTGGCGGTGAACTCGCCGTCGCTCGCCGAGAGGCGGATGGCGAAGCGGCCCGACTGGTTGAGCGGCGGCGTTCCGACCAGCCTCTGTCCCTCGAGGCGGAGCCACGTGGGCAGCGCGCTGCCGTCGGCGAGCGTCGCGCTCAGCGCCAGAGTGTCGCCGTCCGGATCGACGAAGGCGCCCGCCGGGATGGCGAAATTGACCGCGACGTCCTCGTCAATCGTCACCGTGCCGATCGCGCTTCCCACCGTCGGCGCCGAGTTGGTCGGCGTGATCTGCAAAGCGAAAGTGTCGGTGACCGCCAGCGTGCCGTCGCTGGCGACGAGCTCGATGGCATAAGTGGCGGCCAGGCTCCGCGGCGGATTGCCGCTGAACCGGGTGCCGTCGAACTGAAGCCAGGCGGGCAGCGGGTTGCCGCCGGCGAGACGCGCGCTGAGCGTGAGCGGATCGCCGTCGACGTCCACGAACGTGCCCACGGGCACCGGGACGGTGAAGGCGAAGCCGCCCGGCCGGACGAGATCGGCCATCGCGGCCCCGATGGTCGGCGCATCGTTCACCGGATCCAGGATCAACCGGAAGCTCTGCGAGGCGGAGAGCAGCCCGTCGCTGGCGAAGACCTCGAGGACGATCGTGCCGTTGAAGTTCGCCGGCGGGGTGCCGGTGAAGCGGCCGCTTTCGAACTTGAGCCAGGACGGCAGGGCATAACCGTTGCCGAGCCGCGCGCTCAGCGTCAGCGCATCGCCGTCGACGTCGTGAACGCGTCCGCCGGAAGCGCGAAGTCGATCGCGCTGTCCTCGGGCCGCCGCACGTCGGCGAGCAGTCTGCCGAGCCGCGGCGCGTCGTTCACCGCCAGGATGGTGAGGCGGAACGTGTCCGTCGCCGAAACCTGACCGTCGCTCGCCGAGATGGCGAGATCGAGCGTGCCGTTGAAATCCGCCGGCGGCGTGCCGGCCAGGCGGCCGTTGGCGAAGGTGAGCCAGGCGGGGAGCGGCCGTCCGTCGGCCATCAGCGCGCTGAGGGTCAGCGCATCCCCGTCGGCATCGGCGAAGGTGCCGATCGGGACCGCGATGTCGATCGCGCGATCCTCGGCAGCGACCGCGTCGGCGAGCGGCGCGACCACCACCGGCGGATCGTTCACCGGCGTGATCGTCAGCCGGAACAGGTCGCCGACGGTGAGCGCACCGTCGCTGGCGAGCACTTCGATGTCGAGGAAGCCGTTGAAATTGGCCGGCGGCGTTCCGGTGAACCGCGCGCCGTCGAAGCTCAGCCACGCCGGCAGGGCGCGGCCGTCGGCGAGCCGGGCGGAGAGCGTCAGCGCGTCGCCGTCGACATCATGGAAGCTGGCGATCGGGACGAGCACGTCGACCGCGACGTCCTCCGGCCCCTGCGCGTCGGCCAGCGCCGCCTGCAGCGTCGGACGGTCGTTGACCGGGTCGATCGTCAGCCGGAAGACGTCGCTGGCGCTGAGGGCGCCGTCGCTGGCGGTGACCCGAATGTCGAGAGCGCCGTTGAAGTTCGCGGGCGGCGTCCCGGTGAAGCGGGTGCCGTCGAACGACAGCCAGCCGGGCAGCGCGCCGCCGTCCGCCAGCGTCGCCGCCAGGACGAGCGAGTCTCCGTCGACGTCGCTGAAGCTCCCCGCGGGAAGCGGGATGTCGATCGGAAGATCCTCGAGCGCCCGCCGGTCCGGGAGGAGCGCGGCCGTTACCGGCGCGTCGTTGACCGCCGTGATGGTCAGCCGGAACGTGCTCGACGCCGAGAGGCTGCCGTCGCTCGCCGTCACGACCACGTCGAGCGCGCCGTTGAAGTCGGCCGGCGGCGTGCCGGTGAAGCGGGTGCCGTCGAACGCCAGCCACGTCGGGAGGGCGGCACCGCCGGCGAGCGTGGCGGACAGGATGAGCGCATCGCCGTCGACGTCGGTAAAGGTGCCGGCGGGGACGACAAGGTCGATCGCCCGATCCTCTTCGCTGACCGCGTCGGCGAGCGGGACGAGGGTCACCGGCGCATCGTTGACCGGCCGTATCGTGAGACGGAAGACGTCCGCCACGGAGAGCGTGCCGTCGCTGGCGGTGACCTCGATGTCGAGCGCGCCATGGAAGTCCGCCGGCGGCGTGCCGGTGAAGCGGCCGGCGACAAAGACCAGCCAGGCCGGCAGCGATGCCCCTCCGGCGAGCCGCGCGCTGAGCGTCAGCGCATCCCCGTCGACATCGGCGAACGCACCGGCCGGCAGGGCGACGTCGATCGCGACATCCTCGTCGCCGGCGACATCGACCAGCGCCGCGACCAGCGTCGGCCGGTCGTTGACCGGGTCGATGGTCAGGCGGAAGACGTCGCTGACGCTGAGCGCGCCGTCGCTGGCGACGACACGAAGGTCGAGCACGCCGTGGAAGTCGACCGGAGGCGTGCCGGTGAACCGCGCGCCGTCGAAGCTCAGCCATGCCGGCAGAGCCGCGCCGTTGGCGAGGGTGGCGGAGAGGGTCAGGCCATCGCCGTCCACGTCGGCGAAGGTGCCGGCCGGCAGCGCGATGTCGATCGGCTGGTCTTCCGCGGAGACGATGTCGGCGAGCGGCGCGAGCAGCACCGGCGGGTCGTTCTCGGCGCTGATCGTCAGACGGAAGATGTCCGACACGCTCGCCAGACCGTCGCTGGCGATGACCTCGATATCGAAGGCGCCGTTGAAGTTCGCCGGCGGCGTGCCGGTGAAGCGGCCGGCGACAAACACCAGCCAGGCCGGCAGCGCCGATCCGTCGCCGAGCCGCGCGGTGAGCGTCAGCGCGTCGCCG
>NZ_SPDV01000024.1 GCF_004564275.1 Sphingomonas parva (ex Maeng et al. 2020)
CGACAACGGCAATGCCGGCGGCAACGGCAACGCCGGCGGCAACGGCAATGGCGGCTCCGACAGCGGCAAGGACGGCGGCGGCAAATCCGGCAAGGATGACAGCGACAAGTCCGGCAAGGACGGCGGCGACAAGTCCGGCAAGGACGACAGCGACAAGTCCGGCAAGGACGGCGGCGACAAGTCCGGCAAGGACGACAGCGACAAGTCCGGCAAGGATGACAGCGACAAGTCCGGCAAGGACGGCGGCGACAAGTCCGGCAAGGACGGCGGCGACAAGTCCGGCAAGGATGACAGCGACAAGTCCGGCAAGGACGGCGGCGACAAGTCGGGCAAGGACGACAGCGACAAGTCCGGCAAGGACGACAGCGACAAGTCCGGCAAGGACGACGGCGACAAGTCCGGCAAGGACGGCGGCGACAAGTCCGGCAAGGA
>NZ_SPDV01000025.1 GCF_004564275.1 Sphingomonas parva (ex Maeng et al. 2020)
CCGCCGGCGCGCGGCCCTGGCTGGAGCTGCTGGTCCGCCCGGTCCGCGCAGGCGTCGAGGGCGACGAGGCGCGCGTCGAGTTCGCGCTCGACGTCGCCAACCAGGGTGACGCCCCCGCGCAGGACGTCCGCGTCTCCACCTGGATGTTCCCGGCCGGCACACGCCAGGAAAACGCGATGGAGCGGATGCTGATCGAGCGGGACGGCGACGGGGCACTGCCGCCGACCACGATCGATGCCGGCCACGGCCAGAGGATCGAGGCCAGCGTCGCGCTCAGCCGCGGCGAGATCGGCAGCGACGCGGTCCTGCCTGTCGTGGTCGCCGAGGCGCGCTACCGCCTGCCCGACGGCCGCGAAGGCCGCACCGCCGCCTCGTTCGCGGTCGGCGTTCCGGACGGCGAGGAGCTCGCCCATTTCGACCTCGCGCAGCCGTCCGGCCTACACGAAGGGGTCGAGGCCCGCGCCTTGGGAGAGCCGGAAAGAGTTTGATTCGCGAGAGAGGGAACGGCCGGGGGCGGCCGTTCCCTCAACCCGCCGCGCGGGCGCTGCCGGCGGCCTCCACATCCTCTCCGGCGAGCGCGGCGACGAAGCGGCGGCGCCACCAGACGACGTCCTCGCTGCGCACCGTCTCGATCATGCTGCGCCAGCGGCGGACGCGCTCCTCGCGCGGCATGGCGAGCGCCTGGCGGATCGCGTCGCTGATCTCCTCCTTGCTATACGGATTGACCAGCAGCGCGTCCTTGAGCTGCAGCGCGGCGCCGGCGAAGCGCGAGAGGATGAGCACCCCGGGATCGTCCGGATCCTGGGCGGCGACATATTCCTTGGCGACGAGGTTCATGCCGTCGCGCAGCGGCGTGATCAGCGCGATGTTTGAGGCGCGGTAGAAGCCCGCCAGGTCCTCGCGGCCATAGCCCTGGTTGACGTAGCGGATCGGCACCCAGTCGACCTCGGCGAACTCGCCGTTGATCCGGCCGGAGAGCTCGTCGAGCGTCTCGCGGATCGTCTCGTAGGTATGGACCTCGCCGCGCGACGGCGGCGCGATCTGCAGCAGGAAGACCTCGCCGCGCCGCTCCGCATTCTCCTCGAGGAAACGGCGATAGCCGAGGAAGCGCTCCTCCAGCCCCTTGGAATAATCGAGCCGGTCGACGCCGATGATCGTGCGCCGTCCGTCGGCGCTCTTGCGCAGCCGCTCGCAGGCCGAGCGCGCCGCCTCGCTCGCCGCCGCTTCGCTGAACTCCCGGTAATCGATGCCGATCGGATAGGCCGCGGCATGGACCGAGCGGTCGCCGACATGGATCCAGCCGTCCGGGTCGCAGCGGCCGCCGAGCTCGCGCTCGACATAATTCTGGAAGCTCTCCAGCCATTCGCGGGTGTGGAAGCCGATCACGTCATAGGCGAGCAGCGAGAGAGCGAGATGCTCGTGGTCCGGCAGGGTGGTGAGCAGCCGCGCCGGCGGCCAGGGAATGTGGAGGAAGAAGCCGATGCGGTTCGCCACGCCGCGCTGGCGCAGTTGCCGGCCGAGCGGGATCAGATGGTAATCGTGGACCCAGACCAGATCCTCCGGCTCGATCAGCGGATAGACCGTCTCGGCGAAGCGCTCGTTGACCCTTTCATAGCCGGCGCCGAAACTGCGGTCGTATTCGGCGAGATCGATCCGATAGTGGAACAGCGGCCACAATGTCCTGTTCGCATAGCCGTTGTAATATTCCTCGACGTCCTGCTCCTCGAGATCGATCGTCGCCGAGGTGACGCCTTCGTGGCGCTGGAAGTCGATCTTGCCGGTGAATTCCTCGATCCGGTTGCCCGACCAGCCAAACCAGAAGCCGCGATATTCGCGCAGCGCCGCCGACAGCGCGACGGCGAGGCCGCCCTGCGCCCCACCCTCGCCTTCCGGCTGCGGCGCCGCCACGCGGTTGGAGATGACGATCAGCCGGCTCACCGGATCGCGCTCCACGGCTTCGACAGCATCATCGCGCAGTTGATCAGCCCGACCAGCGAATAGGTCTGCGGGTAATTGCCCCAGAGCTCGCCGGTCTCGAAATCGGTGTCCTCCGAAAGCAGACCCGCCGGAGTCAGACGCTCCAGCGTCCGCTCGTAGAGCGCGCGCGCCTCGTCGCTGCGCCCGGCGAGATGGAGCGCCTCGATCAGCCAGAAGGTGCAGAAGTTGAACGCCGTCTCGGGCAGGCCGAAATCGTCCTCGGCGGCGTAGCGCAGCATGTGCTCGCCGCGCCTCAGCTCGCGCTCGACGGCCTCGAAGGTGCGCACGAAGCGCGGATCGTCGGGCGCGAGGAAGCGCATGTCGACGAGCTGCAGCAGGCTCGCGTCGGTCTCGCCGCCGCCGAAGCTGGCCCCGAACCTCTCGCCCTCGGCGAACCAGGCGTCCTTCTCGATCCGCTCACGGATCTTCTGCGCCCGCTCGCGCCACAGAGCGGCGCGATCGTCGAGGCCGAGCACCGCCGCGGCGTTGGCGAGGCGGTCGCAGCCGGCCCAGTTCATCACCGAGCTGTAGGTATGGACGGCGCTTCGCGTGCGATATTCCCACAGGCCCGCGTCGGGCTGGTCGTGCGTCTCCCAGGCCCGCTCGCCGACCCGCTCCAGCGCCTGGAAATCTTCCACCGTCGCCTTGCGGAACAGCCGCTCGTCGAAGAACGCCTGGACGTTGGAGAGGATGATCTGGCCGTAGGCGTCGTGCTGGACCTGGTAATAAGCGGCGTTGCCGACCCGCACCGGCCCCATGCCCCGGTAGCCGGCCAGCGCCGGCGCCTCCCATTCCTCGATCCTCTTCTCGCCGGACACCGCGTAGAGCGGCTGGATCAGCCCGCCCTTGGCGTCGTCGACGATGTTCCTGAGATAGCCGAGATAGCTTTCCAGCACGTCGAGCGCGCCGAGGCGGTTCAGCGCCTGGACCGTGTAATAAGCGTCGCGGATCCAGCAATAACGATAGTCCCAGTTGCGGCCGCTGTTCGCCGCCTCCGGAATAGAGGTGGTGAGCGCCGCGACGATCGCGCCGGTCTCCTCGTGCTGGCAGAGCTTCAGCGTGATCGCTGCGCGGATCACGACGCGCTGCCATTCGAGCGGGATGGCGAGGCCGCGCACCCAGTCGCGCCAGTCCTCGGTCGTCAGATGGAGCATGGTCGAGAGGGTGTGGCCGACGTTGCCGGTGAACGGCTCGTCGGGGCCGAGGAAGAAATGCTTCGCCTCCTCGAGCCGGAAGGCGCGCCCCTCCAGGATCTGCCCAACCGGCGCATCGGTGGTCAGCCGCATCGGCTGCGGCTTCAGCAGATAGCGTATGTGGTTGGTGCCGCGCGTCGTCGCCGCGTCCCTCTCGCCCCAATTGGTCGCGGGGTTGAGCGCAACGCGCAGCCGCGGCGCGCCGGAGATCGGCCGCACGATGCGGGCGAAGGCGACTGGTCTGTACATACGCCCCTCGCGCTCGAAGCGCGGGCAGAAATCGAAGATCTCGGCCACGCCGCCGTCGGCGTCGGTCAGCCGCGTGATCAGGATCGGCGTGTTGCGCAGGTACGTCTGCTCGACCGACACCTGGTTCTCCAGGCTCATCCGCCACTCGCCGCGCGGAAGGGCCGCCGGCGCAGGCTCGCTCCCGCCGGCGGAGGGCGCCGCGCTTTCGCCGCCCTCGCTCCTCGGGCTCAGCAACGAGCAGAACAGCGGATCGCCGTCGACGCGCGGGGCGCAGGCCCAGACGAGCCCCGCCTCTGAATCGATCATCGCGGAAACCTGGCAATTGCCGATCGGCCACAGATTGAGATCAGGCAATCAGCCCTCCCGAAGCATTCGAAAGCCACGCCGCCACCGCGGCGACATCGTCGAGACGCCAGCGGGCGGCGGTGGCGCGGGCCGGGCCGACGAGTATCCCCGCTCCGCCCAGCTCCGCCGCCGCCGCGAAGGCGTGCTCGTCGGTGAGATCGTCTCCCACGAACACAGGACGCTTACCGGCAAAGGCTGGTTCCCCCATCAGCGTCGCCAGCGCGTCGCCCTTGTTGGCGCCGGCGGGGCGAAGCTCGAGCACCATCTTTCCCGGCTGCACCGAAAGACCGGTGCGCCGCGCCAGCGCCTCGAACAGCGCTCGTGCCTGCGGCGCGCGGTCGGGCGCGCCGCGGAAATGGAGCGCGATACTCGCCGGCTTCTCCTCGACCAGCAGCCCCGGCGTCTCCTCGGCGAAGCGGCGGATCTCGCCGCGTGCCGCGTTCAGCGCCCCGGAGGCGGCGAGCGGCGCCAGCCGCCCGTCGGCGAAGCGCAGCTCGAGCCCGTGCGAGCCGGACATCGCCAGCGTGACCGGGCCGAGATGCCGGTCGAGATCGGCGATCGCACGGCCGCTGACGATCGCGACGCAGCCGCCGAGCCGATCGGACAGCCGCGTGAGCAAGGGGCGGAGATGCCCCGGCACGCGGATCGCGTCGGGCGCCTCGGCAAGCTCGACGAGCGTGCCGTCGAAATCGAGGAACAGGGCCGCGCCGTCGAGCAGGTCGCTCGGCGGTGGCCGGAGAATATCAGCCATGAGCCCCCGTTGGCCGCAGACGCGGCGAATCTCAAGCGCCGTCCGCCGGGCTTTCGCTCCCGTCCGCTTTGGCTTTAGGATCGTGCGAGGGGGGAACAGACGATGCGCTCGGGACCGGACACGCCAGGGGACGCGCCTCGATGCCGCCGCCGCTGATCGCCGCCGGCCCTCTCGGGGTGGGCTATCGCCCGGCCGACGAGGCGGACCTCCCCTTCCTGTTCGGCGTCTATGCGAGCACGCGGCTCGAGGAGCTCGCCCAGACCGGCTGGCCGGCGGAGATGCAGACCATCTTCCTTCGCCAGCAGTTCGACGCCCAGCACCATCACTACCGCACCTATTATTCGGAGGCCGAATGGCTGGTGGTGCAATGGCGCGGCGCCGACGTCGGGCGCCTCTATTTCGAGGAATGGCCGAGCCAGGTCCGGATCATCGACATCGCCCTGCTCCCGGCGGCGCGCGGCCATGGCCTCGGCGCGGCGATCCTCCAGGACATGCTCGCCCTGGCCGCTGGCCTGAGCAAGGCCGCCTCGATCCACGTCGAGAAGAACAATCCGGCGATGCGCCTCTACCGGCGGCTCGGTTTCGCGACGGTGGAGGACAAGGGCGTCTACGATCTGATGGAATGGCGGGCTGAGTCGGCTCCGGGGGAGCCAACCTAGCGCGCCATCGCGCCCCCCTGGGCTTCCTCCGGGGAAGCAAGCCCGGCGCGCCATCGCCTCAAGGGAGAGGGGGTTGAGACCCTCCCCCCGGCGCCCTGGCGGAGATCAGTTGAAGATCGCCTCGTAGCGCACGCCGCGGGCATCGCGGGCGACGGGAACGAGGAAGATGTCGCGTTGCTCGCCGTCGCGGCTCAGCGCATAGATCGCCTGCGGCAGCACCGGCGCCGTCGGCCCGACGAACTCCAGCCGGAAGCCGCCGCCTTCGCGAACCGCCTGCGGCAGGGGCTGGACCAGGTCGAGGTGGAGCACCAGTCCCTCGGCCGCGCCGACCGAATAGTCCTCGCCCACGGCGAAATCGTCCACGGTGAGATCGGACATCGGTCAGGCTCCGGCCAAAGGGATCACTCGAGTGTCTCGCTGGGATCGACGCCCCAGATATGCTCGGTCCGGATGAAGCCGCTGCGGCGGCCGACGTCCAGCCGGCACCAGCCGTCGGCGCATTTCGAGATCACGCCGACCACGCCCGGCTCGGCGCGGTAGCGCACCTTCGATCCGGCATCGGGCGTCACGTGCATCGGCCGAGGCTCGCTGCCGGTGACCAGCGCCGTGCGCTGGTCCTTGAGCAGGCGCTGCAGCATCCAGCCGGTCTCGCCGGTCGGGTCCTGCACCTTGCGCCAGCTCGGATAGGTCTCGATCACCTTGATCGGCAGATCGGCGCGCATGTAGAGCCAGGTCGCCGGGTAATTCTGCCCCGGCCCGGTCCGCATCATGGCCTTGGTGGCCTGGATCGACGCCCAATAGGGCGTCTTGCGCTCCGGCTGCGCCTCCGCCGAGGTCACGCTCAGCCCGAGGACCGCAAGCAATGTGAGCGCCAGCTTGTTGCGCATGATCGATTACTCCTCGGCTTCCCCTTAGGCATGAGCCTGCGCGGGGTTCAACACTCATCTGGCTTGACGCTGCTCGGCAGCGGGACATAGCGAACCGCCATGCCCAGCGCCCGCCCTCGCCTTCTCGTCACCCGCCGGCTTCCCGAGAGCGTCGAAGCGCAGATGCGCGCCGAATTCGACACCGAGATCAACGCCGGCCCCCCGCTCGACCGGGCGCGGCTCGCCGAGGCGCTGAAGGGCTGCGACGCATTGGCCTGCACGGTCGGCGACCCGCTCGATGCCGAGATGCTCGCCGCGGCCGGCGAACGGCTGAAATTGCTCGCCAATTTCGGCGTCGGCGTCGATCACATCGATCTCGCGGCGGCGCGCGCGCGCGGCATCCTGGTCAGCAACACGCCCGACGTCATCACCGACGACACTGCCGACGTCGCCCTGGCGCTGATCCTCGGCACCCTGCGCGGCCTCTCCTCGGGCGAGCGGATGCTCCGCGCCGGCGGCTGGGGCGGCTGGGGCCCGACCAGGCAGATGGGACGCAGCCTCACCGGCAAGACGCTCGGCATCGTCGGCATGGGCCGGATCGGCCTCGCCGTCGCGGTGCGCGCCCGCGCCTGCGGCATGCGCATCCATTATCACAATCGCACCCGCGTCGCGGCGGAGACGGAGCGCGCGCTCGCCGCCGACTATCGCGAAGACCTCGACGCACTGCTCGCCGAGGCGGACGTGGTCAGCCTCAACTGCCCTTATTCGCGCGAGACCCACCATCTGATCGACGCCCGCCGGCTCGGCCTGATGCGCCGCGATGGCTTCCTGATCAACACGGCGCGGGGCGCTATCGTCGATCAGGAGGCGCTGATCGCCGCGCTCGAGCAGGGCACCATCGCCGGCGCCGGTCTCGATGTCTATCCGAACGAGCCCCATGTCGATCCGCGGCTGATCGCCCGCGACGACGTCATGCTCCTCCCCCACCTCGGCTCGGCGACCGTCGAGACCCGCATCGCCATGGGCGAAAAGGTCCTCGCCAACCTCCGCGCCTGGGCGAGGGGCGAGGAATTGCCGGACAGGGTGGCCTGATCCCTCATTCTCCCACGCCGGACGGCGCGGCCCCCTCCATGCGGCGCCGCTTCGGCCGCATCCGGGGGATGCAGCCAGGTGCCGCATCCCCGGAAGACAGAGGGATTTCGCTGACCTTGGCCCTCTCCCTTTTGGGGAGAGGGAGGGACCCGCCGCAAAGCGGTGGGAGGGTGAGGGCCAGCCTCAGTCGCCCGTCGTGATCCGCTCGACGAGCTGCTTCACGGTGGGCACGAAGCCGTTCGAATAGAACGGGTCCTTCTTGAAGCGGAAGGCGGCGTGGCCGGCGAACATCAGGTTGTGGTCGACGGGCCCGCCGTGGGCGATGTCCTGTAGCGTCTTCTGGATGCAGAAGGAGCGCGGGTCGGCGAGGCGGCCGGTCGAGTTCTTCTCATTGTCCGCCCAGGACGAGAAGGCGCATTGCGACAGGCAGCCCATGCAGTCCTGCTGGTCCTTGCGGATCTGCACCTTGTCCTCGGGCGTGACGAAGACGAGCGTGTCGTCCGGCGTCTTGAGGCTCTCGGTGAACCCTTGCGCGAACCATTCCCGGGCGTGGAGCAGGTCGCCGCGCGTCACCCAGAAGTTCTTCTTGCCGCCGACGCCGACGTCGAGCTGGAAGGCATGGTCGCCGATCGCTTCCTTGGTGAAGGCGATCTGGCGCTGCGAGCGCGCCTCCAGCGCGCGCAGGAACGGGTTGCGCACCGCCGAGCTGTAGAAGCCGGTCGGAGAGAAGCGGTGGAGCAGGACGTCGCCCTCCTCGAGCGTCATCAGCCGCTGCTTCCACTCCTCGGGAATCGGGCTCTCCTTGGTGAGCAAAGGCCGGGTGCCGAACTGGAAGGCGATCTGGCCGAGCTCCGGATTGTCGATCCAATGCTCCCATTCCTTCAAATTCCAGACGCCGCCGGCCATCACGATCGGCACCTCGTCGGCGATGCCGCCCTGGCGCATCGTCTCGCGCAGCTCCTTGACCCGCGGATAGGGATCCTGCGGCTGCAACGGGTCCTCGGCGTTGGACAGGCCGTTGTGGCCGCCGGCCAGCCAGGGATCCTCGTAGACGACGGCGCCGAGCCATTCCGGCACCTTGGAGTAAGCGCGCTTCCACAAGGCGCGGAAGGCGCGGGCCGAGCTGATGATCGGCAGATAATAGACGCCGAACGAAGCGGCGATCTCGGACAGGCGATAGGGCATGCCCGCGCCGCAGGTGACTCCGGTGACGAGGCCCTTGGTGCGCTCGAGCGTGCCTTCGAGCACGCGCTGCGCGCCGCCCATTTCCCAGAGCACGTTGATGTTGATCGCGCCCTGGCGGCCGCCGATCTCATAGGCGCGCTCGACCTGCGCCACCGCACCGTCGATCGCGTAGCTGACCAGCTCCTCGTGCCGCTCGCGGCGGGTCAGCGCGTGGTAGACCTGGGGAATGATCCGCCCCTCCGGATCGTAGCTGTCCGCATTGACCGCCGAGACGGTGCCGATCCCTCCGGCCGCCGCCCAGGCGCCGGAACTGGCATGGTTGCTCGCCGAAACACCTTTGCCGCCCTCGACCAGCGGCAGCACTTCGCGGCCGCCATAAAGGATCGGCTTGACACCCTTGAACATCGTTCCTCCGAAATTGACGCGCGCGCTATACGCGGACTTGGCGGCAATTGCGCCAAAAATCATGCCCTGCCGGGCGTGAACGCGTTGGACCTGCCGATCGCCTCACCGTAGAGCGCGGCATAGCGCGCGATCATCGCCTTTTCGTCGTGCTCGGTCCGCGCTTTCTCGCGATTGGCGAGGCCGATCGCGCGCCGGAGATCGGCCCGCTCGGCCAGCGTGTCGAGCGCCGCCGCGAACGCGGCCTCGTCCTGCGGCGCGACGATCAGCGGCCGGTTGTCGCGCGCCACCATGTCGGGAACGTCGCCGACCGCGGTCGCGACCACCGGCAGGCCGGCGGCCATCGCCTCGATCAGCGAGATCGGCGCCTGCTCGCTGTCCGATGAGAGCGCGAAGATGTCGAAGGCGCCGATCCAGCGCGCCGGATCGGCTCGAAAACCGGGCATCTCGACCCGCGCGGCGACGCCCAGGCGGCGCGCCTCGGCGGCGATCCGCTCGCTCTCCGGCCCCTCGCCGACGATGACCAGGCGGGCGCCGCCGCTGCGCATCGCGGCGAGCGCACGCACCAGCCGCGGCAGGTTCTTGACCGGCCGCAGCCCGGCGACGGTGCCGATCACGATCGCCTTGCCTTTGTCGGCGAGGCCGACCAGCGCCGGCTCGGGCGCGAGAGCGTAGCGCGCGGTGGCGATGCCGTTGGCGATCCGCACGATCCGGGCCGGCGGCTGCTTCCACGCTTCGGCGGCGATCGCGGCGAGCCGGTGCGACGGCACCACCAGCCGGTACGCTGCGCCCAGCGCCGCGCGGCGCCACAGATTGCGGCGCGGCTTCAGCCTTTCCGCCTCGTCCTGGTTGAAGCCGTCCTCGTGGTGGACGAGCGGCGGCCCGCCGAACAGCCGCCGCGCCATCACCACGTCCATCGCACCCCAATTGTAGCTGAGCACCAGGTCGAAGCCCCGCAGATAGCGCGCCAGGCGACGCAGGCGGAGCGGGGTTGGCCGGCCGGTGAGCGGCGGTGCGTCGGCCGGAAAGGAGACGGCGATGCCGGGCGCGAGCGCGGCGCGCGCGCCGGTCTCGCCCGGCGAGGCGCTCAGCACGACATGCTCGACGGCGTCACCGAACGCGTTCATCAGGCGCACCGCGCGCGCTTCCTTGCCGCCCAGCGAGAAGGTCGAATGAGCGTGAAGGATACGGACCGGGCGCGGCATGGCGGCCTTATGGCGCAGCCGCCCTGCCGGGGGAATCGAAACCTGTCGCCCCCCTGCCCGCGCCCGGTGAAGCCCAAAATTAACCTGTTCCGGTGCATCTCGGGCCCGACAGCATCGTGCCGGTGCTTCTGCCAGCGTCTCCGGGGAAGAGCACTCAGGCTCAGATGATCCACGACCAGAACAGCTTCAGGGATGCGGGCGAGAGCGCCGCGGAGGCCGCGCTCGCGGAAAGCCGCCGCCAGCTCGCCACCCTGATCGGCAATCTTCCCGGAATCGTCTATCGCTGCGGCACGGCGCCGCCCTGGGCGCTCGATTTCGTCAGCGACGGCGTGCTGGCGATCACCGGCCATCCCGCCGCCGAGTGGATGGCGGGCCGGATCTCCTGGGCCGACATCGTCCACGCCGACGACCTGCCCCGCCTGTCCGACGAGATCGAAGCGGCGGTCGCGGCGCGCCGTCCGTTCTGTGCGACCTACCGGATCCGCCACCGCGAGGGTGAATGGCGCTGGCTGATGGAGCGCGGCCAGCCGGTCGCCGGCGCCGACGGCACCCTGTTCCTCGAGGGCTTCATCGCTGACGTCACCGAGCAGAAGCAGCTCGAGGCGTCACTGCAGCGCGAGGCGCAGCGCGTCTCGGCCAGCGTCACCGCGGTGCTCGAGAATACGCTCGACCGCGTCTATTCGCTCGATAGCGCGCTGCGCTTCACCTACGTCAACGCGCGCTTCCGCCAGCAACATGCCGAGGAGCCGGAACTGATCGGCCGCTCGATCGCCGATCTGCTGCCCGGCTTCGAGGACACCGATTTCGGCCGGGCCTATCGTCGCGTGATCGACACCCGGGTCGCCGAGACGATCGAGGCGCATTATCCGCCGGTCGACCGCTGGTTCGAGGCCCATGTCACGCCGACCGAGGGCGGCGTCACCGTCTTCTACCGCGACGTCACCGAGCGCAAGCAGGCCGAGAAGGCGCTGCGCGACAGCACCGCCCGCGCCCGCTCGATCCTCGATTCGGTGCCGCAGATCGTCTTCTCGACTGACGCCCGCGGCCAGCTCGACTACCTCTCGCCCCAGTGGCAGGCGCTCACCGGCCGCGACAACAATGCCGATCTCGGCACCGGCTGGATGAAGGCGGTCCACGGCCAGGACCGCCGCAAGGTGCGCGCCGCCTGGGCGCGCAGCATCGCCGGCGGCCGGCTGCTCGATGTCGAGATGCGGCTGCGCGACGCCGAAGGGAGTTTCCGCTGGGTGCTGCTCCGCGCCTCGCCGCGGCGCGCGGAAAGCGGCGAGATCGAGCGCTGGTTCGGCACCTGCACCGACGTCAACGAGCGGGTCGTCGCTCAGGCCGCGCTCGAGGAGAGCGAAGCGATCACCCGCTCGATTCTCGACGCGAGCCCCGATTGCATCAAGTTGCTCGATGCCGACGGCCGCATCCTGTTCGTCAACCCGCTCGGTCCCGCCGCGGTCGATCTCGACGACAAGATGCAGCTGATCGGCCGGCGCTGGGTGAATTTCCTGCTCCCCGAGACGGCGCAGATCGCCGCCGACGCGCTGGACCGCGCCCGCGGCGGCGAGACGGTCAATTTCACCATGCCGCACCCGACCCACAAGGGCCGGCCGAAATGGTGGGACATCGTCGTCACCCCGGTGAAGGGCGCCGAAGGTGCCCGCATCGTCGTGGTCGCGCGCGACGTCACCCACCAGAAGCAGTCGGAGGAGCAGGTCCGCTGGGCGGCGAACCACGATCCGCTCACCGGCCTGCCCAACCGCCTGCTCTTCCAGGAGCGGCTCGACCAGCTCGTCACCCGCGACGAGCGGCTCGATCGCTTCGCCCTGCTGTTGCTCGATCTCGACGATTTCAAGCGGGTCAACGATTCGCTCGGCCACGACGCCGGCGACATCCTGCTCTGCGCCTTCGCCGAGCGGCTTCGCGCCGCCGTCCGCGCCGAGGATTTCGTCGCTCGCCTCGGCGGCGACGAGTTCGCCGTCATCGTCTCCGGCGCGCAGGGCGAGGAGCAGGTGACCAGCGTCGCGGATTCGATCCTGTCCGAGCTTCGCCGCCCGCACATTCACGCCGGCCGCGTCCTCGATTGCAACGCCAGCATCGGCGCCAGCCTCTTCCCAAAGGACGGCCGCAGCCGCGCCGAGCTGCTCAAGCACGCCGACATCGCCCTCTACGTCGCCAAAAGCTCGTGGCGCGGCAATCTGCGGCTGTTCCAGCCGGCGATGCGCGCCGACATGCAGAACCGCGTGTCGATGCTCGCGCTCGCCCGCAACGCGCTCGAGAAGGACCTGATAATCCCCTTCTACCAGCCGAAAGTCGATCTGCGCAGCGGCCGGGTCGCCGGCTTCGAGGCGCTGCTGCGCTGGCGTGACCCCCGTCGCGGCATCCAGGCGCCGAACACGATCGCCGCGGCGTTCGAGGACATCAACACCGCCGCCGAGATCAGCGATCGGATGATCGCCAAGGTCGTCGCCGACATGAAGGCCTGGACCGCGGCGGGCGTCGATTTCGGCCATGTCGCGATCAATGCGGCCGCCGCCGAGTTCCGCAAGGGCGGCTTCGCCGAAGCCCTGCTCGCGCAGCTGGACGCTGCCGGCGTCGGCGCCGACAAGGTGCAGGTCGAGATCACCGAGACGGTGTTCCTCGGCCGCGGCGCCGATTGCGTCGAGCGGGCGCTCAAGACGCTCAGCGAGGCCGGCGTACGCATCGCGCTCGACGATTTCGGCACCGGCTACGCCTCGCTCTCGCACCTCAAGCAATTCCCGGTCGACGTGCTCAAGATCGACCGCTCGTTCGTCGCCGAGCTGGGCGAGAATGACGACGCCGCCGCGATCGTCCGCGCGGTGATCAACCTCGGCCGCAGCCTCGAGATCGAGGTCGTCGCCGAGGGCATCGAGACTGAGGCCCAGGCGTCCTGGCTCACCGAGGGCGGCTGCCACCTCGGCCAGGGCCATCTCTACGCCCCCGCCTCCGCCGCCGCCGAGGTGAAGCGCCTCCTCGCCCGCCTGAACGCCGCCCGCCACGCCGCCTGACGGCAGGCCGCCCGCCGATCGGCCACGCCGTCACCCCGGCTAGGATCGGGGTCTCAGGTCGCGAATAGGCCGGCGTCAATCTGCCGCGAGTCCCGGCCTCAGGCGCGGTGAAACAGGATTGGCCTTCAGGCTAACCCGGGAGTCCCGCGGCAGCGCCGCCATCGTTCTTCCACGCGAAGGCGCGAAGAGCGCGAAGCCGCGCGAAGGCTTCGTGCAAGCAACGAGGACCCCGCAAGACCGATGCGCCCGTGCAAGAAAGGGCACGCGTCGCGTGCGCTATTCGACCGGCGCAACCAGGTTAACGCGGCTTGGCTGCCCCCGCAGACCCTTCGCGCCTTGGCGTCCTTCGCGTCATCGCGTGAAAAAGCGATCGCGAAGCGCCTCGGCTTCCCCGGTTATCCGCCTGCGCTCTTCCCTATCGAAGCGCCTCAGCAGTCCGCCGCGTCCCCGCGAGCGAGGAGGCGATCGATCGCGTCGAGGGCGATCGGCTCGTCGAGGGTCGGGGCGTGGCCGACGCGGGGGACGGTGACCGCCTCGAGCGACGACACCTCTGCGCACATCCGCTTCACCGTCTCCTCGCTGAGCAGGTCGGAGAGCTCGCCCCGCACCACCAGCGAGGGGACGCCGTCGAGGCTGCGGAACGCCGGCCAGAGGTCGAAGCCCGCCTCCCCCGCCGGCATCTTGAACGGCTCGGCGAGCCGCATGTCGTAATCGAAGACGATCCGGCCGTTCGGCGTCAGCCGACACACCCTCTTGGCGTAGACCAGCCATTGCTCGAGCGGCCAGTCCGGATAGCGGTCGCTCTGCATCTCGCACAGCGCGCGCGCCGCGTGCAGCCAGGTCGGCCAGCTCTGCGAGCGGCCGACATAGGAGCGGATGTGCTCGAGCCCGCGCGTCTCGAGCACCGGGCCGATGTCGTTGAGCAGCGCCGCGGCGATCCGGCCGGAGTCGCGCTGGGCGAGCAGCATGGTGATCAGCCCGCCGAGCGAGGTGCCGAACAGCACGAAGCGGGTCAGGCCGAGCGCGGCGATCAGCGCCTCCATGTCCTCGACATAGACCGGCGGCACGTACAGCATCGGATCCTTGCTGTGCTCGCTCTGCCCGCGCCCGCGCAGGTCGACGCAGATCAGGCGGCGTCGGCCGGCGAGCCGCTCGGCAACCCCTTCGAAGTCGCGGGCGTTACGCGTCAGCCCGGGGATGCAGACGATCGGCGGGCGCGCGGCGTCTCCGGCATAATCGCGATAGTGGAGCCGGAGGCCGTCGCTTGACGACCAGTAACCATCGGACCATCGCGCCATGCCATCCCCTTCATTGCCACGGCCCCATATTCACTGATGCCCCACCGCCCGCAACCCAGCTCTTACACCCCCGCAACCGCGATCCTCGCCCTCGGCGACGCCTTTTACGATCCCGTCGCGCCGGCCGATTTCCCCCGGACGATCCTGAGGTTCCGCAACCAGCGTTGGGCCGAGGCGGTCGGGCTGGGCGATCTCGACGCCCAGGCCTGGCTCGCGCATTTCGGCCGCTTCGCGCCTTTGCCCGACAATCTGCCGCAGCCGCTGGCGCTGCGCTATCACGGCCATCAGTTCCGCGTGTACAATCCCGACATCGGCGACGGCCGCGGCTTCCTCTTCGCCCAATTGCGCGACGCGCCGGGCCGGCTGCTCGATCTCGGCACCAAGGGCTCGGGACAGACGCCGTACAGCCGCTTCGGCGACGGCCGGCTGACGCTGAAGGGCGGCGTGCGCGAGGTGCTCGCCACCGAGATGCTCGAGGCGCTCGGCGTCGAGACGTCCAAGACTCTCTCGCTGATCGAGACCGGCGAGGCGCTCGACCGCAACGACGAGCCCTCCCCGACCCGCGCCGCCGTGCTCGTCCGCCTGCAGCACAGCCACATCCGCATCGGCACCTTCCAGCGCCTCGCCCATTTCGGCCTGGAGGACGAGATGCGCACCCTCGTCGATTACTGCCTGCGCGAATATTATGGCGAGGAGAGCGGCGAGGACGGGTCGGCGCGGCTGCTCGCCCATGTCGTCGGCAAGACGGCGGCGCTCGCCGCGTCCTATATCGCCGCCGGCTTCGTCCACGGCGTGCTCAACAGCGACAATATCGCGATCACCGCCGAGAGCTTTGATTACGGCCCGTGGCGCTGGACGCCGTTCTGGGACGGCTTCTTCACCGCCGCCTATTTCGATCACGCCGGCCTCTATTCGTTCGGCCGCCAGCCCGAGGCGATCCACTGGGACGTCGTCCAGCTCGCCCGCGCCCTCACCCTTGTCGCCGACGCGGACGCGCTGACCCCGTCGATCGAGCAATTTCCCGCTTTGTTCCAGGCGGCGCTGACCGCCAGCCTCTTCGCCCGGCTCGGCATCGCCGCGAAAGGCGAGGAGAGCGACGCGCGGCTGCTCGTCGCGATCGAGACCGCGCTCGCCCAGAAGACGGTCGAGATCGACCGCTTCTTCTTCGACTGGCGCGGCGGCCGCCGGCGCGGCCCCTCCCCGGCCGACGAGGCCTATCGCGACGAGCTCTTCGTCGCGGTCGCCGATCTGCTGCGTGGCTACAGTCCGGTACCGGGCGCGACCGACCATCCTTACTGGTCCGACGCGGCGCCCTGCTCGATGCACATCAACGAGGTCGAGGCGATCTGGAGCCGCATCGACGAAGCCGACGACTGGTCCGCCCTCGAAGCCAAGGTCGCCGCCGTCCGCCGCATGGGCGAGGCTCTCGCGACTTCCTAATCCTCCCTGTCCGCGAAGCGGACGGGGAGGGGGACCGCGCGGAGCGCGGTGGAGGGGCACGCTTGTGCCCTGCACCGACCTGCCCCTCCACCGCTCGGCTTCGCCGAGCGGTCCCCCTCCCCATGAAGCTTCGCCTCACGGGGAGGATTGACCGCATCCCGCAAAAATGGTGCTTCAGCCGCCATGACCAGCCTGACGTCCCATGAACCCGCAACCGGTACGCTTCTCTGGACCGGCGACAGCGGCGATCCCGATGCCGAGATCGCGCGGGCGCGCGGCGCCTGGGCAGCCTGGGCGGCGCGCCCGCTCGCGGTCCGGATCGAGACGATGCGGCGCTTCGCCAACGTCGTGCGCGGCCAGAAGGACCAGTTCGCCGATCTGATCGCCCGCGAGACCGGCAAGCCCCTGTGGGAGAGCGCGACCGAGGTCGACGCGGTGGTCAACAAGGTCGACATCTCGGTCTCGGCTTATTCGGAGCGCACCTCGCAGCGCCGGCTCGAGGGCGCGCTCGGCGCCCGCGTCGCCGTCCGCCACAAGCCGCACGGCGTCCTCGCCGTGCTCGGCCCGTACAATTTCCCGGCGCACCTTCCCAACGGCCACATCGTCCCCGCCCTGCTCGCTGGCAACGCGGTGGTGTTCAAGCCTTCGGAGAAGACGCCCGCGGTCGGCGAGCGGCTCGTCGCCCTGCTCCATGAGGCCGGGGTGCCGGAGGACGTCGTCCGCTGCGTCCAGGGCGGCCCCGATGTCGGCCGCGCGCTCGCCGCCCATCCGGGGCTCGACGGCCTGCTGTTCACCGGCTCGGCCCGCGCCGGCCTCGCCCTCCACCGCCAGTTCGCCGAGACGCCGCACAAGATCCTCGCGCTCGAGATGGGCGGCAACAACCCGCTCGTCGTCTGGGACGCGCCCGACATCCATGCCGCCGCGGTGATCGCCGTCCAGTCGGCCTTCCTCAGCGCCGGCCAGCGATGCACCGCCGCCCGGCGGCTGATCGTGCGCGACGGCGGCCATGAGGAATTGCTCCAGGCCATCGTCCGCCTTTCCGAGCGGCTGATCGTCAACCATCCGCACGCCAATCCGGCGCCCTTCATGGGCCCGGTGATCGACGCCGCCGCCGCCGATCAGCTGCAGGAGGATTTCCTCGCCCTGCTCACCCGCGGCGGGCGGCCGATCAAGCATCTCGAGCGCTCGGCCGACGACCGGCCGTTCCTCACGCCCGCGATCATCGACGTCACCGACGTCAAGGAGCGGACCGACAGCGAGATGTTCGGCCCGATCCTCCAGGTGATCCGCGTGCCCGATTTCGACGCCGCCCTCGCCGAGGCCAATGCCACCCGCTACGGCCTCGCCGCTTCGCTGGTCGGCGGCAGCCCGGCGCTCTACGACCGCTTCTGGGCCAACATCCGCGCCGGCGTGATCAACTGGAACAAGCCGACCAACGGGGCGCCGTCCAATGCCCCGTTCGGCGGCATCGGCCTCTCCGGCAACCACCGCCCGAGCGCGTATTACGCCGCCGATTATTGCGCCTATCCGGTCACCAGCTCCGAAGCCGAAGCGGCCCGCGCCAGCATCGGCGTCGGCCTGGCAGATCCCTACGCGGCGAACGAATTGGAAGGTTAAATCTTTTGGATCGAGCATAGCTTGCATCACGGGTAGCGCGCTGACCTCTAATCTACACCTAGGCACCTAGTACTGTGTCCAGAACGGTTGTAATTCTTTATTAACTTGGCATGCGAGCCGTGGACATGTGTAGCATACGGAAAAAGACCGCTTCCCTCCTGCTCAAACAGAGAACGAATCATGGATGAAGATCACAAGAGCGAGCGCGACCGCAACCAACTGCCTGATCTTGCAAATCGCGGTATATTGGTGTGGATATGGCTAGGACTCTTGACATCTTACATATCCACTTCGGCCATCTTTGCAGGCCAAATCCTCAACGGCCTTGACAGAAAAGTCTCATCATACGACCAATTTACGGCTGCAGGAATCATCAATGCGTACGCGATGGCACCAGCCTTCCTACTTGTCCTTGGGTGGCTAACGCTTTTTCAGTTTACGATCCGAATTTTCGATCTACTTCTCGGATATAGATCCCCTTGGCAAGCAGACGAGACGCAAGAGGCAACCCTTCACCGTAGTCTTGTACGGGGACCGTTTAAACTATCAATTGCCCTCTTGATGATGAGCTGGGCGATAACCCTTCTGATCTCCGTCCTGCCCACTATATTCATCTATACGTAAGCATGCCAATTCGGCTTGGACACTAATGATGCCCCGTGGGATCTGGAGCATAGTCTGGGTTGTGACAGTGGGCGCGGCCGCGATGTCGGCATACCTAGTGGCGCTTAATGTCAGCATCGAACGTAGTGCGGTCGCGAGCCTGGAAAAAAGGATCGCACGAGAGAAGATGCTAATTGCGCAGCTCAAACGGCTTCACGCGCCGAAGCGGGTCTTTCCCGCACCAACCCCTAGACAGATAGTTTGCGTGTTCGAGCTCGATAAGAGCGGCCGACTGTCTTCTCTCCAGATCCTCTCGAAGCAGGACCCTCGAACGCCCAATGCGCCGATCTTGGTCGCGGTGCCCGCGCGCCTTGTCCCGCCAGAAGCGCCGGGCAAAGGCGTGATTGGTGTTTTGAAAACCACTCCGTACGACGCACTTCTCTTAATCGGATCAGAAGATGTCAAAGGGACATTCAAGCTCGCTTCAAATGAACCGGTACCGGAGTATGCCATTGACGGGATTGTACGGGGCACCTCCTTCGCTTTCTCGCTTCCGAGCCGCACGACCGTCCGGCGCCTTTTGACTATCCCCTTTTCAGACGGGTCTTCCGCCCGCGCCTGCAGCACAACCCGCCTCCGTATTCCGCCCGGGTTTAAGGTTATAGAGGAGGGAACGACGATCGAGGCGCTACGACCTATCGAGCGCGTGATACCGTATTCTGAAGCGGGAACGAAAGCACTCGAAGTACTGCTACCTACCAGCAACTTTGGCGAATTCCTTAAGGGATCCGCGATAAACTTCGTCTCGATCCTTGCTGCGGCAGTGGCAGGAATTCTCGGCAGCGGATTGCGGCCCAAAACCTATAGAAACGTCGTATTGGGGTACTCCGCCGCATGCGCGGCTTACCTCGTAAGCGGCCTCTACGCAGCGATGAGCGGCTACTTCGGCTTTGCCGACGAATTGACCAACTTGGCCACGGGAGTAGCCAGTTTGGCACTCGCATGGGTACCTTACCGCCTGCGCTACATCGGCTTGCGCGACCCCAAACCGCGTCCGCCGCACCCGCAAGCACCTGTCTAACTCTTGTGCTAGAGGCACGCTGTAGCACCTTCCGCCGCAGCTATGGGATGGTCGTCACCCACGAATCTCCGGCATCCGGTGCTCGTCCACCAGGTCGCTGAACCGCGTGATCTTCGCCTCGAACTTCAGCGTCACCGTGCCGGTCGCGCCGTGGCGCTGCTTGGCGATGATCACTTCGGCGCGGCCGTGGACCTCCTCCATCGCGCGCTGCCATTCCTCGAAGGCGGCGACGGCATTGGCGTCGTCGCCGGCCTGGGCCGAGGCTTCCTTCGGCTTGGTGAAATTGACGTAATATTCCTCGCGATAGACGAACAGGACGATGTCGGCGTCCTGCTCGATCGAGCCGGATTCGCGAAGGTCGGAGAGCTGCGGGCGCTTGTTCTCGCGGCTCTCGACCTGGCGGCTGAGCTGGGACAGCGCCATCACCGGCACGTTCAGCTCCTTGGCCAGGGTCTTGAGGCCGCGCGAGATCTCCGAAATCTCCTGCACGCGGTTACCGTCGGTCGATTTGCCCGAGCCCTGCAGCAGCTGGAGATAGTCGACGACGATGAAGCCGATGCCGCGCTGGCGCTTGAGGCGCCGGGCGCGGGTCCTCAGCGCCGCGATGGTCAGGCCCGGCGTGTCGTCGATGTAGAGCGGCAGGCTCTCCAGCTCGGCGGCGGCGCGGGCGAGGTTGCGGAAATCAGCCTGGCTGATCTTGCCCATGCGCAGGCTCTCGCCGCTGATCCCCGAATTTTCGGCGAGGATACGGGTGGCGAGCTGGTCGGCCGACATTTCGAGGCTGAAGAAGGCGACCGGCGCGCCGGCCGATTTCTTCGGGTCGATGCCGTCGGCGAGATCCTGGACGTAGCGCTGGGCGGCGTTGAACGCGATGTTGGTGGCGAGCGAGGTCTTGCCCATGCCGGGACGGCCGGCGAGGATGATCAGATCCGAATGATGCATGCCGCCGGTGCGGGCGTTGAAGCTCTCGAGCCCGGTGGTGACGCCGCTGAGGCCGCCGCCGGTGTTGAGCGCCTTCTCGGCCATCTGCACGGCCATCCGCGTCGCCTCGGCGAAGCTCTTCACCTGGCCCTCGTTGCCGCCTTCCTCGGCGACTCGGTAGAGCGCCGATTCGGCCTGCTCGATCTGGCCCTTGGGATCGACGTCCTCGCTGGTGTCGAGCGCCTTCTCGACCATCTCGCGGCCGACGCCGATCAACGCGCGCAGCAGAGCGAGCTCGTAGATCTGATCGGCGAAGTCGCGCGCGCCGATCACCGCGGCGCCGCTGCCGGTCAATTGGGCGAGATAGGCCGGACCGCCCAGCTCCTTCATCTCCTGGTCGGCCTCGAACAGCGGCCGCAGCGTCACCGGCGAGGCGATCATGTTGCGGTCGATCATCTTCAGGATCTGCTCGTAGATCCGGGCGTGGAGCGGCTCGTAGAAATGATCGGGCCTGAGCCGCATCTGCACGTCCTCGGCGATGCGGTTGTCGATCATCAGCGCGCCGAGCAGCGCCGCCTCGGCCTCGACGTTGTGCGGAAGAGTCGGAGCGCTGGGCGCGGGCGCATCGGCGTCCGCGAGCCGGAGTAGAGTTTCAGCCATGGCCGCAGTGTAGCCGCAGCGGGCCGGATTCCCTAGCCCGCGCGGGCAATTAGATGTGGACGCGCTGTGGAAAAGCCGGGTCCTCGAGCGCTCCGGATTGCGCCGCGGCGGACGCGCGCGGCGCTTCCACCGGGCGCGATCAGGCTCTAACAGGGCTCCCCATGGCCGATCCGCGGATCATCGACATCGAGCTGGACGCGCGGACGATCATCCGCCGCAGCGACGACATTGAACGGGAGCGCCAGGTCGCGATCTTCGATCTGCTCGAGGCCAATCACTTCCAGCCGGCCGGCCACCACGGCCCGTTCCGCATCCTGCTTCGGATCGAGGACAACCGCCTGGCGATCGATCTCAAGGACGAGAACGGCGCCCCGCTTGAGACGATCCGCCTCGGCCTCGCCCGCTTCAAGCGCCCGATCCGCGACTATTTCGCGATCTGCGAGAGCTACTTCAAGGCGGTGCGCAGCGACACCGCCAAGGGCATTGAGACGATCGACATGGCCCGCCGCGGCATCCACAACGAGGCCGCCGAGCTCCTCCAGGAATGCCTGAAGGACAGGATCGAAATGGACTTCGACACCGCGCGCCGCCTCTTCACCCTGATCTGCGTCCTTCACATAAAGTGATCAGGTCGCCATGCTCCCGGCATGGCTTCGAACTGCCGGGGGCAGTTCGAACCTGATCATCCTCCCCGGCACGGGGAGGATTGGCGCGCCCCTTGCCCCCATCCCCGCCCCGCGCGACACTCCCTTTCGATGCGGACGCTGCGCCTCGCCCTTCTTCTCCTCCTCGCCGCTGCGCTGCTCGCGCTCGTCGCCTGGCGGCTGGCCATCCGCTGGCACCCGTCGGAGCGCACCTACCCGCTCCAGGGCATCGACGTCTCCCACCACCAGGGCGCGATCGACTGGACGGCGCTCCCCGCCCAGGGGGTCGATTTCGCCTATCTGAAGGCGAGCGAGGGCGGCGACCATCGCGACCGGCGCTTCCACGCCAACCGCCGCGGCGCCGCGGCGGCCGGCATTCCGCACGGCGCCTATCATTTCTTCACCCTCTGCCGCGGCGGCGCCGCGCAGGCGGCGAACTTTCTCGCCGCGATATCCGCCGATCCGACCCTGCTGCCGCCGGCGGTCGACCTCGAGTTCGGCGGCAATTGCGCCGCCCGCCCCGACCGCGCGGCGCTGCTGCGCGAGCTCGCCGCCTTCCTTGCCCCGGTCGAGGCGCGGACCGGCCGGCGGGCGATCCTCTACGTCACCGAGGAGTTTGAGGCGGCCTATCGGATCAGCGAAGCGAGCGACCGGCCGCTCTGGCTGCGCCGCCTGCTCCGCCGCCCCGCTTACGGCACGCGGCCGTGGCGGATCTGGCAGGCGTCGAGCTTCCGCGCGCTGCGCGGGATCGACGGCCGGGTCGACTGGAACGTCGTGGACGGGGCTTGCGGCCTCGCCGCCCTCGCCGCCCCTTGCCCGCCGGCCTCATCCGGAGGACACTCCGCCTCATGAGGTCCGCTCTCGCCCTGCTCGTCCCGCTCCTCCTCGCCGGCTGCGCCACCCGCGAGCCGCCGTTCGCGCCGGTCGCCCAGGTCGATTATACCGCGGTCGGCCACGATCCCTTCTGGATGGTGACGATCGGCGACGCTAGCATCGTCCTCACCCTCGGCGCCGAGGAGCCCGGCGGCCGCAAGAGCGACCTCCGCACCCACTCCGTCCCCCGCGTCCTCCCGCGCACCGACGGGACGGTGACCCGCTGGGAATCGGGCGAAGGCACCGCCGTGATCGCCATCGAGGCCCGCCACGGCCCCTGCACCGGCGCCCGCGGCCTGGTCTATCGCGAGCACGTCACGATCAGCCTCAGCGGCCGCCAGCTCACCGGCTGCGGCGGCCGCCTGGTCGGGCGGGGGATCTGAACAATCCTCCCCGCTTGCGGGGAGGGGGACCATGCGCAGCATGGTGGAGGGGGTTCCGAGACCCGCACTGCGCCGCCTTTGCTCTTCCGCGGGGCCCCAGCCCCCCTCCACCACGCGGTTGCGCCGCGCGGTCCCCCTCCCCGCGAACGGGGAGGATCCCTCCCCTTGCCTCCCGCCGCAATTCCCGCGAAGACCTCGGCCCATGAGCATCATGTCCGACCGCTGGATTCGCCAACAGGCCCTCGACCATGGAATGATCGAGCCGTTCGAGGACGGCCAGCGCCGCGAGGGGACGATCAGCTACGGCCTCTCGTCCTACGGCTATGACGCCCGCGTCGCCGACGAGTTCAAGATCTTCACCAATGTCGACAACGCCCTGGTCGACCCGAAGGACTTCGCCTCGAACAGCTTCGTCGACCGCAAGACCGACGTCTGCATCATCCCGCCGAACAGCTTCGCCCTCGCCCGCACGGTCGAATATTTCCGGGTGCCGCGCGACGTGCTCGTCATCTGCCTCGGCAAGTCGACCTATGCGCGCTGCGGGATCATCGTCAACGTGACCCCGCTCGAGCCCGGCTGGGAAGGCCATGTCACGCTCGAATTCTCGAACACGACGCCGCTCCCCGCCAAGATCTACGCCAACGAGGGCGCCTGCCAGTTCCTGTTCCTGCAGGGCAACGAGCCGTGCGAGACGAGCTATGCCGACCGCGCCGGCAAATACATGGGCCAGCGCGGCGTCACTCTGCCGCGGCTCTGAACCGGCGGGAGCATCGACATACGCCGGCGGGGGCGCTCCATATCCGCACGCCTTGGTCTCCGCTCGGCCCCGTCGCTCACGGAAAACGGATATCGCCCTGGTCGGAACTGACGTCGAAGAAACCCACGCCGTGTTTCGCCGCGAGACTTTCAGCTGCAAGATGGGCCGCCTCGACCTGTGACCAGGTGAACGCTGCATAGATAACCGACCGGCCGATCGAGTAATCGGTCAGCTTCGGGTTGTCGTAATCGTCCGATGCCAGTGGACCGTTGATCGGCGGAAAGGCTTCCGCAATCTCGGTGAACCAGCTGGCCAGCGCCGGGGTCGTGACCCTGGGGTCGTCATAGGAATGCCCCTCGTCCCACTGAACCTGCTCATGATACCAGCGCAGAAAGGCTTCGCGCTCGCGCGGCGCGGCCTCCGGATCGAACACCATCAGGTCGTAGCTCACCCGAACTTTCTGGCTCTTCACGATGCTGTTCGCAACGAGTGGTTCGCCAGCGCGACCCCGTAGGACCCCCAGCCGCCGTGCTGCTCCGCCGCCGAATTTCACGCGAAGGCGCGAAGAGCGCGAAGCCGCGAAGGCGTCGGCCCGCTGAAGGCGGTCGCATCGGCTGAAGACCTCGCGGAAGAAAGGCACGCTTCGCGTGCCCATAGCCTGCTGGCGCAGCGGGTACTCGCAGGCCCCACCGCCCCCGCAGACCCTTCGCGCCTTCCTTCTTCTTCGCGGCTTCGCGTGGAAATGCTGCCTACGGACCACATGGAGGCCCGATGGATAGCCGCAGCCGCCCCGCTAGCGCCCCTGGTGCCGGATGTTCCCCGGCCGGCCGCGCTTGCCCTGCATTCTCACCTTCTTGCCGTCGCCGCCGCCGCTCTTGCCCTCCCGGTCACCGCGCTTGCCGTCGCGGCGGATCGGCCGCCGCGCGCTGCCCGGGCCGCCGCGCTGGAAGCCGCGCGCCCCGCCGTCGGGGAGCTCGAAGCGCAGGCCCCCCGACACGGGGTTGGCCTCGACCAGCCTGAGCTTCAGCCTCTGGCCCGAGGCGAACTCGGTCTCGCTGTCCTCGCCGACCAGGGTCTGGCGGGCCTCGTCGTAGCGGAAATATTCGCTGCCCAGAGTGGAGACCGGCACCAGCCCGTCGCCGCCGAGCCCCTCGACCGTGGCGAAGAAGCCGAACGGCTGCACGCCGGTGATCCGGCAGTCGACCAGGTCGCCGACCCGTTCGGAGAGGTACGCGGCGACATAGCGGTCGAGCGTCTCGCGCTCCGCCTCCATCGCCCGCCGCTCCAGTTGCGAGATCAACTCGCCGGTGACCTCCATCGCCTCGAGGTCCTGGTCGGTGAGGCCGGTCTCGCGCGCCTCCGGTCCGAGATCGTAGGCGCGGACCAAAGAGCGGTGGACGATGAGGTCGGCATAGCGCCGGATCGGGCTGGTGAAATGGGCGTAGGAGCCGAGCGCCAGGCCGAAATGGCCGTGGTTCTCCGGCCCGTAATAGGCCTGGGTCTGGGTGCGCAGGATCTGCTCCATCACCTGCGGCTTGAAATCGGCCTCGCCGACCCGTTCGATGATGTGGTTGAAGGTCGACGGGCGGATCACCTGGCCCAGGGCGAACTCGATCTCGAAGGTCTTCAGATAGTCCTTCAGCGCGACCAGCTTCTCGCGGCTCGGCGGTTCGTGGTCGCGGTACATCACCGGCGCTTTCTTCGCCTCCAGCGCCTTGGCCGCCGCGACGTTGGCCGCGATCATGTAATCCTCGATCAGTTTGTGGGCGTCGAGCCGCTCGCGCGGCGCCACCGACAGGATCCGGCCCTTCTCGTCGAGCACCACCCGCCGCTCGGGCAGGTCGAGGTCGAGCGGCCCCCTTTTCTCGCGCGCCACGTACATCGCCCGCCAGCATTCCCACAAAGGCTTCAGCGTCGATTCGACCAGCGCCGGATCGACCGGGGGCGGCGCCGCAGCCGATGTAAGCTCGATCTCCGGCATCGAGCAGGGCGAGGAGGCGACCTCGACCCTCTCCCCGGCCTCGGCGCCCCCCCTGCCCTCGGCCGCATCGATCGCCGCCTGCGCGTCCTCATAGGCGATGTTGGCGGCGATCCGCACCCGGGCGCGGGAGAAGCGCCAGCGCTTCAATTCGCCGCTCTTCGCGACCTGGAGGTGGCAGACCAGCGACGCGCGGTCCTCGCCCTGCTTCAGCGAGCAGACGTGGGCGGAGAGCGTCTCGGGCAGCATCGGCACCACCCGGTCGGGGAAATAGACCGAATTGCCGCGCTTGCGCGCCTCCTTGTCGAGCGCCGAGCCGGGGCGGACGTAGAAACTGACGTCGGCGATCGCGACGATCGCCTTCCAGCCGCCGGCATTGGCCGGATCGTCGTCCGGCGCCGCCCACACCGCGTCGTCATGGTCCCGCGCGTCGGCCGGGTCGATCGCCACGATCGGGATGGACGTGAGGTCTTCCCGAGCGACCATTCCTCCCCGGTACGGGGAGGGGGACCGGCCGGTGCCGGAGGCGCCGGACGGTGGAGGGGCTGGCACCGCCTCATCATTCTGCGCTGCAGGCAAGGGCTCGAACTCACTGCCAGCCCCTCCCCCACTCGCCTGCGGCGAGCGGTCCCCCTCCCCGTGCCGGGGAGGAATTGAAGAGCCGCTCGGGTCAAGCGGCAGCCCCGCCACCCGTTCCGCTTCCTCGAGCACGCGGTCCGGGAATTCGTGCGGGATGCCATGCTTGTGGATCGCGATCAGGCTGAAGCTGCGCGGCGCGAACGGGTCACCGAGCACCTCCGACACCCGGGCGCTGATCCGCGGCGGCCTTCCCACTTTCTCGGCCAGCACCAGGTCGCCCGGCTCGGCTCTGCCGAGGTCGGAGATCGGCAGCTCGCGCCGCTCCTTCTTCTCGACCGGGCGCAGCCACAGGCTCTCCCCTTCCTGGTGGACGACGCCGAGCACCAGTTCCTCGCCGCGCGCCAGTTTCTTCATCGGGTGGGCGGCGTAGCCATTCCCCCGCGCCTCGGTGCGGGCGAGGATCCGGTCGCCGGGGCCGAGCGCCCCGCCCCTGCCCCCCTTGCCGGTCCGCTCGAGCACGCGGATCCGCGGCTCGGGCATGTCGCTCTCCCAGCGCTCGGGGACGGCCCAGATTTGGCCCTGGTCGTCGACGTCCTTGACCCGGAGCACGGTGACCTTCGGCACGCCGCCGGCCTGGTGGAAGGCGCGGCCCGGCGAGCCCTCGATCAGCCCCTCGTCGGCCATGTCGCGCAGCAGCACCTTCAGCGCCTGCTTGTCGTTGCCGGAGAGGCCGAAGGCGCGGGCGAGCTCGCGCTTGCCCGCCGGCTGGTCGCTCGACGCGATGAAATCGAGGATCTGCTGGCGGCTCGGGAGACCGCCTCTGTCTTTTCTAGCCATTCACGCTCTTGTTCGTTCGGGTCACTGCGCCGCGGTCGCGGGAGGGATGAAAGGGCGGAACGCACCACCGGGCACGGCGGATGCAACCGGGCTCTCGTAGCCCGAAGCGCTGACCGACGAGACGCCGAACACGAAATCGTCGACTCGCACCCCCTTCAGCACGGACCGCAGCCGGGTCGGCTGCGCCGGCGCATTCGCCGTCGCCGCGACCGGCGCGAGCAATTCGGCGCCGTGGGCGGCGTCGACCCGCAGGCTCTCCGTCCAGTTCGCTTGGTCGGTCGGCCGCCAGCGCACCACATAGGCCGCGGCGCCGCGCACCGGCTCCCAGGTCAGGGTGGTGTCGGTCGAGACCGCGCCTTCCGCGACCGGCGCGGGCGGCTGCGGCGCGCTCGCCAGCGCAGCCAGCGCCGCGACGTTCAGCTGGACGACCTTGCGCAAATACGGGAAGTCCATCTTGTCGATCGTGTCGCCATATTCGACGCCGTTCTCGACCCGCAGGTCCTGGTGCTGCCAATTGTAATTCTCGATCGCGACGCTGAACCGCACCGCCGGGAAGCCGAGGTTGAGCATCTCCGTATGATCGCCGCCGCGGCCGAAGCGGTCGTTGCGCCACACCTGGCGGACGTCGAGGCCGAGGCTGAGGTCGTCGGCGAGGCCGTCGACCCAGCGCGAGATGTTGCGCGACGGCGCGTCGTTCTCGCCGCCGAGGCTGCGCTGCGGCCCGCGCAGCGCCTCGCCGCCCTGCCAGCGCGGCCCCTCCGAGAAGACGCGGACGTGCGCCGCGTCGCACACCCCGTCCGAGCTGCATGAATTGCCGATGATGTCGTTGTTGAGGGCGGCGATCGCCTCCCAGCCCTGCGCCTTCGCGTAATCGGCGAGCACCTTGCCGCCGTACAGCCCCTGCTCCTCGCCGGACAGCGCGGCATAGACGATCGTGTAGGGGAATCTGTGCCGCGACAGCACCCGCGCCGCCTCGATCACCGCCGCGGTGCCCGAGCCGTCGTCGTTCGCGCCCGGCGCGTCGCGGGTCACGTCCATCACGTCCGAGACGCGGCTGTCGATATGGCCGGAGATGATCACCACCCTTTTCGGGTCGAGCGTTCCGCGCTGGATGGCGAGCACGTCGGCAACCTTGGTCGGCGTCGGGATGCGGCGGCCAGTGAAGATCTGGGACGGCGTCTCGACGGTGAGGCACCCGCCGCAGGCCTTGGCGTAGCGCCCGAACTCCGCCTCGGTCCATCGCAGCGCCGCCCCGATCCCCCGGGCGGGATCGGTCTGCGACGAGAGCGTGTGGCGGGTGCCGAACGAGACGAGCTTCTCGACGATCGCGCGGAGGCGGGCTTCCTCGACATTGTCGGCGATGGCGCGGGGGCTCGGCGGCGGGGTTGGGGCGGCGGAGACGGCGGTGGGGAGAAGAAGGGCGGCGGCGAGGAGGACGTGCTTCATGGCGCGGTCTGTGCGCCGGGCGGGGCGTGGTGGCAAGACTCCGCGGCCCTTGGAGGGCACAAGCTCGACGGGCGATTCGGGCGAGGATCGTGCGGCGGGTGCGCTCGAAGTGGCGCCATGCTGCGAGCCGGGGCCGGCGATCAGCGGCTCGCTTTCTCCTCGACGGATGCTTCAGCGCCAGCGGCGTTCCCGCGAAGCTCGCATATGCGGTTCGCGACCGCGATCGAACGGCTCGCCACCGCGCCGAACGGCAAGAAGGTCACCAGTAAGTCATCGCTGATCTGCATGTTGCCTCGAAAATCGGGGGCGGTTACTTGCTGAGCGTCGCAGTCCGGCGATCGGGAGGGTTCGAATGAGGATCGTGTTGGCAGCGGCTCTGGCGATGGTGCTCGCGATCGGGGGAGGAGCGGCGGCTCAGGGCATCGGAACGGCCGAGTACGAGCTGAAATACGCGCGAGAATATTACAGCTCGGGAGAATATGATCTGGCGGCGATGCGCGCCCGCCAGGCGCTTGGACTGGATCCCGAGAACGAAGAGGCCAAGGCACTCGTGATCGATGCCGAGGCGAAAGCGCAGGCCAAGGCCCGTGCGCGGGCTGCGGCTCAGGCGACCGGCACGACGCGACGCTCATCCGCCGCGAGCAACGGGAGCCGCGCAACGCGTCCGGCAAGCAGCGACAGCTGTCAGGCCGCGTTCGCCATTTGCTGGACCGCAGCGAACAGGGCAGGCGACTATGCGCGCCAGAACGCCTGCTTCACCCAACGAAATCAGTGTCAGGCGCGGTCCCGTCACTGACAGACTCCGCGACAGGGGGCGGTAGACCGTAAAGGGAATTTCGGTGCCAGTGCACTGAATGCACCAATTATGCAGCTCGACCTTCTGGTGACGCGAACCCGACCGCCGCTACTCCACCCGCCACACCACCTTCTGCACGTAGTAGGACCGCACCGGCTTGCCGTCCGCGCCCAGCGCCGGCTCGAGCTTCGCCCGCCTGGTAATGGCGCGGCAGGTGGTGTCGGCGAAGACGTCGGGGCTGGTCCGCGCCAGCACGTGGCAGCCGGAGACCTTGCCGTCGGTCTCGACGTCGAGCCGGAACTGCACGACGCCGTTGGCCCCGTCGCGCAGCGCGCCCGAAGGATAATCGGAGGGTCCCACCCAGCGGTACGGCGGGTTCGCGGGCCGGACGGGGCTCGCCAGCGCCGCCTGGACGGCCGGATCGTAACCCCAGCTCTTCACCAGCTCCGCCTCGCACAAACGGAGCTGCTCCAGCGGCTTGGCCAGCGAACCGAACGCCAGGCGGAACGGTTTCCTGCCCTGGAGCTTCACGGTCACGCCGGTCACGGCGGCTTCCTGCTGCGGCGATACTGAAGGCGCGACCTCGTCCGGCTCCGCGGGTCGCCAGCCGTCCAGCCGCAGCCACGAGATCAGCGACAGCGGCAGCGTGCCGGCCTTGCCATTCACCGTGCTCGTCTCGAACGGCGCGCCGCCAAGCCCGAAGTCGACCGACGCCTCGCTCCTCGGGCTCTCGCTCGCCAGCCTGCTGCCGTACAGGCTGAGGTCGAACCAGTCGCCAGGCTGGTAGCGGGTCAGGCGCATGGCCACCAGATCATCGCCGGTCCCGAACTGCGCCAGCAGATGGCAGGCATCGCGATCGTAATCGACCACCCACTTGCCGCTGCGCGTCAGCGCCGCCGGCGCGCTCTCCTTCGCCGCGGCCGGCACCGCGGCGAAGGAGAGCGCGCCCAGAATCAACTGCTTGAACATCACGACGCCCCCTTCATGCCCGCAGCGTCGATAGCGCAGGAAAAGAGGACCGCTCAACACCCGTCACGCGAGCGGGCCACCGGCGTCAGCCGCAGCTCCACTCGGCGCGATTGAGCTGGTCGAGCATGCGTTCGGCGCCGCGCGGCGTCGTCGCCATCTCGATGAACGTCCCGCCGCCCGCATTGGTGAGCTGGACCCTGACCTCGGCGGCACGGCCGAGCGGGCCGAGGAATCCGGGGCCGAGCGCCCGGAAGTCCGACGTCAGGCGCCGCGTCGTCGAATATCGGCCCTTGTCGACCGTCATATTCGGGACGTTGAGCTCGTGGGTCGTCGCGCCGTCCAGGATCACCCGCGTCTTGCCGAACCTGTCGCCGTCGCGGAACTCGGGGTGCATGATCTCGAACTCGCCGAGGCTGTAGGCGATTTTGCCGGCGGCGGAGCGGGTGAACTCGATCGTCGTGTAGAGATGGGCCGCGCCGCCGCCGTAGAGCTGGTGTTCGCGGAAGTGGCCGCGCGCGCTCCGGTCCGGCGCGACGGTGAGCGAGAGCCCGAGGACTCCGCCGATCCGGCAATAAATGCTGCCGTCGGGCAGGCGCTCGATCCCGGAGCGAGTCACCGGCGCCGCCGCCTGCCCGATCGCCATCGCCGCCAGCAGGACGAGTGCCTGTCCCAACATCATCATCTCCCCCAGAGTGGGCCGCAGTCTTGCAGCAAAGCACGGCGGGAGCAATGCGCCCCGCAACCGCGACGAGGGAGGAAGACAGGCTGGTGCGCCAATGGCCGGCGCCCGGTGCCACGGCATCCCAGGCGGGATCACTAATCGGGCGGTTAAGAGCAGGTTCACTCTGCCCCTCCCCCGGCTCAGCTCGCTCCAGCGCGACGAGCTCGATCTTCTACATCGGCCCCATCGCCTCGGGCACGCGCTTGCCCACTCGGGGTCGATGCGGTCCCGACACGGAGCGCCGGACCACTGGACAGGATCGTACGCCTGGATCACATTCCGTGGCAGAGGAGCCGAGACATGGTTCGAGCGACGTGGAGCGTGCTGACCGGGGCCTCCAGCCTTCTTGCCCTCACCGCCTGCGGGGCAAGCCGGGAGGCGGACCTCGCGAGCCCTGGCGACCGGACGACCAGCTGCCGCTCCGACGTTCATGGGCACGAGACGAGCGCTCCCGTTGCGGCAGCCGGAGTGCAGACCGCCGGCGCCGAGGACGTGGGCGCGCGCGTTCAGGCGATCCTCGTCAGATATCTCCACATTTCGCCGGAACTTGCGGTGAGCGCGCCGGACCTCGCGCAGGACGCGAACGCGGACAGCTGCGAGGTCGTCGAGGTCGTGATGGCGGTGGAAGAGGAATTCGGCATCGAGGTGCCCGACGACGCCGCGGAGCGGCTCCCCAATTACCAGGCGATCGTCGCCTACGTCGAAGCCAGGCTCAGGGAACGCGCCGCGACCTCCTGAGCGCCTCCGCGCCGGATCCCTTCGTCTTATCTGTGCGCCACCGCCGGAGGTCAGCCGGCCGCGCAGGCGCCAATGCTGAGATACCAGCGGCTCGCAGACTGGGATGCGCCGAGCTCGGACTGGTCGATGACGGCGGCGGACGTCAGGATCTTGCCGACGATAGCCTGGGCCGCCTCCGCCTCCGCGGTCCCCGGATCGGTCACGACCAGCAGGTTGCGCCCCTTCATTGCGGCACGCCACCCCGCCGTTTGCTGCGGCTGGATCGGGCGGAGCTGGACCCGGCCCAGGCGCACGCCAGGCGCAATCGGCCGGGTGGCGGCCGCCGGTCCCGCGAGCGCGATCGAGGCCGCCCGGGCGGTTGCATAATTCTCCGCCGCGCCTGCGCCGTCGCACCAGAAGACGTCCAGGTCCCAGCCGGTCGGCGCGCCTACCGTCAGCAGCTGGACGCGCCGCACCGCCACCTCGGACGGCATTGCAAAACTGCCCCCGTCGGCCTCGGGCAGGGCCTGCGAAAGGGCTCGGCTGGACTCGCGCGCCGCTTCCACGGCGGCCGGGGAGGCGCTCTCCGAGCTCAGCACCTTGTTGTATTCGGCAAGGCGCGCGGCGATCGTGTTGCGTTCCTGCAGCGCGCGTTCGAGCTGCTCCTGCGCGATCTCCAGCTTCTCCGCCTGGCGGACGCTGCGGACGAGCAGAAGCGTCGCCGCAATCAGCGAGAGGACGGCGAGCAATATGGCCGCCGCCACCACCGGGCGGCTGCGCTGGGCGCGTCGCTCCAGTTTCTCGAGCGTCTGGAGGACGAGCGCATTGTCGTTCGCGAGGGTGCTCATCAGGCGCCGCCCCGGTCGATCTCGGCCTTGACGATCTGGGCGATGAGCTTGTGACCCTCGTTGAAGAAATAGGCGATCCGGAGCATCGCGGCCGTCAGGAAGCCCGAAGCCCCGAAGAAGCTGGCAAGCAGCTCCCAACGCACTTCGGTTCTCGTGAACGCCTGGAGTGCAACGTAGAAGAGGAGCAGGAACGACGCCACGGCCGCCGCCATCGAAAGGTATCGATCGACGCGATAGAGCGCGTTCAGGTGCTCGAGCGCCTTCAGAGTGCGCCCCATCAAGTCCGATTCCATCGCCCCCGTCCGATCGAGCGAAACCGTCTTCCGACCGGGAGTTTCGCTGCGCGGATGAGGCTTGTCAATCGAAGGCACGAGGCGGCCCGCCACCCCGCTCCCTCGCTCATGCCCCAGAATTTCGGGGACACTATACTAATTGGTCCCCCCGCGGCCCGCGATCAGAGAATTTCGGGGACACTATACGAATTGGTCCCCCTGCGCCCCGAGATCAGCGCCCCGCCGCCCCACCCTTCCGCACGCGATCGGCGAGATGCGCGGCGATGGCGTCCCGGCAATGGGCCTTGATCAGCGTCCGCCGGCGCTCGTCCTCGAGCTCCTCCGGCGTCTTCGCATCCGTCTTCTCGACGAAGGTCAGGACGCTGTCCTCCGTGCCGAGTACCGAGACGTCGAACGCGGGCGCCGCGCCCTTTGCCGGCGCGCGCAGCTGCACCACCGCGATCAGCTGCACCGGCGTGTCGAGGCAGATCACCACGTTGTGCCCCCGGCGCGACCGCGCCGCCTTGCGGACATAGCCCTCCACCTCCTCGCGCGCCTCCCGATATCCCGGGTCCGACGGCAGGACCCAGGGCTTGGCCGCCGCGCCGGCCGTTTGGCGAGGGGGCGCGGCCCCTCCGGGCGCGACGAGCAGCAGGCCGAGCGTAGCGCCCGACAGATAGTTGAATAGTCTCCGCATGAACGCCGCTCCCCGATCACTGCGCGGCGAGGCTTGGCAGCGGCGATGCGGTGCGGTCGACCGCGATCGTCCGCGTCGCGGCCTGCGGCGACTGCGCTCGGCCCGCGGAGGCGGCGCGATCAACTCCCCGCCGCCGCCCGCTCCAGCGCGGCGATGTCGATCTTCTTCATCGTCATCATCGCCTCGAACACGCGCTTGGCCCGTTCCGGCTCGCCGTCCATCGCTTCGGCCAGGATGCGCGGGGTGATCTGCCAGGAGACGCCCCATTTGTCCTTGCACCAGCCGCACATGCTCTCCTGCCCGCCGTTCCCCGTGATCGCGTTCCAGTAGCGGTCGGTCTCCTCCTGGTCCTCGGTGATCACCTGGAAGGAGAAGGCCTCGCTCTGCTGGAAATGCGGCCCGCCGTTGAGGCCGAGGCAGTCGATGCCGAGCACGGTGAAGTTGACCGTCAGCGGCTCGCCCGCCTTGGCGGAAGGATTGTCGGCCGGCGCTGCGTGCACCTTGCCGACCGAGCTGTCCGGGAAGGTCTCGGCGTAGAATTGCGCCGCGGCCTCCGCGTCCTTCTCGTACCACAGGCAGACCAAAGCCTTGCTGCCGCTTTCCGTCGTGCGCGTCGCCATGGTCATGCTCCTCTCTTCGGCCCGACGAAGGCCAATGCCGCCCCGCCCGGATCGGTGACGCCGAGCGCGAACTCGCCGCCGGGGATCTCCTGCAGATCCTGGGTGACGATGCCGCCGTTCGCCTCGGCCGCCGCCTTCGCCGCCTGGATCTCCTCGACGCCGAACACGGGAAGCCAGTGCGAAGGCCCCGCGCGCACCGGGTTGACCGCGCCGATCGCGAGCCCCTCGTGCTCGATGAAGCGATAGTCGCCGGCCTCGCCCATCGGCATCGCCATGCCGGGGGTCCAGTCGAACAGCGCCGTGTAGAAGGCGAGCGCGCCCGCCGCGTCCCTGGTGTTGAGCTCGTTCCAGCGGCAGTGTCCCGCCTTCTGCGGATCGAACACGTCGCTCTGCGCATCCGGCTGGCCGGCGGGCGGCGTCGGCGCCATCACGTAGAAAGGCGCGCCCTGCGGATCGGCGAGCATCGCCATCCGGCCGACGCCGTCCATGCTGACCGGCGGCATCTGCACGCTTCCGCCGAGCTCTTGCGCCTCCGCCGCCGCGGCATCGACGTCCCCGACGTGGAAATAGGGCAGCCAGCCCGGCCTGGCGCCGCTGTCCCGCATGGCCGGGCTGAGCGTCAGCGCCCCGCCGGCATGGCCGCCGTCGGCGCGCCCGATCATCCCGTAGGTGACGCCGTTGGGCATCGCCTCGCCCGGCCCGATCTCCCACTTGAGCGTCGCCCGGTAGAAGGGCGCGACACTCAAAGGATCGGCCGTCATCAGCTCGTACCAGATCGGCATTCCGGCCATGGTCACCCCTCCTTTCAGACCAGCGGCGCGACGCCGCCGAACATCCTCTTGCCGTCGAACCTTGTCTCCCCGCCCGATACCGTCCTCCGCGGATCGGCCTCGCCGTCGCTGGGCATGTCTCTTCTCCCCCGGCCTGGTCAGGCGGCCTCGCCGATGTCGAGCGCGGCGAGCTGCGCCGCCAGCGCGGCCTGGAAGGCCGGCCGCGCCGTCCCGCGATCGCGATAGGCGGCGAGCCGCGCGTGGCCGGCGAGCAGCTCGGGCCCGCCGCCGCGCAGCGCCGAGACCATCGCGATGTCGGCGATCGAGAAGTCGCCGGCGATCCAGTCCCGTTCGCCCAGCGCCGCCTCGAGCCGGTCGAGCTTCTGGCCGATCGCCGTCAGCAATCCGGGCTTGCGCGCCTCGGCCCACGCCTCGCCGGCGGCGAACAGGGTGACGGTACCGAGCTCCATCAGCAGCGGCTCGACGCTGTTGAACGCCGCGAACAGCCAGCTCAGCACGTCGGCGCGGCCCTGGCCGCCGGCGGGCAGCAGCCGGCCGGCCCGCTCGGCGAGATGGACCAGGGTCGCGCCGCTCTCGAACAAATGGATGTCGCCGTCGCGCAGATGCGGCACCTGCCCCCAGGGCTGCTCGCCGAAATACCATTCCGGCCGGCGGACCGCGCTGATCAGCCGCTCGCGATAGCCGAGGCCCAGCTCCTCGCAGGCCCAGCGCGGGCGGAGGTCGCGGACGTAGCCGCGGGCGAAATCGGGCACCCAGTCGAACGCGGTGATCTCGATGGTCGCATCCTTGTCGATCATCATGGTCAGTTCCTCTCTCGAACGATCGGGAAGAGCGCCCGAAGGGCCGGGCTGCGCAGCCACAGGCCGCCCCACATGAACAGGGCGAGATAGATCCCGAACAATGTGTGGCTGAGCAGCGGGCTGCCGGCGCGGACGTGGGCCGCGATCGCGCCCCCGAGCAGCGCGGTCATCAGCACCGCGCCGAGCAGGCTGGTGCGCGGAAACAGGTAGAGCGCCAGCAAGGCGAGCTCGAGCAGGCCGATGGCCAGCGCGTGGCGGGCCGGCCAGCCCAGCGCCTCGAGCGTCTCGCCGGCGACTGGCATGCCCATCAGCTTCGGCGCGATCGAGGCGCCGAGCATGAACAAGGCGAACAGCGCGGAGAGGATGCGCCCGGTCCGGACGGAGGCCGTCGCGCCTGGGCGGCGATCCGCCGCGATCGGGCCCGGCCCGGCCGGAGTTGCGGATCTCGTCGCCATGATTCCTCTCCTCTTCCGGCCGGCCGCGCACCGCACGCCGACTCGTCCCTTGCCTTTCGTGCCGCAGATAGTTACCTAATGCAACTGTGAAGTTACCAAAGGAAACTACGCGTTGATCGCGCACGGCAAATGGTATGGCGACGCCTGCGGAACCGCCTTTGCGATGGAGCTGGTCGGCGAGCGCTGGTCGATGCTGATCCTGCGCGAGCTGATGCTCGGCGGCCGCCGCTTCTCCGACCTGCGCGCCGCTCTCCCCGGCCTCTCGGCCAAGGTGCTGACCGAGCGTCTCGCCGGGCTGGAGGAGGCCGGGCTGGTGACCCGGCGCAGGCTGCCGCCGCCGGCCGCGGTCCAGCTCTACGAGCTCACCGAATGGGGCTATTCGGCCGAGCCGGCGATCCGCGAGCTCGGCCGCTGGGCGGCGCGCTCCCCGGCGCACAACCCCCAGCTGCCGCTGTCGCCGGTCAGCTTCATGCTCTCGCTGCGCACGATGATCGACCGGGAGGCCGCCGCGGCGAGCGGCCTCGATCTCGAAATCGGCTTCACCCTCGCCGGCGAGAGCTTCCTCGCCGCGCTGCGCGGCGGCGAGCTGCCGGTCCGCCGCGCCGAGCCGGGGGAGACCTCGGGTGAGCTCCATTTCGAAGCCGAGATCGCCCTGCCCCTGCTGCGCCTGTTCTACGGCAAGCAGCCGCTCGACGAGGCCGAGCAGGCCGGCGTCCGCATCACCGGCGACCGCAACCTCGCCCGCCGCGTCATCGCCCTCTTCGCCTTGCCCCCGAAGATCGGCTGACGGGCGTCGAGGCCGCCGTCACCACGGATCGGATCAATCTGTCAGCCCTCTATCCGGCCTGCACGACCCGGCTCCCCTCCAGCCCTTGCTGGAAGGGCTGGGGGTGGCACTTGCTTTCTGCTTCCCAAGCTTGCCGGACCCACCTGCGCTGTTCCGGCGCCGCTCACCCCCGCCGCGTGAACAGCCGCCACAACCCCCTCGGCCTCGCCGCCGGCGCTGGCGTGGTCGCAGCCGCCGGCCCGGGCCCGGCCGCGGCGAAGGCGCCGCCGGTCCGCACCGCCAGCTCCTCGGTCACGTCCTTGTGGATGAAGGCATAGGCCCACATCAGCTCCATCCGGCAGGCGTCGCGCTTCATCTCCTTCGCCATCTTCAGCGCGATCGCGAACAGCAAGGCGACGGCGAGGGTGAACAGCAGGATCTGGATCGCGGCCGAGGCGGTGAGGATCGGGAACAGCAGCATGCCGGTCGCCAGGCCGAGCACGCTCGCCGCCAGCCAGTTGACCCCGATGTAGCCGTAGCTGCGCCGCCGCCGCGCCCATTCGATCAGGTGCGGCGGGGCATTGCTGTAATAGGCCCAGACGAACAGGGAATCGTCGTCGCGCACCGGTTCGAACACCGAGGAGAATTCCTTGGTGCCGCTGTGGAATTGCAACGTCCTCTGCTTGTCCTTCATCGTCTTCCTGATGTGATCGCCGACGATCAGCCGCGCATAATCGTCGAAATGCGCGCCCTTCTCGCGGCTGGCGGTCTCGTAGGCGGTGCGCCGCGAGGTCAGCACCAGCCCCTGGACGACCACGCCGATGATCGGCGAGATGCCGATCGCCAGCCAGCTCGCGTCACCGGCCCTGGCGAGAAGTTGCCGGAAGATCTCGACATCGCGCGGCGGCGCGGGCGCCGAGACGATGCACAGCAACGTGCAAGAACTCGCCATGGCGAGATAGATCACCGTGCCGGCGATGCAGCAGATCAGGAAGACGATCCCGGTCAGGGCATTGCGGATCAGGAAGTGCAGGTCACTTGGCATAGCGACTCCACGCCTTGCACCGGCGATGCTACGCGGCCGCGCGGCAGCCAGCAAGCTTTGCGCGGATGGCGGATGGCGCGCGCGACTGGCGATGGACTTGACCGGTGTCCCGGCGAAGATATGCGGCGCAAAGTCCCGCGCGGCGGCACCACCTTCCGCGGTTCAGCGCCCCGCGTCCCGCCGCTCCGAGCCGCCGAGCGCGGCGGCGGCGAGCCGCATCGCCCTGAGATAAGCGGCGGAGCTGCGCGGCACTTCGGTCCAAGCGCCGGCGCGCCCGCCGTGCACCTCTTCCCAGATTCGCGCGCCGAGGCGGTCGAGCTCGGCGCGCGTCGGCAGGACGGCGTCGCGCAGGCAGTGAATCAGCACCGGCTCCCGCCGCGCCCAGCCGCTCGGCTGCATCACACGCCCGCTCTCCGCTTCTCCACCCATCGCCGCCTCCTCGGCCCTTTGATGGCGAGCGCCGCGAAAGGTTCCCGGCCCCTCGAAGACTCCTCCTGCGGCGACGCCTGGGACAGGCGTGTGTGAACAATCCAGCCTCTGCGCCGGGTGGCCGCCGTTTCACGCGAAAACCGGGACGGTCGCCGGGACCGCGAAGCGGCATCAAACCGACCGATTGCGCAAGCACAACGGGCGGGAAAAAGCTCCGCTTGGCGATCTTCTTTCTTCTTCGTAACCTTCGCGTGAAACGGGCCTCCACCCGCGGCACGGACGCTCGCCGTGCACCCCCGCCGTCGGCGGCAAGCGCACCCCGTCGTGCCTTCGTGACCTTTCGTGACGTCGTGTAGAAATCAGACCCGAAGCCGCGCCGCCGCCTTCGCTACGCCGCCGCCGCCGTTTCGCGCGGAAACCGCGAAGATCGCCAGGACGTGAAACGGAGCGCACGCCCGCGACACGGACGTTTGCTGTGCGACTCGGCGCTTTCACGAGAGGCGGAGGCCGGACGGTCCCGAGCGATGCGAGGCGCCCGCGCCCTCCCTCTCCCGTGCCGCCACCTGTAGATTCCCCTGCCTTAGAAGGAGAGACCCGGGCGACGGCCTTTGAAGCGGACGCTATTCGCTACTTGCGAAAATCGCGACAATGTGCTAGAACGAAGCAGGAACATGGCTGCTCGATAGAAGTCGGAAGACTAGGCAGCCTCCCGTGGAGGCCATCATGACCGAGATGTCCGCAATTCGCTCCGACACCGGACGCTTCCCGCCCGGCCGCAGCGGCAATCCGGCCGGGCGGCCGCTCAGATCGCGCAACCGCGCGTCGCGGCTCGCCGAGTTGATCGACGAGGCGGAGAGCGCGGCGATCGTCCGGGCAATGGTCGACCGCGCGCTCGCCGGCGACGGCGCCGCGCTGCGCGCCTGCTTCACCCGCCTGCTGCCACGCCCGCGCGAGGCGGCGGTCGAGATCGACCTGCCGCCGGTCGCCTGCGCCGCGGACGTGTGCGAGGCGAGCACCGCCCTGATCGCCGCCGTCGCCTCCGGCGACATCAGCCCGCGCGAAGCGCAGCAGGTGATGCGCCTGCTCACCGCCCATCTGAAGCTCCTCGCCGCCGCCCGCGGCGAAGCCCCGGCCGCCGCGCCGCCGCCGAAGCCATCATCCCGGTACGAGGACCGGCTCGCCATGCCGCCCGATCCCGATCCCGGCAAAGGCGGCGCCTGTATTTCACCTGTTTCCGCAGGCGCGCCCCCGCCCGTTCCGGACGCGCCGGCGCAGGCGGCGCGGGTCTCACGATCGTCGCGCGACCGCACGAAGGACGCGAAGAGCGAAACCGGGGGCCGGCCCGAGGCGGCGGCGCCTCCCGATCGTCCTGGCGAGGCGAACCACGGGATCGTGACCCTGCCGCGCGGGCTCGCGCCCCGGGCCACCGCGCAGCGCCTGTATTTCGCCTGTTCTGAGCCGGGTCGAAGGGCCTGTTCGGCGCGGCCGGCAGCCCGGTCCTGTGGAGGCGAAGCCGGGCGCGTGCTGCCCGCTTCGACCGCGGCGCTGCACCTCCGGCCGGTCTTGTGCGTCTGCCCGGTGTCCGCCCGGGGTTATGTCCGCTGCCGCCCACCGCCGCCCGGCGGGCGCACCGCGCCGATCGGGGCGGACGAACCGGTCACCCGCCTTCCGGCATGCGGCTGACGGCGCGTTCCGGCCGTTCAGCCGCCGGCCTGCGCTCCGTGCGGCCGCGGGCTGGCGAAATGTTCGGTGGTGGTGGCGAAGCCCCAGCAATTCTTGGCGTTGAACTCGACCGCCTGCTGGCAGAAATCGGGGCTCGACGTCGCGCAGGCGTCGGTCAGCAGCACCGCGTTATAGTCGCGGAAGTAGGCGTCCTCCATCGTCGTGGTCACGCATTGATCTATGTTGACCCCGGCCAGATACAGAGTGTTGATCCCCTGGGTGCGCAGCACCTGGTCGAGATGCGTGCCGTAGAAGCCGCTCATCCGCACCTTCTCGATATGGACGTCGTCCTCGTCGATCAGCGGCTTGAGCTCGTCGACGATCGCGCCGCCCCACGAGCCCTGGGTCAGCACCGGGCCGTGCTCCAGATTCTCGCCGATGCCGGCCTGATCGGGCGCGTGCTTGAACGAATAGAGGGTCGGGGCGCCGAGGTTCCGGAGGTCGGGCCGGTTGTGCCAATAGACCCAGACCACCCACATGCCGTGGCGCCGCGCCGCCTCGATCGCGCGCTTCACGCCGGGGATCGCCGCCCGGCAGCGCCGGTAGTCGAGCCCCGACCGCTCGGTCCAGCCGCCCGGGGCGCAGAAATCGTTCTGCATGTCGATGACGACCAGGGCGCCGCGATCGAGGCTGTCCACGAACGGCTTGAGCTCGGCCTCGAAGCGCACCAGCCGCCCCTGCGGATGATGCGGCGCCAGGTGGACGTAATCGTCGTGGAGGTGCCAGCGGTCCGAGCCGGCGGCGAGCTGGATGCCGCCGTCTTCGGTGCTTGCGTAGATCGTCCGGTGTTGGGAGGGCATTCATGTCTCCAGCATGTGTCCGTCCGCGCCCAACGCGATTGCTGCGTCGAGGCTCCCCCCGCTGCGCCGCTCGGCGCAGCGCCGGTCGCATCGTCGGCTCCTGCCGTCACAATCGACACCCTTTTCCGCGTTCAAAGCCATCGAACCGGCACAGGGCTCCGCCAGACCCTCGCCCTCTTTCCGCCGACCGCACCCGAGGAGCGCGAACATGGACATGCCCGTCACCAATCCGAACCGAGCCCTGTGGGAGAAAGGCGATTTCACCCGCATCGCCGAGACCATGCGCGACAGCGGCGAGGCCTTCGTCGAAACGCTCGGCATCCGCCCCGGCATGGCCGTGCTCGATCTCGGCTGCGGCGACGGCACCACCGCCCTCCCCGCCGCCCGGCGCGGAGGCGAGGTGCTCGGCGTCGACATCGCGGCGAATCTGGTCGCCGCCGGCAATGCGCGCGCCCGCGCCGCCGGCCTGTCGAACCTCGCTTTCGAGCAGGGCGACGCCTGCGACCTCGGCGGGATCGAGGACGGCCGGTTCGATCTCGTCGTCAGCCTGTTCGGCGCGATGTTCGCCCCGCGCCCGCACGACGTGGCGCGCGAGATGGTGCGGGTGACGCGGCCGGGCGGCCGTATCGTCATGGGCAACTGGATCCCGGGCGATCCGACCCTGGTCGCGCAGATCCTCAAGGTCAGCGCTGCTTTCGCTCCGCCGCCGCCCGCCGGCTTCATCAGCCCGGTCACCTGGGGAGAAGAGGCGCAGGTCCGCGAGCGCTTTGCCGCCGCCGGCATTCCGCCCGCCGACATCGCGTTCGCGCGCGCCGAGTGGGTGTTCCGCATCCCCGGCCCGCCGTCGGCGCTGCTCGACATCTTCCGCAACTTCTACGGCCCGACCATGAACGCCTACGCCGCCGCGGCGAAGGACGGGCGCGAGGACGCGCTCCATGCCGAGCTGCTCGCGCTGTTCGAGGCGCAGAACCGCGCGACCGACGGCGGCACCGAGATCCCCGCCACCTTCCTCAAGGTGACGGTGCAGCGACGCTGACCGGGGGTCCGGCCGCAGCGGATCTCACCTGCATTCCACCTGCATTAACAGGCGGCGGGGCCCGCCGACGGCGCCCAGCCGCTCAGGCCGGCACCACCTTCTGCTCGATGACGCCGAAGATCGGGTGGCCATGGTCGTCGTCCATCCAGATCCGGACGGTGTCGCCGTGGCGCAGGAACGGGGTCTCGGCTCTGCCGTCGAGGATCGTCTCGACCGTCCGGACCTCGGCGATGCACGAATAGCCGACGCCGCCCTGGGCGATCGGTTTGCCGGGGCCGCCGTCCTCGCCGCGGTTGGAGACGGTGCCCGAGCCGACGATCGTGCCGGCGGCGAGATTGCGGGTCCTGGCGAGGTGGGCGACCAGTGTCCCGAAGTCGAAGGTCATGTCGGTGCCGGCGTCGGCGCGGCCGAACGGATTGCCGTTGAGGTCGACCTTCAGCGCGCCGTGCAGCTTGCCGTCCCGCCACCGCCCGCCGAGGCTGTCCGGGGTCACGAACACCGGCGACAAAGCCGAGGCCGGCTTCGACTGGAGGAAGCCGAAGCCCTTGGCGAGCTCGGCCGGGATCAGGTTGCGCAGCGACACGTCGTTGACCAGCCCGACTAGGACGATCTTCTCGAGCGCCTGCTCGCGGGTCGCGCCGCGCGGCACGTCGCCCACGACCACCACCACCTCGGCCTCGAGGTCGCAGCCCCAGTCCTCGTCCGGCAGCGGGATGTCGGCGCGCGGCGGCAGCATCTCGTCGCTCGCGCCCTGGTACATCAGGGGATCGGTCCAGAAGCTCTCCGGCATCTCGGCGCCGCGCGCCTGGCGGACCAATTGGACGTGGTTCACATAGGCCGATCCGTCGGCCCATTGATAGGCGCGCGGCAGCGGCGCCAGCGCATTGCGCTCGTGGAAGCGCATCATCGGGATCACCTCGTGGGCGAGGTCGGTGGCGAGCAGCTCGAGCGCCGGCCGCGCCTCCGCCCAGTCGTCGAGCGCCGCCTGCAGGGTCGGCGCGATGTGGCCCGCGTCCGCGCACCAGGCGAGGTCCTCGCTCACCACCACCAGCCGGCCGTCGCGGCCTCCATTCAGGGTCCCGAGCTTCATGCCGCCGTCTCTCCTCATGTTCTTTCTTCCGCCGTCCCTGTGCCGCCCGACCCTCCTCTTTCCGTCATCCCCGCGAATGCGGGGATCCAGGAGGCTTTTGGATCGGTCACCGAGGCCGCCCTGGATTCCCGCCTTGGCGGGAATGACGGCTGAAGTGACGTGCAGGTCCGACCAATGTTGTGCCTCGGCAACTGGCATTTCGCCGCCGTCAGGTCTAGGGGCTCGGACAACAACAGAACACGCAGCAGAGGATGCCATGCGGAACATCGATCATTTCATCGGCGGCGGCGCCTTCGCCTCCGGCGAGCGGCACAGCGACGTCTTCGATCCCAACAACGGCGACGTCCAGGCGCGGGTGCGCCTCGGCGGCGAGGCCGATCTCCAGCGCGCGGTCGACGCCGCCAATGCCGCCCTCCCCGGCTGGATCGCGACCAACCCGCAGCGCCGCGCCCGGGTGATGTTCAAGTTCAAGGAGCTGGTCGAGAAGAACATCGACGAGCTCGCCCTGCTGCTCTCGTCCGAGCACGGCAAGGTGATCGCCGATTCGAAGGGCGACGTGCAGCGCGGCCTCGAGGTGATCGAGTTCGCCTGCGGCATCCCGCACGCGCTGAAGGGCGAATATACCCAGGGCGCCGGCCCCGGTATCGACGTCTTCTCGATGCGCCAGCCGCTCGGCATCGTCGCCGGCATCACCCCGTTCAACGTCCCGGCGATGATCCCGATGTGGATGTTCGGAGTCGCCATCGCCTGCGGCAACGCCTTCATCCTCAAGCCGTCCGAGCGCGATCCTTCGGTCCCCGTCCGCCTCGCCGAACTGATGAAGGAGGCGGGCCTGCCCGACGGCATCCTCCAGGTCGTCCAGGGCGACAAGGAGATGGTCGACGCGATCCTCGACCATCCGGAGATCAAGGCGGTGAGCTTCGTCGGCTCGAGCGACATCGCCCATTACGTCTACCGGCGCGGCGTCGCCGCCGGAAAGCGCGTCCAGGCGATGGGCGGCGCCAAGAACCACGGCATCGTCATGCCCGACGCCGATCTCGACCAGGTCGTCAACGATTTGACCGGCGCCGCCTTCGGCTCGGCCGGCGAGCGCTGCATGGCGCTCCCCGTCGTCGTGCCGGTCGGCGAGAAGACTGCCGAGGCTTTGCGCGAGAAGCTCATTCCGGCGATCGACAGGCTCCGGGTCGGCGTGTCGACCGATGCCGAAGCGCATTACGGGCCGGTGGTCAACGCCGCCCACAAACAGCGGATCGAGAATTACATTCAGATGTGCGTCGACGAGGGCGGCGAACTGGTCGTCGACGGCCGCGGCTTCACCCTCCAGGGCCACGAGAACGGCTTCTTCATCGGCCCGACCCTGTTCGACCGGGTCCAGCCGCACTTCCAGAGCTATCAGGAGGAGATCTTCGGTCCCGTCCTGCAGATCGTCCGCGCCGACAGCTTCGAGGAGGCGGTCCGCCTGCCCTCCGACCATCAGTACGGCAACGGCGTCGCGATCTTCACCCGCAACGGCCACGCCGCCCGCGAGTTCGCCGCCCGGGTCAACGTCGGCATGGTCGGCATCAACGTGCCGATCCCGGTGCCGGTCGCCTATCACACCTTCGGCGGCTGGAAGCGCTCGGCCTTCGGCGACATCAACCAGCACGGCATGGAAGGCGTCCGCTTCTGGACCAAGACCAAGACCGTCACCCAGCGCTGGCCCGACGGCTCGCCGAGCGGCGAGAACGCCTTCGTCATCCCGACAATGGGTTGATTAGATCCTCCCCGCTCCGCGGGGAGGGTTGATTAGATCCTCCCCGCTCCGCGGGGAGGACCTGGATTCTGGAGACGCTCTTGAACCTGCTCCACCTTCTCCCTCTCCTGCTTCTCCAGGCCGCCGACCCGCCGCGGACGGTGAACGACGGAGTGCTGGGAACGACGGAGGAGTTCGCCACCAAAGGCCCCGCGCGGGTCTGTGTGGGGAACACGATGGTCGAGGTGCTACCCGGAGAGACTGCCTATCTCGACTATCTCGGCATCCACTGGGGCGCGGTGCGCATCGTTGGACCGCACGGCAAGTTCGTGGTCAAGGAAGGCGACAGCTGGGCTCCGCTCAAACGACCGGATCTGTTCCAGGACGAGAGCGGCCGCACGTTTGCCCGCACTCGGCGCGATGGGGAGCCCGCCTACCTGCTGTTCGCAGCGACCGAATTTTCCGATGGCGAGGAAGTTCCCAGGGTATGGATCAGCGGTGAGGCGCTGAAGAAGGGACGCGCGTCCAGCATCCTCGAGCGCGTGCGGACGCGCCAGAAGGAAGCCACCGGCTGCGACCGCGCCTTCAATTATGGTTGGGACATGCTGTTCGGCGAGGAATCGATAGAGAAATGATACGAGAAGCCATCACCCGACTTGTTGCCGTCCTCCTCCTCCTCGCCCTCGCGGCCACGCCGGCGGCGGCGCAGAAGCGCATCGCCTTCACCTTCGACGACGCCCCCCGTTCGCCCGGCGCGTTCCTCACCCCCGACCAGCGCAGCGTGAAGCTGATCGCGGCGCTGAAGCGCGCCGGAGTGAAGCAGGCCGCCTTCTTCGTGAACCCGGGCAATCTCGCCCAGCCGTTCGGTGAAGGCGGCGAGGACCGGCTCGACGCTTATGTCGCCGCCGGCCACGTCCTCGCCAACCACAGCTTCTCCCACCCGCGCCTCCAGTCGACCGACCCGGACGTCTATCTCGCCGACATCGATCGCGCCGCGGCCTGGCTGAACGGCCGCGAGGGCAACCGCCCCTGGTTCCGATTCCCCTTCCTCAACGAGGGCGGGCCCGACAAGGCGAAGCGCGACGCGCTGCGCGCCGGCCTGAAGGCGCGCGGCCTCCGCAACGGCTATGTCACCGTCGACGGCGCCGACTGGCACCTCGAGGCGCGCGCGATCGAGGCCGCCCGCGCCGGCAAGGCGATCGACATGGACGCCTTGCGCGACCTCTATGTCGAGACCCAGGTCGGCGCCGCCGAAGCGTTCGACGCGATCGCGCGGAAGACCCTCGGCCGCTCGCCCGCCCATGTCATCCTCCTCCACGAGACCGATCTCGCCGCGCTGTGGATCGACGATCTCGTCGCCGCTCTGCGCACCAAGGGCTGGGAGATCGTCACCGCCGACGAGGCCTATCGCGACCGGCTGCGCAAGGCGTTTCCCGACACGCCCTCGGCCCAGGGGACATTGACCGAGGCGCTCGCCTGGGAGAAGGGCCTGCCCGCGCCGCGCTGGTACGCGCGCAACGACACCAAGATCCTCGACGCATTGTTCGCCGAACGAGTCCTCAAGGAACGCCCATGACCAACCAGTTCGATCTCACCGACGAGCAGCGCCAGATCCAGGAGATGGCGCGCCAGTTCACCGCGGACGCGATCACCCCGCACGCCGCCGAATGGGACGAGAAGCACATCTTCCCGCGCGACACGATCCGCGCCGCGGCCGAGCTCGGCTTCGGCTCGATCTACGTGTCCGAGGAGAGCGGCGGCATCGGCCTCGGACGGCTCGAGGCGGCGCTGATCATGGAGGCGATGGCCTATGGCGATCCCTCCACCTCCGCCTTCATCTCGATCCACAATATGGCGAGCTGGATGATCGACCGCTTCGGCGGCGATGCGGTCAAGGCCAAGTATCTGCCCTCGATGGTCACCATGGATCGGATGGGCTCCTATTGCCTGACCGAGCCGAGCTCGGGCTCCGACGCCGCCGCGCTCAAGACCAAGGCGGTGAAGGACGGCGATCACTACGTCGTCTCCGGCTCGAAGGCGTTCATCTCCGGCGGCGGCGAGAACGAGGTCTACGTGACCATGGTCCGCACCGGCCAGGAGGGTCCCAAGGGCATCTCCTGCCTGGTGATCGAGAAGGACATGCCCGGCGTCAGCTTCGGCGCGCAGGAGCGCAAGCTCGGCTGGCATTCGCAGCCGACCGCCCAGGTCAATTTCGACGAGGTCCGCGTGCCCGCCGAGAACCTCGTCGGCGGCGAGGGCGAGGGTTTCCGCATCGCGATGATGGGCCTCGACGGCGGCCGGCTCAACATCGGCGCCTGCTCCCTGGGCGGCGCCCAGCGCTGCCTCGACGAGGCGGTCAATTACACCAAGGAGCGCAAGCAGTTCGGCCAGGCGATCGCCGATTTCCAGGCGACCCAGTTCACCCTCGCCGACATGGAGACCGAGCTCCAGGCCGCCCGCATGCTGCTCTACGCCGCGGCGGTGAAGGTCACCGAGAACGCGCCGGACAAGACGCGGTTCGCCGCCATGGCCAAGCGCCTCGCCACCGACACCGGCTCGTCGGTCGTCGACCGCGCCCTCCAGCTCCACGGCGGCTACGGCTATCTGATGGACTATCCGATCGAGCGCTTCTGGCGCGACCTCCGCGTGCACTCGATCCTCGAGGGCACCAACCAGGTGATGCGGATGATCGTCGGCCGCGACATGCTGCGCCAGTGACCTATCCTCCCCCAGCTTGCTGGGGGAGGGGGACCAGCCGAAGGCTGGTGGAGGGGTATGCTTGTGCCACGCGCCGACCTACCCCTCCACCGCGCTCCGCGCGGTCCCCCTCCCCGAGCCGAGCTCGGGGAGGAATGAACGATAGAGGTTCTGTAGTTGATGACTGAAGACGTCCTCACCCTCACCGAAGGCGCGATCGGCCGCATCCGGCTCAGCCGCCCGAAGGCGATCCATGCCCTCACCAGGGACATGTGCAGCGCGATGATCGCGGCCCTGCTCGACTGGCGCGAGGATGCCGCGATCGAGGCGGTGATCATCGACCATGCCGAGGGGCGCGGCTTCTGCGCCGGCGGCGACGTCGTCATGCTGGCGAAGAGCGGCGAGAGCGACGGCGCCCAGGCGCGCGCCTTCTTCCACGAGGAATATCGCCTCAACCACCTTCTCTTCAGCTTCATGAAGCCGACCATCGCCTTCATGGACGGGATCACGATGGGCGGCGGCGTCGGCATCTCCCAGCCGGCGCGCTACCGGATCGCGACCGAGAACACCCGCTTCGCCATGCCAGAGACCTCGATCGGCCTCTTCCCCGACGTCGGCGGCGGCTGGTACCTCTCGCGCCTGCCCGGCCGGATCGGCCAGTATCTCGCGCTGACCGGCGCGCGGCTCGACGGCGCCGAGTGCCTCGCGCTCGGCCTCGCCACCCATTACCTCCCCGCTGCGTCGCTCGCCGAGGTCAAGGCGCGGATCGCCGCCGATCCGCAAGGGATCGAGGCGATCCTCTGCCAGGCGAGCCTCCCCGCCCCCGAGGCCAGGATCGAGGCGAACCGCGAGGCGATCGACCGGCTGTTCGCCTCCGAGGACTATGAGGAGATTCTCGCCGCGCTCGAGGCCGACGGCTCCGAATGGGCGCAAGCGCAGCTCGCCACCCTCCGCACCAAGAGCCCCCAGGCCTGCAAGGTCTCGCTGCGCCTGCTCTACGACGGCGCCCGGGTGCAGGATTTCGCCCATGAGATGCGCCAGGAATATGCGGTCGCCGCGCGGGTCGTGCAGCGCAATGATTTCGTCGAGGGCGTCCGCGCCCTGCTGATCGACAAGGACAATGCGCCGCGCTGGAGCCCGGCGACGCCGGAAGGCGTGTCGGACCATCTGATCGACCAGATCTTCGCCCCGATGCCGGAAGGCGAGGAATGGACGCCGCTGGCGCTGTGACCGGCGCCGGCGCCGCGTAATATAGCCCGTCATCCCGGCGAAAGCCGGGATCTCGTCGGGTGAAGAACGCGGCGCTTATATCACCACGAGATCCCGGCCTTCGCCGGGATGACGGAGACAGGGAAGCGTGATGTCTGGATATCAAACCATCCTGGTCGAGCCGCGCGGGGCCGTCACCCTGATCACGCTCAACCGTCCGAAGGCGCTGAACGCGCTGAACAGCCAGGTGCTGGGCGAGCTGATCGAGGCCTTCGCCGCCTTCGACGCCGACGACGGCCAGCATTGCGCGGTGCTCACCGGCAGCGAAAAGGCCTTCGCCGCCGGCGCCGACATCAAGGAGATGCAGGACCAGGGCTTCGCGCGCATGTACGCGTCGAACTTCTTCGCCGGCTGGGAGCGGGTCACCGCCACCCGCAAGCCGTGGATCGCCGCGGTCGCCGGCTATGCGCTCGGCGGCGGCTGCGAGGTGGCGATGATGGCGGATTTCATCATCGCTGCCGACAACGCCCAGTTCGGCCAGCCCGAGATCAAGCTCGGCGTCACTCCCGGAATGGGCGGCTCGCAGCGGCTCACCCATGCGATCGGCAAGGCGAAGGCGATGGAAATGTGCCTGACCGGCCGGATGATGGGCGCCGCGGAAGCAGAGCGCGCCGGCCTGGTCGCCCGCGTCGTGCCGGCCGCCGAGCTGCTCGACGAGGCGCTGAAGACCGCCGCGACGATCGCTTCCATGGCCCCGCTCGCCGCGATCGCCAACAAGGAGATGGTCAACGCCGCCTTCGAGACCGGCCTCGCCCAGGGCATTCTGTTCGAGCGCCGGCTGTTCCACGGCCTGTTCGGCACCGAGGACCAGAAGGAAGGCATGGCCGCCTTCGTCGACAAGCGTAAGGCTGAGTGGACGGGGCGGTAAGAAATAAACGTCACCCCGGCGCAGGCCGGGGTCTCGTCGGGTGAAAAGCGAAGGCGCCTTTCCGAGCCGAGATCCCGGCTTTCGCCGGGATGACGTGGATGTTGAAGAGGATCTAATCATGGCACGCATCGCATTCATCGGTCTCGGCAACATGGGCGGCGGCATGGCCGCGAACCTGGCGAAAGCGGGGCACGAGGTCGTCGCCTTCGATCTCGCCGAGGCGGCGCTCGCCAAGGCGGAGGCCAACGGCTGCACCCGCGCCGGCTCGGCCGCCGAGGCGGTGGCGAATGCCGAGGCGGTGGTCACCATGCTGCCCGCCGGCAAGCACGTCCGCCAGGTCTATGAGGCGAGCGTGATCGGCACCGCGCCCTCGTCCGCCATCCTGATCGACTGCTCGACGATCGACGTCGCCACCGCCCGCGAGGAGATCGGCAAGGCCGAAGCCAAAGGCTACCAGATGGTCGACGCGCCAGTCTCGGGCGGCATCGCAGCGGCCGAGGGCGGCACCCTGACCTTCATGGTCGGCGGCACGGACGACGCGTTCGAGCGCGCCCGCCCCTTCCTCGAGCAAATGGGCAAGGCGGTGATCCATGCCGGCGGCGCCGGCGCCGGCCAAGCCGCCAAGATCTGCAACAACATGCTGCTCGGCGCCTCGATGGTCGCGACCTGCGAGACCTTCGTGATGGCCCAGAGGCTCGGCCTCGACCCGCAGACCTTCTTCGACATCGCCTCCAAGGCCTCGGGCCAATGCTGGTCGATGACGACCTATTGCCCCCTGCCCGGCGTCGGCCCGCAGACCCCGGCCGACCGCGGCTATGAAGGCGGCTTCGCCGCAGCGCTGATGCTGAAGGACCTGCGCCTGGCGATGGAGGCGGCCGAGAGCGTCGACGCCTACACGCCGATGGGCGCCCATGCCGAGGAGCTCTACACCCGCTTCGCCGAGAGCCTCGGCGGCGGCGGCAAGGATTTCTCCGCGATCATCAAGATGCTCGACGACAGCTGGCACGCGCCGGAAGGAACCGCCACGACGGGTACGCCGCCGATCACGACGCTGAAGGGCTGAACCTGTTTCGTCATCCCGGCGAAGGCCGGGATCTCAGGTCGGAAGGGCCCCGGCGCCTTTCACCCTATTAGACCCCGGCTTTCGCCGGGGTGACGAGTTACCCGCCGCGCCGGTAGCTCACGCCCATCCTGCGCCGCTCCTCGCCGTGGCCGCGCGACAGCGCCGCTGCCCGCTCGGCCGCACTCACCTTTGCCGCGGGCAGGAGCACCGGGCCGCTGCGGCGGCGCAGGTCGGCGAGGCAGCGGGCGGCGGTGTCGCCGTCCCAGAGCTCCGGCCGCGGCCGCACTTCGCGCGGCGTCGAGAGCGCCTGGTGCAGCGCCACGCTCAATGTTTCCGGGGTGACCAGCCGGTTGGTGCCGTCGGTGATCGTCACCGGCCGCTCGGTATTCTCGCGCAGGGTCAGGCAGGGGATGCCGAGATAGGTCGTCTCCTCCTGCACGCCGCCGCTGTCGGTGATCGCCGCCGCGGCGCCGGTGACGAGGCTCATGAAGCGGACGTAGGGCTGCGGCGCGATCAGCGTCACGCCGGCGCGGGCGAGCCTGGTGTCGAGGCCGTTCTCGGCGAGCTTCTTGGCGGTGCGCGGGTGCACCGGGAAGACCAGGGCGAGCTCGCGCTGCACCTCGATCAGGGCGTCGACCAGCCGGATCAGCTGGGCCGGCGTGTCGACGTTCGACGGACGGTGCAGCGTCACCACGCCGTAGCGGCCGCGCGCAAGCCCGATCTCGGCCGGCAGGTCGGCGCTCTCGATCGCCGGCCGGACCAGCTCGAAGCTGTCGAGCATGATGTTGCCGACCCGGGTGATCCGGCCCGGCTCCACCCCTTCGGCGCGCAGATTGTCGTCGGCGTCGGGCGACGGCGTCCACAGCACGTCGGCGATCGCGTCGGTGACCAGGCGGTTGATCTCTTCCGGCATCGCTCGATCGCGGCTGCGCAGCCCCGCCTCGAGATGGATCGACGGAAAGCCTTCCTTGGCCGCGACCATTGCGCAGGCGGCGGTCGGGTTGACGTCGCCGACGACGATCAGCCAGTCGGGCCGATCGGCGCGCGCCACTTTCTCATAAGAGATCATCACGCCGCCGGTCTGCTCGGCATGGCTGCCCGAGCCGATGCCGAGATGGTGGTCGGGCTCCGGCAGCTTCAGATCGGCGAAGAAGGCGTCCGACATGTTCACGTCGTAATGCTGGCCGGTGTGGATCAGCACCGGCGCGAAATCCGGGGCGGCGGCGAGCGCGTGCCAGAGCGGCGCGACCTTCATGAAATTGGGCCGCGCGGCGGCGACGAGATGGATGCGCTGGACCATGGCCCGGAGCTAGCGCCAAAGGGTAAAGATAGGGTTGGGCCCGCGGCCCCGCCCTTTAGCCCAGCACCCGCTTCACGGCGTCGGCCCAGCCGGCCAGGCGTGCATCGCGGACCTCCGCCGCCATCGCCGGCGCGAAGCCCTCGACGGCGCCGCGCATCGCCGCCGCTTCGTCGAGCGAGGCGAACAGGCCGCAGCCGACCCCGGCCAGCATCGCCGCGCCGAGCGCCGTGGTCTCGACGAACAGCGGCCGCTCGACCGGAAGGGCGAGCATGTCGGCGAGATCCTGGGCGATCCAGTCGTTGGCGACCATGCCGCCGTCGATCTTCAGGCATTGCCAGGCGGCGCCGTCGCCGGCGAAGGCGGTCATCAGATCGTGCGCCTGGTGCGCCATCGCCTCCAGAGCGGCGCGTGCGACATGGGCGCGGCCGCTGGAGAAGCTCAGGCCGGAGAGCGCCGCCCGCGCCGACGGCTGCCAATAAGGCGCGCCAAGGCCCGAGAGCGCCGGGACCAGATAGACGCCGCCATTGTCGGGCACCGAGCGCGCCAGGCTCTCGCTCTCGCTGGCGCAGCTGAGCAGGCCCAGACTGTCGCGCAGCCACTGGACCAGGCTGCCGGCGACGAACACCGAGCCCTCGAGCGCATAGCGGCGCACGCCGCCGAGCTGCCAGGCGATGGTGGTGAGCAATCGGTGGCGGCTGAGCGGCGCCTCGCCGCCGGTGTGGGTGAGAATGAAGGCGCCGGTGCCGAACGTTGCCTTGCTGTCGCCGGGCGCGAGGCACGCCTGGCCGATCGCCGCCGCCTGCTGGTCGCCGGCGAGGCCCGCGATAGGGATGGGTGTGCCAAGATGCTCGGGCAGCGTCGTGCCGAGGCTGCCGGCGCAATCGACGATCTCCGGCAGCGCCCGGCGCGGCACGCCCCAGAGGTCGAGCAATTCCTCGTCCCAGCCGCCGCGGTGGATGTCCATCAGCGCGGTGCGCGAGGCATTGGTCGCATCCGAGACGTGGAGGCCGCCGGTCAGTCGGAACACCAGCCAGCTCTCGACGGTGCCGATACAGAGGTCGTCGCCCGCCGCGCGCAGCTGCGGCCAATGAGCCAGCGCCCAGGCGATCTTCGAGGCGCTGAAATAGGGATCGAGCAGCAGCCCGGTCCGCGCCTGGACGAGCGGCTCGCGCCCCTGCTCGCGCAGCGCCTCGCACAGATCGGCGGTACGCCGGTCCTGCCAGACGATCGCCGGCGCCAGCGCACGGCCGCTCGTCCGGCTCCAGAACACGATCGTCTCGCGCTGGTTCGAGATGCCGAGCGCCGCGACCCGACCGTCGGCGCCGCGCAGCACCTCCCGAGCGCAGGCGAGGCTCGCCCGCCAGATCTCCTCGGCGTCGTGCTCGACCAGCCCGGGCGCCGGATGATGCTGGGTGAGGTCGCGCTGCGCGGTGCCGCGGCAGCGCCCGTCGACGCCGAACAGCATCGCCCGGCTGCTCGTCGTGCCCTCGTCAATGACGAGCAGATCGTCGCCCATCCCCCCTCCTTTGGGTCGACTATGGCGGCTTCGGCCTCTAGCCTGCAAGACGGCGATGGAGAGCTACGACCTTCTGATCATCGGCGGCGGCATCAACGGCGCGGCGATCGCCCGCGACGCGGCGATCCGCGGCGCGCGCGCGCTGCTGATCGAAAGGGACGATCTCGCCGGCCACACCTCGTCTGCGTCGTCCAAGCTGATCCACGGCGGCCTGCGCTATCTCGAGCATGGCGAGCTCCGTCTCGTCCGCGAGGCGCTGGCCGAGCGCGAGATCCTGCTGCGCACCGCGCCGCACATCGTCCGCCCGCTGCGCTTCGCTCTGCCCCACGCGCCCGGGATGCGGCCGCGCTGGATGCTGCGCGCCGGGCTGCTGCTCTACGATCTGCTCGCCCTGCGCGGCAGCCTGCCCCGCTCGCGCCGGGTCGGCGCGCGCGACGCGGCGCTGCGCGCGCCTCTGGCGCGGCCTGCCTCCCTCCTGTCCTACTGGGACGCCTGGGTCGACGATTCGCGGCTGGTGGTGCTGAACGCGCTCGATGCCGCCGAGCGCGGCGCCACGATCGCGACCCGTACCGAATTGCTCGCCGCCCGCCGCGACGGCGAGACATGGCGCGCGGAGCTCTCCGGCGGCCGCAGCGTCGCTGCCGGCGCGATCGTCAACGCCGCCGGCCCCTGGGTGGCGGAGACGCTCGGCCGGCTCGGCGTCGCCGAGCGCAGCCGCGTCCGCCTGGTCAAGGGCAGCCATATCGTCGTGCCCGCGCTCTGGCCGGGCGACCATGGCTATATTCTCCAGCAGCCGGACCGGAGGATGGTGTTCGCCCTGCCCTTCCGCGGCCGCTTTACCCTGATCGGCACCACCGACATTCCCATCGACCATCCCGGCGACGCGCGGATCGACGGCGAGGAGATCCGTTATCTTTGCGAGGCCGCCGATCGCTACTTTGTCCGGCAAGTCTGCCCGGGCGACGTGGTCTGGCGCTATTCGGGCGTCCGGGCGCTGCACGACGACGGCGCGCCGCTCGCCAGCGCCGTCACCCGCGACTATCACCTCGATCTCGATCCCGAACCGGGGCCGAAGCTGCTTTCCGTCTACGGCGGCAAGATCACCACCGCCCGCGCGCTCGCCGCCCAGGCGCTCGACCGGCTCGGCGTCGACGGGCGGCGCGCGACCGACAGCCTGGCGCTGCCCGGCGGCGACCTCTCGCCGCACTTCCTCGACTGGCTGCGCGGGATCGCCGGCTGGATGCCGCAGCCCCTGCTCGCCCGCCTGTCCAACGCCTACGGCACGCGGCTGCGCGACATCGTCGGAGACGCGACGTCGCTGCGCGGGCTCGGCGCGGATTTCGGCGGCGGACTCCACGAGGCGGAGCTTCGCTACCTCCGGGACAAGGAGTTCGCCCGCACCGCCGAGGACGTGCTCTGGCGCCGCACCAAGCTCGGTCTCGATCTCACCGAAGCCGAGAAGGAGGCGGTCGAACGCTGGTTCAAGTGAATCCGCTCGGTCGAGAGAGGAATTGCATCACGGTCCTTCGTGCAGCGGGTCGGTGCCGTGCGCCGGAATGTCGTCCATCGCCTTGCGGTTCTTCTCGCCTTCGGCAGCGATGTCGCCATCGGCCGACGGGAGATCGGGGGTCGCCATGTCGTCGGGCGAGATTTCGTTCGGTTCGCGGCTCATCACCTGTCTCCTTCTCCGTCGACCAACGCCCGATCGGGGAACCCGCTCCGCGCGCACGCCGTTTCGCGGCCATGGCACCCACGGCACGACAGGCGCACGATCAGGCCGGACACGGCGACACCGTGATCGGCTGGAAGCTCGATCCAGAACAGCGGATGGAGCTGCTCCAGCAATTCCCGCCGCGTTATCCCGTCGTCGTCGCCGATCACGTGACGCTCCGCGCCCATGCCTCGGCCGACGCCATGCTTCCCGAGGAGACGCATGGCGAAATCGTCGGCCGCGCCGACGACGGCCAGGGCGTCGAGGCGATGGTGGTGCAGATCGCAGGAAGCACGGATCGGCCGGACGGAGGGACCTACCACATCACCTGGTCGCTCGCCGACGGCCGCGAGGCCAATGAATCGAACGACGTGCTGAAGGGCCGGCGCTGGCAGAGCTTCGACCTTCCCATGCCGGTGCGCCTGCTCCCCGCCCGCTTCCCCTGATGAAACGTCAATTGTTCCTGGATTGCGACGGCGTCCTCGCCGATTTCGACAAGGGAGCGACCGCGATCCTGGGGATGCCGCCCAAGGCGTTCGAGCGGCGGCACGGACCGGGCCGCTTCTGGGCCAGGCTCGCCTCCGCGCCCGATTTCTATTTCGGCCTGCCGCTGCTCGACGGCGCGAGCGAGCTGTTCGAGGCGGTCCGTCATCTCGATCCGATCATCCTCACCGGCATTCCCCGGGGCAATTGGGCGGCCGACCAGAAGGTGCGCTGGGCCGCGCATCACTTCCCCGGCACGCGGATCATCACCACCCTGGCCCGCGACAAGCGCGCCCACGCCAAGCCCGGCGACGTGCTGGTCGACGATCAGCGGCGCCACGCCGCCCTGTGGGAGGAGGCCGGCGGCGTGTTCATCCACCACAAGAACGTGCCGGCAACGCTGGACGCGCTTCGCGCGTTCTTTCCGCTCGACTGAGTCCGGTCCTCCGGTCGCCTCGAGAGCGATTGCCCGGACGCGCCGATGATATAGGATCACACGCGAATCCGTGGAGTGACGCGTGCGCCTGAAGCCTGGTCTTGCCCTCGCCGCTGGTCTCCTTCTCGCGGCCGCCAAGGCGCCCGAGCAGCGCACCATGCATTATCGGGTGACGCCCGGCTTCTGGTTCGACGGTACCGAGAGCTTCCAGGTCGATCTTCGCTTCCGCGGCGACGCCGATGGCGAGACCCTGCTTCAGCTGCCGAGCGAATGGGCGGGCTCCACCGAGCTGTGGCGGCAGATCGTCGGTCTCGAGATCCGCGGCGCGACGAGCCTCGGCGGCTTCTACGACAAGCCGGTCATCCGTCATAGACCGGGGGCGCGGCTGCGTGTCCGCTACTTCGTCGTCTCGCCGTGGCGGGAGGATCCCGGCTTCGCCTACGGGAAGGCGCGGCCGATCGTCCGCTCCGACTGGTTCTTCTGGCACGGCGAAGGCGTGTTCGCGCATCCGGAGGGACGCGAGGCGCGTCCCGCCCGCTTCCGCTGGGGCAAGCTGCCGCGCGGCTGGACGGTCGCCTCCGATCTCGACCATCTCCGCGGCAGGCGCACCGAGCTCGCCAACATGATCGACAGCGTCGCGATCGGCGGCACGCGGCTGAACGTCGTCGAGCGCGACATCGGCGGCGCTCCCTTCCGCCTGGCGACGATCGGCCGCTGGACCTTCGCACCGGAGCAGCTCGCCGACACCGTCGCGCCGATCGTCGAGGCGGAGAACGCCTTCTGGGGCGATCGCAGCGCGCCGCTCCTCGTCGCCATGGCGCCGATCGGCAACCTCCCCTCCGGCCTCTTCTACGTCGGCACCGGGCGGACCGACGCCTTCTCGATCGCCTCGACCAGCGCGTTCGAGCTGAAGCACGCCAAGCGCTTTCTCGCCCACGAATATATGCATAGCTGGGTGCCGCTGGCGCTCGGCGCCCTGCCGGTCGAGAAGCAGCCGAGCGACTATTGGTTCAGCGAGGGCTTCACCGACTATCTCGCCTCGAAGGTGCTGCTGCGCGCCGGCCTGTGGAGCGCCTCCGATTATGTCGCGGACAAGAACGAGACCTTGCTCCGCTACGGCACCTCGCCCGCCCGCAGCGCCAGCGCCGAGCAGGTGGTCGAGCGCTTCTGGGAGGACGAGGCGGTCCGCCAGCTGAGCTACGACCGCGGCCATCTCCTCGCCGCGATGCTGGACGCGGAGATCTTCGCGCGCTCGCAAGGCGCCGACAGCCTCGACGCCGTGCTCCGCGCCCAGCGCGACGTGGCCAAGGGCAGCTCCGCGCTGGCGACCAGTCTGTTCGCCGAGGTGCTGAAAGGCCGGACCGGCATCGACGTCGCCCCGCTGATCGATCGCTACGCCCGCCGCGGCGAGATGCTCCGCCTCCCCGACACCCTGTTCGGCGGCTGCGCGCGCCTGGTCAGCGAACGGCGGCGCGCGTTCGAGCGCGGCTACGACGCCGATGCGACCCGCGAAGCCGACGGGCTGATCACCGGCGTCGATCCGCTCGGCCCCGCCTTTGCGGCGGGGATGCGCGACGGCATGCGCCTCGTCGGCCGCGAGGACAGGAACAGCGGAGACTCGGCCGTCGAGATCGCCTACCGGGTCGCGGACGCGGGCGGCGAGCGGGTGCTGCGCTATCTCCCGCAAGGCAAAGAGGAGTTCGAAGTGCAGCGTCTGGAGCTCGATGGCCGCGAGACGGATCCGGCATGCGGCGTGAGCGCGACGCGATGAGCTTTACGGCCCGCATCCTGCTTCTCGGCTCGGGCGAGCTCGGCAAGGAATTCGCTATCTCCGCAAAGCGGCTCGGCGCCTATGTCATCGCCTGCGATTCCTACGCCGGCGCGCCGGCGATGCAGGTTGCCGACGCGGCCGAAACCTTCCCGATGCTCGACGGCGACCGGCTGCGCGAGGCGATCGCCCGCCACGCCCCCGATTTCGTCGTTCCCGAAGTGGAGGCGATCCGCACCGAGATCCTCGCCGAGGTCGAGGCGGAGGGAACGGTGGTGGTCCCGTCCGCCCGCGCCACCCAGATGACGATGAACCGCGACAGCATCCGTGAGCTCGCCGCCGGCACGCTCGGGCTGCGGACGTCGCGCTACCGTTTCGCCGAGAGCTTCGAGGAGGCGGCGGAGGCCGCGGCTTACACCGGTTTCCCGTGCGTGGTGAAGCCGGTCATGTCCTCCTCGGGCAAGGGGCAGAGCACGGTCGAGACCCGCGAAGGTCTCCACGCCGCCTGGGACTATGCCGTCGCCGGCATGCGCGGCGACCGTGTCCGGGTGATCGTCGAGGAGTTCGTGCGCTTCGATTACGAGATCACCCTGCTCACCGTCCGAACCCGGGAGGGGATCCTGTTCTGCCCGCCGATCGGCCATCGCCAGGAGCGCGGCGACTATCAGGAGAGCTGGCAGCCGACGCCGATGTCCGCCGCCGCCCTCGCCGCGGCGCAGGAGATGGCGCGCGCCGTGGTCGACGATCTCGGCGGCTACGGGCTGTTCGGTGTCGAGTTCTTCGTCGCCGGCGACGAGGTGATCTTCTCCGAGCTCTCGCCGCGCCCGCACGACACCGGCATGGTCACCCTGATCTCGCAGAATCTCTCGGAGTTCGATCTCCATGCCCGCGCGATCCTCGGCCTGCCGATCCCGGCACTGCGCCTGGCGCACCCGGCCGCCGCCTCGGCCGTGATCCTCGCCGACCGCGAGGCCGAGCGCTTCCGCTACGAGGGCGTCGCCGATGCGCTGGCGCTCGGTTCGGACGGCGCGGAAGTCGACGTCCGCATCTTCGCCAAGCCGGTCACCCGGCCCTTCCGCCGCATGGGCGTGGGGCTCGCCACGGCCCCCGACGCCGACACCGCTCGAGCCCTTGCCCGACAGGTCGCGGACAGGGTGCGCATCGTCTACGAGTGAAGGCGGATGGAGGCCGCCTCGGCTGAGCTGGCCGCCGCCTACCGCGAAGGTGGCTTGCGGTCCGGACGACCCCGGCCGCGCGGGCCCGGCTTGCCGCCGCTGGGATCGTGGCGGGGCGGCGGCTTGCCTTCGCGGCGGCCGCGCGGCGGGCCGTCCCGGCGCG
>NZ_SPDV01000026.1 GCF_004564275.1 Sphingomonas parva (ex Maeng et al. 2020)
GCCTTCGACCAGGCCGGCGGCACCTTCATCTACTCCCCGGCGGCCAATTATCACGGCACCGACGCCTTCACGATCCTGGTCTCGGACGGCCAGGGCGGCACCACCGAGAAAGCGATCGCGGTGACGATCACCCCCGTCAACGACGCGCCGGCGCTCGGCACGCCCACCGCGGGCAGGGTCACGTTCACCGAGGGCGACGTCTCGGTGGCGCTGATGGGCGGAGTGACGCTCAGCGATCCCGATGCGCCGACCAACTTCGCGGGCGGCAGCATCGGCCTCAACGTGAGCGGCGGCCCCGGCGGCCTCAACCTGCGGGCGGGCTCTCCTTTCGCCATCGTTCCGCAGGGCGGCGGCCGCTTCGACATCGTCTACCAGGACGGCCCGACGCAGATCGGCTTCGGCACGATCTCCGGCTTCGGCACGCCGAACGTCTCGATCACCGCCCTCACCGCCTTCGCGACCAATGCGCGGGTCAACGAGCTGCTCGACGATTTCGTCTACGTCATCACCGGCGAGAACCCCGCCGCCGGCGACCGGCTCGTCACGCTCACCTTCGACGACGGCGGCAACACCGGCGGCGGCGGGCTGGCCGCCACGGTCACCCAGACGCTGGCGGTGGTCGCGGTGAACGATGCGCCGCGCAACTTCGTGCCGGCCAACCTGGCCGGAACCGAGGACAAGGATCTCGTCCTCACCGGTGCGAACCGGATCGTGGTCGCCGACGCCGACGCCGCGACGCTCAGCGTGACGCTCGGCGTCGGCCACGGCACGCTCAGGATCGCCAATCTCGCCGGGATCAACGTGGTGGCGGGTGCCAACGGCAGCGCGACCATGACCATTCAGGGGACCGCCGCCGCGATCAACGCCGCGCTCGACGGGCTCGTCTATCGGGGTGCGCTCAACTACGAAGGCGCCGACACGCTGACCGTGACGACCAGCGACGGCGGCGAGACGGGGACCGGCGGCGTCCTCACCGATACCGACACGGTCGCGATCACGCTCGCCGACGACGGCCGGATCAACGGCGGCTCCGGGCCCGACGATGTCACCGGAGGCGACGGCGCCGAGCTGTTCATGCTCGATGACGGCGGCGACGACGAGGTCTTCGGAGGCGGCGGCAACGACGGTTTCTATTTCGGCGGCGCCTACACGCCGGCCGATGCGATCGATGGCGGCATCGGACGGGACCAGGTCGCGCTTCAGGGCGATTACAATCTCGAGCTCGGCCCGCTCACCGGCATCGAAGACCTGATTCTTCTCTCCGGGTCGGACACCCGCTTCGGCAACGCGGGCACCGACTCCTACGATTATCTGCTGACCTCCCGCGATTCCAACGTTGCGGCCGGGCAGACGATGCTGATCGACGCGGTGATGCTGATGCCGGGCGAGAGCGTCACGTTCGACGGCTCGGCCGAAACCGACGGCAGCTTCATCATGTCCGGCGGGCGCGGCAGCGACACGTTCATCGGCGGCAGCGGGGCCGACGGCTTCTACTTCCGAAGCGGCGCCTACTGGAACCCGGGAGACAAGGTGATCGGCGACGCCAGCGATCAGATCGGCTTCCGCGGCGACTTCACCGGACCGAACAGGGTGGTGATGGGCGCCGATCAGATCAGCGGCGTCAACACGATCGTGCTGATGTCGGGGGTCGATATCCGCTTCGGCCCGATCGTCCCGCCAACCAGCTTCGACATCACGATGCACGACGGCAATGCGGCCGCCGGGCAGCGTTTCACGATCGACGGTTTCGCGCTTGCCGCCAACGAGACGGCCCGGATCGACGGGTCCGCCGAGCTCGACGCCTGGTTCCGCCTCATCGGCGGCGCCGGCAACGACCAGCTGATCGGAGGGGCGCTCGGCGACACGATCAACGCCGGCGGCGGCGCCGACCAGCTCACCGGCGGCGGCGGCAACGATGTCTTCATCTACCGCGGCATCGCGGACTCGGTCACCGGCGCGCACGATACGATCACCGACTTCCGCCAGGGCGACATCATCGACCTGAGCCGCATCGACGCGATCTCAGGCGGTGTCGACGACGCTTTCAACTTCATCGGCTCGGGCGCTTTCTCTGGCCAGGCCGGGCAGCTGCGCGCGGTCGGCAGCGGCAACGCCTGGGTGGTGCAGGCCGACGTCGACGGCGACAGCAATGCCGATTTCGAGCTCCACCTGATCTCGGCGGACTCGCACCTCATCGCGACATCGGACTTCGTGCTCTAGGCGAGCAGAAGAATTAGCAGGGAAGGAACGAAATGAAGGCCGCCACCACGACCCAGACGAAGAAGACCTGGAAGGAACCCCGCGTGAAGAAGCTGGCCGCGGGGTCCGCGGAAGCTGGCGGCGGCTCGCTCGCGGACGGGATGTTCGCCAACAGCTGAGACGGCCGCAGCCCGTCGCGTGAACATGCGTAGCGAACGGGCGGGCCCGATCGGCCCGCCCGACCGCACGTGCCTGCCCGAAGTCGGACTGGCGAAAGCGTCTCCTTTCAGCCCTCAGCGCCGGAGCCGGCGCAGAAACTTGCCCTTCGTGCGGCTGGTCAGGTGGAAATGGCCGCCGCGATCGCAGCGATAGGGCAGAAGCAGAAGCCCGGAGCGCGCCGCCGCGGCCCGCGCCTCCGCCTCGGAAGCGAAGCGCGCCTTCTTCCTGCAGATGCTCTGGCGCGTGCGCATTCGCCCACCTTGCGTGCAGCGCCGGGGCCGACGCAAGCGCGGCTTTGCGCTTGCGGCGCGGGGCGGCTAGGCAGCGCCGCCCATGTCGCTTCCCCCTCCCCCGCTCGTCCTCGGCCTCGACTTCGGCACGACCAACTCGGTTGCCGCGATCGCGCGCGCCGGAACATCGCAACTCGTCCCGCTGCTCGGCCCCACGGGCGCTGACCTCGTCTTCCGATCGGCCCTGTGCTTCTGGGAGGAGGACGCCCGCATCGCCGTCGAGGCGGGCCCCTGGGCGGTCGCCGAATATCTCGATTATCCGGAAGGCAGCCGCTTCATCCAGTCCTTCAAGACGGTCGCGGCGTCGCCGAGCTTCGAGCATGCGACCATCTTCGACCGGCGCTACCGCTTCGAGGACCTCGGACGCACGTTCGTCCGCAAGCTGTGCGAGCATTCCGGGGGCGCGCTGGACGGACGCGCCGCCCGCCTGGTCGTCGGGCGGCCTGTGGCCTATGCCGGCCACCGCCCCGACGAGGCCCTGGCCCGCGCGCGCTACGACGCCGTCTTTGCCGAGCTGGGTGCCGAAGTGCATTACGTCTACGAGCCGCTCGGCGCGGCGTTCAGTTACGCGGCGGCGCTGGAGGCGCCTGCGACCGTGCTCGTCGCCGACTTCGGCGGCGGTACCAGCGATTTCTCGGTCGTGCGGATCGCCGCGCCGGGTGCTGCGAAGCGCTGTGTCCCGCTCGGCCATGCCGGCGTGGGGATCGCGGGAGACAGGTTCGACCATCGCATTCTCGACCGGCTGGTCATGCCGTTCCTCGGCAAGGGCGGCTCCTATCGATCGTTCGACAAGGTGCTGGAGATCCCCGCAGGCTATTTCTCCGATTTCGCCGACTGGTCGCGGCTCGCCTTCATGCGCAACCGCAAGACCCTGGCCGAGCTCGACAAGCTGCGCCGCGCCGCGGTCGATCCAGCACCGATCGAGACGATGATCGCCGTCATCGAGCAGGAGCTCGGCTACCGGCTCTACGAGGCGGTGGGTCAGGTGAAGCGGGATCTCTCCTCGGCGGAGGTCGCCCTTTTCCGCTTCAGCGGCGGCGGCCTCTCGATCGAGGCGGAGGTGACGCGCGCGCAGTTTGAGGCGTGGATCGATCCCGACATCGCGCGAATCGAAGCCAGAGTGGTCGAGGCCCTCTCCGCCGCCGGCATCAGCGCCGACGAGGTCGATCGCGTCTTCCTGACCGGTGGCAGCTCGCTCATCCCGCGGATCCGCCGGCTGTTCGCCGAGCGCTTCGGCGCAGAGCGGATCGCGAGCGGCAACGAACTCACCTCGATCGCGCATGGTCTCGCCCTGATCGGCGAGGAAGACGACCTCGCCGCCTGGGCCGCCTAGACCAAATCGCCTCAGGCGGAATCAGCCTGAGGCGGGAATCTTGGTCTCAACCATCTGAATAAGCGCGATTCACGTCCTCGGTGGAAGCGCGAAGCGCTTCCACCTCAGCCGATCGCGCTCTTGGGCGGAACGAGCGCATCGTCCCGCTTTCAAAGATATTCACACACGCGTTAGTGAGTGTTGACATTGGTCCCGAAAGGGCATCATCATGCTGCCAACGGCCGGCACGAGACCGGACCATGAGGAGAGAGAGCATGAGGGGATTCCTACTGGGGTCGGCGTGCGCCGCCGCCTTGACCGGTGCCATTTCACCCGCGATCGCGCAGGATAACGCTCCCCAGCCGAGCCAGACGGTCGAGGACCGGGCTCCGCAGACCGCGGCCGACGATCAGCCGGAGTCCGAGGATCGGGAGATCATCGTCACGGCCACGCGGCGCGAGGAGCGCCTCCAGGACGTGCCGCTCAGCATCACCGCCTTTCAGCAGCGTGAGCTGACCGAGAAAGGCATCGTCGGCTTCGAGGGCATCGCCCGCGAGACCCCGGGCGTCGTGCTGAACCGGCCGACCCAGAACTTCAACAACTTCACCTCTCGCGGCATCGCCACCAACGGCTACAACGCCAATCTGCAGAGCTCCGTCGCCGTCTATATCGACGAGCTTCCCGTCTCGACGATCGGCAACACGACGGTGGTCGATCCCAATCTGTTCGACGTCGAACGGGTCGAGTTCCTGCGCGGTCCGCAGGGCACCCTGTTCGGATCGGGCTCGCTGTCCGGTGCGATGCGCATCCTGACCAAGAGCCCCGATCTCGACGAGGTCGACGTGTCCGCGCTGGTCGATCTCGGCCTCACCGGCTCCGATTCGATCCGGCAGCGCTACAATCTGATGCTCAACGTGCCGATCGTCGCCGATTCGCTCGCGCTGCGGACGGTCGGCTTCTATCGGCACGAGGAAGGCTATCTCGACAACGTCGGGACGGGGGTGCACAATTCGAACACCCTGGTCGATTTCGGCGGCCGCGCGATCCTGCTCTGGGCGCCGACCAGCCGCCTCTCGATCCGCCTGCTCGGCTCCTATGAGGACAGCGATCCCAAGGATTCCTCACTGACCAGCCCGTCGCTGGGCCGGGAGAAGAGGATCTCCGACCAGCCGGACCGCTTCACCGGCAAGCAGACCATCCTCAACGGCACCCTGGAATACGAGTTCGACTTCGCCAGGCTGACCAGCTCGTCGACCTATTCAGACTTCGACCAGCGCTTCTGGATCGATCTCGCCGGCACCTTCCCCGCAGGGTCGTTCCCGGGCGCGCCGATCGCGTTCGGTCTCGACGCCAACGCCTATGACAAGGTGTTCGTGCAGGAGACCCGGCTCGCCTCGTCACTCGACGGTCCGTTTCAGTTCGTGGTCGGCGGCTTCTATCTGCACCGCCGCCGCGACGTCGATTATTTCTACCGCTCGTCCCCCGAATTCCTGGCGGCGCGCAACCTGACCGGCCTGCCCGATCAATATTACCAGAAGCAGTTCACCCATCAGATCAGCGAGGAGCTCGCCGGCTTCGGCGAGCTGACCTATCGCTTCTCCGACCAATTCTGGCTGACCGGCGGCCTGCGCTACGGCCGCACCTCGGCGCAGGGCTTCACCGAGGAGGGCGGCTATCTCGCTACCGCGTTCGGCCAGAACTACTTCACCTACGCGCGTCTCGGCATTCCGGTGAAGTTCAACACGTTCACGCCTTATGCCGCGACGGAAGGCGTGAAGGCGAGCGGCAAGAAGCCGTCATGGAAGCTCAGTGCGACCTTCAAGCCCAGCGAGGCGCTGACCACCTACGCGACCTTCTCGACAGGCTTCCGCGCGCCGATCGTCAATGCCTTCGCCGGGCGGCCGAGCCTGGTCGATCCGACCGACATCATCATTCCGTTCGGGGCCACGTCGGACGATCTCAAGAGCTACGAGATCGGCGCCAAGGGCCGCTGGCTCGACGGGCGGGTCAGCGTCAACGCCGCCGCCTTCCTGATCGACTGGAGCAACATCCAGGCGCAGGCCAACCGGGTCTCGGATTCGGTGCAGTTCGCCACCAACATCGGCGCCGCGCGCAGCAAGGGGCTCGAGCTCGAGGCGAACTTCATTCCGGCCGACGGCTTCAACGTCGGCCTGAACGCGGCCTTCGTCGATGCCCAGATCACCGAGCTGTCGCCAGAGGAGGCCGCGATCTCCGGGGCCGTACCCGACCACCGGCTCTCCGCCCCGAAGTTCCAGGGGTCGATCTATGCGAGCTACAGCTTCGATCTGACGGCGGACACGAAGGGAATGCTGGCTGCAAGCCTGCAGCATGTCGGCGCCTACAACAGCTCCTTCCCGAACACGCCGGGCAAGCCGAGCCTTCCTCTCTCGACCTTCGGCCGCACCGACGCCTACGAGAACGTCAATCTCAGCTTCGGAGTCCGCAAGGGCGCTTGGTCGGGCCAGCTCTATGTCGAGAACGTCTTCGACGATCACTCGATCACCTACATCCACCCGGAGGCCTTCCTGGTCAGCCGCTTCGGCACGATGCGGCCCCGGACGGTCGGGATCCGTATCGGCTACGGGATCTAGCCGGTGACGATCGCCCCGGCCCGCCCCGCCGCGACGCCCCCCGGAGCCGCGCATCCCGCGGCTCCGGGGCCCCGGGCCTGGTTCGTGCTCGGCATGCTCTGTTTCGTCTACGTGCTCAACTTCCTCGACCGGCAGCTGCTGTCGATCCTCGCCAAGCCGATCCGCGACGAGCTCGGCCTCACCCATGGCCAGATCGGCCTGATCAGCGGCCTCTATTTCGCGGTCTTCTACTGCGTGATCGCGGTGCCCGTCGCCTGGTTCGCGGATCGTACCAACCGGGTGAAGGTGCTCTCTTTCGCTTGTGCCTTGTGGAGCGCCGCGACCGCCGCCTGCGGCGTCGCCGCCACCTATCCCCAGCTCGCCGCGGCGCGGATGACGGTCGGCGTCGGCGAAGCGGGTGGCGTGCCGCCGTCCTATGCGATCATCTCGGACTATTTCCGTCCGGGCACCCGCGGCACCGCGCTCGGGCTCTACAACCTCGGGCCGCCGCTCGGCAACGCACTGGGGGTGGCGTTCGGCGCCTCGGTCGCTGCCGCCTACAGCTGGCGGGACGCCTTCATCGCCGTCGGAGCGATCGGCGTGGTCACGGCGGTGATCGTCTGGTCGACGGTGCGCGAGCCCCGCCGCGGCGGCCTCGACGCCGCGCCGCACGGCGCCGATCCCTCTGCTCAGCCCGCGAAAGCCCCGTTCCTCGGCACCTGCCGCATGTTCTTCACCCGGCCTGTCCTGCTGCTCGTCTCGCTCGCGACCGCCGCCAACCAGTTCATCACCTACGCGGCCGGCAATTTCGCCACCCTCTTCCTGATGGAGGAGAAGGGCATGACGCTCGACGAGATCGCGATCTGGTATGCCCTGCTCATCCTCGTCTCGATGGGCGGCGGGATCTTCCTGGCAGGCCGGCTGGTCGATCGTCTCGCGCCCCGCGACAAGCGCGCCTACGCCCTGATCCCGGCGATGGGCCTGGCGATCGCGATCCCGTTTTTCATCGGGTTCATCTGGTCGCCGCGCTGGGAGCTCGCCATGGCGATGCTGATCCTCCCGTTCGGGCTCAACTATTTCTACCTGTCGCCGGCCGTGGCGCTCGTCCAGGAGGAGGTCCGGCCGAACGAGCGGGTCCTCTCCGGCGCGCTGCTTCTCCTCGTCATGAACCTCGTCGGGCTCGGTCTCGGGCCGACCTATCTCGGCGCCGCCAGCGACTGGTTCCGCGCCGCCGGGCACCAGAACTCGCTGCAGCTCGCCTTCTACACCCTCGTCCCCTTCTACTTCGTCGCGATCGTGCTGTTCCTCGCCCTCGCGCGGGCGATCGGGCGCGACGACGCCAGCACCGTATCGCCTTCATGACCCTCGCCCGAACCGCTCTCGCCTCAATTCTCGCCTTGGCGCTCGCGAGCCCCGCCGCGGCCGGCGCGCCCGTCGTCAATGCCCCGGCCGGCGTGGTCAGCGGCGAAGCGGGCGACGGTGTGCGCATCTTTCGGGGCCTGCCTTATGCCGCGCCGCCGATCGGCAACCGACGCTGGAAACCGCCGGTGCCGGCCCCGCGCTGGGAAGGAGTGCGCGAGGCGACCCGCTTCGGCGCGGCCTGCTACCAGCCGCCGTCGCGTCCCGGCAGCATCTATTCCGAGGATGTCGGGCCGATGAGCGAGGACTGCCTGTCGCTCAACGTCTGGACGCCGGCGAAGGCGAAGCGGGCTCCGGTGATGGTCTGGATCCACGGCGGCTCGCTGGTCGCCGGCGCGAGCAGCCAGGCGATGTACGACGGCAGCGCGCTGGCCAGGCGCGGCATCGTCGTCGTGTCGATAAACTACCGGCTCGGGGCGCTCGGCTACCTCGCCCATCCGGAGCTCAGCGCGGAATCGCCCGAAGGCGTCTCGGGCAATTACGGGCTGCTCGACCAGATCGAGGCACTGCGCTGGATCAGGCGCAACATCGGTGCCTTCGGCGGCGATCCGGCGAACGTCACCGTCGCGGGAGAGTCGGCGGGCGCGCTCAGCGTCATGTACCTGCTCGCCGCGCCCGCTGCGCGCGGCCTGTTCGACAAGGCGATCCTGCAGAGCGCCTACATGATCTCGACCCCGGAGCTGAAGACCGCGCGTTTCGGCGAGACCGCGGCCGAGGTGCATGGCGCGGCGCTTGCCGCGAAGCTCGGCGCCGGCTCCCTTGCCGCGCTTCGCGCGATGGATCCGGCCGAGATCACCAACAAGGCCCCGGCGACCGGCTATCTGCCGTTCGGCACGGTCGACGGAAAGATCCTGCCGCGCCAGCTCGTCGAGACGTTCGACAAGGGCGAGCAGGCGCCGGTGCCTTTGCTCGCCGGCTTCAACAGCGGCGAGATTCGCTCGCTGCGCTTCCTCGCCCCGCCGGTGCCGCAGGACGAGGCCGCCTATGTCGCGGCGATCCGGGAACGCTATGGCGACCTTGCCGACGATTTCCTGTCGCTCTACCCGGCCTCGACCATGGCGGAGAGCATCCTCGCGACGACCCGCGACATGCTCTACGGCTGGACGGCCGAGCGGCTTGCGGCGAAGCAGGCGGCGATCGGCCAGCCGTCGTTCCTCTATTTGTTCGACCACGGCTATCCCGCCGCCGACGAGGCCGGGCTGCACGCCTTCCACGCCAGCGAAATCCCCTATGTGTTCGGCACAGAGCGGCGGACGACCGCGCTCTGGCCGAGAATTCCCGACGGCCCGGGCGAGCAGCGCTTCGGCGCGACGCTGAGCCGCTACTGGACCAGCTTCGTCGCGTCCGGGGCGCCGCGCGCCCCGGGCGCCCCGCGCTGGGCGCCCTACGCCAAAGGCGAAGCCTTCATGCGCTTCGCAGAACGGGCGCGGGCGGACAGCAACCTGATGCCGGGCATGTACGAGCTCAACGAAGCCGTCGTCTGCAGGCGCCGCGCGCAGGGTGCGACGCCGTGGAACTGGAACGTCGGCATCGTCGCGCCCGCCCTGCCCGCTGCGGCCCCGGGGTGCCGATGATCGACGGCACCATGCAGCCTTTCGCGCTGACCCTGGACAAGTTTCTGGAGCATGCGGCCAAATGGCACCGCAATGCGCAAGTCGTCACCGCGCGTGACGGCGGCAGCGTCGAGAGGATCGGCTATGCCGAGCTGATGGCGCGCAGCCAGCGCATCTCGGCCGCCCTGGCGGCGCTCGGCACGGGCCGGGGCGATCGGGTTGCGACGCTGGCCTGGAACACCCAGGCCCATGTCGAGGCCTGGTATGCGATCATGGGCATGGGGGCGGTCTGCCACACCCTCAACCCACGCCTCGCCCCGCATCAGCTCGCCGCCATGGCGACGCAATCGGACGCGCGGATTCTGATCGTCAGCGCCGACCTGCTTGCCCTCGCCCGGCAGATCGCCGCGAGCGCCCCGGCGATCGCGCTGCTGCTGGTGATCGACGGCGATGCCGAGGCCGGCTCGGGCCCCGAATGCCGCGCGCTCGAGGATCTGATTGCCGAGACACCCCGCGGCCTCGCCTGGGGCGATTTCGACGAGAACAGCCCGTCGGGCCTGTGCTTCACGTCGGGGACCACCGGCGCGCCGAAGGGCGTCACCTACACCCACCGGGCCAGCTTCCTGCACACGCTGCGGCTGCTGCAGGCCGATGTCATGGCGATCTCCGGCCGGGATTCGGTGCTGACCGTCGTGCCGATGTTCCACGCCAATGCCTGGGGCCTGCCCTTCGCGGTCCCAGCCGCGGGCGGCAAGCTGGTGCTGCCCGGACGCAACAGCGACGGCGCAAGCCTCGCCCGGCTGATCCGTTCGGAGCAGGTCACCGTCGGGGTCGCGGTTCCGACGGTCTGGCTCGGCCTGGTCGAGCATTTGGAGGCAGTGGGCGGCGACCTGCCGACGCTCGAACGGATCATCGTCGGCGGAGCGCCGCTCGCCCCCGCCCTCATGGAGCGGATCGAGCGCCGGCTCGGCGTCGTCATCCAGACCAGCTGGGGCATGACCGAATTGTCGCCGTCCGGCACGGTCGCGCCTCCCTGGCAGACGGAGCGTGACGCGGCGCGTTCGGGGCGGCCGGCGATCGGCGTCGATCTCCTGCTGACCGACGCCGACGGCCGCGCGCTCGAGGAGCAGCGCGACAGGGAGGGACATCTTCGGGTCCGCGGCGCCGCGGTGGTGCAAAGCTATTTCGGCGAGGCGGAGGCGGCGACCGATGCCGACGGCTGGTTCGCGACCGGCGATCTGGCGCGGATCGATTCCGGCGGCAATCTGATCATCACCGGGCGTGCCAAGGACCTGATCAAGTCCGGCGGCGAATGGATCAATCCCGCCGAGATCGAGGCGGTGGTCGGGCTCCTGCCGGAAGTCTCGCTCGCCGCCGTGATCGGCCGGCCCGACTCGAAATGGGGCGAGCGCCCGATCCTGCTCGTCGAGATGCGCGAACAGCAGACGCTGAGCGACGAGGCACTGCTCGCGCCGCTCGCGGGACGGGTGGCGCCGTGGTGGATCCCCGACGCCGTCGTGCGGCTGCAGCACATGCCGCTCGCCGCCACCGGCAAGATCGACAAGATCCGCCTGCGCTCGGAATATGGTACCCCGGGTCAATGACTTGACGCTTGCCCTCGCGATACCGAAAGAGGGCCGCGTGGCGGACAAGCAGACATCCACGCGACGCTCGACCAAGGCCGAGCAGCGCGCCGAGACGATGGAGCAGATCCTCGACGCCGCCGAATATCTGTTCTCGAAGCACGGCCTGTACGGCGTCACCCTCAAGGACGTCGCCAAGCGCGTCGGCGTTCATCACACGCTGCTCAATTACTATTTCGAGGACAAGAACAAGCTGTTCGAAGCCGTCTTCTCGCGGCGCGCGCTGGTGACCAGCGAACGGCGGATGAAGGCGCTCGACGAATATGAGACGGCGGCGGCGGGCAAGCCCAGCGTCGAGGGGGCACTTCGCGCCTTTCTCGACACCGACCTCGATCTTTACATCGAGGGCGGCGACGGCTGGAAGAACTATGCCGCGCTCGGCGCGCAGGTCGCCAATACCCCCGAATGGGGCGCGCAGCTGATGGACGAGCATTTCGATCCCGTCGTCCTGCGCCTGATCGGGCTTCTCAAGCAGGCCCTGCCCGATTGCGCGGCCGAGGACATCTTCTGGGGATATCATTTCGTCACCGGCGCGCTGATGCTGACGCTGGCGCGCACCGGGCGCATCGACAAGCTCTCCGACGGCCTCTGCAAATCCGAGGATTTCGCCGCGGTCAAGGAGCGGATGGCCACCTTCATGGCCGCCGGCTTCCTGGCCGTCTGTCGCCAGCGATCGTCCGCCTGAGAACGGCACCCAGCGACAATCATTCACTAGCTTGTGAGTGAACGTTGAAGCCGCTAGTCTTCCCGAAACAACGGGAGGAGCTTCGATGTCGCTGAACGGTCGGGTCGCTATCGTCACGGGGTCCGGCGGCGGACTGGGGCGCGCCCACGCTGTCTATCTCGCCCGCCAGGGCGCACGCCTGGTGGTCAACGACGTCTCGCAGGATGCGGCCGAGCGGGTCGCGCGCGAAATCGCCGCCGCCGGGGGCGAGGCGATCGCCTTCGCTGCCTCGGTGACCGACGAAGCCGCGGTCGCCACGATGGTCGCCGGCGCGATGGAGGCATGGGGCCGCATCGACATCCTCGTCAACAATGCTGGCATCCTGCGCGACAAGAGCTTCGCCAAGATGAGCATGGATGACTTCCGGCTGGTCGTGAACGTGCACCTGATGGGCGCCGCGATCTGCAGCAAGGCGGTCTGGGAAATCATGCGCGAGCAGCGCCACGGGCGGATCGTGATGACCACCTCCTCGTCCGGCCTGTACGGCAATTTCGGCCAGGCGAATTACGGCGCCGCCAAGATGGCGCTGGTCGGGCTGATGCAGACGCTTGCCCTGGAGGGCGAGAAATACGGCATCAAGGTGAACTGCCTCGCGCCGACCGCGGCCACGCAGATGACCCACGGCGTGCTCTCCGAAGCGAGCCTTCGCGCCCTCGATCCGGCCCTGGTCAGCCCTGCCCTGCTGGTGTTGACCGGCGACGACGCGCCGACCCGGACGGTGCTCTGCGCCGGCGCCGGGCATTTCGCCACCGCCAATGTCACTCTCAGCCAGGGTTGCTACATCGGCGGGGCCGAGGATGCCGGCGAGCTCGCGATCGCGCATTGGAACGAGATCAGCGATCGCAGCGGCGAGATCGTGCCTGGCTACGGCTTCGTCCAGGCCGAGCGCGAGCTCGCCAGCGCCGGCACGCTCGCGCCGGTCATGGAGGCCCGACGTTAGGGTCGGCCGCCCGCCGGCACCCGGGTCCTCGCCCAGGCGCCGCCGTCTGCCCGCCTAAAGCGCGATCGGCTGAGGTGGAAGCGCTTCGCGCTTCCACAGATGAATCGCGCTCTATTCAGAGAGTTGAGACCAAGATTCCCGCCTCAGGCTGATTGAGCCTGAGGCGTCAATCTTGGTCTAGCGCAGCAGGCCGAACACGCCGATCAGCACCGGATCGCCGGTCGCCTGCGGATTCGACCGGATCGCGGCTTCCTCGCGGCCGATCGCGCGGTAGATGCCGCTCGCCGCCTTGCGCGCGACATCGGCCTGGAGGCCGGTGAAGTCGATGCCGGTGGCGGTCTGGAGCACCCGGTTGATCAGGCCGTTGTCGGCGATCCGCAGAGCGTTGCCGACTCCTGGGAACATGGCGTCGACGATCGCATCCCCCATGCTGCGCTGGAGGAAGTCGGTCGCGGCCGTCGGGCCGCCGCGGACCAGCGACACCGCGTCGGCGATCGTCATCGTGCGGATCGAATCGTAGACGATCGGCGCGGCCGCATCGGCGGCATCGGCCGCGGCATGGTTGACCAGGCGCAGCAGCCGGTCCTGCACGGCGCTGGTGCCGAGCGCGACGGTGAGCGCGCGGGTGATTGCGCTGCCGCCGAGCTGCGAGGGAAGCTGGACGCGGGCGAGCTCGTCCTGGAAGAAGCCCTCGTCGGTCAGCAGTTGCGCGAATGCGCGCTGCGACGAGAGCGTGAGGATGCGGCGGATCGCGTCCTCCAGGCCGAATCCGCCGCCGAGGCCGCTGGCGCAGCCGGGAAGCGCCAGGATCGGAACGGCGAGGCCGGTGGCGAGAAGGGTTCGCCGCGAAAGCAACTGGTCCATGGCCGATACTCCGTTGGGACGGACCGGTAACGACTTCGCCGCGCCAACGTTGCATCGGCCGGGTGCGCAGGCGGCGCACGAAGCGGCGCCCTCCCCCTTTCGCACCCTGCGCCAATCGCCATATGGCGGGAAACGATGACCCGTGTTCGCGTCCTCCTGCTCAATCAGGCGCTCGGCCCCCTCGACTATCGCGTGCCGTACGGCATGGATGTCGCGCCGGGCACGATCGTGCTCGCGCCGCTCGGCCCGCGGCAGATCACCGGCGTGGTCTGGGAGGCCGACCGGCTGGAGGCGGAGAGCGTCGGCGATAATCGCCTCCGTCCGCTGCTCGCCGCCTACGATCTTCCGCCGCTCCCTGCGCCGCTGCGGCGGCTGATCGAATGGACGGCCGATTATTATCTCGCCCCCACCGCCGCGGTGCTGCGGATGGCGCTCGCGTCCGCCTCCGCGCTCGAAGGCGGACGCACCGTCACCGAATATCGCGCGACGGGCCTCGTCCCCGAGCGCCTCACGCCGCAGCGCGCCCAGGCGCTCGAGCGGATCGGCGAGCGCCAGGGGCTGGTCCGCGAGCTGGCGATGGCGGCGGACGTCTCGGACGGCGTGATCCGTGGCCTGGTCAAGGCGGGGGCGATCGAGGCGGTCGAGGTGTCGGTCGACGACCCCTTCCCCCTGCCCGATCCCGACCATGCGCCCCCCGCGCTGGAGGCCGCGCAGCGCGACGCCGCCGCCGTCTTCGTCGAGGCGGTGCGGGCGCCGGACTTTGCGCCGTTCCTGCTCCACGGGGTCACCGGCTCCGGCAAGACCGAGGTCTATTTCGAGGCGGTCGCCGAGGCGCTCCGCCGCGGCCGCCAGACCTTGGTGCTGCTCCCCGAGATCGCGCTGACCGAGCCGTTCCTCAAGCGCTTCGCCGCCCGCTTCGGGTATGAGCCGGTCGCCTGGCATTCGGGCCTGCGCCAGTCGCAGCGCCGGCGCGCCTGGCGGGCGATCGCGAGCGGCGACGCCAGGGTGGTGGTCGGCGCACGCTCGTCGCTCTTCCTGCCTTATCCGAACCTCGGACTGATCGTCGTCGACGAGGCGCACGAGACCAGCTTCAAGCAGGAGGACGGAGTCCAGTATCACGCCCGCGACGTCGCGGTGATGCGCGCCAAGCTCGAGAAGATTCCGGTGGTCCTCGCCTCCGCCACGCCGGCGATCGAGACCCGGCAGATGGCCGAGATCGGCGTCTATCGCGAGGTGCGCCTCCCCGGTCGCTACGGCGCGGCGGAGCTGCCCGACATCGAGGCGATCGACCTCATCGCCGAGCCGCCGCCGCGCGGCCGCTGGATCGCGCCGCGGCTCGTCACCGAGATCGAGGCGACGCTGGCGCGGCGCGAGCAGGCCCTGCTGTTCCTCAATCGCCGCGGCTATGCGCCGCTGACCCTGTGCCGCAATTGCGGCCATCGCTTCCAATGCCCGAACTGCACGGCGTGGATGGTCGAGCACCGGCTCACGGCGCGGCTTGCCTGCCACCATTGCGGCCACATCATGCCGCCGCCGCACCTCTGCCCCGAATGCCAGGAGCCGGACAGCCTGGTGCCGGTCGGCCCCGGCGTCGAGCGCATCGCCGACGAGGTGAAGGCGCTGTTCCCCGACGCGCGCACCGCGATCGTCACCTCGGACACGATCTGGTCGCCGGCCAAGGCGGCCGAGTTCGTCGCGCGGATGGAGGCGGGCGCGATCGACATCGTCGTCGGGACGCAGCTCGTCACCAAGGGCTACCATTTCCCCAACCTCACCCTGGTGGGGGTGATCGACGCCGATCTCGGCCTCGCCGGCGGCGACCTGCGCGCCGCCGAGCGCAGCTTCCAGCAGATCGCCCAGGTCGCGGGCCGCGCCGGGCGCGGCGAGAAGCCGGGCCGAGTGCTCGTCCAGACCCACGAGCCGACCGCGCCGGTGATCAGCGCCCTGGTCAGCGGCGACGAGGAGAGCTTCTACGAGGCGGAGACCGAGGCCCGGCGCGAGGCGGCGATGCCGCCGTTCGGGCGCCTCGCCGGAATCATCGTCTCCTCGGAGGACCTCGGCGAGGCGACCGACACGGCGCGAAGGATTGGCCGGGCGGCGCCGACGATCGAGAACATGGCGGTGTTCGGCCCCGCCCCGGCGCCGCTGGCGATGCTGCGCGGCCGCCACCGCCAGCGCCTGCTCGTCCACGCCGCGCGCAGCCTCGACGTCCAGGACGTGATCCGCGAATGGCTCGGCGGACTCGAATGGCCGCGCAGCGTGCGCGTCGCGGTGGATGTGGATCCCTACAGCTTTCTCTGAGGCTTCAACCTGAATAGAGGAGGTTCAGATCTCATCCTCCCTGTGGGCGAAGCCCATGGGGAGGGGGACCAGCCGAAGGCTGGTGGAGGGGCTTGCGCGCCCTTGCCCCTCCACCCCGCTGACGCACGGTCCCCCTCCCCCTCGCCTTTGGCGACAGGGAGGAAGGAATTGGAATTCATGGCCAGACTTGCGCTCATCCTCGTCTTCCTCCTCGCGCTGCCCCTCGCCAGCCCGGCCCGGGCGGACGACATCTCGGCGACCGCACGGAGCGTCGTTCGGGTCGTCACCGTCGCGATCGACGGCGAGGAGGTGGTCGGCTTCGGCCACGGCAGCGGCTTCGCGGTCGCGGCCAACCGGATCGTCACCAACGCCCATGTCGTCGCCCTCGCCGCCGAGCATCCGGAGAACGTCGCGATCGGTGTCGTCCCTTCCGAGGGCAGCAAGTCCTACGGGGCGCGGCTGGTGGCGTTCGATCCGGCCCGCGACCTCGCCCTGCTCGAGCTCAACGAAGGACGGCTGCCGCCGGCCGCGCTGTACATGGGGCCGCTGGAGGAAGGAGGCCAGGTGGTGGCGCTCGGCTACCCCGGCAATGTCGATCTCGCCACCGCCCGCTCGGCCGAGGATTACATCACCCCGCAGGCGCCGACCCGCTCGCAGGGCAATTATTCGAACGAGCGCATGGTCGACGGCATCCACTCGCTGCTCCACACCGCCAGCATCGCCCGCGGCAACAGCGGCGGCCCCTTGCTCGACTCGTGCGGGCGCATCCTCGGGGTCAACACCTTCATCACCCGCGGCGAGGAAGGCGACGCGCCGTTCGGCTTCGCCATCGCCAATCGCGAGCTCGCCGTCTTCCTCCAGGCGGCGCGGCAGCGCTTCCAGGCCGTCTCCGGCGCCTGCGTCAGCATGGCCGAACGGCTGAGCGCGGAGCAGGCGCGCGAGGACCAGGCGCGAACCCGGGCCGAGGCCGGCGAGCAGGCTGCGCGGGAGCAGGCGCGGCAGGCGGCGCTCGCCCATGCCCGCGCCGCCAACGAGGATGCCCGCGAGAACCGGCTGGCCGTCGCCATCGTCCTCGGCCTGCTCGGCCTCGTCGCGTTCGGCGGCGCCGGCCTGATGGCCTATAAGGACAGGATGCGGCCGGCGGCGATCCTCGCCGGCGGCGGCACCCTGCTGGTGCTCGGCGCGGTGCTCGCCTTCCTCTCGCGCCCGGCACGCGACGATCTCGACGTCGCCGCCGCCGAGCTGCCCGAGCAGAAGAAGATCGCCGCCGTCGAGCCGACCGGCCGCAGCGTCTGCAGGCTGGTGGAGAACAGGAGCCGGGTGACGGTCTCCTCGACGGCCGACGTCGAGCTCGATTGGCAGGCGGGCGGGTGCATGAACGGCCGGACCCAATATGCGCGCGCCGGCGACGTCTGGCGGCGGGTGCTGGTGCCGAGCGGCGAAGCCACCGTCTCGATCCTCGAATATCGGCCGGCGGCCGGCGAATATGTCGTCACCCGCTATCTGATGAGCGCCGAGGCCATGGCCGAGGCGCGGCGGCTGCGCGCAGGCATCAACATCAAGGCCTGCTCGGCCGACCAGGAAGAGGTGGCAATCCTCGGCGACCGCCAGGACACGATCCGATCGAGCCTTCCCGAGCTTCCCAACGAGCGCCTGGTCTATCGCTGCAGCCGCGAATGAGCGGTTCAGCCCCCCTGCGGGCGCTCGCGGACGGCGGGAAATCGACCGGCAGCGTCGAAATAGTCTAGCGAAATCCGAACGATGCCGCTTATCCTCCAGCCATCAAGGGGGATGACCATGATCAAGAAGACTCTTCTCGCGTTCGCGCTCGCCGCATCGGCGCTGAGCCCGGCCTCCGCCGCCTGGCGGCAGGCGACCAGCAAGCACTTCCTCATCTATTCCGACCAGAGCGAGGCCGACCTGCGCGCTCTGGCCGACCGGCTGGAGCGATACGACAGTGCCATGCGCGTCGATCGCGGCGTGCAGGATCCCGACAAGGGTCAGGCAGGCCGGGTGAGGCTGTTCGTCGTCGAGGACATCGACGAGGTGCAGAAGATCTTCGGCGACAACTCGACCAAGGTGGCCGGCTTCTACATCCCGCGCGCGGGCGGCTCGTTCGCGCTGATGCCGCGACGGATCGTCGCCAGCACCGAGCGCGAAATGGACGCCGAACACGTGCTGCGGCACGAATATGCCCACGCCTTCATGTTCGAGAACTGGGCGTCTCTCGCCCTTCCTCGCTGGCTGGGCGAGGGCTTCGCCGAGTTCAGCGCGGGCGCGCGCGTCAACAAGGACGGCTCGGTCGATTTCGGCATGCCGGCCAGGCACCGCATCTACGGCCTCGCCTACCACCAGGGTTTCACGCTCAACGATCTGCTCGAGCCGCCGAGCAAGATGAGCCCCGAGGATGGCGACGCCTTCTACGGTAAGAGCTGGCTGCTCACCCACATGCTGACCTTCGACAAGGATCGCGAGGGACAGCTCGGCAAGTACCTGTCCGAGCTCAACAGCGGCAAGAGCGGGATGGATGCGGCGAAGGCAGCGTTCGGCGATCTGAAGAAGCTCGATGTCGATATGCGCGCCTACCTCAAGCAGTCGAGGTTCCAGGGCAAGACGATCCCCGCCGGCCTGGTGAAGCCCGGCTCGATCGAGGTTCGGCCGCTGACCGCGGCGGAGGCGGCGATCATCCCCATCGTCATCCGCTCGAAGCGCGGCGTGACCGAGGAATCCGCCAAGAAGCTGGTGCTCGACGCCCGCAAGGCGGCTGCGCCTTTCCCGAACGACAAGGCCGCGCAGGTCATGCTCGCGGAGGCCGAGTTCGACGCCAAGAACTATGCCGAGGCGGAAGCCGCCGCCGACCGTGCCATCGCCGCCGATCCGCAATTCGTCGATGCGATCCTCTACAAGGGCATGGCCCGCATGGAAAAGGCGAAGGCGGAGAAATCGAGCGACCCGACCGTGTGGCGGGAGGTCCGTCGGCTGTTCAGCTCGGCGAACCGCGCCGATCCCAGCAATCCGCTGCCGCTGGTGCTTTTCTATGACAGCTTCGAGGCGGCGGGTGCGAAGCCGACCGACAATGCCGTCGCCGGCCTGTTCGCGGCCTTCGAGGCCGCCCCGCAGGACATCGATGTTCGGCTCAAGGCCGGCCGCCAGTATCTCGCCTCCGGCAATGCGGCCGGCGCCAAGCTGGCTCTCGGACCCGTCGCCTACCACCCGCACGGCGGCGAGCTGGCCGAGATGGCGAGCGCGATCCTGAAGACCCTCGCGGACAAAGGCGCGCCGGCGGCGCTTTCCGAGTTCGATCGCCTGAAGAAGGAGGCCGAGGACAAGGAGAAGGAAGCGGCCAAGAAGAAGGCCTGACGGCCAAGGGCGCGGGCAGTCTCAGAGATCGAGCCGCGGCTCGCCCCTCTCCTTCTCGATCAACCGGGCCTTGCGCTCGAGACCCCAGGCATAGCCGCCCGGCGAGCCGTCGCCGCGGCGGGCGCGGTGGCACGGGATGAGGATCGCGACGCTGTTCGAGCCGCAGGCGGTGCCGGCGGCGCGGGCGGCGCCGGGCTTGCCCGCGCGCGCGGCGAGCGCGGCGTAGCTCAGGCTCTCGCCCGGCGGAATCCGCGACAGCTCGCGCCACACCGCCTCCTGGAAGGCGGTGCCGCGGACGTCGAGCGGAAGGTCGTGCGGGCGCGCCGGCGCCTCGACCGCAGCGACGGTGCGGCCGACGAGCTCGGCCATCTCCGCGCCACCCTGCTCGATCGTCGCGTGGGGGAAGCGGGCCCGAAGATCGGCCTCGTCCTGGTCGAAGCTGAGGCTGCAGATGCCCTTCGCCGTCGCCGCGACCAGCATCGTGCCGAGCGAGGTCTCGGCCCGGGCCCAGCGAATCGTCTCGCCGCGCCCGCCGTCCCTCCAGGCGGACGGTGTCATGCCGAGCCGTCCCTTCGCGTCCTCGTAGAAGCGGCCCGGCCCCGAATAGCCGGCATCGTAGATCGCGTCGGTCACGCTGGTTCCTCCGTTCAGAGCCTCGGCCATCGTCCGCGCGCGCTTCGCACGGCCATAAGCGGCCGGCGTCACTCCGGTCGCGCGCCGGAACAGGCGGTGGAAATGGAAAGGCGAATAGCCGGCCGCCTGCGCCAGCGCCTCGAGCGAGAGCGGCGCCTCGGCGGTCTCGATCAGGCGCAGCGCCGCGGCGAGCGCCACGGCCTCGCGGGTCACCTCGTCGGGCCGGCAGCGCAGACAGGCCCGCAGTCCAGCCGCGGCCGCCTCGGCTTCGGTGGGGAAGAAGCGGACGTTCTCGCGCTTCGGGTGGCGCGCCGCGCACGAGGGCCGGCAGTAGATTCCGGTGGTCAGCACGCCGGTGACGAACCGCCCGTCGGCGCTCCTGTCGCGTGCCAGAACCGCCCGCCAGGCGGCGTCCTCGTCGATGGCGGCGATATTGGTCTCGATCGTGTCCATGACGGCGCTATACGCCCGCACGGCACCGCCCGCATCCCGCCGCTTGCTTTCAAAGGCGATCATCGCGCCGCGGCGGGCGAAGCCGTTCTTGCATCGCCGAAAACCCCCTGCTAGGGCGCGCGCAACCCATCGGGGCTTGGTTCGCAAGCCCCCTTTTTGCATGGGCGACATGGGGCCGCGCCTCCGCTTCGGAGGCGCGATCGCTGCTCCATCGTTTCGAATTTGGAGGGTAGAGCGCGCGTGGAGAATTCCGGCGGCATTCAGGCAAGTCTGGCGGGACGCTATGCGACCGCCTTGTTCGAACTGGCCCGCGACGAAAGGCAGCTCGAAGCCGTCGGCGCGAGCCTCAACGCCGTGCGCGAGGCGCTGCGCGATTCGGCCGATCTCCAGACGCTGACCACCAGCCCGTTGATCGGTCGCGAGGACGCCCTGAAGGCGGTCCGGGCCACCGCCACCGCGATGGGGCTGGATCCGATCACCACCAATTTCCTCGGGGTTCTCGCCCAGAACCGCCGGCTCGGCCAGCTCTCGAACGTGATCCGCGCGTTCAACCTGCTCGCCGCCAGCCATCGCGGCGAGACCACGGCGGAGGTCAAGTCGGCGCACCCGCTGAACGATGATCAGATCGCCGCCCTCAAGGCCAATCTCAAGACCCGGCTGGGCCGCGACGTCGCGGTTGATCTGACGGTCGATCCCACCATCTTGGGCGGGCTCGTCGTCAAGATCGGCTCGCAGATGATCGACGATTCCATCCGCACCAAACTCAACACTCTCGCCCACGCAATGAAGGGTTGAAAGCCCGAAACGGCTTCGATGAAAGGCTGAACATGGACATCCGCGCCGCAGAAATTTCCAAGGTCATCCGCGACCAGATCGCCAGCTTCGGCACCGAGGCCGAAGTCTCCGAAGTCGGCACCGTGCTGTCGGTGGGCGACGGCATCGCGCGCGTCTACGGGCTCGACAACGTCCAGGCCGGCGAGATGGTCGAGTTCGCCAACGGCATCAAGGGCATGGCGCTGAACCTCGAGGCCGACAACGTCGGCGTCGTGATCTTCGGCACCGACGCCGAGATCCGCGAGGGCGACACCGTCCGCCGCACCGGCACCATCGTCGACGTTCCGGTCGGCAAGGGCCTGCTCGGCCGCGTGGTCGACGGCCTCGGCAACCCGATCGACGGCAAGGGCCCGATCGAGGCGACCGAGCGTCGCCGCGTCGAGGTCAAGGCGCCGGGCATCATCCCGCGCAAGTCGGTGCACGAGCCGGTCCAGACCGGCCTCAAGGCGCTCGACGCGCTCGTCCCCGTCGGCCGCGGCCAGCGCGAGCTGATCATCGGCGACCGCCAGACCGGCAAGTCGGCCGTCGCGCTCGACACCTTCATCAACCAGCGCGCCGCCAACCAGGGCAATGACGAGAGCCAGAAGCTCTATTGCATCTACGTCGCGGTCGGCCAGAAGCGCTCGACCGTCGCGCAGATCGTCCGCGCGCTGGAAGAGAATGGCGCGATGGAATATTCGATCGTCGTCGCCGCGACCGCCTCGGAGCCGGCTCCTCTGCAGGTCCTCGCGCCGTACACCGGCTGCACGATGGGCGAGTTCTTCCGCGACAACGGCATGCACGCCGTCATCGTCTACGACGACCTTTCCAAGCAGGCGGTCGCCTATCGCCAGATGTCGCTGCTGCTGCGCCGTCCGCCGGGCCGCGAAGCCTATCCCGGCGACGTCTTCTATCTGCACAGCCGGCTGCTCGAGCGCGCCGCGAAGATGAACGAGGCCAACGGCTCGGGCTCGCTCACCGCGCTGCCGATCATCGAGACTCAGGCGGGCGACGTCTCGGCCTACATTCCGACCAACGTGATCTCGATCACCGACGGCCAGATCTTCCTCGAGACGGAATTGTTCTACCAGGGCATCCGTCCGGCGATCAACGTTGGCCTGTCGGTCAGCCGCGTCGGCTCCGCCGCTCAGACCAAGGCGATGAAGAAGGTGGCCGGCTCGATCAAGCTCGAGCTCGCCCAGTATCGCGAGATGGCGGCCTTCGCCCAGTTCGGCTCGGACCTCGACGCCGCGACCCAGCGCTTGCTGAACCGCGGCGCCCGCCTCACCGAGCTGCTCAAGCAGCCGCAGTTCAACCCGATGCCGGTCGAAGAGCAGGTCGTCTCGATCTTCGCGGGCGTGAACGGCTTCATCGACACCGTGCCGGTTGCCGCCGTCACGCGGTTCGAGAGCGCGCTCCTCGCCTTCTTCCGCTCGGAGCATCCCGAGGTTCTCGCGAAGATCCGCGACACCAAGGCGCTCGACGACGAGACCGCGGGTCAGCTCAAGACGCTGATCGGCGATTTCGCCAAGTCGTTCGCCTGAGCCGGAGGGGTTGCGGCACCGTCCGCAACCCTCTCGCGGTCTCGCACTGAGATCCCGGCCCTGGCCGGGATGACGGAATTGGAAGCAGGGATAGAATGGCCAGCCTCAAGACGCTCAAGGGCCGGATCGCGTCGGTCAAGTCGACGCAGAAGATCACCAAGGCGATGAAGATGGTCGCGGCCGCCAAGCTGCGCCGCGCCCAGCAGGCGGCCGAGGCCGGCCGCCCCTATGCCGAGCTGATGGAAACGGTGATGGCGAGCATCGCCGCCAAGGTCGTCGTCGGCCCGCAGAGCCCGAAGCTGATCGCCGGCACCGGCGCCGACCAGACTCATCTGCTCGTCGTCTGCACCTCCGACCGCGGCCTCGCCGGCGCGTTCAACACCAACATCGTGCGCGCCGCCCGCAAGAAGGCCGACGACCTGATCCGCGAGGGCAAGACGGTCCATTTCTACCTCGTCGGCCGCAAGGGCCGCGCGGTGATCGGCCGGCTCTTCCCGAAGCAGATCGTCCACCAGCACGATACCGGCGCGATCAAGCAGGTCCGCTTCGCCGATGCGCAGGAGATCGCGCAGGACCTCGTCCACCGCTTCGAGGCCGGCCAGTTCGACGTCGCCCATCTCTTCTACGCCCGCTTCCAGTCGGCCCTGGTCCAGGACCCGGTCGCGCAGCAGATCATCCCGGTGTCGATGCCGGAGAGCGCCGGCACCGCCACCAGCGGAGTCGAGGCCGCCGTCGAGTACGAGCCCGAGGAGGAGGAGATCCTCGCCGAGCTGCTGCCGCGCAACGTCGCCGTGCAGATCTTCCGCGCTCTCCTCGAGAATGCCGCGTCCGAGCAGGGCAGCCGCATGACCGCGATGGACAACGCCACCCGCAATGCCGGCGACATGATCAACCGCCTGACCATCCAGTACAACCGCACCCGTCAGGCCGCGATCACCACCGAGCTCGTCGAAATCATCTCCGGCGCCGAAGCGCTCTAAGACATCCGAAAGGCAAGGAAAGAAGCCATGGCCACCGCCGCTAACGCCACCACCACCACCGGCCGCATCAGCCAGGTCATCGGCGCCGTCGTCGACGTGACCTTCGACGGCGAGCTGCCCGAGATCCTCTCGGCGCTCGAGACCGAGAACAACGGCAACCGCCTCGTCCTCGAGGTCGCCCAGCACCTCGGCGAGAACACCGTTCGCACGATCGCGATGGACTCGACCGACGGTCTTACCCGCGGCCAGCCGGTTCGCGACACCGGCGACCAGATCCGCGTTCCGGTCGGCCCGCGCACCCTCGGCCGCATCATGAACGTCGTCGGCGAGCCGATCGACGAGCGCGGCCCGATCGGCGCCGAGCAGTCGGCCCCGATTCACGCCGAGGCTCCGCTCTTCGTCGACCAGTCGACCGAGACCTCGATCCTGGTCACCGGCATCAAGGTCATCGACCTGCTCGCCCCCTACGCCAAGGGCGGCAAGATCGGCCTGTTCGGCGGCGCCGGCGTCGGCAAGACCGTGCTGATCCAGGAGCTGATCAACAACATCGCCAAGGGCCACGGCGGCACCTCGGTGTTCGCCGGCGTCGGCGAGCGCACCCGCGAGGGCAACGATCTCTATCACGAGTTCCTCGACGCGGGCGTCATCGCCAAGGATGCCGAGGGCAACCCGACGCCGGAAGGCTCGAAGGTCGCGCTCGTGTTCGGCCAGATGAACGAGCCGCCGGGAGCCCGCGCCCGCGTCGCCCTCTCGGGCCTCACCATCGCGGAGTATTTCCGCGACCAGGAAGGCCAGGACGTGCTGTTCTTCGTCGACAACATCTTCCGCTTCACCCAGGCGGGCTCGGAAGTGTCGGCGCTGCTCGGCCGCATCCCGTCGGCGGTGGGCTACCAGCCGACCCTGTCGACCGACATGGGCGCGCTGCAGGAGCGCATCACCTCGACCAACAAGGGCTCGATCACCTCGGTGCAGGCGATCTACGTGCCGGCCGACGATCTTACCGATCCGGCTCCGGCGACCTCGTTCGCCCACCTCGACGCCACCACCGTGCTGTCGCGCGCGATCTCGGAACTCGGCATCTATCCGGCCGTCGATCCGCTCGACTCGACCAGCCGCGTGCTCGAGCCGCGCACCGTCGGTCAGGAGCATTACGAGACCGCCCGCGCCGTCCAGGAGATCCTGCAGCGCTACAAGTCGCTCCAGGACATCATCGCCATCCTCGGCATGGACGAGCTCTCGGAAGAGGATAAGCTGGTCGTCAGCCGCGCCCGCAAGATCCAGCGCTTCCTGTCGCAGCCGTTCCACGTCGCCGAGGTCTTCACCGGCATCCCGGGCAAGTTCGTGCAGATCGAGGACACCGTCCGCTCGTTCAAGGCGGTGATCAACGGCGAGTATGACCATCTGCCGGAGGCCGCCTTCTACATGGTCGGCGGCATCGAGGAAGCGGTCGAGAAGGCGCAGCGCCTGGCCGCCGAGGCGGCGTAATGGCCGATCTCCACTTCGAGCTCGTCACCCCGGAGCGGCTGGTCCGCTCCGAGGAGGTCTACATGGTCGTGGTGCCCGGCAGCGAGGGCGAGTTCGGCGTGCTCGCCGGCCACGCGCCCTTCATGTCGACCTTGCGCAACGGCGACATCGCCATCTACCGCAGCGCCGGCGGCGAGCCGGAGCGGATCCCGGTCGAGGGCGGCTTCGCCGAGGTCAGCGACCGCGGCCTCACCGTGCTTGCCGAGCGGGCCGGCACCGAGGGCTGAGCGCTGTCGAACAAGGGCTTGGAAAGGCCGCGCTGCTCACCGGCAGCGCGGCCTTCTTCGTCGATGCGGCGCACCTCCCTCTCCCCTGAAGGCCTCTCCCCTGAAGGGAAGAGGGATTACGGACGCTTCCGGTCGGCAGGCCATTTTCGCACGTAGCGCCAGGTCTGCGGCTTCGAGCCGTCGGCCAGCGAGATCGTCGCGACCAGCTCGGCGCCCTCGCGGCGATAGACGATGCGCTGCGGGTAATCGTGCGACGGATTGACGAACACCGCCTCGCGCTCCCCGCCCCCTTCGTAACGGAACGGCGTCGGCGTGGCGCCCTCGGGTGAGCCCCAGAAGGTCAGCCGACCCTGATCGTCGGGCGCGATGCGCATGAACTCGAAGCTCTCCGCCCTGGCGCCTTCGCCGCTGAGGCCGGTGCCGAGCATGACGCCGCCGCGCGGCCGCGACCAGCGCTCCTCGGTCCAGCGGCTGGGACCTTCCGAGACCCAGCTGCCCGCCATCCAGCCGAGGTCGGGCGGCTCGCCCGGAGCGGCGAGCGCCGCGGCGAGCCCGGCAGCGAACAACAGCAATGGGTTCATCGGCCAGTCCTCCCTCCCGCCTTGTAGCGCGTTTCGGCTTCGACGGGAGCCCCGCTGCGGCTCAGTCGGGCGTGCCCTCCGGTGCGACATTCGTCCTCTGCGCCCGCCACAGCAAGAGACCGCCGGCGATGATCAGCGCCGCGCCGCTGAAGCCGGTCGCGTCCGGCGCGTCGCCGAACAGCAGCCAGCCGAGCCCTGCGGCGACGAGGAGCTGCACATAGGTCATCGGCGCGACTATCGAGGCGTCGGCGCGCTCGACCGCGGCGAAGATCAGCGTGTGGCCGAGCGTCGCGAACAATGCCACGCCGAGGCATTTGGCGACGACCAGTGCACTCGGCGCAGGAATGGCGAAGATGCCGAGCCGGCCGAGCACGAAGGCGGCGGCGATCAGCAGCGGTGCGGCGATCAGGGCGAGCAGGAACTGCATCACCATCACCGGCGCGTCGCCCGCCGCCTTGCGGTTGAACATCATCAGCCAGCTCATCCCGACCGCGGCGCCGATCGGGAACAAGGCGACGGCACCGAGCTCGTAGAGGTTGGGTCGCAGGACGACGAGCACGCCCGCAAAAGCGAGCAGGGTGGCGAGCCAGGTCGCCCGCTTGGTGCGCTCGCCCAGCACGAACGGCGCGAGGAGCGCGGTGATGATCGGGCTGGTGAACTGGATGGCGGTCGCATCGGCGAGCGGCATCACCATCACGCCGATGAAGAAGCAGATCGTGGCGACGGCGACCGCGGCGCCGCGGCCGAGCTGCAGCGCGGGGCGCGGCATGACGAAGCCCGCGCGCCCGTGGCGCAGCGCGACCATCACCGCCAGGCCGATCGCGCCGAACGTGTAGCGCAGCGCCGAGACGGCCGGGGCGGGCCACTGGCCGGCCATCGATTTCACCAAGGCGTCTCCGCATGAAAGGCTGGCGAAACCGCAGAGCGCTATGACCAGGGCGGTCCGCGCCGATTCGCGGGCGGGGCTTGGGACGGTGGGGGAAGGCACGCCGCCCCTTCTTCCGCGATTAGGCAATTGTCAAAGTTTCCCGCCTATTCACCACCCCGAACGTGTCTTCTTCGAGCAAGGTTCGCGCGACATGAGTGCATTCGGACGGCGTGGCGGTAGTGGCGGATCGGGAATCAAGCCCGCTTTCGGCGTCGCGAAACCGATGAAGGGGCCCGGCGGGCCCGCGACCCTGCCCAGCGAGTCTCCCGCCGCTCTCGGCGGCGAGCAATTCCCGCCGATCGACACGATGGATTTCACCAGCGAGGAAATCGTCCCCGGCGGCAACGACCGTTCGGACGCGATGTCGCGCCTCGCCGACCGCATGGCGGCGGCCAGCGATGCGCCGGTCTCGCGCAACGAGGGCTTCGAGGCCTCGATCCACCGCATCAAGGAGCAGGTGCTGCCGCGCCTGCTCGAGCGCGTCGATCCGGAAGCCGCGGCCACCCTCTCCAAGGACGAGCTGGCCGAGGAATTCCGGCCGATCATCGGCGAGGTGCTCGCCGAGCTGAAGATCAACCTCAACCGCCGCGAGCAGTTCGCGCTGGAGAAGGTGCTGGTCGACGAGCTGCTCGGCCTCGGGCCGTTGGAGGAATTGCTCAACGACCCCGAGATCAGCGACATCATGGTCAACGGGCCGAACCAGACCTTCGTCGAGAAGCGCGGCAAGCTCCAGGTCGCCAACATCCAGTTTCGCGACGAGGAGCATCTGTTCCAGATCGCCCAGCGTATCGTGAACAAGGTCGGCCGTCGCATCGACCAGACCACGCCGCTCGCCGACGCCCGTCTCCAGGACGGCAGCCGCGTCAACGTGATCGTGCCGCCTCTGTCGCTGCGCGGCACCGCCATCTCGATTCGTAAGTTCTCCGAGAAGCCGATCACCGTCGACATGATGAAGAACTTCGGCTCGATGTCGGACAAGATGGCGACCTGCCTGAAGATCGCCGGCGCCAGCCGCTTCAACATCATCATTTCCGGCGGCACCGGCTCGGGCAAGACGACGATGCTGAACGCTCTGTCGAAGCTGATCGACCCGGGCGAGCGCGTGATCACGATCGAGGACGCGGCCGAGCTCCGGCTGCAGCAACCGCATTGGCTGCCGCTCGAGACCCGTCCGCCGAACCTCGAGGGCCAGGGCGCGATCACCATCCGCGACCTCGTCATCAACGCGCTGCGTATGCGCCCCGACCGCATCATCCTCGGCGAGATCCGCGGATCCGAATGCTTCGACCTGCTCGCCGCGATGAACACCGGCCACGACGGCTCGATGGCGACGCTCCACTCCAACTCCCCGCGCGAAGGCCTCGCGCGTATGGAGAACATGGTGATGATGAGCGACATCAAGGTGCCGAAGGAGGCGATCAGCCGGCAGATCGCCGACTCGGTCGATCTCATCGTCCAGGTGAAGCGTCTCCGCGACGGCTCGCGCCGCACGACCAACATCACCGAGGTGATCGGCATGGAGGGCGACGTGATCGTCACCCAGGAGCTGTTCAAGTTCGAATATCTCGACGAGACCGCCGACGGGAAGATCATCGGCGAATATCGCTCGATGGGCCTCCGGCCCTACACGCTGGAGAAGGCCAAGCAATTCGGCTTCGACCAGCCCTATCTCGAGGCCTGCCTCTAAGGCACCCCCGTGGAGGCGCTCAGCGCGCCTTCAGCGCGAGTGCGAGCGCGACCACCGATCCCATGAAGGACAGCACCTGGATCACGTTCCAGGGCACCCAGCCGACGCGATCGAGCGTGCGGCGGCGGTTGCGGCGGTGCTCGGCCAGAGCGGCCACCGCGGCGAGCACGAACAGGCCGGCGGCGGCCACCCACAATTCGGTGTCGAGCGACACGAAATCGAGATCGATCATCGGCTGCGCTCCGCCTGCCCCGCTGCCCGCGGGGAAGAGACCGTTGCTTGCGTCACTTCTGTCCTTCCGCCATTCCGTTCGTGACCATGTAGGGAGAACATGATGATCCGCCAGAGCCTCTTTGCCGCCGTCGCCCTAGCTGCGCTCGCCGCCTGCGGCCCGACCGCCTCGGCCGAACGGGCCGCCGCGGCTTCGGTCTATGCGGATACCTCGATCGCCGCGGCGATGGCCGCCGAGACGCGGACGCCGGCGAACGTCGCCCGGGACGAATGGCGCCACCCGCGCGAGACCCTCGGCTTCTTCGGGGTCGAGCCGGACGACACCGTCGTCGAGATCTGGCCCGGCGGCGGCTGGTACACCGAGATCCTGGCGCCGCTGCTGCGCGAATCCGGCATGCTCTGGGCGGTGGCGGGAGAGAAGCAGCTCGCCGGCGTGCGCGCCCTGATCGAGAAGGATCCGGCCACCTACGGCAAGATCCGCCTCGCCGCTTTCCCCGCATCGGGCGGGGAGGCCCGGGTGCCCGATGGCAGCGCGGACGTGGTCCTCACCTTCCGCAATGTCCACAATTGGGTGATGGCCGATCGCGGCGAGGAGGCGTTCCGCCAGATGTACGCGATGCTGAAGCCGGGCGGCGTGCTCGGCGTCGTCGACCACCGCCTGCCCGAGAGCGCCGACGCGGCGCGCGAGCGCACCTCGGGCTACCTGAAGGTCTCGACGGTCCGGCGGCTGGCCGAGGCCGCCGGCTTCCGCCTCGCCGGCGAATCCGAGATCAACGCCAATTGGCGCGATAGCAAGGATCATCCCAACGGCGTCTGGTCGCTCCCGCCGACCTATCGCGGCGGCGCCGTCGACCGCGAGCGCTTCGCGGCGATCGGCGAGAGCGACCGGATGACGCTCAGGTTCGTGAAGCCGAAATAATCGGCAGCCGCTGGCGCGAGCCCGTGCCTAGAAAGGGAAATACAGGCGGATCGCGACGATCGCGGCGGCCCAGGTGATCAGGTTCAGCGGCAGGCCGACCTTGACGAAATCGAGGTAGCTGTAGGACCCCATCTGGTAGACGAGGACGTTGGTCTGATAGCCGAAGGGCGTCGCGAAGGCGGCGCTGCCGGCGATCATCACCGCGACGAGAAACGGCCTCGGACTGACCGCCAGGGCCTCCGCCAGCGCCACGGCGACCGGCGTGACCAGCACCGCCACGGTCGCGTTCGAGAGGAGCTCGGTCAGAAACAGGGTCGCGCCGTAGAGAACGATCAGCGCGAGCAAGGGATCGAGGCTGTCGAGCGAGCCGACCAGCCTGCTCGTCGCGGAGCTCGCCAGGCCGGTTTCGTCGAGCGCGATGCCGATGACGACCATTCCCGCGATCAGCATCAGCACGTCCGGCCGCAGCCCATGATAGGCTTCGTCGGCGGTGATCACGCGCAGGAGGATCAGGAGCACGGCGCCGGCGAAGGCGCAGGCGGCGATCGGCGCGACGTTGAGCGTCGCAAGCGCGATCACGCCGAGGAAGACGAGGGACGAGGCAAGGGCTGCCGCAGGCCGCAGCGTCCGACGCTTCTCGAACGCGCTTGCGGTGCCGACCGAGCCTCCCGCCAGGCCGATCTCGTCACGCGCCGCCAGGGCGCGTTTCTCGTCGGCAGCCTCTTGCGGCGGAATCGAGATCAGGCGGTTGCTCACCAGCAACAGGTAGATGCCGCCGGTGACCGCGACGGCGAGGCCCACCGGCGTGATCTCGAAGATGCCGAAGCGTGGCTGGCCGGCGATGCTCGCCATGTCGTCGACGAGAAGGTTGGTCGAGGTACCGATCAGCGTGCAGCAGCCGCCGAGGACCGCGGCATAGGACAAGGGCATGAGGAAACGCTTGGGGGAGAGATCGAGCGCCTTGGCGACGTCGCGCACCACCGGCGCGCCGAGGACGACGATCGGCGTGTTGTTGAGGAAGGCCGAGGCCGATCCGCAGAGGCCGATCACGATCCACACGCCGGTCGCGCCGATCCGCCGGCAGATCGCGACCACCCGCTCGATCGCGCTGTCGAGCAGCCCCGAGAGCTCCATTGCGTAGGCGATGACGAAGAGTGAAGCCATGGCGATGATCGCGGGGCTCGCAAAGGCGCCCTGGACTTCCACCGGCCGCACCACACCCGAGACCAGGAGCACGGCCGCCCCGGTCAGCGCCACCACGTCGGCCCGCACCTTGTCCCAGATCAGGGCCGCCACGACTGCGGCGAGCACCAGAAGGGTGATGATCTGATCAAGGCTCACGTGATGGCACGATCCCGGCAAGGTCCCTCTCCCCTATGGGGACGTTCGCCCGGCCCGCCAAGTCGGTTCCGGCTCGCGGAGCGGCGAGGCTGTGCTATCGTCCCGCGATGATCTGCGGACCCGCGACCAAAGTCTGGCTTTCCCTCCTCGCTCTCGCCGGTTGCCTCGGCGGCTGCGGCAGCAGGGAAGACGAGCCGCCGCCGCCGGCGGCGAGCGCGAACACATCCTCCATCGCCCCGCCTTTGCCCTCGCTGCCTGAACCGAAGCTTCTCGAGCGCGAGGCCATCCTGCTCGCAGTGACGCGGGCGGCAAGCGCCGCCGCAAGCGGCCGCGACGATGCCGAGGCGCAGCGGGTCCTCGATGGAGCCTTGTTCACCTTCCCGATCCGCTTCGGCTGCGGTCCCGCCGGAATACAGCCGCAAGGTGATGCGGCGGCGATTCCGGCCGCCAAGACGGCACCGGCGGCAGCCGATCGCGGCGCTGCGAACACGCCGCCGGAGCCGCTCCCCGTGGAACCCATGTCGTGGCGATATGACCCCGCCCGTGATCGGCTGGAGGTGACGGCAACGCCGGACGTCGATCTCACCGACGCTGCAGTCGCCACCATCGCCGGCACCGCCTACGAGGCTGTGGAAGGCTTCTGGATCCAGCGTCCCTGGCTCCTCGAGGCCGCCTGCCCTGCCGCCGCGCCCGCCGCCGCCGTCGCTCAGCGCGCTTCACCGTCGCTTGCGATCGCCCAGTTCCACGCGGCGGAGGATTCCCGCACCGGCCGCCGCGACGACCGCTCGTATCAGAGCGTCGCCACGCTGCCGCCGGAGCAGGCGCGCGATCTCGCCCGCGGCTTCGATCTCGTGCTTTCCGGCCGGCTTCGCCGGCTCAAGGACGGCAAGGTGATCAACTGCATCGCCGCCGGCGCCGACGCGCGTCCGATTTGCATCGTCTCTGCCGAGATCCAGAAGGTGGAGCTGAAGCGCGGCGACAGCGGTGCGCTGCTCGCCGAATGGTCGCAGGGCTGAGCGGCCGCCGCGTCAAACGAAGCCGCGCGCCGGATCGCGTCACCGAAGGTGCCGCGCGCCTCTACGGAGATCGCCCACCACAGGAGCGAAACGACGCGGCGCGACGGCGGCGTGGACCGATCGGCCGATTGCTTTCGCCGCCGCTCGCAAGGAGCGGCGGACGGATCTATTTGGCGAGCTTGTCGACCTTCGCCTGAAGGGCGGCGAGCTCGGTCTTGAGGCGTGCGATCTCGTCATCCCCCTGGGCCTCGGCGGCCGGGGCGGATTTGGCGGCAGCGCCGCCGGCGGCGCTCTGGAACAGCTCCATGTTCCGCCGCGCCATTTCCGCGAAGGGGCCGCCGGTGAAGGCGCCCGCCAGCGCGTCGCGGAACTGGTTCTGGTTGCGCTGGAACGCCTCCAGCGAAGCCTCGAGATATTCCGGCACGAGCGACTGCATCTGGCCGCCGTACATGCCGATCAGCTGGCGCAGGAAATTGACCGGCAGCATGGTCTTGCCGCGCGATTCCTCGTCCATGATGATCTGCGTGAGCACCGAATGGGTGATGTCCTCGCCGGTCTTCGCGTCGACGACTTTGAACTCGCGCTTCTGGCGCACCATCTCGGCCAGGCGCTCGAGCGTTATGTAGCTCGAGCTTTCCGTGTCATAGAGCCGACGGTTCGCATATTTCTTGATGATGACGACAGCGTCGCCGCCGGATCCAGCTGCCATGAACCGTCCTCCCGAGCCTGGAGCTACCGCACTAGCACCAAAGCTTTCTGCACCGCAACACAGGCCGCGCCCGCTTCCGCTGTTCCTGGCCATGCTGCGCAGCGAAACCGCACAAGAACCGGCGCGGGCAGCGCGCGCTTTGGAGGGTCTGCGGCGCTACCAGGAGGCAAGGCGCCCACCGCTTCCGGCGCCGAAGCCGGCGATCGCCTCGCTCTGCGGCGCGACCCTGCGCGCGTACGGCGAGCCGCCCGGGAGCGGTGACGACGGCGCAGCGGTGCTGTTCGTGCCGTCGCTGATCAACCCGCCCAACATCCTCGATCTCGGCGCGGAGACGTCGCTGCTGAACTGGCTGGCCGCGCGCGGGCACCGGCCGCTGCTGCTCGACTGGGGCTGGGACGTCGAGACCCGCCGCAACCTCTCGGTCGCGGGCCACGTCGAGCAGATCCTGCTGCCGCTGATCGAAACGCTCGAGAGCCCGCCGGCGCTGGTCGGCTATTGCCTCGGCGGAACGATGGCGCTCGCGGCGGCAGCGCGCGGCAAGGTCCGCAACGTGGCGACGATCGCCGCGCCGTGGCACTTCGCTGCTTATCCCGCACCGGCCCGGGCGCTGCTCGCATCGCTCTGGACGCAGGGAAAGCCGCTGGCGGAGCGATTGGGCGCCTTTCCGATGGAGATGCTGCAGAGCGCGTTCTGGAGCCTCGACCCCGCCCGCACCATCGCCAAGTTCGAGCGCTTCGCGACGCTGGACCCGGCCAGCCCCGAAGCGCACGGCTTCGTCCTGCTCGAGGATTGGGCGAACGACGGACCGCCGATCGGGGAAGCGGCCGCCCGCGAGCTGTTCGAGAGCTTTTTCGCCGAGGACCGCCCCGGTTCCGGCCGCTGGGACGTCGCCGGCCGCCCCGTCGATCCGGCGGCGCTATCCTGCCCCTTCCTCAACATCGTCTCGACGACCGACCGGATCGTGCCGGCTGCGAGCGTCGCCGCCTGCGGAGAGCGGCTCGAGATCCCGCTCGGCCATGTCGGCATGGTGGTCGGGGCGCGGGGGCGGGCGCAGCTCTGGCAGCCGCTTTCCGATTGGCTTTTCCGCACCTGACCAAGGTGCTAGTGGCAAGAACGTCCCGCATTGCCAGCCCCGCCAAGAGGAGCCATCCCATGACCGACGTCGTCATCACCGCCGCCAAGCGCACGCCCGTCGGCGCCTTCCTCGGGGCGTTCGCGAGCACGCCGGCGCATGAGCTCGGCCGCACCGCCATCGCCGCGGCGCTGGAGCAGTCCGGCGTCGCGCCGGACGAGGTCTCGGAAGTGATTCTCGGTCAGGTGCTGACCGCCGCCCAGGGACAGAACCCGGCCCGCCAGGCCTCGATGGCGGCAGGCGTGCCGAAGGAGGTTCCGGCCTGGGGCGTGAACCAGGTGTGCGGTTCCGGCCTTCGCGCCGTCGCCCTCGCCAGCCAGGCGATCCAGACAGGCGACGCGCGGATCGTCGTCGCCGGCGGCCAGGAGAGCATGAGCCTCTCGACCCACGCGCAGGCGCTCCGCGCCGGCACCAAGATGGGCGGGCTCGAGCTGGTCGACACGATGATCAAGGACGGGCTCACCGACGCGTTCAACGGTTATCACATGGGCATCACCGCCGAGAATCTGGCCGAGAAATACCAGATCACCCGCGACGATCAGGATGCGTTCGCCACCGCCTCGCAGAACAAGGCGAGCGCGGCCCGCGCCTCCGGCCGGTTCGCCGACGAGATCGCGCCGGTGACGCTCAAGACCCGCAAGGGCGAGACCGTGGTCGACCGCGACGAATATATCCGCGACGGCGTCGAGCAGGCGGGGCTCGCCGGCCTGCGTCCCGCCTTCCGCAAGGACGGCACGGTGACGGCCGGCAACGCGTCCGGCCTCAACGACGGCGCCGCCGCTTTGGTGGTGATGAGCCGCGAGGAAGCCGAGCGGCGGGGCGCGCCGGTGCTGGCGCGGATCGCCAGCTGGGCGTCGGCGGGCGTCGATCCGTCGATCATGGGCATCGGCCCCGTGCCGGCGAGCCAGCGCGCGCTCGAGAAAGCGGGCTGGTCGATCGCCGATCTCGACCTCATCGAGGCAAACGAGGCGTTCGCAGCCCAGGCGATCGCCGTCGGCAAGGAGCTCGGCTGGGATCCCGAAAAGGTGAACGTCAACGGCGGGGCGATCGCCATCGGCCATCCGATCGGCGCCTCGGGGGCGCGGGTGCTGACCACCCTCCTCTACGAGATGGAGCGCCGCGACGCGAAGAAGGGACTCGCCACCCTCTGCATCGGCGGAGGCATGGGAATCGCGGTCTGCGTCGAGCGAACTTGACCGATGTTGCCGGGTCGCCACGGCAGATCCGGATCCGTAACTACGGTAGATTTACGGTAGCTGCCCGGGGTTTTCCGGCCGGCTTGGACAGCAATTGTTGTAAACGGGATACATCATACCCGCAAAATCGGGTAACCTCTCTCCCTTCGGGTTGAACCCGCTTTGCCTTTCGTCTCTTCCCGCTGCTCGCGGCCGATCTGTATCCGGCCTGCGTCAGAAGGGATGAACAACCATAATGAGAAAGTTCAGTTTGATGGGCAGCAGCGCCCTCGGCTCTGCGGCTCTTGTGACCATGTCCTTGGCCGTTGCCGCGCCTGCTTTCGCCCAGAACACCCAGGAGACGGTTGCCGATAGCGACAGCCCTGCCGTTCTCGCCCAGAACGAGGTCGAGCTCGAATCCGGCCAGGCCATTGATCAGGCCAGCAACGACCAGATCGTCGTCACCGGTTCCCGCATCAACCGGCCGAACCTCGATTCGACCGTGCCGATCACCTCGGTCGGCGCCGAAGAGCTCACCCAGCGTGGCGACGTCTCGCTCGGCGACGCGCTGAACGAGCTTCCGTCGCTGCGTTCGACCTATAGCCAGTCGAACTCCACCCGCTTCATCGGCACCGCCGGCCTGAACCTGCTCGACCTGCGCGGGCTCGGCACCGAGCGCACGCTGGTCCTCGTCAACGGCCGCCGCCACGTCAGCTCGACGCCCGGCAGCTACGAGGTCGATACCAACACCATCCCGACCGATCTGGTCGAGCGGGTCGACGTCGTCACCGGCGCGAACTCCGCCGTCTACGGCTCGGACGCCGTCGCCGGCGTCGTCAACTTCGTCCTGAAGCGCAATTACGAGGGCCTCAGCCTTCGTGGCCAGGGCGGCACGTCCAGCTATGGCGACCGCGGCACCTATTTCATCAGCGGAATCGCCGGCAAGAACTTCTTCGATGACCGGCTGAACGTCGCGGTCGCCGGCGAATATGCCAAGACCAATGCCGTCTATTTCTCGGACCGCGCCTATCTCGGGGCGGCGACGGGCGTCGGCCCGGCCGGCTTCGAGACCGTCGAGCCGACCTTCCGCCTGGTCAACGGCGTTCCGGTCGCGGTGCCGAACCGCAACAACAACGGCGTGCCGAACACCCGCTTCATCTCGTCGGGACTCACCTTCAACACGGTGTCGACCGGCGGCATGGTGCTCACCTCCTGCCCGGCAGCGACGGCGACCAACCAGGCCCGCCGCGACGCGGTCTGCACCGGCGAGCTCTCGCCCACGTCGGGCGGCCGCCTGTCGTACAACTACGCGTTCGATCCGAACGGCAACCTGATCCCGAACAACCCGGCCAACGGCCTGGTCGACAACCGCGCCGCCGGCGGCTCGGCCCTGTTCGGCCTCGGCGCGTCCGGTCTCGAGGGCGCGATGCTGCTCCCGGGCCTTGAGCGCTACAGCGCCAACCTGCTGCTCAACGGGGATTTCGGCGAGGGCTTCCAACCGTTCGTCGAGGCGAAGTACGTCCGTGTCGACGCCAACCAGACGTCGACCCAGCCGACGTTCATCGCCTCGGCGCTGAACCCGATCTTCTCGACCAGCAACCCGTTCCTGACCGCTCAGGCCCGGGCGACGCTGAACGTGATCACCGGCGGCGCCAGCACCTTCCAGATGCAGCGCTTCAACAACGACATCGGCACCCGCGCCGAGGACCACAAGCGCGAGACGTTCCGGATCGTGACCGGCGCGAGCGGCAAGCTCACCGACACCGCGAACCTGCGGTACGAAGTGTCGCTGAACTACGGCCGCACGGAAACCTATTACGAGACCGGCGGAAACGTCGATGTCGCGAAGTTCAACCGTGCGCTCGACGCGGTCCGCAACTCGTCCGGCCAGATCGTCTGCCGGGTGAACGCGGATGCGAGCACGACCAACGACGATCCGAGCTGCGCACCGCTGAACGTGTTCGGCTACGGGGCACCGTCGCAGGCGGCGATCGACTACGTTCTCTACACCTCGTTCCGCAACGAATGGGCCGAGCAGAAGAACGCGGTCGCCTATCTCTCGGGCGACACCGAAAACCTGTTCGAGCTGCCCGGCGGCGCGATCGGCTTCGCGCTCGGTGCCGAGTACCGCAAGGAAGACGCCTATTCGGCCTATGACGATTACACGGCCACCGGCGCGACCTTCCTCAACGCGTCGGCGCCGTTCGATCCGCCGTCGGTCGAGGTCAAGGAAGTGTTCGGCGAGCTTCGCGTGCCGATCCTCAGGGACATGCCGTTCTTCCACGAGCTGACCGTCGAAGGCGCTGCCCGTTACTCCGATTACAGCGGCAACATCGGCGGCGTCTGGGCGTACAATTTCGGCGGCACCTGGGCCCCGATCTCGGACCTCCGCGTCCGCGCGGCCTACGGCCGCTCGGTGCGCGCTCCGAACCTCGGCAACCTGTACGCGCCCCAGTCGGAGAACTTCGCCAACGGCCTGATCGATCCGTGCAGCCAGACGGCGATCAACGACAACCCGAACCGTGTCCGCAACTGCGCGGAGGCCGGCATTCCGACGACCATGGTGGTCGACGGTCAGACGATTCCCTGGGTGAACACGCCTTCGTCGGGCGTGAGCTACTTCAACCAGGGCAACGCGCAGCTGGTCCCGGAAGTCAGCAAGAGCCTCACGGTCGGCGCGGTCCTCCAGCCGCGCTTCATCCCGGGCTTCTCGTTCACGGTCGATTATTACAACATCAAGATCCAGAACGTGATCTCCGGCCTCACCGGCCAGCAGATCGTCAATCGCTGCTATGACGACCCCGTCAGCACCGACAATCCGTTCTGCGACGCCGTGTTCCGCCGCCGGGATCCGAACCCGCTGATCGACTTCACCTTCGATGGTCAGACGAACCGCACCCCGGCTCCGGGCGTGCCGACGCTGAACTTCGCGAAGCTCGGTCCGGCGTTCCTCAACCAGCCGTTCAACTTCGCCTCCTACAAGGCGGAGGGCATCGATTTCGACGCGGCCTACCGCAAGAAGCTGAACGACGGCATCGAGGTGAATCTGCGGGGTATCGCGACCTACAACCTCAATCGCGAGAACTTCAGCTTCATCACCGATCCGGAGCGTTCGACCCGCCTGCACGGCGTGCTCGGCGATCCGATCTGGGCCGGCACGTTCACCGCCAACGTCGATTTCGGAACCTTCGATATCGGCTATCGCCTGAACTACGTCGGCGCGCAGTCGGTCACCGACTGGGAGGTCCAGCATTCGCACCAGGGCCGCGCTCCGACCAATCCGGATGCCTATCCGTTCCGCAAGTATCCGGACGTGGTCTACCACGCCCTGCGCTTCGGGTTCGAGCCGACCGAGAAGTTCAGCTTCTACGCCGGCATCGACAATGTGTTGAACCGCAAGCCGCCGTACGACCTCACCGGCACCGGTGGCGGCAGCGGCATCTTCCCGGTCACGGGACGGTTCTTCTACGCGGGCGCGCAGATCGACTTCTAAGCGCCAGATCACGTGCATCCCTGGGGGCGCCTTCCCGGCGCCCCCTTTTTTTTGCGCGGTGCGCCTGCGGGTTCGTCATTCGGGCCGATGCCCCGCGGAAGCGATGTCGTGCGCGCACCGGGCGACCGGTTTTACTGACATTCGTGTCAGGCGCCGCGGCGCGCGCCAGACCAGGGCGCGAGAAACACTGCTGCAGCGCAAAATAAGTCTCTTTATGCAATCATTCTAGCCGGACGGTCGGCGTGAACGCCCGAATGGGGGGCAGAAAAGCCGGGCGACCTCCTGCCGAGAGCAGTGTTGCGCAAGCGACACAATTGCAAACAATCTCCGCCACGGGCGGCAAGTCCCTTGCGCCGCTCTCCCGCTTGGTCTTTTTCCTCTCTCAGCTGCGCGCACCGCAGCCAATCATAAGGGGATGACACGTGAGAAAGTTCGGACTCCTGGGCAGTAGCGCCATGCGCTCGGCTGCCTTTATTACCTTGGCCGCCGCGGGCTTTGCGCCTGCGATGGCGCAAGATGCCTCGAACCTCCCGGGAACGCAGAGCTCCTCGCCCGAGGGGCAGGCAGTCGACGACGAGCAGGCTCCGGCCCCCGTCGTAAACACCAATGAGGCCGGCGAAGAAGAGATCGTCGTCACCGGTACGCTGTTCCGCAGCACCACCTCGGCGACCGTTTCGCCGATCACGGTCGTCACCGCGGAAGCGATGGACCAGCGCGGCAACAACACCGTTCAGGAGGCGATCCAGCAGCTCTCCTCGAACAACGGCCCGGCGCTGACCAACTCGTTCACCGCCAACGGCGCGTTCGCGGCCGGCGCGTCCGCCGTTTCGCTGCGCGGCCTCTCGACCAACTCCACCCTCGTCCTCTTCGACGGCCAGCGCGCCGCTTATTATCCGCTCGCGGATGACGGCTCGCGCAACTTCGTCGACCTCAACACCATTCCCGACGATGTCGTCGACCGGGTCGAAGTGCTGCGCGACGGCGCCTCGTCGACCTACGGCGCCGACGCGATCGCGGGCGTGGTCAACATCATCACCAAGCGCCAGATCACCGGCGTGAGCGGCCGTCTCGAGGCGGGCGTCTCCGAGGACGGCAACGCTCCGACCCAGCGCGCGTCGCTGACCGCGGGCATCGGCGATCTCGATGACCAGGGCTTCAACGCCTACCTGAGCGGCTTCTTCTTCAACCAGAAGGGCGTCTACAACCGCGACCTGCCCTATCCGTTCAACACGGACAACGAGACCGGCATCTGCTTCGACGGCGAGTGCGGCCCGAACGGCATCGTCAACTCGCGCGATCCGGACACCGGCCAGCTCAACGGCTTCCTCATCGGCTACGACACCTATGTGCGCCCGTACAATGCGACCAACACGGCCGTCATTCCGGGCCGGCGCTACGAGCTGCTCAACCCGGCGGCGGGCTGTCAATACGGCCCGGGCTACCAGCTGACCCCCGCCGAGGCTGCTCTTGCCGTCAACGCCGCCGCGCCGGTCGTGACCCCGGTCTGCACGGTCGACATCACCAACCGCTTCGCCATGGCGACGCCGAACATCCAGCGCTGGGGCAGCACGGCCCGCGTCACCGCGCGCCTGGGCGACAACCATGAGGGCTTCTTCATGGTGAACTTCCAGCAGTCGACCGTCGACTATACCGGCTTCCCGCCGGTCATCCGCGGCCAGGCCAACGCCGGCATCCTGTTCCGTCCGTTCTCGACGTCGGCGGGCCCCGCCGCCAACCTGGCGCCGGGATCGTTCGTGCTGTCGCTGCCGGTCTACGTCTGCCCGAACGGCACCCCGGATCCGTCCGGTGTGAACACGGGCTGTAATGCGACCAACGGCGTCCTGAACCCGAACAACCCGTTCGCGGCGCAGGGCCAGATCGCCCGCATCATCGGCCGTCCGTTCTCCGAGCCGACCTATAACGAGACGCGCAGCCGCGTGTATCGTGCGGCGATGGGCATCAACGGCACGGTCGCCGACTGGGATTACCGCGTCGACTTCACGGCGATGCACAACGACCTTCGCCGGACCCAGAACAACTACATCTACATCAACAACTTCCTGACTGCGATCGCTCAGGGCACGGTGAACTTGGTCAATCCGGGCGCGAACACCGAGCAGACGATGAACTACATTTCTCCGGACAACCGGACGGATGCTTCGTCGGATCTCGTGGCGTTCCAGGCTTCGGTGAGCCGTTCGCTGTTCGAGCTGCCCGGCGGTCCGCTGCAGGTCGGCTTCGGCGGCCAGATCCGCTACGAAGCGGTCGACGCGCCGAGCGGCAACCCGGACTTCAACGGTCCGACCCAGCGTTACTTCACGCTCAACGCCTTCGGCACCTCGGGCGATCGTACGGTCTACTCGGCCTTCGGCGAAATCAATGCGCCGATCCTCGACATCCTCGAGATCAACGCATCGGGCGGCCTTCGGCGAAATCAATGCGCCGATCCTCGACATCCTCGAGATCAACGCATCGGGCCGTTACGACGCTTATTCGAGCGGTCAGAACGCCTTCTCGCCGAAGATCGGTGCGATCTTCAACCCGATCAAGCAGCTCACCTTCACGGTCGATTATTTCGACATCAAAAAGACGGGCGCGATCACCCAGCCGTCCAACGCTCCGGCGCTGCAGGCCTATTACTCCTGCACGCTGGCGCAGGTGAACGGCAACACCTGCCCGATTCCGGCCGGCTACAACGTGATTCCGGGTGCTCCGTCTCTGAACAACCCGGGCGCGCTGCCGGTGATCGGCTTCATCGAGTCGCAGCTGGTCAACGCGAACACCATCCGCTCGCGCGGTCTGGATTTCGCGGCGGTCGCCCGCCTCGGCTTCGGGGATTTCCGGTTCACCTCCTCCGCGGAGGCGAGCTACATCCTCGAGCTCAGCACCACCTTCCCGGACGGTTCGTTCGAACGTTACGAGGGCACCCTCGGCAACTTCAACCTGACCGCCGGTTCGGGTACGCCGGAGTGGCACGGCAGCTGGCAGAACACGCTGGATTACGGCCCCTACTCGCTGTCGGGTACGGTCCAGTGGTTCGGCGGCTATGACCTGTCGGCCACCGATCAGGGCACCGGCTACAAGGACTGCGGTCTCTCGTCCGGCTTCACGCCGTGCCGTGTCGACGACTATTTCACGCTGGATCTCCATGGTTCGGTTGAGGTGAGCGACAACCTCACCTTCTACGTGAACGTCCTCAACGCGCTGAACGACCTGCCGCCGATCGATCCGGTCACCTACGGCGCGCATCTCTACAACGCCGTCCAGGGTGGCACGGGCGTCCTCGGTCGCCAGTTCCGCGCCGGCGCGCGCTTCAAGTTCTAAGCTTCGGCACGAACCTGAAAGAGGGAGGGCGGCTCTTCGGAGCCGCCCTTTCTTTTTGTCTCGAAGACAGGGTCGGGACGGGCACGCCGCCCGGCCTCGCCTCCGGGGGCGTCATGCCTCCGCGGCCGCGTCGGCGCGCGCCGCCACCACGGGGGCCGGGGTGCCCTCTTCCTCGCGCCGCCCGGCATAGACCCAGTTTCCGTCCCGGCAGGCGAATTGCGTCGGCCGGCCGGCGACGAAGGCGCTGCCGTCCCAGCGCTGGACCTGGAGCTCGACGCTGGCAGGCGCCAGCGCGATCATGTTGAAGCTCTGCAGCTCGTCGCCGCGAACCCGGGTCGAGGTCGCCGTTCCCGCCTGGATGACCAGCGCCGGGCCCGCCGTCTCCACCATCTCGCGCGCCGATTGGGCGTAGGTGCGGTGGAAATGGCCTGCGAGGAGCACGTCGACCCCGGCGTCCGCCGCGGCGGCGAGCGCGTCGCTGTCGCGCTTCACCACCTTGCTCAGCGCCCCTTCCTCGCCGATCGGCATGGCGAACAAGGGGTGGTGGGTGACGAGGATCTTGGTCTTGCCCTCTCCGACCCTGGCGAAGCGGTCGCGGATGATCGCCATTTGCGCGCGATTGATGCTGCCGTCCTTGATGGTCAGCGAACGGGCGGTGTTGAGACCGAGGACGGCGACGTCGTCCGCTTCGACGAACGGGCAGAGATCGTCGTCTATGTAGCGCTTGTAGCGGTGCAGCGGCCGGGCGAAGCGGCGGAACACGTCGTAGAGCGGGACGTCGTGATTGCCCGGCACGGCCAGCGTGGGCAGGCCGGCCTGCTCGAGCCGCTCGAGCCAGGCGGCGGCCAGGCGATATTGCTCGACTCGCGCGCGCTGCGTGAAATCGCCGCTGACCACGACGAGATCGGGCCGCCGCTCGAACAGAAAGGCTTCCACGGCGGCGACGATCTCCGGATCGTGGCGGCCGAAATGGACGTCGGAAAGATGGGCGATGGTCGACATGCGGCTCAAACGAGCCGGATGCCGATCAGGTCCAGAGGCGCTCGTGCCGGTCGCCGAGGCCGGTCAGCAGCTCGTATTGGGAGAGGCCGGACTGCGCCGCCGCCGCCGGCAAATCGTAGTCGAGCGTCACCCAGTCTCCCTCCGCCAGCGCCGGCGCCGCATCGACTCCGATCGCGGTCAGGTCCATCGAGACTCGCCCGAGCACCGGAAGCACCGCCTCCCCGGCGCGGGCGCGGCCGCGGTCGGAGAAGCCGCGAAGATAGCCGTCGGCATAGCCGATGTTGAGAATCGCGACCTCGATCGGGCGATCCGCGACGTAGGTCGCGTTATAGCCGATCGCGCCGCCCGCCTCGACGCGGCGGCGCTGCACGATCTGCGCCTGGACCTCGACCACCGGGCGGATCTGCCCGGCCGCCTCCGGCCGCGGGATCCCGCCATAGAGCGCCAGGCCGGGCCTGGTCAGATCGAAGCAATAGGCGTCGCCGAGGCAGATGCCGGCGCTGTTGGCGAGGCTGCGGCGGCGCGCCGGCACCGCCGCGGAGAGCGCGGCGAAACGCTCGCGCTGGCGCGCGTTCATGTCCGTGTCCTCGTCGGCGCAGGCAAGATGGCTGAGCACGGTCTCGATGGCGAGGCCGTCGAGCAGCCCCGCCGCCACGTCCTCGCCCGAGATGCCGAGGCGGTTCATGCCGGTGTCGAGCATCACGTCGCAGGGCCGCCCGCCCGCCGCCTCGCGCCAGCGGCGGACCTGGAGCGGGGTGTTCAGCACCGGGCGCGCCGGCGAGGCCAGGGCGCGCGCCATGTCGCCCTCCTGGACGCCGTGAAGCACCGAGAGCGCGGGCCCTCCCGGCCCGTCGCCCAGCAGCCCGGGCAGTCCGTCGGCCTCGTTCCAGGTGGACACGAAGAAATCGCGGCAGCCCGCCGCCAGCAGGCGTTCGACCACCGGCGCGGCGCCCGTCCCATAGCCGTTCGCCTTCACCGCCGCGCCGCAGGCGGCGCCCGCGCTGCGCCGGGCGAGCCAGCGCCAGTTGGCGACCAGCGCGGCACCGTCGAGACGCAGGCGGAGCGGGAAATGGGTCACGCCAGCGCCGATAGCGGCGGCAGAGCGGGTTCGTCCAGCGCGCTCGCGCCGAGCACGGCCGACGAATGCGCCAGCCTGGAGGAAAGCGCGGGGCCGCTTCGACGCCGATTTTCGGATCGGCTCCGAATCCAACCGCTTTGGCGCGCGGCCATTGTCAACCTTGGCACTTAGCTATTCTCCTGCCGTTGTCGCTTCGCTTCTCCCGATTCGTCGACGGAGAGGCGGATCGGCGGGCATCGACCGGACCACCGGAGGGCTTCTTCACACCAGACTGCAATGCAGATCGCGAGGAGGCAGAGGTGCAATTGGAACTCCATCAGGGCAGCGCGCGGCGCCACCACGACATTGGCCGGGACACGGCGCCGCACGGCGTGCTCATCCTGCCCGGCCTCGACGATTCGGGGCCGCGCCACTGGCAGAGCGCCTGGAGCAGGCTTCCCCATTTCCGCCGCGTCGATTTCGCAGAATGGGAGCGCCCGAGGCTGCACGACTGGGTGCCGCGTCTCGACCGCGCCGTCCGCGAGCACCCGAGGCCGCTGGTGCTGGTCGCGCACAGTCTCGGCTGTATCGCCGCCGCTTGGTGGGCGGCGCTCTCCTGGAGCGAGGCGTTCCGCGAGAAGGTCTGCGGCGCCTTGCTGGTCGCGCCGCCCGACATCGACGACGAGGACATCGAAATTCGCCTCCGCGACTTCCGGCCCCTCCCCCGCCTGCGCCTGCCCTTCCCCAGCATCGTCGTCGCCAGCCGCAACGATCCGTTCTGCCGCTTCGCGCGCGCGCAGGAAATCGCCTCGGCCTGGGGCAGCGATTTCGTCGACGGGGGCGCGATCGGGCACATCAATTCCGACTCGCCGATCGGCCCCTGGGCGCAGGGCCTGCCGCTGCTGGCGCGGCTGAGCGGGCACAACGGCAATCTGCTGGTCGCCGAGCTCGGCCTGAGGACCGCCTTTGCCTGAGGCGGCTCCGAGAGCTTGGGCAGTCCTTGCGAGGTGGGCTGCCCTCGGGGCGCCCCGGACGACGGACCGGGGCGCCTCGCACGCTCGCCCTATTGTCAACCAAATCAGTTGAGATATACCTGTACCACGAATCGGGGCTATCCGATCAGGAGGAAGCGATGAGCGAGATGACGTTCGCGACCAGGACGCAGCCTTTACAGGCTCTGGAGGAAGCGCTTCGCGTCGTGCGCGAAAAGGCTGGTTCGGTTCGCTTCGGCACGATCACGCTCACGATCCACGAGGGTCGCCTCACCCAGCTCGAGGTGACCGAGAAGCGCCGCTTCGGCGGTTGACCCGCGGCCTGTCGTCCTCTCATTAACGGCGCTTGCGGCGCCCCTTCGAAAGTTTCGCAATGGACGGCTTCAGCCTGATCGACCTTCTGCCGTTCATCGCAATCGGCTTCGCGGCGCAATTGGTCGATGGCGCGCTGGGAATGGCGTTCGGCGTCATCTCGTCCACCCTGTTGCTCAGCCTCGGGGTTCCGCCGGCCGCGGCGTCCGCCGGCGTGCACACGGTCGAGACGTTCACCACCGGCGTGTCCGGGATGAGCCACATCCTGCACAAGAACGTCGACTGGAAGCTGTTCGCCCGGCTCGCCATACCGGGCATGATCGGCGGCACCCTGGGAGCCTATGTGCTGACGACGATCGACGCGTCTTTGGCGCGTCCGATCGTGATGACCTATCTCGCCGCCATCGGCATCTACCTCGTCTGGCGGGGGTTCCATCTCGCCGGAGAGCACAAGCCGGCAAAGGTCGTCGAACCGCTGGGCCTGATTGGCGGCTTCCTCGATGCCGCGGGCGGCGGCGGATGGGGCCCCGTGGTGACCGGAAACCTGCTCGTCCAGGGCCACGAGCCGCGCAAGACGATCGGCACCGTCAGCGCCTCCGAGTTCGTTCTGACGACGACGATTTCCGCGACGTTCATCGCGCATCTCGGCTGGGAGGCCTTCACCGAAGCCACTTTGGGCCTGCTGATCGGCGGGGTCGCCGCCGCGCCGCTGGGCGCGTTCATCGCGAAGCGGACGCCCGGCAAGACGCTGTTGGTGTTCGTCGGCTGTCTTCTCACCATCACCAGCCTCTACGGAGTGTACCGGGCGCTGGCCTGAGCCCCCCGCCCTTGCAGGGCGACCCCATTCATAATCGATGCTGACCGGACGGCCGGAGGCGTCGCGATCCACACGAAGGAGCTTTCCCGTGATCGCACGCTTGATCCTGCTCGCCTCCACTGCCGCCGTTTCAGCCGCCGCCCCGGCCGCTGCGCAGGAGGCTGCGCAGCCCGCCCCTCCAGCCGCTCAAGACGCCGAACCGGTTTCGACGGACGCGTCGGAGACGGAGGACGCAATTGTCGTCACCGGCGCCCGCCGGCGCGAGGAGCAGGTGCAGGACGTGCCGATCGCCATCTCGGTCATCGGCGGCGAGCAGCTCGAGCAGACCGGCAGCATCAATGTCGGGCGCCTCACGCAGATCCAGCCGTCGGTGCAGTTCTTCACCACCAACCCGCGCAATTCGGCGGCCAACATCCGCGGCCTCGGCGCGCCGTTCGGCCTCACCAACGACGGCATCGAGCAGGGCGTCGGCATCTATATCGACCAGGTCTATTACAGCCGCATCGCCGTCGCGACGTTCGACTTCCTCGACGTCGAGCGGATCGAGGTGCTGCGCGGCCCGCAGGGCACGCTCTACGGCAAGAACACGACGGCCGGCGCGATCGCCATCACCACCCGCGCGCCGACCTTCCAGCCGGAAGCGCGGCTGGAGGTCTCGCTCGGCAATTTCGATCATGTCGCGGCCAAGGCCTCGGTGTCCGGGCCGCTGGTCGATGACGTGCTCGCCGTCCGGCTCGCCGCCTCCAGATCGAACCGGCGCGGGACGATCTACAACGTCGCCACCGACCGCTGGGTCAACGAGCAGGACAATCTCGGGCTGCGCGGGCAGCTGCTGTGGCGGCCGCTGAGCACAGTCGATGTGACGCTCTCCGCCGACTACAACCGCCAGAACCCGGAATGCTGCGCCCAGATCTACGTGCGCACCGGCGCCACCCAGCGGCCGCTCAACCGCCAGTTCGCCGCCCTCGCCGCCGCCTTCGGCTACGCGCCGCCGAGCACCGATCCGTTCGATCGCCTGACCGACCTCGACACCCCGCTCGACGCCTTCCAGGAGATCGGCGGCGTCGCATTGCGCGCCGAATGGGACGTGGGGCCCGGCACCCTGACCTCGGTCAGCGCCTGGCGCTTCTGGAACTGGGGCCCGTCGAACGACCGCGACTTCACTGGTCTGCCGATCACCACCGTCTCGGCCAATCCTTCCCGGCAGAACCAATATTCCCAGGAGTTCCGCTACGCCGGCTCCGGCGGGAGGTTCGACTATGTCGCGGGCCTCTTCGCCTATCACCAGAAGCAGCACACCACCGGCGCCCAGGAGCAGGGCGCGGCCGCCAGCCGCTGGCTGCTCAACCCGTCCAGCGCCAACGCCGGCAACCCGGCGGCGCTGAACGGCCTGCGCTCCGAGAACGACATCAGGCTGGAGACCACCAGCCTCGCCGCGTTCGGGCAGCTGAGCTGGCACGTCACCGACCGGCTCACCCTGCAGCCGGGCGTCCGCCTCAACTACGACAGGAAGAACGGCGCCTACGTCGCCATCGTCATCACCGGCTCCGGCAGCACGACCCTCAACAACGATCAGCGCGGCGTCCTCGCGCCGCAGAGCTACCGGCCCGTGTTCAGCGACTGGAATCTGTCGGGAGACTTCACCGCCTCGTACAGGCCTGGCGAGGACGTGCTCGCCTACGCGACCTATGCGAAGAGCTTCAAGTCGGGCGGGATCAACCTGGCGGGCCTGCCGCTCGATGCCGGCAACAATCCGATCCTCGGCGCCAGCACGGTCGAGCCCGAGAAGGTCGATCATTTCGAGATCGGCCTCAAGACCCAGTTCCTCGACCGGCGGGCGACGCTGAACCTCGCCGGCTTCTGGACCGAGATCAGGGACTATCAGGCGACCGTCACCAACGGCCAGCTCGGGGTGCTGCGCGGCTATCTCGCCAATGCCGACAAGGTCCGGGTGCGCGGCGTCGAGGCGGATTTCTCGATCCGGCCGAGCGACCGCCTGAACCTCTATGCGAGCGGGGCCTTCACCGACCACGAATACGTCAGGTTCGTCGATGCGCCCTGCCCGCCCGAGCTCGCCGGCGGCGCCGCCGCCTCGGCCGCCAACCCGCCGAGCGCGCCGGGAACCCCGGGCGGCTTCAGCCCGGCCAATTGCGACATCTCCGGCCAATGGCTGCCCGGCATTTCGAAATGGGCGGCCTCCTACGGCGGCGAGTACAACCACCCTGCGACCTTCCTGGGCCTCAGAGGCGAGGCGTATCTCGGCATCGACGCCAGCTATCGCAGCCGCTTCTCGTCCAACCCGTCGCGCTCCGCCTACACCGACATTCACGGCTATGGCCTTGCCAACCTGCGGATCGGCTTCCGTACCGACGGGGGATGGAATCTCTTCGGCTGGGTTCGCAATGTTCTGGACGCCGAATATTACGAGGTGCTCGCCACCCAATCCGGCAGCACCGGATTGGTCGTCGGCCAACCCGGCGATCCGCGAACCTACGGCATCACCGCGCAGGCGCGATTCTGAGGAGAGGAACCATGGCGGGTGAGAGAGGCCGAACGGAACACGGCGTCCCTCTCGGCGAGGCGGTGAGGGTTTGGGCGCGTATCGCGGCGCTCAGCTTCGGCGGGCCGGCCGGGCAGATCGCGGTGATGCACCGGATCCTCGTCGAGGAGAAACGTTGGATCGGCGAGCACCGGTTCCTCCATGCGCTGAACTATTGCATGCTCCTCCCCGGCCCGGAGGCGCAGCAGCTCGCCACCTATATCGGCTGGCTGATGCACCGCACCAAGGGTGGACTGATCGCCGGCGGGCTCTTCGTCCTGCCGGGCTTCCTCGCCATCATGGCACTTTCCTGGCTGTACGCGCTGTTCGGCGACATCGGCGCGGTCGAAGCATTGTTCTTCGGGCTCAAGGCGGCGGTGCTGGCGATCGTCCTGGAAGCGGTGAAACGGATCGGCAGCCGGGCTCTCAAGAGCAATGCGACCCGCCTGGTCGCCGCAGCCGCCTTCGTCGCCATCTTCTTCTTCGCCGTCCCCTTTCCCCTGATCGTCCTCGCCGCAGCCATCGTCGGCTGGGCGAGCAGCCGCGCCGGCGTCGCCGGGTTCGCCCCCGGGTCCCATGGCAGCGCAGGCGGCAGGATCGTGGCGGCTTCGGAAACCCTGCTCGGCGAAGACGTCCCCGCTCATGCAAGACCCAGCCTTGCCTGGTCGCTGAAGGTGAGCGCGATCTTCCTCCTGCTGTGGCTCGGCCCCGTGGGCCTGCTCTTCGTCGCACTCGGCCCCGATCACGTCTTCTCCGAAATTGCTGTCTTCTTCTCGCAAATGGCGGTGGTGACGTTCGGTGGGGCCTATGCGGTGCTCGCCTACGTCGCTCAGCAGGCCGTGGAGGGTTTCGGCTGGCTGCGCCCGGGCGAGATGCTCGACGGCCTGGGCATGGCGGAAACCACGCCCGGGCCGCTGATCATGGTCACCCAGTTCGTCGGCTTCATGGGCGCCTTTCGCGCCGGGACGGGCCTTGATCCGCTGGTCGCCGGAACGCTCGGCGGCATCCTCACCACTTGGGTAACCTTCGTGCCCTGCTTCCTGTGGATCTTTCTCGGCGCGCCGTTCATCGAGACGCTGCGCGGCAACAGGTCGCTGGGCGCCGCCCTTTCGGCGATCACCGCCGCGGTGGTGGGCGTGATCCTGAATCTCGCCATCTGGTTTGCGATCCACACCCTCTTCGCCGAGGTCCGGCCGTGGCGGGGCTGGGGGATGCGGATCGACCTCCCAATGCTCCCGACGTGCAATTTCGCCGCGCTCGCGCTCACCGTCACCGCAATCGTCGCCATGTTCAGGTTCAAGGTCGGGGCGATGAAGGTCCTCGCCGGCTGCGCGGCAGCGGGCCTTGGGTGGAGCCTGATCATGACCCCTCCCTGACCAAATCGGGCACCCGACTAAATCGGGGACACAATATCAATTTCCGGTCCGCGACCCGGCTGCTGAAGACGCCAGCGTCCCCGCGCCGCGGATTACGGTGACCGTTTCCTGAATGCAGCGCATTGCCTCGATCGGCGTGGTACGACGGCCCGGGCAGGACGAGGCGCGGCAGGCCGGCCATCGAAACAGCCCATGGGATTTCATGTATTTAGTAGACTGTTGCCGTCATTCATAACTCGGCCCTAGCCAGAGTCGAACCTGACGGTGGAAAGGTGATGATGATCCTTGGCGCCCTACCGCTGGCAGCGCTCCTTGGCGTTGCCCTCCCCCCGGCGGCTCCCTCACCCTTTGTTGAGGGTGAGTATGCCCTTTACGGATTGGCCGGTTCGAACTCGGACGTACCGGTGGTAAATCCCAGCTTGCGGTCCCATGCGGATCTCTTGGCCGACAGCCGGGCTCTTCGCGACGCGGGCCTCTTCCCGACTGCCGCCTACCCGCACGTCCTGCGCTACACGATCTGGTTCGCCACCGGAGCAGCGAACGCTTCAACACAGCAACAGGGGACAAGGCGGATCATCGTCCAGTTCGCGGTCGCAGGAAGCGGCGAGAGGGCACAAGTACTCCTCGTGGAAGTGCACAGTCCGCTGCAGGGGGGAGCGGCCCCAACATCTCGCAAGGTCGGGTGGATCACCGCGGCCCGCTTCGAAGCGCTGCGGGCTGAGGTCCTCGCGAAAGCCGCTGCCCTTCGACCGAGTGAAATGAGTGTGCGAAGGCCTGTTCAGACATGCTCCCATTCCTCATCAACTTTGCTGGAGGTGCAAAGCCGCAGCCCGGCCGCAATCGAGCTCGTGCGAGAGACGGATTGCGGAGCACCTGAGTCTGCCCTGGAGGCCGGCGAGGTCCTCATTTCCGCGGCGGAGGAAGTGCTGGGTCGTGATATCCGTCGGCCAGTGGAGATGACGGTGCCGAATACCGGGGCAAAGCCACTAGGATAGAGCCGCTTCAAGCCAGCGGTTTGCGGCGCCAGAGAGAAGCTCGAGGCGCAATCAGAAATAGCGCAAGTCTCGCAGGCCTGCTGCCTAACTCATCCGCATCATCTGGCTCGGGAACGGCGCCGCGAGCGCGCACGCGTCGGCCGTCTCCGCCTCGAGCCATTTGTCGTGATCCTCCTCGTGCAGGATCACCGGCATCGCCTTGGGGTGGATCGGCGCGACCAGAGGGTTCGGCTCACAGGTGAGGAACGCGAACGCCTTGCCGGTCTCGGTCGGCCGCCAGACGCCGGCGAAGGCGAAGATCGCCCGATCGATCGTCCCGAACCAATGTTCCTTTTTGGCCCCCTTCTCGCCGCTCCACTCGCAAAAGTCGGTCACCGGCACCAGGCAGCGGCGGTCGGGGCGGGACAGCGCCGAGCGCCAGAAAGGGCTGGCGAGGTTGCGCACGTTGGTGACCGGTGCCCGTGCGGCGGCCGGCGGCGGGAAGCCCCAGGTCATCGTGTCGAGCACGCGGCGCCCCTCCTCCTTCCGCACCACCCAGCCGATCCTCTTCGGGAACAGCTCCGGCGGCGGCAGCGGCTCCGGCTCCGGCATGATCAGCGCCGGGTCGATCCCGAAGCGCAGCGCCAGCTCCTGCTGCTTGGCCGTCATCCGGTAGCGGTTGCACATGCGAGGGCTCTCCTGGTTGCCGCCTCAGTCTAGCGGCGCGCGCGGCCCGCACCAGAGCGTCGCGCAGGCGCATTGCCTCGGCCGCCGCCGCCGCCCGCTGCGCCGCGCGATCGGCAGCGGCACGCCGTGCGGTCTCCGCCGCGCCGCTCCGCTCCGCCGCGGCCCGCCGCGCCTTCGAGCGCGTCTCCATTCCACCGAAGAGTCCCATTTCTCCTCCTTCGGCCGGCCGAGCCGACCAATGTGCATCCTGCCGGTTGGCCAGATGCTCCCGCCGCGACGCGGCACCGCGCCGCAGCGGGACGCTGGGAGCCGTCGACGCCCGCTCGGCTACGGGAGCAGGCACGCCATCGGCATGGCTGGACGATGCGGACCATTGTCCACCTGCTGCGTCGTTGGGCCGGCGCATCGGGAGGCTTCCGGTCTCCGAACGATCCCCCGCCTTCGACGAACGGCCGCGGCGCGGAGGGATCGGCCCCTCGGGCCGGTGGTCGCGGACGGATGGGCCCGGAGCGACGTCGGCTCGCAAGGCTTCTGACCGTTGACCAATGAAGCGGAACATAGCACGAACATTGGCCCTTGTCAATATCGCAACTCGGGAGTCGGCCGCTTGGGCAATCGCAACTTCGAGACCACCATCTGCTTCGCGCGCGCCCGCGCCGACTGCCGCATCGTCTGCGGCGGCTGCGCCTACGAGAGGATCGTCACCGGCCAGGAGCTCATCCGCGCCTTCGCCGCCGTGATCCCGATCCCGGCCGCGGAGAAGAGGCTGAAATGCTCGCGCTGCGGCGAGAAACGGGCGCGGATGATCCCGGTCCCGACGGCGCGGTGATCAAGGGCTTCAACGGCTGGCTTTGGCCGATTCCTGCCGTTCGTCGGGCCACTGGCTGAGCTGGATTCCGGACCTTCAGCCAGGCGGCGCCGGCGTGGTGCCGACATCCCATCTCTCGTGGGCTGCAATCCGCAGCCTACGAGGAGAATGGTCATGGTAGGATCAAAGTCTCGGCACGAGAAAGCGCGCAAGCCGATCTGGAACGCCGGCAGGATCGTCGGGGCCAAGCGGCCGCTGAAGGCTCAGCAGGTCTGGGCTATCCGCTTCCATCTGGATCACGAGGGTCGCACGCGCGATCGCGCCCTCTTCGATATCGCGATCGACAGTAAGCTTCGGGGCTGCGACGTCGTGAAGCTCCGAATCGGCGACGTTGCGGCGGGATCCGAGGTGCGGCGCCGAGCCACCGTGGTCCAGCAGAAGACCGGCCGGCCCGTCTCGTTCGAGATCACCGAAGAGGTCCGTCAGAGCGTCCATGCCTGGCTCGAGAAGCGGAGGGGCAATGCGGATCAGCCGCTGTTCCCGAGCCGGGTGAATAGCTGCGAGCACATCAGCACCAGGCAGTATGCACGCCTCGTCGATGGCTGGGTCGAAGCTATCGGCCTCAACGTGCGAGACTATGGTACCCACTCCCTCCGCCGCACCAAGGCGTCGCTGATCTACAAGCGTACCGGCAATCTCCGCGCGGTGCAGATCCTTCTCGGCCACACCAAGATCGAGAGCACGGTTCGCTAACTTGGCGTCGACGTGGACGACGCGCTTACCCTCTCCGAGGCCACTGACGTCTGATCAGTCGCGCCATCGAGCCGACGGCGAGTTGGACCGAGCCGCTCGCCGCCGGCAGCTCATGCACCCGCAGCGACCATTCAGATGGTGGCGCGACTTACGTCCGGTGAAAGGGCATGCAGCGGACCGCGGTACTCCATGCAGGCAATGTCCGCATCCGAGTTCGAGCCAAGGCTCGGCGGTGCCGACTCAGCGACGATCGCGGACGACGTGAATCGACCCGAAGCGGACTTCAGAACGCTGCTGGCGTTTTCCGTCCATTTGAGCCGGCGAGCGTCAGACACGCGGCTCCGCCGGATCGCGCCCGCTCCACGTCGCCCACAAAATCCGCTTCAATGTGGCCCAGTATGGCCGTCGTTTCTCCACCGGCCTCCGTCCGGCGATCAACCTCTTGAACTCCCATACGTGGCCAGAAAGGTACACCTCCCGCTCGTAAGCCGTCACCGGGACGGCCTTTGACCAAGCCCACCGATAGTACAGCCACTCGTCGCCACTGCGTTCGAAGGCGGTACTGAGGAGGTAGGGATAGTCACTCACAGACGGATCGATAGCTGACGCAATGTCCGCCTTCCACCCTCTCCAGCCGATCGTCTCGCGCTGGTGTCGACGACGGGTGTACGGAAGGAAAGCTGATGGGGTGGACGCCCCCCGACGGCATCGATGTGCCAAAGTGGAGGTGTTGAAACACCACTGAGGGAGGCGTCCGTGTCGGAAGTTACCACAATCGGTCTGGATATCGCCAAGAGTGTTTTTCATGCGCAGGGCGCAGATGCGCGCGGTACGCTGGTGTTCAGCCGCAAGCTCACGCGCGGCAAGCTGCTCGACTTCTTCGCGGGGCAGCCGCGATGCATTGTAGCGCTGGAGGCGTGCGGCGGTGCGCATC
>NZ_SPDV01000027.1 GCF_004564275.1 Sphingomonas parva (ex Maeng et al. 2020)
GGCCGTCGGGCGAGAAGCGCGGCTGCACCTCATAGGGCATGCCCTCGGCGATGCGGGTGGCGCGGCCGCCGGCGATCGGCAAGGTGTAGATGTCGCCGAGCAGGTCGAAGGCGACGGTGCGGCCGTCGGGGCTGACGTCGATATTCATCCACGTGCCCTCGTCGACGTCGATCGCCACGTTGCGCGTCTTCACCGGCGGCGCGGCGACGTCCCATGTCTTCGGCTCGGCCTTGGGCGCCTTTCCGTTTTGGGCGAGGGCGGTCGAGGACAGGAGGAGAAAGGCGGCCGCGGCGATGCGCTTCTTCATGGAGACTCCGGCAGAGACGAGCCGCGCGAAGGACACGCGCGGCGGGATGCGGTGTGGGTGCCCGATCGCGGGTGGGGCGGCAAGAGGCTGGGCGGGCGCCAGCGCCGGGGCGGAGCGACTGCGCAAGAGCGGGCAAGGGGGCTGCAATCCTCCCTGTCGCCGAAGGCGATGGGGAGGGGGACCGCGCGGAGCGCGGTGGAGGGGCCGGGAACGACAACCAGCTCCGGCCCCTCCACCAGCCTTCGCCTGATCCCCCTCCCCATGAGGCTTCGCCTCACAGGGAGGATTGTGGGGCCCGCCACGACAGGCTGGCATTTGCCGCTTGGGCGAGTAAGGGCGTCGACACCGAGCAGCAGCAGGGTGAGACGACATGGCCGATCAGAAGACGCCCAGGACCCTCCGCTCGCGCGCCTGGTTCGACGATCCTTCGAACGCCGACATGACCGCGCTCTATCTCGAGCGCTACATGAACTTCGGCCTGGCGCTGGAGGAATTGCAGTCGGGCAAGCCGATCATCGGCATCGCCCAGACCGGCAGCGATCTCAGCCCGTGCAACCGCCACCATCTCGTCCTCGCCGAACGGATCCGCGCCGGGATCGTCGAGGCGGGCGGAATCCCGTTCGAATTCCCGGTCCACCCGATCCAGGAGACCGGCAAGAGGCCGACGGCGGGGCTCGACCGCAACCTCGCGTACATAGGCCTGGTCGAGATATTGTTTGGCTATCCGCTCGACGGCGTGGTGCTGACCACCGGCTGCGACAAGACCACCCCGGCGTGTTTGATGGCGGCGGCGACGGTGAACATCCCGGCGATCTCTTTGTCGGTCGGGCCGATGCTGAACGGCTGGCACAGAGGCGAGCGCACCGGATCGGGCACGATCGTCTGGAAGGCGCGCGAGCTGCTCGCCTCGGGCGAGATCGACTATCAGGGCTTCATCAAACTGGTCGCCTCGTCGGCGCCGTCGACCGGCTTCTGCAACACGATGGGCACGGCGAGCACGATGAACGGGCTGGCCGAGGCGCTCGGCATGTCGCTGCCCGGCTCGGCGGCGATCCCGGCGCCCTATCGCGACCGCCAGGAGGCGGCGTACCGGACCGGGCTGCAGATCGTCGAGATGGTCGAGGCGGACAGGAAGCCGAGCGACGTGCTCAGCCGCGAATCCTTCCTCAACGCGATAAGGGTCAACGCCGCGATCGGCGGCTCGACCAACGCGCCGATCCACCTCGCCGCGCTCGCCCGCCACGCCGGCGTCGAGCTCGCGATCGACGACTGGCAGGACTACGGCCGCGACATCCCCTTGCTGGTCAACCTCCAGCCGGCCGGCGAATATCTCGGCGAGGATTTCTACCGCGCCGGCGGCGTGCCCGCGGTGGTCGGCGAGCTGATCCGCCAGGGGCTGATCGACGAGGGGGCGATGACGGTGAACGGCCGCACCATCGGCGACAATTGCCGCGGCGTCGCGATCGAGGACGAGAAAGTGATCCGCCCCTACGGCCGGCCGCTGAAGGCGGCGGCCGGCTTCTCGGTGCTGCGCGGCAATCTGTTCGACAGCGCGGTGATGAAGCTGAGCGTCATCTCCGACGAGTTCCGCAGGCGCTACCTCAGCAATCCCGACGATCCCGACGCCTTCGAGGGGCCGGTCGTGGTGTTCGACGGGCCGGAGGATTATCACGCACGGATCGACGATCCGGCGACCGGCATCGACGAGAACACCATCCTGATCATGCGGGGCGCCGGGCCGATCGGCTATCCGGGCGCGGCCGAGGTGGTCAACATGCGGCCGCCGGCCAAGCTGATCAAGGCGGGCGTCCATGCCTTGCCGTGCATGGGCGACGGCCGCCAGTCGGGCACCTCCGGCTCGCCCTCGATCCTCAACGCCTCGCCCGAGGCGGCGGCGATGGGCGGCCTCGCCTTGCTCAGGACCGGCGACCGGGTGCGGATCGATTTGAGGAAAGGCGAGGCCAACATGCTCGTGCCCGACGAGGAGATCGCGGCGCGGCGGGCGGCGCTCGAGGCCGAGGGCGGCTATGCCTATCCGGCCAGCCAGACCCCCTGGCAGGAGATCCAGCGCGACACCGTGGGGCAGCTGGAGACCGGCGCGGTGATCGAGCCGGCGGTGAAGTACCAGCGCCTGGCGCAGACCTTCGGCGTGCCGCGGCACAATCATTGAGCCGCTCAATCCTCCCTGTCGCCGAAGGCGATGGGGAGGGGGACCGCGTGAAACGCGGTGGAGGGGCGGGGTCGAGTCAGTGCCAGCCCCTCCACCACGACGCATTTGCGTCGTGGATGACGAGGTGCAGGCTGCTCCCAGCAGCCTGCAGTCGTGCCGGGGGGGGCACGACGGACCTCGTCATTCCCCGTGCCGGGGAGGAATGCCCCTCCACCAGGCTTCGCCGTCGGCTGCTCCGCAGCCGGTTCCGGCTCTCGGCCCCTCCACCAGGCTTCGCCTGGTCCCCCTCCCCATCGCCTTCGGCGACAGGGAGGATTAGGGGCTCAGAGCGCCTTCACCGCGACCGGCTTGTGGGCGACGCTGCCGAGGCGGTTGCGCAGCGCGAGCGCGAAGGGCTCGGCCTCGATCTCGAAGACGTCGCCTTCCTCGGTGCGGACACCGTCGGCGAAGGAGAGGGTGGCGGTGCCGAAGAAGTGGACGTGGACGTCGCCGGGGCGGCGGAACAGGTCGTATTTGAAATGGTGGTGCTCGAGGTTGGCGAGGCTGTGCGACATGTTGGCCTCGCCGGAGAGGAAGGGCTTCTCCCAGATCGTCTCGCCGCCGCGTACGATCCGGCTGGTGCCGCGCACGTCGGCCGGGAGGTCGCCGACCAGCAGCTCGGCGCCGATCGCCGCCGGGCGCAATTTCGAATGGGCGAGCCAGAGGTAGTTGCCGCGCTCGGTGACGTGATCGGAGAATTCGTTGGCGAGCGCGAAGCCGAGGCGGCGCGGATTGCCGTCGCGGTCGATGACGTAGATTCCGGCGATCTCCGGCTCCTCGCTGCCGTCCTCGGCGAAGCCGGGCGAGGCGAGACTGTCGCCGGGGCCGACCAGGCACCCGCCGTCGCCCTTGTAGAACCATTCGGGCTGGACGCCCGCGCCCTCGGCCGGCTTGCCGCCCTCCAGGCCCATCAGGAACATGCGCATCGAATCGGTGGTCGCGCCGCCCGCCGCCGCCTTGTGCATCTTGTCGCGGCCCTCGGCCGAGCCGAGGTGGGTGAGGCCGGTGCCGGTGAGGTGGAGATGGGCGGGATCGTCATGGCCGATCGCGGGGAGCAGCCGCCCCTCGGCCTGCGCCGCGGCGAGATCGACCGGTTCGCCGGTGATCCGCGCGGCGACAGCGTCGGCCAGGCTGGTGCCGGCGTCGATCGCGGCGAGGGCGAGCTCGTAGGTGCCCGACACCCCGCCGACCCGCCGGGCGGCGCCGTCGTCCCTGATCGCCGCGACCATCGCCCGGCCGTCCGCCCCGCGCAGCTGCACCAGTCTCAATGCCATGGCCGATCCTCGTCCCAAGCCGGCGCCCGCACGCGCCAAGCTGCCCAGACATAGAGGCTGGCCGGACGCGCGTCGACGCGGCAATGTGCGCCGGCAGAAGAGAAGCCGCCCGAGCGGCAAAGGGAGAGACGATGGCGATGGCCCCATCCACCACCACCGGCGCGTCGGGCGCCGGCGCACCGACCCAGACCTACGGCCGGGCGCTGGCGCTGCTCGCCAGCCTGTTCTTCATGTGGGGCTTCATCACCGTGATCAACAACACGCTGCTGCCGCACCTGCGCAGCGTGTTCGACCTCAACTACACCCAGACGACCTTGATCGAGAGCGTCTGGTTCATCGCCTATTTCGTCGCGGCGATCCCCTCGGCGAAGCTGATCGAGCGGGTCGGCTACAAGAAGTCGCTGGTGATCGGCCTGCTCACCATGGCGGCCGGCGCGCTCGGCATGACGCTGGCGGCGAGCATCCCCTCCTACGGCGTGACGCTGACGATGCTGTTCGTCATCGCCGCCGGCATCACCCTGCTCCAGGTCGCCGCCAACCCGTACGTCGCGGTGGTCGGATCGCCGGAGACCTCCTCGTCGCGGCTCAACCTCGTCCAGGCGATGAACTCGGCCGGCACGATGCTGGCGCCGTCGTTCGGCGCCTGGCTCATCCTCGGCCGATCGGTCGGCGGGACGGCGAAGGAGGGGACGATGCTCACCCCCGCCGAGCGGCTCGCCGACGCCCAGTCGGTGATCCTGCCCTATGTGCTGGTGGCGGCGGTGCTGGTCGTCCTCGCGGTGGTGATCGCCCGCTTCAAATTGCCCGACATGGGCGCCGCCAGCCGCCGCGCCGCCGCCGAGGAGCGCAGGCACCATTCGCTCTGGCGCCACCGCAACCTCGTCTTCGGCGTGCCGGCGATCTTCATCTATCTGATCGCCGAGATCGGCGTCGCGAACCTGTTCGTGAACTTCGTCTCGCAGCGCGACATCGCCGACATCACCCACGAGCAGGCCGGCCACTACCTGACCTTCCTGTGGGGCGGGATGATGGTCGGCCGCTTCCTCGGCTCGGCGATCATGACGAAGATCCGCGCCGAGACGGTGCTCGCCGCTTTCTCGGTCGGCGCATTCGTGGTGATGCTGGTCGCGACCTTCGCCAGCGGCGAGACGGCGATGTGGGCGCTGATCAGCGTCGGCCTGTTCCACTCGATCATGTTCCCGACCATCTTCACCCTCGGCATCCGCGGTCTCGGCACGCTGACCGAGGAGGGTTCGGGCCTGCTGATCATGGCGATCGCCGGCGGCGCTTTGGTCGTCGTCCAGGGCTGGCTCGCCGACCGCTACGGCCTGCAGCTCTCGTTCCTGCTGACCGCCGCCTGCGAGGTGTACATCCTGTTCTACGCCCTCTGGGGCGCGAAGCCGACCAACGCGGTGGAGGACGTCAGGCCGGGCGAGGCCTGAGCGGGCGGTCTGGCGGGCTCGGCCTGAGCGGGCGCGGCCTGAGGGGGCGAGGGCGCGAGAGGAGAAAGGGGACATGATCGGCGGCCGCCTGACCCGAAGGACCTTCCTCGCCGGCGGCGCGGCGATCGGCCTCGCCGGCTGCGCCGCGACCCGGCGGGCCGGGGAAGCGCCGGCGTCGCCGCTGCGCAACCCGCTCGTCCGCCAGCGCGCCGACGCGCAGATCTTCCGGCACGGCGACGGGCAATATTACATGACCGCCTCGGTGCCCGAATACGACCGGATCGTGCTGCGCCGATCGCCCAGCCTCGCCGGCCTGGCGACGGCGGAGGAGACAGTGCTGTGGCGCCATCCGCCGACCGGCCCGATGTCGGGCTACATCTGGGCGCCGGAGCTGCACCGGATCGATCGCCGCTGGATCATGTACTTCGCGGCGGGGCCGGGCGGCGGCGGGGCGGGGGCGTTCCAGATCCGCACCTGGGCGCTCGCCTGCGACGATGCCGATCCGCTGACCGGGCGCTGGGAATTGCTCGGCCGGCTCGAGACGCCCTGGGACAGCTTCACCCTCGACTCGACCTCGTTCGTCCATCGCGGCACCCGCTGGCTCGCCTGGGCGCAGAAGGAGCCGGGGATCGCGACCAACTCGAACCTCTACCTCGCCCCGCTCGCCACGCCGCTGACCCTCGCCGCCCGGCCGACGCGGCTGACCGTCCCGACGCTCCCCTGGGAGATCCGGGGATACAAAGTGGCGGAGGGGCCGGCGCCTTTGATCCGCAACGGGCGGATCTTCATGACCTATTCGGCGAGCGCGACCGACGCGCGCTACTGCATGGGGATGCTGACCGCGCGCGACGACGCCGATTTGATGGACCCGGCGTCCTGGACCAAATCGCCCGAACCGGTGTTCAAGAGCGCGCCCGAGAACGGGATATACGGCCCCGGCCACAACAGCTTCACCGTCGACGAGCGCGGTCGCGGCGTCCTCGTCTACCACGCCCGCGATTACGAGAAGATCGAGGGCGATCCCCTGCTCGATCCGAACCGGCATACGCGGGTGCAATATTTCCGCTACCACGAGGACGGGACGCCGGACTTTGGGGTGCCGGTCGCGAACGGGCTGGTGCCGGCGCCGGCGTAGGGGAGAGTCGGGGGCGAGCCTGGTGGCGGGCGAGCCGCGGATTGCTCGAGCGCCTGTTTCGCCAGGAGCAGAGGCTACCGGCCTTCTGACGACCTCCCGCGCCGGCGGTGCGATGCTGCAGTGCGCCACCGTAAATCGACCGTTGTTTACGGTCGGAGCACCGCCGATTTGCTGCCGTGCAGCACGACCGGGGCGGCCGCCCACCGCCCCGCGCGCGCTTCTTCTCCAGGTCCCGACCTTCGAAGACGATGCGCTATCGCATCCGTGGCCGGGACTCACTTCGGCGCGGCTCTGCCTGCCGAGCCGTTCCTCGCGCTGACGCCGCTTACCCGTGCCCGAGGAGAGTGGCCGCGCCGCGAACATTGCTGTTGCGCGAAGGATCTGCGTTCTTTGTTCGTTCTACTCTAGTCAAGCGATTTTCGCAAGTAGCGAAATGACGCCGCGGCTTGGCGTCTGCGCCGCTGTTTCACCTGCTAAAACAGGAGAATCTACAGGCGCGGGCGGTGGGGAAGGCGCGACGCGCAGCGCCTCCGGGCGCGCCTCCCTCGGGAGAAGGCTGTGGCGGAGGGCGCCTCACGCCCCGAGTCGACTCGCGTCGTGCGGCTCGGAACAGGGGGCGTAACAGGGCCTGATGCCGCGGAAGAACAGGGCCGGCTCGTGCGCCAGGCTCGATCTCGACGGGATGCACCGTCGCCGTGACCCGGCCCCGCCCGCTTCCGTCAGGCGCGGGCTTCCCTGAAGGACACCAGCCGGCGCTTGCCTTCGTCCCAGAGCACGAGGCGGACCGAGCGCAGGCTCTCGGCGATGCCGACCCGGCCGATCGCGCGGAGGGCCGGCAGGGCCCGCATCGCCTCGTCCAGACGGTAGAAGGGGATACGGCTGGCGAGGTGGTGGACATGGTGGAGGCCGACATTGGCGCTCAGCCAGCGCAGGGCGGTGGGCAGCACGTAATGCGAGCTGCCGAACAGCGCGGCCTCGTGGAAGCTCCATTGCGCCTGCCGGTCCCACAGGGTGCGCTCGAACTGATGCTGTACGTAGAAGAGCCAGACGCCCAGGGTCGCGGCGACGAGCACGATGGGGATGTGGGCGAGCAGCAAGACCTGCCAGCCGATCAGCCAGCCCGCCGCGCCCGCGGCCAAAGCGATCGCCACGTTGGTGCCCATCGCGCTCGCCCAGGTCGCCCGGCCGGTCATGCCGACCGGCAGGCGGTGCTTGAGCAGGAACACATAGGCCGGCCCGATCCCGAACAGGACGAAAGGATGGCGGTACAGGCGGTAGGCGAGGCGTCCGGCGCGGCCGCGAGCCCTGAACTCCGCCACCGTCAGCGTGTCGAGATCGCCGAGCCCGCGGGCATCGAGGTTGCTGGTCCCGGCATGGTGGGCCGCGTGCGAGCGGCGCCAATATTCATAGGGGGTGAGCGTCAGGACGCCGAGCACCCGCCCGACCCAGTCGTTGGCGGACCGGCCCGGGAAGAACGCGCCGTGGCCGCAATCGTGCTGGATCAAGAACAGGCGCAGCAGGAACACGCCCGCCGGCAGCGCGAGGGCGAGGGCGAGCCAATGCCCGGCCTGGAGCGCGATTACTGTGGCCGCCCACAGGGCGGCGAACGGAAGGGCCGTGACGGCGAGCTCGTACAGGCTGCGGCGCGTGTCGGCCGCCCGGTAAGGCGACAGGTCACGAAGGAGGCGGCGGGGATCGACCTGGGCGGACGGCGGCGGGGCGGGGGAGTTCAAAAGCGACTTTCGGGGATAAGCTTACTGTGGGTGCGGGCAGTGCAAGCCGGCCCCGCGGCGGAGGCGGCTTGTTGATCGACCTGCGCGTTGAACGTGCGCCGGCCGAAATGGGTGCGGAGCCTCTAGAGTGAGATGCCAGCGCGGTCGAGTCATCCGGCGGGGTGCGGGCGCAGGGGCCTGCGCGATCTCGCCGGCCGTCATGGCGGCGATCACCCTTGTGCTCACCTCCGCCACATCGAGGGGGGAGGCGACCGCCGGCAGGTCGAAGGCGACCGGCGCCTCGTGTACCGGCGCAGCCATCACCGCCGAGGACCACGAAGAGACCTGCCACAGTCCCCTTGCTCGCAAGCCGCTCGGAACATATGATGAACATCTTACTTCGACGAGGCTCCGAGAAGTTGTGATGGACTCCCCCTCGCGCGTCACTGGCTGGCCGAACAAGCATGGTCTCGTCGGTATGAGTTCCCCGCCCGATCTTTACTCGCTGGCCAGTAAGAGAAGGTTAGAGATTGCATTTCGCAGCCGGACTAAGCAGTCTGCCGCAAAGCTCGAGGGGAGGGGCGATTTCCGGACCAATGCCCGACGTTCGTTGAATCCTTATCAGACAAGACCCGCACGTCTGCTAACGCAAATCTCGTATCGGACCGATATGATCCCGCCGGCGGCCGTCTACTGCGCGGGCTTTGAGCTGGCTATCTGGCGGTGCGAGGCACTCGCCGATCATCTTATCGAGTGGATTGCGGACTACGCCCTCCACGAGGATGAGCTGCGTGTCCACCACGGGAACATGTACGTTCGCCTCAAAGAGGCGGCGGCAAGGATTTACTCGAGCGCGATTTATGCCCAGCGCGGCGAGATTGGCGAGATTGTGCTTCACGCGATCTGCCGTGAGTTTTTCGGCACGATACCGTTCGCACCTCGGGTGTTCTACCTGACATCGTCAAACGACGTCGTGAAGTCTTTCGACATGGTCCATGTCCGCTATCCGGAGAGCGGGCCAGAGCTGTGGCTTGGCGAGGCGAAGTTTTACCAAGATGGCGTGGATGGCGCGCGAGCCGCCGTGAAGTCACTCACGGATCATATCGAGCGAGGCTTCCTCCAGAACGAAAAGCTAATCCTCGGTCCACAAGTATCGAAAAGCGTTCCTGAATATCAGCGCATCCGTAATCTTCTGTCGGTGCAGACATCCCTCGACGAGCTATTCAAAACCGCAATCTTCCCGATCGGCATCGCTAGCGAAAGCGTCGCTACTTCGTCGGCTGCGTCGATCTGCCAGGAGTATGCTTCGGCTCTCCATCTGGAGGTCGCTGAAATGTCCAAGGTGATAGCCGCCTCGGGATTGCCGCAGAAGGTGCGCATCGTGCTGATCCATCTTCCGCTCGGTTCTAAGCAGAAGCTCGCCGACGCCTTCGATGCTCGTCTTAAGGGGCTTAAGCCATGACGCTCGTGGGCATCGACTGGCAGGAGTTGAAGGACACGCCCGGCACCGAGCTACTGCCCAGGGTTTTCGCGATCATGCGGGATGCGGCCGTCGCCGTTCACGCTGCCGAGCCAGACGATCCCGCGCTTCTTCAAGTCATTCCGCGACTTGCCGACCTGATCCCATCGCGGAGGGAGCTGACGCCTCTTCGTGAGCCGTTCAGTGCCCTGGCCCGTGCCGTAGGCCTCTGGAACTACATCGATCGAGAAGCGGCGGACGACGTGGATCGGCTAATAGCCGAAGCGGTCACCGCGCCTGAGCTCGGCGGCATTACCTTTCACCGCGAGCAAATCGTAGCTCTAAACAAGCTGCTCTCCGGCGAGAATCTAATCCTCAGCGCACCGACGAGCTTCGGCAAGAGCCTCCTGATTGACGCTCTCTTGGCAACAGGCAAGTATGGGCGGGTCGCGATCGTGCTGCCGACGATCGCCCTGCTTGACGAGTTCCGGCGCCGTCTGCGCCGTCGCTTCTCCAGCCGTTTCGAGATCCTGATGCACCCGACAGACGTCGCGGCGGGTCGCAATGTCATCTTCCTCGGCACACAAGAGCGACTCATTGGACGAGAGGATCTCGGTGATCTCGATCTCACGGTCGTCGACGAATTCTACAAGCTAGATCCCCGTCGACGAGATGAGCGCCACGTAACGCTGAACGCAGCGGTCTATCGCTTACTTAGGCGTTCACGGCAGTTCTTCTTCCTGGGTCCGAACATCGACAACGTCCAAATGAACGTTGAGGGCCGATGGAGCTTTCAGTTTCTGAAGACCCGCTTCTCCACCGTCGCGGTCGACACGTTCGACCTCCGTCAAGCCGCCGACAAGGAGGCTCGGCTTTTGGACGAGTTGGCAGAGGAGCGGAACTGGCCCGCATTGGTTTTCGTGTCATCGCCCGATCGAGCTAATAGGCTGGCCGAAAGCGCGTCCGAGCAGATGGCTGTGTCGGAGAACACAACGGAATTCGCGGAGTGGCTGCGGGAGAACGTTGGGAGTAGGTGGCCGCTAGCGAAGGCTGTGGAGTACGGCTTCGGCGTACATCACGCCAGGGTGCCGAGGGCAATCGCGTCGCACATGGTCCGGATGTTCAATCGTTCTGAGCTGCCGGTATTGTTCTGCACCTCTACGCTTATCGAAGGCGTTAATACCGCTGCAAGGAGCGTTCTCATCTTCGATAAGAAGATTAGCCGCCAGAACTACGACTTCTTCACCTTCGCAAACATCAGAGGACGTGCTGGCCGGCTAGGTCAGCACCATGTTGGTCAGGTCTATCTATTTAACGAACCTCCGACGGCTGAGGAGACGGAGGTGTCGCCGACGCTCTTTGGAGATGACGAGAGCGCGTCAGACGATTACGTCGTACATCTAGAAGACGAGGACACGACCACTGCTATCGATGATCGCGTCACAGCGCTCCGCCAGTTACTGGACCTTACGAAGGCAGAACTGCGTCTTGCATCGGCGGTGGGGCTCGACACTGCACTGGCCCTCAAGCAACATGTCGACGCGTCTTTACGAGGACGCAGAGCTTTGGTCTGGTCTGGGTTGCCGGACTTCAATACCACGCTGGCGACGCTTGAAGTCATCTGCAAAGTTAAGAACGCTCGGGAGTTTGGTGCATTCTCAGCGAAGCAGCTAGCGTTCCTGATTGGAAGCCTCCGCTCGCATAAGTCTTTGAAGGCCTTCCTAATCGAGCGCGATCAGAATCTCACGAGCGATATCGCGACTTACGACAACGTGTTCAAGTTTCTGAGAGCGTGCGAATACGGTCTTCCGCAATTGTTTGCACTCGTCGAAATATTTGTCCGCAAGCGCTTTGTGATCGCCGACTACAGCTACTTCGTGCGCGAGATGAGTCGGTGGTTTCGTAACGAGGCCCTTCGGAACCTGGACGAGGAAGGGGTGCCGATACAGGTTTCGGAGCGCTTCGTTCAGCCCGGTGACGATAGGAACTCGTTGGCGCGCAGGCTGGCCTCCGTCGCGTTGTCGAACGACGAGAGGCTCACCCCCTTTGAGCGTGAATGGCTTCTTGCAGCTTTGGACATTGACCGCGACGGGGGCGTGCTCGCGCCAAACGGAATTGCATAGTTGGACATCATTGCGGTGAACTTCTCCACCCTTGTCGCTTCGTTCCTCTCTCCCAGCAAAAGGGGGACTTGGCACCATCAACACGCAAGCGAGACTGGCGAGCCTCGGCAAAGGCATGGCCCTGCCGCGCTTGGCTGCGACAGGTTTTCAGGAGGGCGCGGCAACGGCCGCCGCTAAGGCTGAAGGGGGAGGCATGATCGAGCATCTTCGGGCCGGCAAAACGGCCAATTTCCACAGGCTGAAGAGGCGCCTCAGCCTTGCCGCGGTGAGCGGCCTATTTACGTCGATCAGGGCAGCCCATGCGGAACCCTCGAACAATTTTTTCGCGCACCGGCGCGTGCCGCATGGTCCGGCCGTTTGGTCGGCGATCTGCTTCGCCTATGAGCAAAGGCCAGCGTTCCTAGCGGACGAGGCGCGCGCTGACGAAAGGGTTTGGGGCTTCCTGCTGCTGGTCGAGCATCGCGGCCATGCCGCGATCTTCAAATCTCGCCTCAACCTGCCCAATGCTTTCGCGACCCGCTATCTCGGGCGGGTATCCGCCGAGAGGGTGGACGCGGCCATCGCCCGTCAGGACGCGATCTTCGAGAAGGTGCGGCTTCGGAACCTTTCCGTCTCCGGTTTTGCCATGCGGACGAAGAGTTATGAGGCAAACGATCTCAAAGCGGTCGTTGGCCCAGCCGGAGCGAGCCGCTATGCGCCGCTCGGTTACGCACTCCGTGCGGGCGAGGACCATTACAGGACCACTCCCAGCACCGGACGCATCTCTTTGCGCTCGGAGCGAATCGGCCATCTTGAATTGGTCGATTATGCGGTCTCCGTAATCGATGATCTGCTCGGCGCGGGACCAGCCCGGAACGATTTCATTCGCACTTTCGCCCGTGCGGTGGACCTTGAGGAAGCTCTTGAGGCGGCTCGGCCGGCGGCCTTTGCCGTCGACATTGCCGGCTTAGCCGGAGCCATTCACGACACACGGCTGATCCGGCTCGTTCGCGTTGAGGAAGGTAACTGTTACCAGCTTCCAAAGGTCGAGGTGGACGCCCTTCTCGATCAACTTGGCCAAGTGTTGGAAGTCGGGGAGGTAGCGGGAAGGCTCTGCTCGTTGTCGCTTCCAGGGACGCACCAGGATCCGGTCGGCGCGATCGCGCTTAACAAATCCGATATCGCGCTGCGCAAGCTCGACCTTCCGCTAACTGCCGGCGTTTGGGTCGAGAAGACAGATTATCCGCTCGGGACCGACCCGAACCGGCTTCCGCTGCGCCGCTATATTGACAAGGAGAATGGCTATATCGTTCTCTTCAGCGACCCCGCTCTCGGCTATATAGCAGGAAATTTGTTTCGCGACGGCGCGATGGCCGAGGGCGGCGACGTGCTGCTGCGCTACCTCGTTACGAACGCGGACCTCGAGAATGTCACCGACGAAAAAGGGACGTTCGCGCAGGGCCAGACCGCGTTCGACGCGGATTCCACCTTTGGCGCGATCGTAGCCAGCGTCGCTGACGGAGACGAAATCCTAGTATGCGACGATCTTGGCGACGAATGGGCTGACTTCATCGGTCTCGACAATCGGGCCAGCCCGCCGCGCATCAGCTTCTATCACGGAAAGCACGGGCCCCTCTCCCTCGGCGCCAGCCCTTTCCACGTGTCCGTCAGCCAAGCCCAAAAGAATCTCGAGCGCATGATGCTCCCGGCCGCGGCCATGGGTGGCAAGATCAACGGCTGGAGGAACAATTACATCAGCGGGAGCAGCGTTCACACGGCGATCCCAAGGGTTGTCCGAGGTGATCCGGACCTGCTCGCGGCGGCCTTCGAGCAGGCACGGGCGGCCCCCGACGCCATACGGCGCGCTATGATCGTCACTTCCTCGCTCAGCAAAGGCGCAGTGGAGCAGGCCCTCGCTGACATTCGATCTGGCGGTCGCCCCGATCCTCACTTCATTCAGCTTTATCAGCTGCTGATGAGCTTCTTCTCGGCATGCACCGATATGAACGCGTTCGGGTATATCGTGTGCCGGCCATGATCACGAAGGGAAGCCGTGGATCAATGTCGCCGACACCGAAGCAGACCAAGGCATTGGCAATCGGCAATTCTCGGTTGCTGTAAGCTGTAAGCTGTAAGCTGTAAGCTGTAAGCTGAAAGCTGACAGTCCGCTTCTGGCGAGGTTCGGTCGAGGCTGAGCATAACGAAATGTGTGTTCCGGGCGCCCCGCGCGCACATTGCAGCTTGGAGGGATCATTAGGCAATGCTCCGAAGAGGGTCGTGCGCAACCAACTTGGTGCCCAAAGCCATGTTCCATGGAACGTTTCTTGGTTTGTACGTACATTATTGGTAACATCAACGCTGGCAATATAGTTCCCTGAAAGGATGCGCACGTGAGTCGAACGAGTGATCTTCACATCGACTTGATGAATCTCGAACAGGCCTGGATCGAGTTCCTGGCCGACCTGTTCGAGCGGGACGGCTGGGAAGTCCTTGCCAAGGATGTCAGCACCTCCTCGCGCGGAGAGCCTGACGTCTCGATTATGCAGCGCGGGTCGCACGTGTTGGTCGAGCTCAAGCTGATCCGCTCCGGCCTGGCTTCGCGCGCGCTTATCCACAACGCTGCTTCCAACCTGCTCGCGATGATGAAAGCCCGCCATGCCGAGGGAGGCATTCTGATTATTCCACAGCGGCTTACGAGAGAGGCCCGGCGCGCCTTCGATGACGTGTCCGGCGATACGATTGAATTGTGGGATTTGAACCGACTCATTGAGCACGTAACGCGCTTCCCAAACTTGAGCCGGCGGCTTGCCGACCTACTGCGTGCCCTCCAGATCGGCGCCGAAAACGCACCCAGCAACGCCACCACCGTTGCGATGCTCGACGACGCCGGCCAGGAGCTGCCACCGCCAGGTGAAGGCGCGCGGATCGCCAGCGCGCTCAAGGCGATAGAGCCGGGAAACAAGGGTGGCGCGGCCGCGAGCTTCGAGAAATTGTGCGAGGAGGCGCTCACGCTCCTGTTTGGCACGGAGCTTCTTGGCTGGCGGCGTCAATCGGCGATCGAAAATGGCTATCACCGGGTCGATCTGATCGCGCGGCTGCAACCCGTGCGGAGCGCGTTCTGGACGACTTTGTCGGCCGATTTTCGCGCGCGCTATATTGTTTTCGAGTTCAAGAACTACACCGATCCAATTGGCCAGGACCAGATCTACTCAACCGAACGTTATCTCTACGCCACGGCGCTGCGGTCGGTGGCGATCGTCATCGCGCGAAATGGCTATTCGGAGAACGCAAGCCGGACGGTCCGCGGGGCGCTTCGCGATCAGGGCAAGCTCATCCTGTGCCTCGACCTCGAAGAGTTTTGCAGCATGCTGCAGGCATTTGACACCGGCGACGAATATGAAAAGCCGCTTTTCGCGAAGCGCGACGACTTGCTGATGTCGTTGGCACGATGAGCTTTGGCTCCTGCTGGCGCCCGTCGCGGACCCCGAAGCGCCCGCCAGGCCTCGGAGAGCGAGCGGCTGCGTTTGCAGACCCGCACCACGTCGAGCTGGACGCGGTCGAAGGGGTCGATCGCCGCCAGCGCCTCGGCGCCGACCAGCGGTTCCAGCCCCTCCAGCGCTTCTGGGGCCGGGGTGCGGGCGCCGCCCCCGCCCCAGAACCGCTGCAGCCGCGCCTTCTCCGCCTCCACCGTGGCGACGTCGATCCGGCCGGCCCGGGCGAAGGTCGCGATGCGGATGAGGGTGGCTGCGAGATCGCTGAAGTTCCGGATCAATAGGGTTAGCCGCCAAATCGACGAAAGCGCGGCAGGCCTAGTTGTTGAACCGGGTCCCCGTGCGCTCGATGAAGAGGTGGCTTGGAATTTACTAAGCTCGTCTCCTATGGTCGGCGACCAAGGGGCGAGAAATGGCAGATTCTATCGGTCCAAATAGTGACAGCGACCAGAGCTCGCTCTGGACTGAGGAGCGCACGGGGCGACTGACGGAGCTCTGGGCACAAGGGCTGACTGCAGCCGAGATCGCGCGAGAGATCGGTATCCGTCGAAACGCGGTGATCGGGAAAGCGCATACACTCGGATTGGAATCGCGCGCCCTAGCTGACGCACTTACCCCCGATCCCAAAGATCCGATTATCTCCCTCGGCCGGTCCTCAGTTTCTTCGCTCGACATCCTCGATTGGTTCTGGCCAGACTCCGAGACCCCGTATCTTGCAAGTCCATTCGACGCGATCTTCGAAGTCGCAGCCGACATTATCAGTGCGCACGATTCGGAGCAGGCCGTCGTAATTCAGGCCGCAGAATTCATCGATGCTGCGCTAGCCTTTGCGCTCGAAGGATCGAGTCCGTCTTCGATAGGCAGCTTGCTCAAAAGCTACGAGATTATGCCGAGCCCTCGGGCGATGGACGCAGTGCGGGCATATCGTGCGGCTCCGCCCGGACTGCCGGCGGTGCGTCCGATCATCGGATGGGAGATCGTCGACATTCTGCGCGCTGCTGCGAGTATCCGTCGGCGCGTGGATCGCAAACCCAGTGCTATCAACCTGTCCCATCTGTTCGTGGCGCTGTTGTTGACCCCGTCGGGGCAGGCGGGCCTACGATCGCTTGATCAACTTACACGTGGAATTGATCCGTTCCGCCAGCTTGCGCTGGCAATCGCGGACGAACTCGCAAGAACGAAAAAATCTCCCTACCGCGAACCCTGGGAGTCGGTCCGAGGGGGGTTGGAGGCGATACGAGAGTTCGCGCCTTCCCGTTTTGATCGCGCAGGCTATTCGAGCGACCGCGTCAGGGCGGGCCAAGATGTCTTCGGCGCATCTGTCGATGCACGCGCGCTCGCTGACATCATCCTGCTGCGCGCCGCGGAGCCGCCGCTTGCAATCGGTGTGTTTGGACCCTGGGGTTCGGGCAAGAGCACCCTCCTCGCCGAACTCAAGACTGAGATCCGGGAGCAGGCGCTAGCGGAGCGTGCCGCTCTCGCCAACGGCGTCAGCGCGTCCGATGAGATCGCGCGAGTATCGGGCGTGCTGCAGCTCGAGTTCAACGCCTGGACCTTCGCTGACAGCGCCAACCTTTGGGCATCGATGACAGCCGAACTGTTCGATCAGATCGCTGCCGGTGGGATCGAAAACGCTGAGACCCACGGCGGCCGGCATGGTGCGGAGCTCGTCAACATAGTCGCAAACCGGACCGCCAAGGAACTCGAGCTGCTACGCGCCGCGACCGGCTATACTGCGGTGCAAGAGGAAAAGATCGCGGAGAGCCGGCGGCTGATCGCGGTCGCGGAATCGAGCGCCAAGCTCTCGCTAATCGGCGCAGCGGCCGACACCGCCCAGGCGTTGCTCGGCCCCGAGCGCAAACCTGACGATAAGGACAAGTTCGCGGCTAAGGCGAACTCGCCCGAGGAAACGGCGCTTGAGATTGTGCGCAGTGGTGTCCTGGCGGGCGAGAAGCCTGAGGAGCGCATCAGGCGCTATGCCGAAGCGAGCACGTCGATCGCCCGCTGGTTCTATGCGTCTCGTGACTATTTGCGCGGCGGCACGAGTTGGATGCGAAGGACACTCATCTCCGCCAGCGTGGTCGTGACGATCGCTACGGTCTATGTGCTCGTATTCGGATCCCCGGTCGCGCTCCCAAGCCATGGGCAACTCGCGCTCATCCTAATCGCGGTCGTTGGCTGGGTAGCGTCGATCCTGTCTTTCGGCTTGCCTGCGCTTCGGGTGGTCAGTCTGTTCCACGCCAAGATGCTCGAGCGACGCCGCCAAGCACGCGAGGACTTGGCCAAGGCGAAGGAGGCGCTCAGCGCCGGAGAGCGGGAATTGGCGGCGTCCAAATCGCAGGCCGACAAGAGCAAGGCCTTCGTCGATCATTATAGGAGGGTCGCCGAAGGCGGCTCGCCAGCGCCCGCGCTACTACTCGACTTCCTTCTGCGCGAATCAACGGATGTTGCCACCGTCCGTGCGAACCTCGGCTTGCTCAGCACCGTCCGCAAATGCTTCGAGCAGCTGAATTCGGTGATCAGCGCGATGCGGGAAAAGCGCGAGGCTGACCTGATCGAGCGGATCATCATCTATATCGACGACCTTGATCGCTGCCCGGAAAAACAGGTCGTGGAGGTACTTGAGGCGGTCCACCTGCTGCTGGCGTTCCCCTGCTTCGTGGTGGTCGTGGCGGTTGACCCGCAGTGGTTGAAGCTGTCGCTAGAAAAGCAATATGATCAACTCTCCCGGCTATCCGGCCCGAGCGCGGCCGATTATCTCGAAAAAATCTTCCAAATCCCCTTCTGGATCCGGCCGATTCGTGGCCGGAGTGATGATCCAGCGGCGACCGGCCGCTACCGCCGCTATGTGCGCGACCTGCTGGGCCAAGCCGCCATCGACGCGCAGGATTTCAATCCGCTTGCTGAGAACGAAAATCCCCACGTCCGGACAATATCAGGCTTTCGTCCGCTGCCGCCGGAAGCTCCCGAGGTTGAGCCGGCCGTCGCGCGCAGTCGTCTGCGACTAGACGCGATCGAGATTGTCTTCTTCGAGGCGATGGCGCCCCTTGCAGCCAAGTCGCCGCGCGCGGTCAAGCGGATGGCCAATCTCTATCGCTTAATACGGGCAGGCCTTACCGATGATCGGCGGCGAACTTTCCTGGATGCAAAGCGGCGGGACAGGGCTCCAACATACGCGACCGTCCAGTTCGCGCTCGCATGTGAAGTCGGGCTGCCCCAGGCGACCGTTGAAGCGATCGCGGCGGCGCTCCCCCTAGCGAAGCCGGACGACTGGGGCGACATACTCACGGCGTGCTCGACCGAACATATCCTCAGCCCGGACTCGTCGCTTGCTCCGCTACTAGCTGCGCTCCGGGACGGCAATGCCGTCGAGCCGTTTACGGAGGCGCTCACCGCTTTCTTCATGATCGGCTCAGGCATACCGCCGATTGAGCAGCTGGTCACATCTTTCGAGCTTGTTGGCCGTTACTCCTTCCGTTCGTGCTTCGGTTAAGGCTCGGGTCCAGCCCACTGGCGTGATCACTGAAGCCAAAAAGCCATCGATCGAAGAAGGTGGCGATTCCGACGATCGACAACCTGAAACGTATGGTTGGAAAACGTCCATTTTGTACGGAGGCAGCCGCACTAGCGGGCGGCCTCCTCCTGGCGGGCGAAGTTCGTGCCCGACTGGCTGGGATTGGGTCCGTAATTGTCCACTCATTGGACTGCCTTCCTACGTCAACGCTCTCCGGTTGATGGCTTCAGGCTCACAGTCGGCTCTCAGCCAATTGCAGCCTTTTCTCGCCCCATCCACCCCTCACTCCCGCACCCGCCGCCACTCCAGCCCGTACCGCTGCAGATATTTCCGCAGCCGATCCGCGTCGTTCGCGCTCGCCCGCCGCGTGCGCGAGGCGCTGAACAAAGCCCGACCCGCCTCCGAGAGCGAGCGGCTGCGCCGGCACACCCGCACCACCTCGGCGAGCTGGACACGGTCGAACGGGTCGATCGCCGCCAGCGCCTCGGCGCCGAGCAGCGCCTCGAGCGCGTCCGCCTCCGCACCCGCCGCACCCGCATGGCGACCTTCGCCTCCGCCCCAGAACCGCTGCAGCCGCGCCTTCTCGGCCTCGACGGTGGCGACGTCGATCCGGCCGGCGGGGGCGAAGGTCGCCATGCGGGTGACGCTGGCGGCGAGGTCGCGGAAATTGCCGGTCCAGGCGGCGTCGGGGGCGGTCGCGAAATCGAGGAAGGCGCGGCGCGCCTCCTTGTTGAAGCCGACGCGGGCGCCCTCGCGCTCGGCGAAGCGGTCGAGCTCGTAGTCGAGGTTGGGGGCGATGTCCTCGCGCCGGTCGCGCAGCGCCGGCAGCTCGAAGGTCCAGAGGTTGAGGCGGGCGAACAGATCGTCGCGGAACGCGCCCGCGGCGACGGCGCCGCCGAGTTCCTTGTTGGTGCCGGCGATCAGCTGGAAGTCGGAACCCACCTCCTTGTCGGCGCCGACGGGGAGGAAGCGCTTCTCCTCGATGGCGCGCAGGATCATCGCCTGCTCGTCGAGGCCGAGCTCGCCGATCTCGTCGAGGAACAGGACGCCCTTGTCGGCGGTGCGCAGCAGGCCGGGCCGGTCGGCGGCGGCGCCGGTGAACGCGCCCTTCCGGTGCCCGAACAGCGCCGACATCGCGCCGTCGCCCCTCAGCGTCGCGCAATTGACCTCGACGAACGGGCCGGAGACCTGGTGCTTCGCCCGCTTCAATTCGTAGATCTTGCGGGCGAGCTGCGACTTGCCGGCGCCGGTCGGCCCCATCAGCAGCATCGGCGCGCGTGAGCGGACCGCGACCTGCTCGATCTCGTCGATCATCCGGTTGAACGCGGGGTTGCGCGTCTCGATGCCCGACTTGAGGAACGAGCTGCCCTCCGCCGCCGCCGCGGCGAAGCGGGTGGCGATGCTGTCGTAGCGCGACAGATCGAGGTCGATCGCGCTCCATTTGCCGGCGGCGGCGCCCTCGGCCGGGCGCGACGGATTGGTCTGCAGCAGCCGGCCGGGCAGGTAGCGCGCCTCGGTGAGCAGGAACAGGCAGATCTGGGCGACGTGGGTGCCGGTGGTGATGTGGATCAGATAATCCTCGGCCTCCGGATCGAAGCGATAGGCGCGGGCGAAATCGAGCAACTTCCCATAGACCTCCTCGAAGTCCCAGGGATCGGCGAAGTCGAGCCGGCGGAGGTTGACCTCGGTCTCGGGCGAGACTCCGGCGATGTCGGCGCGGACATGTTTCGCCAGCCCCTCGTGCTGGCCGCCGTGGATCAGCTCGAGCCGGTCGACGCGCAGATCCTCGTGCATGCACAGGCCGACGGTCGGCCGCCACTTGTTCCAGCGCTCCGGGCCCTGCCTGCTCGCGTCGAGGGTGGAGCCGAGGAAGCCGATCACGACATTGGGTCTCATCCTTATACGATGAGATAGATTGCTAGACGTGTCGATAGGGATTCGGCGGGCGCTGCGCGGGTGACGCTGGAGGGCTGTTGCAGCGGGGCGGAGAATTTCCCACGTGAGAACAAGGCGTTGCGACTTTTCTGCAGCACGCGCAGGTAAACTGGCACGGCCTCTGCACTGTATTTTCCGTCGGACGGATCGTGTCGCCGCCCGACAAAGCGGCGGGGCGGCTGGAATGGGCCGGCCGCCCCAAAGGATTGTGGTGATGCGAGGCGTGGCTCTGGCGATCCCCTGCTCGTCATTCCGGCGGAAGCCGGAATCCCGTGGAGGAGGGGTCGTGAGGGTCGTGGAGCGCTCCATGAGCGCTTCTGCCTTTCCGGCCCGAGATTCCGGCCTTCGCCGGAATGACGGGTGCGGGGAGAGGCGCTGGCGGAGCGGGAGCGGCGGGGCGGCTGGAATGGGCCAGCCGCCCCAAAGGATTGCAGTGATGCCGGTGAGCGCGCGGGTGCGGCCTGGATTCCAACACCAAGGTCCGCTGGTTCGACTCCAGCCACCGGTGCCACCGCGCTTGCCTGCTCGTCATTCCGGCGGAAGCCGGAATCTCGTGGCGAAGGAGTCCCGAGGGTCGTGGAGCGCTCCATTGGCGCTTCTGTCCTTCCGACCCGAGATCCCGGCGTTCGCCGGAATGACGGGTGAGGGGAGAGGCGCTGACGGGGCGGGATGGCAAGCGCCCTCCATCGGCGCCTGGACGAGCCCTCCACGAGATACCGGCCTTCGCCGGTATGACGAATTTGGATAATAGGGATCATTGAAGGAGGGCCCGATGGCCGAGAGTTTCGAGATGATGGCGGTCGAGGGCGGCGCGCCGGTGAAGATGTGGACCAGGGGGGTCGCGGTCGATCCGAAGGCGCGCGAGCAGCTCTCGCGCGCGGCGAAGATGCCGTTCATCTTCAGGCACGTCGCGGCGATGCCGGACGTCCATGTCGGGATCGGCGCGACCGTCGGATCGGTGATCCCGACCCGCGGCGCGGTGATCCCGGCGGCGGTCGGGGTCGACATCGGCTGCGGCATGATGGCGGCGAGGACCTCGCTCCACGCCTCGGACCTTCCGGACAATCTGGAAGGGGTGCGCCGGGCGATCGAGCAGGCGGTGCCGCACGGGCGCGACGTCGGGCGCGGCAAGCGCGACAAGGGCAGCTGGGGCGACCCGCCGCCGGAGATCGTCTCCGCCTGGGCGACCCTGGCCGAGAGGTTCAAGCGGATCACCGACAAGTACCCGAAGCTCCAGAACACGAACAACCTCGTGCATCTGGGGACGCTGGGGACCGGCAACCACTTCATCGAGCTCTGCCTCGACGAGGCGGACCAGGTGTGGGTGATGCTCCATTCGGGCTCGCGCGGCGTCGGCAACGCGATCGGCACCTTCTTCATCGCCCTGGCGAAGGAGGACATGCGCAAGTGGTTCGTCAATCTGCCGGACGAGGACCTCGCCTATTTCACCGAGGGGACCGACCATTTCGACGATTATGTCGAGGCGGTCGGCTGGGCGCAGGACTTCGCGGCGCTGAACCGGCGGATGATGATGACCAACACGATCCGCGCGATCCGGTCGGTCATCGCCAAGCCGTTCGAGGCGGAGCTGGAGGCGATCAACTGCCACCACAATTACGTCCGCAAGGAGCGCCATTTCGGCGAGGACGTGCTGGTCACCCGCAAGGGGGCGGTGCGCGCGGCCGAGGGGGTGATGGGGATCATCCCGGGCTCGATGGGGGCGAAGAGCTTCATCGTCCGCGGCCGCGGCAACAGGGAGTCGTTCGACAGCTGTAGCCACGGCGCCGGACGATTGATGTCGCGGACCGAGGCGAAGAAGCGCTTCACCCTCGACGATCACGTCCTCGCCACCGAGGGCGTCGAATGCCGCAAGGACGCGGGCGTGATCGACGAGACCCCGGCGGCCTACAAGCCGATCGAGGCGGTGATGGCGGCCCAGGCCGATCTGGTCGAGGTGGTCCACACCCTGAAGCAGGTGGTGTGCGTGAAGGGGTGAGGGGACCAGGAGCAGCATGCCGGGGGCATGCTGCGGCCGGGTCACCGCCCTGGCGCGCAGCGGCGGGGGCGGAGCGCCTCGAGCGCGTTCGATCACATGGTGAGGGGAAGCGAACGCTCCGCCTCGATGGCGGAGCGGGCGCTCTTCGAGCCCCAGTCACCCTCACCAACCTCCGCTAGGCGGCAGAGCCGCCAAGCTCCGGTATCCTCTCCCCTCAAGGGAGAGGGCGGCGATCGCCGGAGGCGGACGGAGAGTTGTAGTGGCAGCGCGCCAGCGCGAGCTCTCCGTCGCCGGCCCACCCCTCTTATCCCCTCCCGCAAGCGGGAGGGGAGGGAATCAGAAAGTGAGACAATGATCATCATCGACGGCTCGGAAGGCGAGGGGGGAGGGCAAATGCTGCGCACGGCGCTGTCGCTGTCGCTCGTCACCGGCAAGGCCTTCCGGATCGACAACATCCGCGCCAACCGGTCGAAGCCGGGGGTGATGCGCCAGCACGTCACCGCGGTCGAGGCGGCGTGCGCGATCGGCGGGGCCGAGTGCGACGAGCTCGCGGTCGGCGCCTCGACGCTGAGCTTCGCGCCGGGCCGGGTAACGCCCGGCGAATACCATTTCTCGGTCGGCACCGCCGGCAGCACCAGCCTGGTGCTGCAGACCCTGTTGCCGCCGCTGATCCTGGCCGACGCGCCGTCGCGGCTGGTGCTCGAGGGCGGCACGCACAACATCCACGCGCCGCCGTTCGATTTCCTGGAGCGCGTGTTCCTGCCGGTGCTCAACCGGATGGGGCCGAGCGTGACCGCGCGGCTGGTGCGGCCGGGCTTCTACCCGGCCGGCGGCGGGCGGATCGAGGTCGACATTTTGCCGTGCGCGCGGCTGCGGCCGATCGAGCTGGTCGAGCGCGGCGCGCTTCGCCGGGTCGAGGCGCGGGTGCTGATCGCGGCGCTGCCGCGCGAGATCGCCGAGCGCGAGCTCGCCGAGGTCGAGAAGCACCTGGGCTGGCCCGACGCGGCGCGGCGGATCGAGCCGCTGCCGGAGCGCACCGGGCCGGGCAACATCCTGATGCTCGAGGCGCAGTTCGAGCAGGTCGGCGAATTGGTCAGCGGCTTCGGCAAATTGGGCGTGCCGGCGCAGGTGCTTGCGGCCAAGGCGGCGAAGAGGATGGCCGGCTATCTCGCCGGCGCGGCGGCGGCGGGCCCCTATCTCGCCGACCAGTTGCTGCTGCCTCTCGCGCTCGCCGGCGGCGGGTGCTTCACCACGGTCAAGCCGTCGCAGCACAGCCTGACCGGCGCCGACGTGATTTCCCGCTTCCTCGACGTCAAGATCGCGTTCGAGGAACGGGAGCGCGACCATCTGGTGACGGTGGCGGCGGCGTAGGGGCGGTCCAATCCCTCCCTGTGAGACGAAGCCTCATGAGGAGGGGGATGCGCAGGTCGCCATGCCCCCCGGCATGGCGAGCGGCTGCCGGGGGCAGCCCCGACCTGCACATCGTGAACCGCTTTGGAGGGGCCGAGAGCGCGTCTCACTCTGCCCGGCCCCTCCACCATGCGCGGGTGCGAACTGCTCGCAGCAGTTCGCAGTCGTGCCGGGGGCGCGACGGCCGGCTCATTTCGGCCGACGGCTGCTCCGCAGCCGGTTCCGGCGCTCGGCAAGCCCCCGGCCTGCCGACCCGCCTCTACCCCCCTCCAACCCCTCCCCATCGCCTCCGGCGACAAGTAGGAATAGGCCGGATCGCTCTCGCCGCGGCTCCCGACGCCGCGGCTAGAGCCGGCCCTCGGCGACCATTTGGTACAGTCCGCGGATGAGCAGCAGCCCGATCACGCCGATCGCCAGGATCAGGCCGGCGCGCCAATTGTCATTGGCCAGCTCGACGCCCTCCGGCAGCACGTCGGCGCTTTCGATCCACGCCGTCCGGAACTCCGAGTGCCACCAGAGGAAGGCGACGAGGGACGCGACGGCGGTGCCGAGGAGCAGGGCCCAGGCCCTGTCTGGCGGCGCCAACGTGGCGAGCAGGATCGCGACCGCGACGAAGGCCGGTACCACCGTCCAGGTCGCCCGCGCGGTGGGCGGGGCGCGCAGCGCCACGAAGAAGTGGAGGAACCAGGTGACGATGGCGAGCAACGCGAGCGGCACTGCCACGGCACCCGCGCTAAGCAGCATCACGGTTTCGATGATCCCTTCCATGTCTCCCTCCCCCAGAAGAGCCCTGCACGATCCTTTCTGTCCGGCCCCCGCGGCGCAAGCCGCCCTCAGATCGTGAAGTCGCGCGGTGCCGTCTCGTCCTCGTCGCGGCGGGCGTCCGACAGGGCGCGGGCGCGGCCCAGCGCCTCGACGCCGCCGGCCAGCGAGAAGCGCGCCACGTTGAAGCGTCCCGATTCGAGCGGGACGGCGAAGCCGATCTCGCCTCCGGACTTGATCGCGCCGACCAGTGTGTCGGTCGGGCCCGCGGTCAGCAGCGGCGACCCGTCGACCAGGATGCATTGCAGGTCGAATGTATCGGAGCCGTTCCTGCTGTTCATCATCGCCGGATAGGCGTGGCCGTCCTCGCAGGCCAGCTGGACGTCGAGATAGAAGATGCAGCCGTCGCGGCAGATCAGGCCGAACTCCGAGTGGCTCGCATTCTCGGTGTAGGCGAAGACGTAGGGATCGGCATGGCCGACTGTCCAGTCCTCATAAGCGGCAACCACCTGCGGGTCGCGGGTTCGGTCCGACTCGGCCGGCGGGGAGGGGGGTCGCACCGCCGGCGGCGGAGTCGTGGTGATGATGAGAGGCGGGGAAGGCGTGCGCACCAGCGGCGGAGGATCCTTCGGCTTGCCGCGCGGGGCCGCTGCGGCCTGGGTGGCGAGACACGCCAGAAGCAACAAGAGGGCTGCGCTGCGCATGGTCCTTCTCCTGCCGAAAGGGAGAACATAACATGAAAATGGGCGCTGGCTAAGCGGGAAGTGAGCGGGCGTTTGGCGTAGTGCTGCCGTAATCCTCCCTGTCCGCGAAGCGGATGGGGAGGGGGACCGCGTGAAACGCGGTGGAGGGGCAAAGGGCGCGCCTTACTCCCACCCGGCCCCTCCACCATGAACGGGTGCAGGCTGCCCCGCAGCCTGCAGTCGTGCCGGGGGCACGACGGCCCGTTCATTTCGGCCGACGGCCGCTCCGCGGCCGGCTCCGGCGCTCGGCATGCCATCAGCAGGTGGACAGTGCCCCGCACTGTCCAGCCATGCCGGGGGCATGGCGAACCTGCTGATCATGCCGACCCGCCTACACCCCCCTCACCATGAGGCTTCGCCTCACAGGGAGGATTGTCTGTAAAGCGTCCTTGACAGGCGTGGCTGTCTTCTGTAAAGCTCCCTTTACAGGAGGAAACATGCTCAAGCCACGTCGCTATTTCGTCCAGCTCGGCGCCGCCATGTCGCTCTACGCCGGGCTGCTGATCGCCTCGAACCGGATCGACGACGCTTTCCACCCCGAGGGCGCGGTGCGGATCGCGCTGGCGCTGTCGCCGATGATCGGCGCGGTGGCGGCGGCCTGGGTGATCCTGCGGGCGATCCTGCGGATGGACGAGATGCAGCGCCGCATCCAGCTCGAGGCGATCGCTTTCTCCTTCCTCGGCACCGCCTTGATCACCTTCGGCTGGGGCTTCGCCCAGGAGGCCGGCCTTCCCGGCCTCCATGCCTTCGGCGTCTGGGCGATCATGGGCAGCCTGTGGGGGCTGGGGGTGGGCATCCTCACCCTGCGCTACCGATGAACAACCGGATCAAGGACCTGCGCGCGGCGCGCGGCTGGAGCCAGGGGGACCTCGCCGAGGCGCTCCAGGTCTCCCGCCAGACGGTCAATGCGATCGAGAACGGCCGCTACGACCCGAGCCTGCCGCTCGCCTTCACCATCGCCGGGGTCTTCGCCCTCGCGATCGAGGACATCTTCTTTCCAGAGAAGGACTGACATCATGCAACGGATACTCGGAATCATCGCGGCTCTGCTCGCGCTCACCGTCGTCGCCCGCGCCGAAGCCGCGCCGCCATTCGCGGTCACGGTCGAAGGGAAGGGACCGGACGTCATCCTGATCCCCGGCCTCGCCTCCTCGCAGCACGTCTGGGATGCGACCGCGAAGGACCTCGCGGGCCGCTACCGGCTGCACCGCGTCACCCTCGCCGGCTTTGCCGGGACCAGGGCGCCCGAAGCGCCGGCGGCCGAGGGCGCGGTGGTCGCGCCGTTCGTCGAGGCGCTCTCCGTTTACATCGAGGCCAATGGATTGAAGGCGCCGGCGGTGATCGGCCATTCGCTCGGCGGCGAGGCGGCGCTGATGCTCGCCGCCCGCCACCCGGCGCAGGTCGGCCGCGTGCTGGTGGTCGATGCCCTGCCTTTCTACACCCTGCTGATGAACCCGGCGGCGACGGTGGAGAGCGCGAAGCCGCAGGCGGCGGCGATGCGCGACGGGCTGCTGCGCCAGGCGCCGGAGCAGGCGCGGCCGATGCAGGAGGCGGTGATCGCCCGCATGGCCAAGACCGAGGCCGCGCGCCCGGCCCTGGTCGAGGACGGCCTCGCCTCCGACCGCAAGGTGGTCGCGGCGGCGGTCTACGAACTGATGACCACCGACCTCAGGCCCGAGCTCGGCCGGATCGCGGCGCCGCTGACCGTGCTCTACGCCTGGGATCCGGCCTATGGCGCGCCGGCCGAGGCGTTCGACACCCTGTTCCGCGGGGCGTACGCCGCGGCGCCCAGGGCCCGGCTCGAGCGGGTCGACGGCAGCTTCCACTTCATCATGCTCGACCAGCCGCAAGCCTTCCGCGCCGCCGTCGAGCGCTTCCTCGGCGAGGCGGAGGCGAAGCGGCCGTAGTCAAGGAAACGGCGTGAGGAGCAAGCGGCGCCGACCCAGCGTGCCGCCTGCTCTCAGCCGTTCGATGCGAAGGCGCCAGAGTGGTGCAGCCCAACCGCACCTGGCGCCTGAAGGACGTGGCGGCTCGCCCACGCGCTTGATTTTCACGCGAAGCCGCGAAGAAGAAGGAAGGCGCGAAGGATCTGCGGTTCTGCTGCCCTATCGACCGGCATGAGCCGGTCCTTTTCTGCGCCGCCTGTGGCGGCGCTGGGGCTCCTTCAGCTGCCGTCGGCCTGGCCGTCGCTGTTCGCGCCTTCGCGCTCTTCGCGTCTTCGCGTGAAATAGGGGCCGCGGTGCAGGCTCCGAGGCCGGTCTGGTCCCGCGGGAGCGTTCGGGCAGGACCGCTGCGGGCGGGACCGTGAAGGCCCGCGAAGGGCGCGCGACGCCGCCCGAACTTGCCAGTCCGTTGCGTTGACGTTATGATAACGTCTCGCAACTAAAGACTATTCGTCTTCCGGGGGGAAAGAAGTGAAGCCGATCGCACCGGTCTCGAATGTGGATATGGGCCTGTCGCGCCAGACGCGGCTGGCGCAGATCGAGGCTGCGCAGCAGGTCGCGGCCGTCGCGGCCACGCAGGAGCCGGCGCCGCCCGAGGCGGTCTCGGTGCTGCGCGACCTCGCCGTCGCCCGCTTCACCCTGCTCGCCTCCGGCCCGGAGCAGGAGAGCGCCGCAGCCGCGGTCGCCGCCTACAATCGCGCGACCCGGGTGCTCAACGTCGTCGCCGAGAGCGGCCCGATTCTCCCCCAGCTGCGCTGATCTTCCGGACGCGCCCGCCGCTTCCCCGACGCCCGATCCTCGCCTAAGCGGGGCCGATGGACTTCGACGATCAGTTGCGCCGCTATTTCGGCACCGCCGACCTCGCCGCCGTGGCGCCGGAGGCGGTGGCGCCGGCGCTCGAGCGTATGGGGGTCGATCTCGGCCTCGAGCAGGACCGCGGCCGCCGCTTCGCGCTCTGGGCGCTGATGCACATGTTCGGCGCCGCCCCCGATCTCGACATCGCCTTCGAGGACCCGCAGGATCGCGAGGCGGCGCGCAACTTCATGGACCTCGCCGCCGCGTCCGATCCCGGCTGACGGGAACTTCCCGCCGGCCGCGGCATCCAAGGCTGCAGGAGGGTGCGGATGGAAGCAGGTTTGCGGCGCGACGAGGCGCCGGTCGACGATGTGGCGCTGGCGGCGCGGGTGGCGCGCGGCGACGCGGCCGCGGTGCGGGTGGTCACCCAGCGCCACAACCAGCGGCTGTTCCGCACCGCTTTCGCCATCCTCGGCAACCGCAGCGAGGCCGAGGATGCGGTGCAGAGCGCCTATCTCAGCGCCTTCCGGGCGATCGGCCGCTTCGAGGGGCGCGCCTCGCTCGCCACCTGGCTGACCCGCATCGTCGTCAACGAATCGCTCGGCCGGGCGCGGGCGGCAAAGCGGCGGCGGGAGCGGCTCGATCCGCGCTCGGTGGTGGTGCTCGACGATTACCGGGAGAGGCTGATGGCAGGATCGACAAGCGCCGCGCCGCCCGACGCCGCGCTCGCCCGCGCGCAGATCCGGCAGATGCTCGAGCAGGCGATCGCCCGGCTGCCGGAGGCGTTCCGCTTGGTGTTCGTGCTGCGCGAGGTCGAGGGGCTGAGCATCGAGGAGGTCGCCGCGGCGGTCGGCATCCCCGAGGGCACGGTCAAGACGCGCCACCTGCGCGCCAAGCGGCGGCTGCAGGAGGCGCTCGCCCCCGAGCTGAAGACGGCGCTGAGCGGGACCTTTCCGTTTCTCGGGCCGAGCTGCGAGGCGATGACCCGGCGGGTGACCGCGGCGCTCTGCGGCGGGGAGGTGCCGGAGACCCGCTGAGCGGACGCCGGACCGGACGTCAGCCGTGCGCGTCGGCCTCGGCCGCGGCGGCTGGGACGGGGGCGCGGCCGCGCTCGAGCCCGGCGAGCAGCCGGCGCCAGAGCGGGATCGAGATCAGCGCCGCCTGGCCGAGATAGGGGACGATCAGGCCGATCAGCGTCGCGCTGGCCGCGCCGAGCGCGACGCTGCGGCTGCGCCGCCGGGCGTCGGCCACCGCCGCATCGTTGCCCGGCGCGACCATCGGCGCGGACGTGACGATCCGCACCACCTTCATGTTGAGCAAGGCGGTGAGCAGCATCCAGGCGCAATAGAGGACGGTCGGTACCCGCGCGCCGCTGTAGGTGCTGCCGAAGGCGGTGACGAACGGCATGAAGGCGATCGCCCCGAGCAAGGCGAGGTTCCAGACCACCACCCGGCCGGAATAGCGGCCGGCGAGCGCGAAGCTGCGGTGGTGGCCCGACCAGAAGGCGCCGATCACCGCGAAGCTGACGCAATAGCCGACGAAGCTGGGTGCGAGCTGGGCGAGCGCGCGCAGGAAGTCGCCGTCCGCGGCGCCGTGCGGCAGGTGCGGGACGTGGATCTCGATCACCAGCAGGGTGATCGCGATCGCGAACACCGCGTCGGAGAAGAACACGAGTCGCTCGAGCGGATGGTCGGTCGGCGTCTTGATCATCGTCTTTCCCCCGCAAGGCGCGCGCGGCGCCGGGCGCAGGCTGCCGCGGCGCGGCGGGCGGCGCAAGCGCTTCTCGCGCGGACGGGGAGGGGGCGATTGACGCGCCCGGACTCGGGCCTAGTCTTCCGCCGCAGGGAGCAAGGGAGGATCACGATGAGGAGAGCGAGCAGGGCGGGGCGCCTGATCGTACGGGCGAGCGCGGCGCTGGCGCTCGCGTCCCTCTCGCCCGCCTGGGCGCAAGGCGACCGGATGACCCCGATCGCCGCGCCGCAGCAGCCGGGCGCGATTCCGCTCGGCACCGGGCCGCTCCCCGGCGCCGTGACGCCCGAGAGTTGGCACAGCCAGTACGGTAGCGTCTTCGCGCGCAACGTGACCGTTGCGACGCTGACCCCGTTCCTGCCGCAGCCGGGGAAGGCGACGGGGACCGCGGTGATCGTCGCGCCGGGCGGCGGCTTCCGCACCCTGTCGATGGAGAACGAGGGCTGGGGCGTCGCCCGGGCGCTGGCGGCGCGCGGCGTCGCGGCGTTCGTGCTCAAATACCGGCTCAACCAGACTCCGGCCGACATGGCGGGCTTCGAGCGGGAGATGGCGGCGATGTTCTCCGGCGCGGCGCGGCCCGCCCGTCCGTCGCCGGAGCAGGCGGCGGCCGCGCTCGCCCCGCAGCTGGCCGACGCCCGCGCCGCCTTCGCGCTGGTCCGCGGCCGCGCGGCCGAGTGGAAGATCGATCCGCAGCGGGTCGGCATGCTGGGCTTCTCGGCCGGCGCGATGCTGACCATGGCGGCGACCCTCGACGGCGAGGCGAAGCCGGCGTTCATCGGCGACATCTACGGCCCGCTTTCGCCGGTGACCGTGCCGGCCGACGCGCCGCCCCTGTTCGTCGCCCTCGCCGCCGACGATCCCCTGTTCGCCAGCCAGGGCTTCGGTCTGATCGAGAGCTGGCGCGCGGCGAAGCGGCCGGTCGAGTTCCATTTCTACGAGCAGGGCGGCCACGGCTTTGGCATGTATCCGAAGGAGACGACCAGCACCGGCTGGTTCGACGCCTTCGCGCGCTGGATGGCGATGCACGGCTGGATGAAGCCGCAGGGCTGAGCGAGCCCCGGTTCGCTACGCCGGGCCGCCGAGCCAGTGGCGGCGGTTCGCCGGGCCGGCGAGCCGCGCCAGGGTGACGGCAAGGACGAGCACGCCGGCGGCGAGCGTCGCGGCATCGACCTCGCGCCGACCCGCCTCGGCGGCGTGGATGCCGGCCAGCGCCCAGAGGAAGACCAAGGCGTACCAGGGATTGCCGCGGCCGCGCCAGATCGCGGCGGCGGCGATGGCGCCGCCGACCAGCACGATCGCGGCGGCGACCAGCGGCGCCGACTCGCCGGCGTCGACGCCGTGATGGACGAGGGCGGCGGCGATGTTGACGATCGTCGCCGCGGTCAGCCAGGCGGCGAGCGCGCTGAGCGGCAGCGCGACGAGGAAGCGCTCACCGCGGCTGAACGCCCGCGCCTCGGCAAGCGCGCGGTAGATCGACAGCAGGCAGGCGAGGGTGAAGGCGATGATCGCCGCCGAGACGGCGTCGACCGCGACGAACTGGACGTAGAGCGCCCAGGCCGCGTTGCCGAGAAAGGCGCCGGCGCTCGCCCAGCCGATCCGCGCGAGCAGGCCATTGTCGCGCTGCCCGGGCAGCAGCTGGTAGACGGCATAGGCCAGCGAGCCGGCGTAGAGCGGCCCCCAGATCGAGAAGGCCCAGCCGGCCGGCGTGATCAGCGTCCGCACATTGTCGGAGCGTTCGCCGATCGGCGCGCCGATGCCGGCCGAGGGCAGCAGGGTCACGAGGATCTGGACGACGGCGAGCGCGGCGATCGCGAGGCGCTGGCCAGACGAACGCGTGGCGACGGGTGGGGAGGCTGGGGAGGACATGCGGCGGCGAACGAGGAAGGGTGCGGGATGTTCCTCCTCCGCAACGGCCCGGGCAACAGCCCGTTCGGTCCGAGGTTGTCACCCATGTCTCAGGAACGTTCTGTCACCCATGTGTCCGGGCTGGACAGCCGCCGGTTGGCGCGCCCGGCAGGATTGTCGTCGCGCTTCGGGCTCCGTCATCTCCGTTGCGCTGCATTCCGAAAAAGGCTCGAACCGCATGAGCCCGCCGATCGTCCGGCTATTCTCCCTTCGGGAAAACAGCCGCACAATTGGCGCGCCCGACACGATTGTCGTCGCCCTGCGGGCTCCGTCATCTCCGCTGCGCTCCGATTCCGAAAAGGCGCGAACCGCATGAGCCCGCCGATCGTCCGGCTGTTCTCCCTTCGGGAAAACAGCCGCACAATTGGCGCGCCCGACAGGATTCGAACCTGTGACCCCAAGCTTAGAAGGCTCGTGCTCTATCCAACTGAGCTACGGGCGCGCGATGGTTTCCGCTCTAGCGGGATTCGCGCGGCGGGGAAACGCCCTGCGGCGAACGAGGCAGCGCCGCGTGCCAACAAAACAAATGGTGAACAGAAGCGCCTTGTGCTATGGAGTCGCACAGGGAGGATCGACCATGCGGATGTCTCTGAAGGTGCTCGTTCCAATCGCTCTCGCCGCCGCCGCCGCTGGCCCCGCCGCGGCGCAAGACCATCGCGCCTCCATACCGGGCAAGGCCGACGGCCGGTCGTGGCGCCTGTTCAAGGAAGACGGCGAGGCCGCCGCGTTCGTCGCGCTGATCGGCCGCAATGGCGACGTGGCGCGCCTCGCCACGATGCTGATCCTCAGGGAGCCTGACGAGGAAGACGGGGTCGCCTATGACGCCTATTCCGAGGCACTGGCCGTGCATTGCCCCACGCGGCGCCTGCGGGAGGAGCATCACGAGACCGCTCTCGACGGCACGCGGAACCCGCCGCCGCTGATCAGGCTTCCGTTCGATCCGGCGGACACCGATCCCCGATCCTTCAACGAGGAGGCGCCGCCATCCGGCTCAGGACGTGACGTCCTGGTCAGCGTCGCCTGCGGGGAACGGGCGCTTTCGCAGGCGCCGGTGACGAACCCCTATCAATGGGCGCGCGCGCGGTTCCGCAAGGCTGGCGCGAGACCCTGATCGTCCGCCCGGCCGACGTCTCCGCCCGGCCACCCCCTTGCCGCCGCGCCGCCGGTCGCGCTAGGCCGCGAGGATGAGCGGGGGCAGGATGCAGGCGGTGGAAGGCGAGGCGCTGCGCGGCGCGCACTTCCGCTATTTCGATTTCGTGATGGCGGCGTTCGTCACCATCCTCCTGCTCTCCAACGTGCTCGGCGCCGGCAAGCGCGCCGAGATCGACCTGCCGCTGATCGGCCTGTGGCCGTTCGGCGCCGGCATCCTGTTCTTTCCGCTCTCCTACGTGCTCGGCGACGTGCTGACCGAGGTCTATGGCTATGCCCGGGCGCGGCGCTGCATCTGGGCGGGGTTCGTCGCGACCCTGTTCATGGCGGCGATGAGCTGGGTGGTGGTGGCGCTGCCGCCGGCCTCCGACTGGCCGGGGCAGGGCGCGTACGAGAGCGTGTTCGGCCAGGTGCCGCGGATCGTCTTCGCCTCGGTGGTCGCCTTCTGGCTGGGCGAGTTCGCCAACAGCTACGTGCTCGCGCGGATGAAGCTGGCGACCGAGGGGCGGCATCTCTGGATGCGCACGATCGGCTCGACGATCGTCGGCCAGGGGCTCGACAGCCTGGTCTTCTACCCGCTCGCTTTCTACGGCGCGCCGGGCTGGCCGGTCGAGGCGATGCTGTGGGTGATGGTCAGCCAGTTCGCGCTCAAGGTGTCGTGGGAGGTGCTGCTGACGCCGGTCACTTATGCCGTGGTCGGCTTTTTGAAGCGGCGCGAGGGCGTCGACGTCTACGATTCGGGCACCGATTTCAGCCCGTTCCGCGCGGCGGTCTGAGATGAGCGACTTCCAGCAGGCCAAGATCTGGCTGACGCAGCTCTTCGGCCTGCCCAAGGACGCGCTCCACATCTATGTCGGCCTGACCGTCTTCCTGCTCGCCGCGATCCTGTTCCGCCAGCCTTTGCGCGGGCGCTTCCCGATCCTGGCCGTGCTCGTCGCGGCGCTGGCCGGCGAGGCGTGGGACATCATCGAGACCCACGCCGCCGGCCAGCGCATCGCCTGGGCGCGCAGCTGGCACGACGTCTGGAACACGTGCTTCTGGCCGATGGTCCTCTTCCTCCTCGCCCGCTTCACCCGGGTGCTGAAGCGGTGAGCCGCCGCTGACCGGTCTCGCCGCCGCCTGGCCGCATTTGCGGCTGCCGTTCCAGCTGACGCTGGCGCCGATCTTCCTCTGGGGCGCGCTGCTCTCGGGCGGCCGGCCGGACTGGGCGGCCGCGGCGGCCTTCCTGAGCCTCCACCTCTTCCTCTATCCGGCGGCGACGGCGTTCAACGCCGTCTACGACCGCGACGAAGGGGCGGTGAGCGGCCTCGCCGTGCCGCCGCCGGTGCCGCCGCACCTCGCCCGCGTCGCGATCACGCTGGCGCTCGCCGGTTTGCTTCTCGCCTTCCCGTCCGGCCCGGAATTCGTCACGCTCTACCTGCTCATCGTGGGCTGGACGGCGGCCTACAGCCATCCCCGCACGCGCTGGAAGGCGGGGCCGTGGCGCAGCGCGGCGGCGATCGGGCTGGGGCAGGGCGTGATCGGCTTCGCCGCCGGCTGGGCGGCGCTGGCGCCGCTCGCGCCAGAGGATCCCGCTCTGTCGCTCGGCGCGGCGTCGGCCTCGCTCACCGCGCTCGGCCTCTACCCGGTCACCCAGGTCTTCCAGGTCGACGAGGATCGGGCGAGGGGCGACCGCACGCTGGCGGTGGTGCTCGGGCCAGCGGGCGCGCTGCGGCTCGGCGCGGCCTGCCTGGCGGCGGCCGGCATGATCGCCTCGTTCCTGGTCTCCAGACTCTTCCCCGGGCCGGACGGACTGGTGGTGGGCGTCGCCTATCTCGGCCTGATCGCCTGGCAATTGCGCCTCGCGCGCACCATCGCCGGCCTCGACGAAGCCCAAGGCTATGCGCGGGCGATGCGCCTGCTCAACGCCGCGACCGCGGGCTTCCTGCTGTTCCTCGCCGCGGAGGCGGTGCTTTCTTAGATCCTCCCCTGTAAGGGGAGGGGGACCAACCGAAGCTTGGTGGAGGGGGCTCGTTGCAGGCCGGAGCGGGTCCCAGAACCCCCTCCACCGCACTTCGTGCGGTCCCCCTCCCCGCGAGCGGGGAGGATTACGCCCCCACCGTCTCGAGCAGCCCCTCGAACAGCCGCCGGCCGTCCTGGTTGCCGTGCGCCGGCTCCACCGCGCGCTCGGGGTGGGGCATCATGCCGAGGACGTTGCCTCTCTCGCTGACGATGCCGGCGATGTGGCGGGCCGAGCCGTTGCATTCGCCGGCATAGCGGAAGGCGATGCGGCCCTCGCCCTCGAGCCGGTCGAGCGTCTCGGCATCGGCCTGGTAATTGCCGTCGTGATGCGCGACCGGGAAGACCACCTGCTCGCCCGCGCGATAGCCGGCGGTGAAGGGCGAGCGCGCCTCGCCGACGGTCAAGGCGACGTCGCGGCAGACGAAGCGGATGCCGGCGTTGCGCATCAGCGCGCCGGGCAGCAGCCCCGCCTCGGTGAGGATCTGGAAGCCGTTGCAGACACCGAGCACCGGCACGCCGCGCTCGGCCGCGTCCTTCACCGCGCGCATCACCGGCGAGTTCGCCGCCATCGCGCCGGAGCGCAGATAGTCGCCGTAGGAAAAGCCGCCCGGAACGGCGATGACGTCGAGCCCGTCGGGAAGCGTCGTCTCGCGATGCCAGATCGGGATCGGGCGCTGCCCGGTCACCGTCTCCAGTCCGACGATCATGTCCCGGTCGCAATTGGAGCCGGGAAAGACGATGACCGCGCTCTTCATGCGGCCGCGCCCTGGCTTTCCGGGCGCTCGATGCGGAAATTCTCGATGACGGTGTTGGCGAGGAGCTTGCGGCACATCGCCTCGACATCCTCGTCGGAGACGCCCTCGGCGAGGTCGAGCTCGATCAACTTGCCCGCGCGGACGTCGTTGACGCCCGAAAAGCCGAGCCCCTCGAGCGCATGGTGGATCGCCTTGCCCTGCGGATCGAGGACGCCGTTCTTGAGGGTCACGTAGACGCGGGTTTTCATCAGTCTCGCTCGCGGCTGGAGAGGGTGGCCGCCCTATGGCCCGGAGCGGCGGATCGCACAAGCGCCCGGATCGCTGCCGGGGCCGCCGCGCGATCTACTCGGGGCCCGAACGGGGATCGAACAGCAAGGGCTGCTCGATGCCACGATAGCCGGAATCCCAGGGAAAGGCGCCATTCTCGTCGGGCCAGAAGAGCTGGTATACGGGCATGTCGCCGACCACCGCCGCATGGTCCCTGCACAGTCTTGCATCGCGGAAATATTCGCGCCCGGTCTGTGACGGATCGACCAGGCGGCCGGCGAACCGGGATCCATCCGCCCCCTCCCAGAGCTGGCCGTCCATCACCGGCGTGCCCGCTGCAGCCTGGTCCCAGAACAGGTCGATCAGGGCGGGGCACGAGGTGAGCGCCATCGTGTACGTGCCGAACACGATGATCTCGCACCCGTAGCGCATCGACCAGCCGTAGGAGACACAGTAGCTCGGTTTCACACGCGAGGGGTCGAGAACGTAGCTGAGGCCGCCGCCTTCCTTCTCGAGAGTTTCGAGCACGTGCTGATCGTGTTCCGGATCACCGGGCATCTGCTGTCCCCGGCATCAATCCGCCGGGCGCGGAAAGAAAGGCCGGCGCCTCCGCCAGGCGGAGCCGCTCGAGCTCGCCGACGGCAAGCAGCTTGATCATCAGGATGAAGCGCTCGACCGTCGCATTGTCGGAGGCGTCGACGAAGGCCGCGATGCCGCGGTCGGCGGCGATCATGTGGGTGAGGACGAGCTCGAACTCGGCCTTGCCCTTGCCGACGGTGACGAGCGTCTCGAGCTGCTCGCGCGGGCGAAGCCGGACGGCGGTCATCGCGATCCCGCTCCAGCCCGGCCTGCCCAGCTGCTCGGCGATGCGCTCGGCGCCGACGCGCATCATCGCATGGCCATTGGCGTGCAAGGCCTGCTGGACCGTCCAGCCGTGCTGGCGGGCGCAGCCGTCGGTCGCCTTCTGGAGGACGGCCTCGACCGGGCTGCCCCTGAGGCGCTTGGCGAGCACCGCGTCGGCGATCGCGCCGCGGCTGCCGGCCGGCACCGCCTCGTAGACGCAGGTTTCGCCGGGAACGGGGGTGGCGGCGGCCACCAGGGCGAGCAGCAAAGCGGTCATCCGAGCGGTGTAGGACGTAAGCATCCGGGGAACAACGGCTTTTCAGGGCGGTGACGCTGTCGACGGACCCTGCTCGGAACGAGTCGCACGAGGCCGCGCCCGGCCGCTGTCGCGCGACGGCAGCGGCCGCCGGTCCGGCGCTTGCTGCGCCGCCGCGCGCTCCCTATCTCGCTTGCATGACCCAGGTCCCCGAAATCGCCCTCACGCCCGCCGCTGCCGCCCGGGTCGCCGCCATCGCCACCCGCACCGGCAAGCCGGCGATCCTGCGCCTCGCGGTCGAGGGCGGCGGCTGCGCCGGCTTCTCCTACCGCTTCGGCCTCGCCGAGGCGGTCGAGGCGGAGGATCTCGCCACCGAGCGCGACGGCGTCACCCTGGTGGTCGACGAGATGACCCACGATCTCGTCCGCGGCGGCGAGGTCGACTTCGTCGAATCGCTCGGCGGGGCCGCCTTCCAGGTCCGCAACCCCAATGCCGCCTCCGGCTGCGGCTGCGGCTCCAGCTTCAGCGTCTGACGCTGGTGACGCGGGCGGCGCGTCCCGCTAGACCGGCGCCCATGAAGATCGTCACCTACAATCTCAACGGCATCCGCGCGCGGCTGCCGCGGCTGGTCGAATATCTCGAGGAGCAGAAGCCCGACGTGCTCTGCCTGCAGGAGATCAAGTGCGCCGACGAGGCCTTCCCGATCGAGGACGTCCGCGCCGCCGGCTACGACGGCCATTGGCACGGCCAGAAGGGCTTCAACGGCGTCGCCATCCTGACGCCGGTCGCGGCCGGGCTGCCGAACCTGCGGCGTGTCGGCCTGCCGGGCGATCCCGACGATACGCACAGCCGCTACATCGAAGCCGAGGTCGGCGGCGTGACGATCGCCTCGATCTATCTGCCCAACGGCAATCCGGTGCCGGGCGAGAAGTTCGACTACAAGCTCGCCTGGATGGAGCGGCTTCGCGCCCATGCCCGCGAATTGCTCGACGAGGAGCGGCCGACCGTGCTCGCCGGCGACTGGAACGTCATCCCGACCGACGAGGACGTCTTCTCCCCCAAGGCGATGGCGCGCGACGCGCTGATGCAGCCGGAGAGCCGCGCCGCCTTCCGCACGATCGTCCACCAGGGCTGGACCGACGCGATCCGCGCCCGCCATCCCGACGGGCCGATCTGGACCTTCTGGGACTATACCGCCGGCTGCTGGCAGCGCGACACCGGCTTCCGCATCGACCACCTGCTGCTCTCGCCCCAGGCCGCCGACCGGCTGCTCGATGCCGGCGTCGACAAGGATTATCGCGGCCGCGACAAGGCCAGCGACCACGCCCCCACCTGGGTGGAGATCGAGGACTGATCAGGTGCGGACTGCCGCCGGCAGTCCGCAGTCGTGCCGGGGGCACGACGGCCTGATCATCCTCCCCGCTAGCGGGGAGGGGGACCACTCGCGAGAGCGAGTGGTGGAGGGGGCTCTTCATCTGGCGAGGCGTGCAATCGGCCTTAGTGGGGGGGGCTCTGAACCCCCTCCACCGCACTTCGTGCGGTCCCCCTCCCCGCGAGCGGGGAGGATCGGGAGCGGCTTCCTCGCACGGATTAATCCACAGGAAAAGGTTGAGCGGACACGCTTTTTCCTTGGGTTCGCGGCGGCGGGCTCCTTATGCTGCGCCGATGGCGCGGCCCTGCTTCAAGCTCGAGAAAGTCTATCCCGATCCGGTCTGCGGCGTCGACGAGGCGGGCTGTGCGCCGCTCGCCGGGCCGGTGGTGGCGGCGGCGGTGGTGCTCGACCGCGAGCGCTTTCCGCGCGGCATCGACGATTCCAAGGCGCTGCCGGCGAAGATCCGCGAGGCGATCTGCGCGAAGCTGCACCAGGTCGCGCGGGTCGGTGTCGGCATTGCCACGGTCGAGGAGATCGACCGGCTCAACATCTACTGGGCGCGGATGCTGGCGATGAGCCGCGCGGTGGACGCGCTCGGCTTCGATCCGGCGATGGTGCTGGTCGACGGCAACCGCACCCCGAAATGGGAGCGGCCCTCGGTCGCGATCGTCGCCGGCGACGCGAAATGCCGGTCGATCGCCGCCGCCTCGATCGTCGCCAAGGTGACCCGCGACCGGATGATGGCCGACTATGCCCGCGCCCATCCCGGTTACGGCTGGGAGACCAACCAGGGCTATCCGACGCCCGAGCACCGCCGCGCGCTCGAGGCGCTCGGGCCGACGCCGCTCCACCGCCGCAGCTTCGCGCCGGTGCGGCAGCTCGCCCTCGATCTGGAGGCCTCGCGGCCACAACCCACATCGCCGGCCTGCTGAGTCTTTCCGGCCACACCACTTCATATTGAGTCTGAAGAACGCCGCCGGGCCCCATTCCTAGCGAGGACTCCTTTCGTTCCCGCCGCGTTGCAACCCGCCGCAGCCGTGCCGGCCAAGTGCTTGTTCTTGACCGCGGACTCGCGCTGACTCACTCTGGGCGCGAGTTCGGTAAACCGGGGGCGGCATCTCGATGACGGTATTGACGCGTGTGGACGCTGGCGCTCGGCGCGCCAGGAAGGTGGCGCCTGCGCCGGATCTCCCGCTCAACCAGATTCTCGAGGATGATTGCGTCGCCGCCATGTCGAAGCTGCCGAGCGCCTCGGTCGACATGATCTTCGCCGATCCGCCCTACAATTTGCAGCTCGGCGGCGACCTGTTCCGTCCGGAGGGCAGCCGGGTCGACGCGGTCGACGACGATTGGGACAAGTTCGAGACCTTCGCGGCCTATGACAATTTCACCCGCGCCTGGCTGAAGGAGGCGCGCCGCATCCTCAAGCCCAACGGCACCTTGTGGGTGATCGGCAGCTACCACAATATCTTCCGCGTCGGCGCCGCGCTGCAGGACGAAGGCTATTGGATCCTGAACGACATCGTCTGGCGCAAGGCCAATCCGATGCCGAACTTCCGCGGCACCCGCTTCACCAATGCCCATGAGACGATGATCTGGGCGTCGCACAGCGAGGACAGCCGCTACACGTTCAACTATCGCGCGATGAAGGCGCTGAACGACGAGCTGCAGATGCGCTCGGACTGGCTGCTGCCGATCTGCTCGGGCGGCGAGCGGGTGAAAGGGGAGGGCGGCGCCAAGGCCCATCCGACCCAGAAGCCCGAAGCCCTGCTCTACCGGGTGCTGCTCGCCTGCACCAACAAGGGCGACGTCGTCCTCGACCCGTTCTTCGGCACCGGCACGACCGGCGCGGTGGCGCGGCGGCTCGGCCGCAACTGGATCGGGATCGAGCGCGAGAAGCGCTACGTCAAGGTCGCCCGCCAGCGAATCGATTCGACGCTCGAGCTGGACGAGAGCGCGATGAAGACGATGGCCTCGAAACGCGCCCAGCCCAAGGTGCCGTTCGGCGCGCTGGTCGAGACCGGCATGCTGGTCCCGGGCACGATCCTCACCGACACCAAGCGCCGCTGGCAGGCGCGGATCTGCGCCGACGGCACGCTCGACGTCGGCGCCGACCAGGGCTCGATCCACAAGATGGGCGCCCTCGTCCAGGGTGCACCTGCCTGTAATGGCTGGACTTTCTGGCACTATGAAGAGGCCGGGACGCTCGCTCCGATAGATACGCTGCGCCAGCGTTACTTGCTGATGATGGACTAAAACGGGACAGGTCGGCGCGTTGCTTCGATCGGGACCCCAGCGGCCGCCCGTGCGGATCAAAACGGTCTCGACAGCGGCAGGAAAGAGCGTAGTATGACGGCTCGGCGACCGTCCCTTCACGCCTCATCGCCCGCACGCCTTTGACCACGGGAGGCATGCGGGAGCCCCTTTGGGCGTAGAAGCGGTGCGAACCAATGCCATGCCCACCATGGCGGTTCGTACCTCGGAGATTCAGTTACCCTGCTGACCTTCGAAAAGAGGCGGTCGCCACACCTCTCCATCGCCACTAGTCACTGGATGATGCGATTTCTGTCGCACTTTTTTGCGGGCCAGGCGATTTTTTCGACATTGCCGATCGTTCGCGATCGCGCCCGTTCTGAAAAGGCCGGAAAAGCAAGGTCTTGAGCCGCCTGCCGAACGCGCCTCGACGCTCCCGGCGCGGCGCCGGGGGGCTGGACATCGCGCGCGCCGCGCGGGACGAAGGCGCGATGCGCAGCCGATCCTATCTTCGCCCCACCGCGTTCGTAGACGCGCCGTTCGGTCTCGACGGCCAAGTCGCTCGGCTCGCCGGCACCATGGCCTGGTTCTCGGCGGTCGAGATCGTCACGCTGGACGGCGATCGGCGCGCCGCCGTGGCGCTGGTGCCGGTCTCCGGCATCGAGGCGGCGCTGGCGGCGCTCGGCCCCGAAGCGGAAGCGGCCTGGGCGAACATCGTCGCGCCGCGCCGGCCGCTGCAGCTCGGCGCCCGCACCATCCGCCTCGACCAGCCGCAGGTGATGGCGATCCTCAACGTCACGCCGGACAGCTTTTCCGACGGCGGCCGATTCGCCTCGCCGCAGGCCGCGGCCGACGCCGGCTTCGCCATGGCGGCGGCCGGCGCCGCTCTGGTCGACGTCGGCGGTGAATCGACCCGGCCGGGGTCCCAGCCGGTATGGGAGCAGGACGAGGCCTCGCGGATCGAGCCGGTGGTCCGCGCGCTCGCCGCCTCGGGCACCGCGGTCTCGATCGACACCCGCAAGGCGCTGGTCATGGAGACGGCGCTCGCCGCCGGCGCCGCGATGGTCAACGACGTCGCGGCGCTGACCTTCGACGATCGCGCCGCCGCGACGGTCGCACGGGCGGGCTGCCCAATCGTGCTGATGCACCATCAGGGCACGCCCGAGACGATGCAGAAGGCGCCGCATTACGATCGGCCGGTCGCCTTCGCGGTCTACGACTGGCTCGAGGAGCGGATCGCCGCAGCGGTCGCCGCCGGCATCGCGCGCGAGCAGATCCTGGTCGATCCCGGCATCGGCTTCGGCAAGACCGTCCAGCACAATCTCGCGGTGATGAACCACCTCTCGCTCTATCACGGCCTCGGCTGCCCGATCGTGCTCGGCGCCAGCCGCAAGCGGATGATCGGCGCGCTGTCCGGCGAAGCCCCGGCCGACCAGCGCCTCCCGGGCTCGCTGGCGCTCGCGCTCAAGGCCGCCGAGCAGGGCGTCCAGCTGCTGCGCGTCCACGACGTCGCGGAGACGGTCCAGGCGCTCCGCCTCTGGCGCGGCCTCCGCGACGCCGCCCTCACGCCGCCCTGAGAATCTCCCCTCCCGCTTGCGGGAGGGGGCGGGGGTGGGGCTGCGTGCGGGACGCCGAGGGTGCGGGGAAACCGCGCGGCCTGCGGCCGCCCCACCCCTCAATCCCCTCCCGCAAGCGGGAGGGGAGGCGACGCGTCAGCCCTCCTGCGGCACCTCCTTGGTGCGGCCCGTGCCCGGGCCGGCGCCGAGGTCGGTGCCGGTGGTCGGGTTGCGGGTCGGATCGGACATCGTGCGGACCGCGGTTTCCTTCAGATCCTTCTTCTCGCGGCGGCTGAGGCCGGAGACGCTCGCCGTCCCGTCGCCGCCGCCGAGCGGAATGGCACTGACCACGTCGTCGATCCGGTCCCATTCGTCGCCGCTGTTCCACGGCCCCTGGAGGTCGCCCTCGCCCTGGGAGGTGTTGACGTAGAGGCTCGAATAATCGGGATGGCCGGGCAATTTGCCCGGCGGGAAATTGTTCTCGATCGCGTAGAGCGCCTTCTCGAACGACTTCTGGTGCGCCACCTCGCGAGTCATCAAAAAGGTGAGGGCGTCCTTCACCCCGGCATCGTCGGTGATGTTGATCAGCCGCTCGTAGACGATCTTGGCCCGCGCCTCGGCGGCGATGTTCGAGCGGAGATCGACCGTCGGCTCGCCGCGGCTGTCGACATAGGCGCCGCTCCACGGCACCCCGGCCGAATTGGTGACCGACGGGCCGCCGCCATAGACGATCTGCTGGGTCGGCGTGCTCGCCGATTTGGCGATGTCCATGTAGAGCTCGGCCTCCTCGAGCGTGCCTTCGGACATCTTGCCCTTGGCGCCCTTGTTGAGCATCGCGACGATCGAGCCGATGATCTCGAGATGGCTCAATTCCTCGGTCGCGATGTCGAGCAGCAGGTCCTTGCGGCCGGGATCGTCCTCGGCGAGCCCCTGGGTGAAATAGCGCATCGCCGCGGCGAGCTCGCCGTCGGGACCGCCGAACTGCTCGAGCATGAAGGTGGCGAGAACCGGGTTGGGCTCGGAGACCCGGACGGTATATTGCAGCTTCTTGTTGTGGATGAACATCGCGCGATCCTGTGCCACGGGGTGGAAGGACGGAAACCGGCAGGGCAGGAGCGCCGTTCCGCAGCCCGTCAGAAACGCGAACCATTTCATCACTTTATGTGGTTAACGGCAGCCGGCCGGTGACTCTTCGGCAAAAGGAAAAGGAATGAACGAGGTCCAGGACAATCCCGCGGCGCATCGCTTCGAGCTGGTCGCGAACGGCGAGATCGCGATCGCCGAATACCGGCTCGAGGAGGATCGCATCGTCTTCACCCACACGATGGTGCCGCCCGCGCTGGAGGGGCAGGGGATCGGCAGCCGACTGGTCCGCGGCGCGCTCGACCAGGTGCGGGCGCGGGGGCTGAAGGTGGTGCCGCGCTGCCCGTTCGTGCGGGCGTATATCGAGCGCCACGAGGAGATGCAGGACCTGCTGGCTTGAGATCAATTCCTCCCCGTGCCGGGGAGGAATGAGGCCGGCTACTTTCCCCGGCTGACCACGATCAGCGGCCCCAGCTCCATGTGGCCCTGCTCGCGTCCGGCGCCCGGATCCCAGATGCTGGAGACGCTGCCGTCGAGATAGAGGGCGTCGCGGCAGCCCAGGGCGTCGCGGAACAGGCGGGCGAAACGGCCGAACGAGACCGGCTCGTCGCTGATCGCGAAGACGCCGCGGCGGGCGTCGCGAACGCCGACGCCGTTGCGGACGTAACGGGAGTCGCCATTGTCGGCGAGGCCGGGATGAAGCGCGCCGTCGATCACCAGCATCGGCCCCGATTGGGTCGCCCAGCGCGGCTTCGGCACGCGCGCCGCGAAATCCCTGCTCGCCGTCACCGACACCCGGCCCGCCTCGTCGACGGCGAACACGCCGTTGGGGAGGAGGTGGAAATTGCCCGGGCCGGTGTTGAGGTTCAGCGGCTTCAGCCGCGCCCCGTCGACGACGAGGAGGCCGATCGGTGCGCCCTTGTCGTCGTACATGCCGGCGTTCATCGCGAAGCGGACGTCCGCCGCGCGTGGGCCGAGCCAGTCGCGCAGCGCCGGCAGGCTGCGCAGCGGGCGTCCGTCCGCGCCGCGCCAGGCGAGCTCGATCCGGTCCCGGTTCGTGTCGAACGGGCAGATGGTGAAGCGCGTCCCCTCGAAGATCTGCTCGCGGCACGCGCCTGCCGCGGCAATTGTCGCCGGATCGAATTCGTTCGCCGGCGCTGGCTGGTCGCGGCAGCCGGCGAGCAGGGCGAGGGCGCCGAGCAGGGCCGCCGGAGCGAAGCGCATCGGGATCCTAGAGCGAATAGCCGCCGTCGCTGACCAGGCAGGCGCCGGTGGTGAAGGCCGCCTCGTCGGAGAGCAGGAAGACGATCTGGGCGGCGATCTCCTCCGGCGTGGCGAGCCGGCCGAGCGGCGTCGCCTGGCTGCCCAGCGCGGCGAAGGCGGCCTCTTCCGATCCCTGGCTGCGGACCAAATCCTGGAAGAAGGGAGCGTCGGACCAGATCGGCGTCGCGACGCCGCCCGGGGCGACGCAATTGACCCGGATGCCGGCCGTGGCGCCTTCCTTGGCCGCGATCCTGGCCAGCTGGATCACCGCCGCCTTGGACGCGCCGTACGCGGCGATTCCCGGCTCGGCCTTGATCCCGGCCGCCGAGGCGGTGAGCACGATCGCGCCCTTGCTGCCTCTCATCGCCCGCATCGCCGCCTGCAGCGTCAGGAAGGCGCCGTCGAGATTGACCGACATCACCCGCCGCCATTCGGCGAAGCTCAGCGCGTCGATCATGCCGCCGGCGGCAATGCCGGCATTGACCACGGCGTGGGTGAGGCCGGTCAGATCGGCCGCCGCCCACAGGCTCTCGTCGCAGACGTCGCCGACGATCAGCTGCCGCTCGCAGGGCAAGGTGAAGGCGAAATCGCGCAGCCGGTCCTCGTCGCGGTCGACCAGGATCAGCTTGCGCGCGCCCGCGCCGGCCAGCGCCGTGGCGGTCGCCGCCCCGATCCCGGACGCGGCACCGGTGATCAGCACGATGGAGGCGGAAAGGTTGCTCATCACGCGAGAGTAACGAAGCCGGACGCTGCCGTCACCCTGCCGCGGCGATACGGCGCCGTCTCCCGGTTGCGGAAGCCGATGCTGGACCGCCAGACCTCTTCACTGCGCCGCGGCAGCTGTTCCACGCGAAGGACGCGAAGGCGCGAAGATGCATCGGCGCGAAATCGACGCTCGAGACCATTGGAGGCCGTCGAGCAGGGAAGCGCCGCTTTGCGGCGCAACCCTCTCTCTTCGCGCCTTCCGTCTTCTTCGCGTCTTCGCGTAAAACCGGCTCCGCAGCAGCGCTGCGCCGGCGGGCCCGCGGGGCCGAGGGACAAGAGGCATGCTCAGGGCTGGTCCCGACGTCTCGCTGGACCGGGGCCGCCGCGCGGCGCGCCGACAGCAATTCCGCACGACGGCACGAAGGATCACGAAGCCACGACGATTCCGAACCGGCGCCGATCTTCGTGATCCCCGCCAGGCTCGTCGTGTCTTCGTGCTCGTCGTGTCTTCGTGTGAGGGAGTGGAGTGACCCCCAAAAGTGAGACACTGAGCTAAGACACACTGAGCAAGGAGGCTGGTGTGGCGAGGCGACGACGGCATACGCAGGCGTTCAAGCTTTCGGCGGTGGCGCGGATGCAGGACGCGTTGGACGTGGCGGGCCTGGCGGCAGAGCTCGGGATTGATCGCGGGCTTCTCTACAAGTGGAATCGCGCTTTTCAGATCGGCGGCGCGGATGCGTTGCTGTTTCCCGGCGAGCGGGTGCGCAAGGGACTGCCGGCGCGAGTCCTGGATGCGGGCGACCGCGCGATCGGCGCCGGGGTCAAGGATGCTCCGGCGGTACCGGCGGGCACTCCCGAGCTGGAGCGGAAGGTCGCGCAGCAGGCGCTGGAGCTGGATTTTTTTCGAGCAGCCTTGCAGCACTTCGCGGGACATCGTCGCACGAGCGGCGGGTCTGGCGGGACGGGATCTACGTCGTGATCCAGACGCAGGCCGAGCGGCAAGGCGCGCGTGGGATCGAACGGATGTGCCGTTTGGCCGGCGTCAGCCGTGCCGGCTATTACCGGCACTGGCAGGCGTCACAGCCGGCGCGGGAGGAGACGGCGGTGCGCGACGAGGTGCAGCGCCTGTCGCTCGAGCATCGCTTCTACGGCTATCGCCGAATCACGGCGCTGCTGCGCCAGTCCGGCTGGGCGGTGAATCACAAGCGCGTGCAGCGCCTCCGGCAGACCGACAATCTGCTGTGCATCACCGGGCGCACGTTCCGTCCGCCGACGACCGACAGCCGGCATCGTTTCAGCGTCTACCCCAATCTGGCGCGCAAGATGATGCCCACGGGCGCGAACCAGCTGTGGGTGGCCGACATCACCTACGTGCGGCTGGCGGAGGGTTTCGTCTATCTCGCCGTGATCCTCGACGCCTGGAGCCGCCGCGTGGTGGGCTGGGCGCTGGCGGACCATCTCAAAGCTGACTTGGCTCTCGCGGCGCTCGACATGGCGCTCGCCGCCCGGGCGATCGCGCCTGGC
>NZ_SPDV01000028.1 GCF_004564275.1 Sphingomonas parva (ex Maeng et al. 2020)
CTGGTCACGCTCGGCTCCGCCACCGCCGGCGACGACATCGACATCGACACCAACGGCGTCGTGACCTTGAGCTCGGCGATCTCGACCGGTGCGGGCGCCGACACGCGGGCGGTGACGTTCGCGCGCGGCGCCGCCGGAACGGCCGGCGCCATCGGCTTTGCCGGACCGACCAACCAGACCGGCCACAACATCACGATCCGCGCCGCGTCTCTGGCGAGCGGTCTGCCGATAACGGGGGACACGGACAGCGGCCTCGTGCTCGGAACGCTCACGGCCGGGTCGGCGCAGCTCAGCGCCGCCCAGGGGGATATCCGATCGGACAGCATCGTTGCCCAGGGCCCCGTCGCCGTCACCGCGACGCTCGGATCGGTCAGCGGCCGGCGCAGCGGCTTCGCGACCGGCACCGGCGGCTCGACGATCAGTGCGCCCGGCACGGTGACGCTGGCGGTGACGAACAGCGCCGCCGCCGGCGCGGTGACCGCCGGAACGCTGACCAACGTCGGCCAGCCTGCGCCCGCCACGCTGCGCCTGCGCAGCGTCACCGCGGGCGCGGTCAACCTGACCGCCGGCAGTCAGCTCCAGATCGGCACGGCCGCAGTCACCGGCGCGGCGACGCTCAGGACGACCGCCGGCACCGCCTCGGCGGCGGCCAATGCCAATGTCCCCGGCTACGACTCCGCGTCGATCCAGGCGGTGCCGGCTGGCGCGACGATCTCGGTGGCCGCCGGCCGCGTCGCCCAGCTCGGCGAGCTCGATGCCGGTCAGGGCAGCGTGACCAACGGCACGGACCAGATCCAGGTCCAGGCCCAGTCCGCCCGGATCGGCCGGGCGCGCGCGAACAACGGCAACATCCTGCTCGAGGTCGGCGGACCGCTGGCGCTGCTCGGCGCGATCGAGACGCGCCCCGGAGCGACCGGCGCGGTGGATCCGGCGCGCGAGGTCGAGATCCGCAACACCGGCGGCGGAACCACGATCGTCGGCGGCACCACGGCCGATACCGGCGCCGACCTCGCGCTCGACGATGCCGAGATGGACCTGGTGCGGGCGGGCAATGTCGTGATCGACTCGCGGGCCCGCCCGATCGTCTTCGGGACGCTGAGCCTCGCGTCGGAGACGGGCGCGACCAGCGCCCGCTTCCTGACCACCGGCGCGGTCCAGATCAACGGCGCGGTGAGCGGCAGCGGCGGCGGCGTCCTCCAGATCGGCGGCAGCACCACTCTCGAGCCGGCGGGGCTTGGCGACCCCGCGACCCTCGCCTCGCAGATCGGCGTCAACATCGGCGACAGCGGCACGGCCGGGGCAATCACCTTCGAGAACGGGACCGTCGACCTGCGCGCGCAGCGCGTCGTCTTCGGCCGGGGCGCGCTGCTCGACCGCTATCTCGGCAGTTCGCCGCTCAACGACACGGCCGTGGCCGCGGACGTCGCGAACCCCGCGTCGGCCCTCTACGTCGGCGACGCGACGGGCCGGAATTTCCTTTCCGCGAAGCTGCTGCGGGTCCGCTACTCGAACTTCGCTTTGTTCCAGAACACCGGGGCGAGCCTCGGCGGCGGCGTCCTGCTCAACGAGCAGTCGCCGCCGACGGTGAACGGTCTCGCGCTGCAGCTGTACAGCACCGGCGAGGACGGCGGGAACAGCTTCGCGCTGTTCGGCCGCGTCAACGGCTTCGTCGGCCGGTCCGCCGGCGTGCTGCCGAACGAGAATCTCGAGATCGCCGATCTCGCCGGCGGCACGCGCATCGTCCGCATCACCCAGGCCAATTCGCGGGTGAACGGCTGCGTCATCGGATCTCCCGATCGCGGCTGCCTCACCACCGATCCGCCGCGGCCGAACCTGTCGATCTACGACGAGCGGCAGACCCAGCTGTTCGGCTCCGCCGAGGATCCGGGGCTGTTCTTCAACCCGCTCGTCGGACGCGGCAATGAAGGTCTGATCGTCGACATTGCGGACGTTCCGGTCGGCATCGACACGATCGAGTGCGACCCCAATGATGCAACCTGTCCCGCCAGGGGAGATCAACCATGATCCGCACCCGCCACGCGACCCGAACCCTGCTGCTTTCGTCAGTCCTGATCGCGGCATCGGCCTCTCCCGCCCGCGCAGCGCCCGCGGCGCCTGAGCGGTTCGAGCTCGGCATCAACAGCACCAACGACGGCTGCATCGCGACGCGGCAGTGGACCGCGGGGGAAAGCGGCGTCCGCTTCGCCGCCGCCCAGCCGTTCAGCATCACCTGCCGGGGCGTCTCGGCCGCCGAGGCGCAGGGCTATGTCTACGCACCGGACGGGGACGCCGGCACCGACCAATGCGGCGCGAGCGTCGAGATGCAGATTGCCGGGCTCGGTCCCGCCGAGGTGCGGCGCTGCATCGACCCGGTGCTGGCGCGTCAGGTCGTCGACCTTCGCTTTACCCGAGACGGAAAGCGCTATCGTGGCGTCGCGGTGGAGACCGCGCTGGCGCCGCTCGAGGCCGCGCTGCGGGTGATCGCGACCGGCGCCCGCGCCCCGTCGCCGAGGAGCGCGGCGCCGAGCTCGATCGCACTCGCCGACCTGCCGCCAGCTCCGGCCACGGCCGCCGTGTCGGAGCGCGCCGGGCTGACTGCGGAGGCCGCCCTTGCCGAGGGCATCGCCGCTTTGCAGACCGGCCGCACGCTCGACGCATCGCGGATCCTCAACGACGCCCTGCGCGCCTTCGTCGCCGCCGACGCCGGGACCAAGCTCGACCTCAGGCTCGCCGCCGGCCTCGCCGATTCCAACCTCAGCCAGTTCGATGCCGCCGACGCGCATTTCGTGATCGGCCAGTTGCTGCTCAACAACAATCCGGGGCTCGCCCAGGCCGCGTACAAGCAGCAGCAGCTCACCACCTATCGCGGGCTGCACCTGGTCAATCAGCGGCGTTGGGACGAGGCGCTCGAGGTGCTGTCGATGTCGGGGGCGGGATCGAAGGACCTCAGCGATCCGGCGACGCTCAGCCAGCTCAATCAGGAGCCAGCGGGCCAGATCGACTCGCTGCAATCCTCGCTCACCGACGCCAACCTGCTGTCGAGGAGCCTGCTCGATGCGCAGCGCGCCTGGGCGCTCAGCGTGGCCCAGCTCGGTCTCGGCCGGACGGCGGAAGCGGAGGCGGCGCTCGCCGTCGCCGCCGATCTTGCGCGCACCGCGGTGCGCACCGTCGCGCCGGAGCGGATCGTCTGGATCCGCGCCGCGATCGAGCGGCAGAAGGGGCGGATCGAGGCCCGCAAGGGCGCGATCGAAACGTCGCTCGCCAATTTCGATTGCGCGATCACGGCGCTGCAGGGCGGCACGCCCTCGGCGGGGCATCTCTGCGTCTTCCCCGACGCGCGCCCCCTCCCCGACACCGCTCTCAACGCGCCGCTTCTCGTCGAAGCACAGCTTGAGCGCGCCAGCGTCGCCTCGCGCGACGCGGCGCGCGACCCCGGCGCCGTGCTCAAGGATTATGAGGAGGCGGTGCAGTCGCTCGCCAACCTGTCCGGCACGGGGCCGGTCTCGCTCGGCGCGCTCGAGCGCTATTTCGCGCTGCTCGCCGAAGGTGCGCAGACCGATCAGCGCGACGAGGAATTCTTCCGGGCGATGCAGTCGATCGGCGAGCCGGCGATCGCGCGCGAATATGCCCAGCTGCAGAAGGTCGTCTCGGCCGATCCCGAGATTGCCGGGCTCCTGCGCGAGCGCACCGATCTCGAGCGCCAGCTGATCCGGCTGCGCTACGAGATCACCGCCTCGACCGGCGCCGGCGAGGCCGACCTTCCGGCGCTCGAGCGGGAGCGCGCCGCCGCCGACGCCAGGCTCGACGAGGTCAACCGGAAGCTCCTCGCCGCCAACCGTATCGGCGCTCTCGCGATCAGCCCGCGACGATCGCGAGCATCCGCGAAGCGCTCGCCCCCGGCGAGGTCTACCTCAAGCTGACCGCCTTGCGCTCCGCGATGTTCGGGATCGCGATCGGACGCGACCGGACGATGATCTACCGGCTCCCGGCAAGCCTCTCGACCATCGAGAATCTCGCCGCGGCGGTACAGATGAGCGCGCGAAGCGATGACGAGGGCGTGCTGCGCCCGTTCGACGTCGCCGCCTCCGAGCGCCTGTTCCGGAGCGTCGCCGGTCCCGCCGCCGCGATGGTCGCGGGTGCGACCAGACTGATCTACAATCCCGCGGGCCCGCTGCGGCAGCTCCCCGCGTCGATCTTCGTCACCGATCGGGGGTCGGTGGACGCTTATGCGCAACAGCAGTTCAAGGCCGACTACAGCCGCGTCCAGTTCCTCGGCCGGAAGGTGGAGACCAGCACGGCGCTGTCGCCACGCGCCTTCCTGCGGGGCCGCAAGGAGCTCGCCCCGTCGACTGCGCCGCGCCCCTTCCTCGGCCTCGGCGAGAACGCGCCGCCGCAGCCGGCCAGCGCTACGACGGCCTCGCGCGCGATGCCGTTCGATTGCTCGGTGAGCTACGGCCTCTGGGCCGACACGCTGGCGCGCCGCAAGCCGATCAGCGCCGACGAGATCGGGATCGCCGCGAACGCTCTCGGCGTCGCCGATTCGCGGATCGTCGGGCCGAGGTTCAGCGACGCGAACCTTGCCCATGGCGATGCCGCGGACGACCTCGCTCAATACCAGGTGCTGCACTTCGCCACACATGGCATTCCCGAGATGCCGGTGAACGTCGACCAGTGCACGATGCACCTGCCTCCGGCACTGATCACGACCCTTACCGCGCCGCCCTCCGACGCGCCGATCGTGTCGGACGGGCTGCTGTCGTTCGACGAGGTGGCGCGGCTGCGGCTCAACGCGAACCTCGTGGTTCTCTCTGCCTGCGACACCTTCGCCGGAGCGAGCACGGCCCTCGCCCGCCGCCGCGGCATCGAAGAAAGCACGCCGGCGCTCGACGGGCTGGTCCGCTCTTTCATCGTCGCCAATGCGCGCATGGTGCTCGCAACCTTCTGGCGGGTTCCGGCGCACAGCAAGACCGACGAGCTGCTCGCCGCTTTCTACCGCGCCGGACGGACGGACAGCGTGGCGGCATCGCTGAAGACCGCGCAGAACCACCTGATGGACCAGCCGCGCTATTCGCACCCTTATTATTGGGGCGCCTATTTCCTGGTCGGCGATGGTTCCAAGGCGATGCTCAGCCCGACCCGCACGGCCGCCGCGGCGACGGAACCGGGGCGGCAGGGCTCGCGCGTTCTCGCGGATGCGGCCGCGGCCATGGGAGGCGCATCGCCCGCGCGCCCCTGAGCTGGCACGGCTGCGGAGGGACCATGCCCAAGCCAGGCAAGACCGACTGGTCCGGCCCGTCGATCGAAGCGCTGATCGATCGCGCGTTCGGCTGCAAGTCCCGAGCTCAGGCGAGCGATGTGATCGGCCAACGGCTGGTAGTCCAGCCCGTCAGGGGCTGCCCGATCCCCCGCGGCGACCTTCCCCGATTACTGACCGGAGGCGTTGAGGGCGATCCGGATCGGCACCGCCTCGGCACGGCAGGTCTCTGCGCCACCCTGGGGCCGCAAATCGGCCGACGAGGCGAAGCGCGCCAGCGCCTCCACCGATCCGCCGGAGTCCGCGGCGATCCGCGCCAGCACCGCCATGTCGTCACAGGACAGGCCGCGCGCCGCACTCGCGGCCTGCGTAGCCAGCGATGCGGAGAAGACCTGGCCCTCGCCGGCGCCGGCGAAATGGCGCTGCAATCTGGCCTGGGCGCTCGCCAGCGCCGCACCGTTCACGGCGCGGAAGGTTCCGTAGTGCGCGGCGAAGGCCGGCGAGCGGGTCTCGCAACGGGCTGCGGCGGCGGTGAGCATCGTCTCCAGCTGGCGCACCTGCGCGGCCTCGAACGCCGCGGCGTCCCAGCAGGCGGCCTGTACCGGCGCCGTCGCGGCCGCAAAGGCCGTGATGACCGCAAACGACTGAAGCAGACGTTTCATCTTGGATTCCTTCCGCCGACACGAATGGGCACGTGCCGCTTTAGTCGGCAAGTCGTGAGGGCGGGCCTAACGACTATGGTAAAGTGAACGCTAAATCGGCCGGCCGGCGAAAAACCTGTGGAGCTGTCCCGACAAGGTTGTAAGCTCGACCAATCGCACGGTGATTCTGGGGGTGCCTGCGTGTTGTTCGATGAAGAAAGCCGTCTTGCGATCGTCGCGCCGCTGGTCGGGGCGGAGGATTCCGGCGAGGTCGGTCTCGACGGCCGCGAGGACGAGGGCGCGACCGGCGAGCTGCTTCGCGAGATCCGCTCGCAGCGCAAGGCGCTGATCCGACAGGAGCTGTCCGCCGCGATGGGCGAAGCGGGCGGACCCGACGACGGCTGGGACTGGGAGACGCTGGCGCAGAACGCGCGCGATTATCTCGCCGGGCACAGCAAGGACCTGGAACCGATGGCGGTGCTGATCGAGGCCTCGGTTCGCCTGGAAGGGCCTTCGGGCGTCGCCGGTGCGATGGCCACGCTCGCCGACCTCGTCGAGGCGTTCTGGGAGCGGGGCCTCTACCCTGCCGAGGACGAGGACGGCGTCAGCAGCCGCTTCCAGCCCCTGTCCGGTCTGAGCGGCGGCAGCGGCGACAAGGACGGAGCGCTGATCCAGCCGCTCCGCCGCATGACCCTCGTGGCGAGCGGCGCCGATCAGCTCCGTTACGTCGACAAGATCAGGGCGGATTCGGCGATGGAGATCTCGCCCAAGGCCACGCCCGAGCAGAAGGCGGCGAAGCTCGAGGAGGCCGAGGCCTCGCGCCGCGCGATCGAGGCGATCGCCCAGCGCCTTCCCCGCCGCGCGGTCGCCGAGGCGGCCGATCGACTCGGCGCCGCCGAGACTGCGTGGCGCCGCGCGATCGGCTTCATCTCCGAGCGGACCAAGCCGCAGTTTCCGGCCGCCTCGCGCCTCAGCGACGAGCTCCAGGCGATCCGCGTCTGGCTGGAGGCGATGCTTGCCCGCATGGCGCCCGACGAGCCGGAGGCGGTCGCCGCCGCGGTGGTCGCCGAAAGCAGTCAGCCGGTACCGGGAGCAGCCGCGCAGCCGGTCTTCGTTCCCGGCAAGATCACCAGGCGCGAAGATGCGCTGCACGCCGTTTCGGCCGCCGCCGAGTATTTCCTGACGCACGAACCGCAATCACCACTCGGCGGGACCTTGCGCGAGGTTGACCGGCGCGCACGATTGAGTCTTCATGACTTTCTTGCGGAGCTCATTCCGGACGAATCGAACCGTGAGTCTTTTTACTGGCGGTCGGGGATCAAGCCACCGTCCAGCAAGAGCGAGGCTTGATAGTGAAGTCGTTCGACTGAACGTCTCAAGTTGGGGAATCCGGGCGCCGGTGCGCTCGAGGGAGATGAAGTGATGGCAGACTCTGTACATGACAAGCTGAAGCGCGTCCGCAAACCTCGGGTTCACATTACCTACGACGTCGAAACGGAAGGCGCCCAGGAGATCAAGGAGCTTCCCTTCGTCATTGGGGTTATGGGCGATTTCTCCGGCGATTCGGCGGTGCCGAAGAAGAGCCTCAAGGAAAGAAAATTCATCGACTTGAAGAAGGACAAGTTCGATCAGGTCATGGGTCGAATTGAACCCGCAGCCAAGTTCAAGGTCGAGAACACGCTTGAAAAGAACGGCAAGGAATTCGAGGTCAACCTCAAGTTCCGATCGATGGACGATTTCGAGCCGGAGCGGATCGTCGAACAGATCGAGCCCCTGCGCAAGCTGATGGAGACTCGCAACCAGTTGCGCGATCTGATGGCGAAAGCCGACGGCTCCGAACAGCTCGAGTCGTTGCTCGAGCAGATCCTCGGCGACCAAGAAAAGCTCGGCGCCCTTCATAATCAGCTCGCGGCCGCCGACGGCGGTCAGGACAAGGAGTAAAGGCGATGGCGGACGCAGCAACCCAAGCGGCCGGCGGCCCGCAGGCCGACACCGTCCTGGCGCCGGCCAGCCTCCTCGACGAGGCGATCAGCGCGACCAAGCAGACCGAGCCGCAGCGCGTCGAGGAGCTGATGCGCACGCTCACCCAGGAGGCGATGAGCGGAACCGTCCAGTTCAAGAAGAACATGACGGTGACGCTGCGCGAGGCGATCGCCAAGATCGACGCGCAGATTTCGGAGCAGCTCGCCACCGTGATGCACGCCGAGAAGTTCAAGACGCTGGAGGGCAGCTGGCGCGGCCTCCACTATCTGGTCAAGAACAGCGAGGTCGGCGAGACTCTCAAGATCAAGCTGCTCAACGTCTCCAAGAAGGAGCTCGCCGCCGACCTCGCCAAGGCCACGGATTTCGATCAGAGCCAGCTCTACAAGAAGGTCTATGAGGACCAGTTCGGCTCGGCCGGCGGACAGCCGTTCGGAGCGCTCGTTGGAGACTATTATTTCTCCAAGCATCCCGACGACATCGAGCTCCTCGGCAACATCGCCAGCGTGGCCGCGGCCGGGTTCACGCCGTTCATCTCGGCGGCGAATTCCAAGCTGTTCGGCATGGAAAGCTACGGCGAGCTTTCCAATCCGATGGACCTCAAGCAGCTGTTCGAGACCGCGGATTACATGAAGTGGACGTCGTTCCGGCAATCGGAAGACTCACGCTTCGTGACGCTGACCATGCCGCGCGTGCTTGCCCGCCTGCCCTATGGCGCCGACACCAAGCCGGTCGAGGGTTTTGCCTACGAGGAAGCGCCGCGCGACGCGAGCGGCGCGCCGAAGGCGATGGAGCATGACGATTATTGCTGGATGAACGCCTCCTACGCGCTCGCCGCGCGAATGACGGACGCGTTCGCGCAATATGGCTGGTGCACCGCGATCCGCGGCGCGGAAGGCGGCGGCAAGGTGACCAACCTGCCGACCCACGTCTTCCAATCGGACGACGGCGATCTCGACTCGAAATGCCCGACCGAGATCGGCATCACCGACCGGCGCGAGAAGGAGCTGTCGGACCTCGGCTTCCTCCCGCTCTGCCACTACAAGAATACCGATTATTCGGTGTTCTTCGGTGCCCAGACGACGCAGAAGCCGAAGAAATACGATCGGCCCGAGGCGACGGCGAACGCGGCGATCTCCGCCCGTCTCCCCTACATCATGGCGACCAGCCGTTTCGCCCATTATCTGAAGGTGATGGCGCGCGACAAGATCGGCTCGTTCATGGAAGCGTCCGATTGCGAGACCTGGCTGAACCGCTGGATCGGCAATTACGTCAATGCGACGGAAGGCGCCGGACAGGAAGCGCGGGCGAAATATCCGCTGCGCGAGGCGCGGGTCGAGGTCCGCGAGGTCGAAGGGGCGCCTGGCTCGTACACGGCGGTCGCCCATTTGCGGCCGTGGCTGCAGTTCGAGGAGCTGACCACCTCGATGCGCCTCGTCGCGCGCATTCCGAAGGCGTCGTGATCGCCGAACGGCATTGAGATGGGGGGAGCGGCGCTCAGCCAAGCCAAGGAGGCGGCCGCTCCCCGATCGACCGCCTCCGAAGGCTTCGAAACCGACCAGCCGCCAGCCGGGCGATCGCGCGGATCGACGCGCTGCTCGGCGAAACGCTCGACGCGGTGCTGCACCATCCGCGATTCCAGCGCCTCGAGTCGCTGTGGCGGGGCCTGAAGTGGCTCAGTGACGGCATCGACGACAACGAGGTCAGGCTGCGGCTGCTCGACGTGCGCTGGCTGGAGATCAGCCGCGACCTCGAGCGGGCGATGAGCTTCGACCAGAGCCACCTGTTCGATCTCGTCTACAGCCAGGAATTCGGCATGCCGGGCGGAAAGCCGTACGGCATGATCCTGGTGGACCAACAGATCTCGCATCGGCTCGGCCGGGACCGGACCGACGACATTGCGGTGATGGAGGGGCTGAGCGAGATCGCCGCTGCGGCCTTCTGCCCGATCATCGTCGCCGCCGACCCCTCGGTGGTGGCGATGGACGGCTTCGACGAGATCGACCTGCGCCAGGACCTTGCCGCGACCTTCGCCGATCCAGCATTCGCACGCTGGAACCGGCTGCGCGCCCGGCCCGACAGCCGCTTTCTCGGCGTCGTCGCACCGAGGCTACTCGCCCGCCGGCTTCACTGCGGCCGCGAGCACCCGCGGCTCGGCTTCGTCTATGACGAACGGATCCGCGACGGATCCGACCTGCTGTGGATCTCGGGGGGCTTCGGTCTCGCGCATGTCGCCGCGCGGGCGATGATCCGCCATCGCTGGCCGGCGGCGATCCGTGGCCTGCTCCCGCCCGGCGAAGGTGGAACCGTCGATGGTCCGGTGCGCCAGTTTCTGCCGAGCGACCGTCGCGGTGTGGTCGCGCGCTTCGCGCTGGAGAATGCGATCTCGGAGGACCAGGAGATGGTGCTGAACGACGCCGGCATCATCGTCCTGCGCCAGATGCACCTCACCGGCATGGCGGCCTTCCTCAACCTGCCGAGCCTGCACCGGCCGCCCGATTATGACGGCGAGGCCGCGCGGATGAACGCGAAGATGAGCGCGATGCTGAACTACATCCTCTGCGTCAGCCGCTTCGCCCATTACGTCAAGGTGATGGCGCGCGACTGGGTCGGCAAATACGCCAGCGCGCCGGAATGCCAGAAACTGCTCCAGACCTGGCTCAATCGCTTCGTCACCGGCAATGACGATGCGTCCGCCGAGGTGCGGGTGCGCTATCCGCTTCGTGAGGCCCGGGTCGAGGTCCACGAGCTGCCGGGGCGCCCCGGAACCTACGGTTGCGAGATCGCGATCCGGCCGCATTATCAGCTCGATCAAATCTCGTCCGAGTTCCGGCTGACGACGGTGGTCGGCAAGGAGACGCTGGCCTGATGCGAAACGGCCTCACCCAGTCGCTGCTCGACCGCCTGATCGACGACGAGCCGGATCTGTCGTTCGACGCGAGCGAGAGCGACGAGCGGGCGGTCGAGCGGCTCAAGAACGGGCTGCGCCGCGACCTCGAGGCGCTGCTCAACTCGAAGCGCCCGCTGCTCGCCCGGATCGACGGCGAGCCGGATCTCGAGCGTACGATCGTCGGTTTCGGGCTGAAGGACATCAGCACCGAGGATTTCTCCGCCGCCGGGGTTCGCGACCGCATCCGGCGGATGGTCGCGCAATGCATAAGGGAGCACGAGCCGCGGCTGAGCAGCGTCGAGGTGGAGGCCGATGACGCCCCGACGTCGCGCGGCATCCGCTTCCGCATCACGGCGGTCCTGACCCTCTCGCCGGCCCGCGAGACGGTTACCTACGACGCCAGCGTCAGGCCGAGCGATCGCGCCATCTCCATCGACCTCACCAGCTGAGCCATGATCGACGATCTCATCGAATATTATCATCGCGAGCTCAGCTTCCTGCGCAACAATGCGGGCGCGTTCGGCGAAGCCTATCCGAAGATCGCCTCGCGCCTGCGGCTCACCCGCGAGTCGATCGAGGACCCGCATGTCGGCCGGCTGATCGAGGCGGTCGCGTTCATGAACGCGCGGCTGCGGCACAAGATCGACGACGAGTTTCCCGAGCTTTCCGACGCGCTGCTGCTGACGCTCTATCCCCATCTCATCCAGCCGCTGCCGTCGTTCATGGTCGTGCGGCTCGAGCCCGGCGCCGATCTCGACAAGCCGACGGTCGTCCCGGCCGGCACGATGCTGACCACCGAGGCGATCGACGGCGAGCCCTGCCGCTACCGTTTGTGCCACGACACCGAATTGCTGCCGATCAGGATCGAGGATGCGGCGGTGGCCGGTCCGCCTTTCGATGCGCCGGCGGTCGGGCTCAAAGGCGCCAAGGGCCTGCTGACCATCCGACTGGGCACGACCAAGCCTGAAGTCGAGATGGCCTCTCTCGGCCTCGACCGCCTGCGCCTGTTCATCAAGGGCGATGCCCGCCGCGCTCAGATCCTGCTCGAGCAGCTCGGCGCCAACCTGCTCGGCGTCGCCGTCGCGACGGGACCGGACGATTCCCGACCCGTCCTGCTGCCCCCGTCCCGGCTGCGGCTGAAGGGGCTCGACGAGAACGAGCTGCTCCTGCCTCAGGTGCCGGTCGCGAGGCGCTGCTACGCCCTGCTGCAGGAGCATTTCGCCTATCCCCACAAGCATCTGTTCTTCGAGATCGAAGGTCTCAGTGCGCGGACGCTCGACGTTCCGGGCCGGCGGCTCGACCTCTACTTCTACTTCGACCGGATCTCCCCGGAGCTCGAGCGGGCGATCCGCGCCGACGATTTCGAGCTGTTCGCCTGTCCCGCGCTCAATCTCTTCCCACTCGATGCCGAGCCGATCCACCTCGATCATCGCAGCATCGAATACCGGATCGTTCCCGACGCGCGGCGCGAGGACGTGCTCGAGGTCCACTCGGTCGAGGAGGCGGTGCTGCAGGATGCCGCCGGCAATCGGACCGAGGCGCCGTCGCTCTACGCCGTCGACCGCGGCTCGCCGCGGCTTGGCCGGATGTTCCACGCCGTGACCCGCCGCTCGAGCTTCGGACCGGGGGGCGGCGACGACGTCTTCCTCTCGATCGCCGACCTCGAGGGCGAGTTGCTGCGCGACGACGCCACGATCGTGAACACGCGCATCCTCGCGACCAACCGCGATCTCCCGGCGCGGCTGCCGTTCGGCGGGGGCCGCCCCGCGCTGACCGTCGGCGGGACCATCGCCGGACTGGCCAAGGCGAGCGCCCTCACCAAGCCGACCCCGACCCGACGACCGGCCCGCCGCCGCGCGGCGGTGTGGAAGCTCGTCGGCCAGCTCTCGCTCAACCACCTCAGCCTGGTCGGCGACGTCGGGGGCAGCCAGGCGCTGCGCGAGGTGCTCGCGCTCTACGACCCGGGCGACACGGCCGACAGCGTTCAGCTCCGCGAGCGGCTGCGCAGCGTCACCGCGGAGCCGGGCGTCGCCCGGCTGCAGATCAAGGGCCATACGGCGATGTGCGCCGGCACCGACGTCGTGCTCGAAATCGACGACCAGCGTCTCTCCGGATCGGGCTCGTTCCTGCTTTGCGCGGTGATCGAGCGCTTCCTTGCCGGTGCGTCGGCGCTGAACAGCTTCGTGCGGGTCTCGGCGAAGCTGCAGCGTGAAAGCGGCCTGTGGAAGACCTGGCCGCCGCGGATCGGCGACCGTCCGTTGATATGAGCGCCATCGGCCACCTCGCCCGGCGGCTCGCCGGCGCGACCTTCGCGCAGGCCGCCCGGGTGGCGGAGCTCGCCGCCCGCCGGTCCGGGCACGCCGGCGAGGTCGGCCGCGACACCTATCCGGCCGACGAGCCCGTCCGTTTCGTCGCCTCGGACCGGCTGTCGCTCCCTGCCGGAGACGTCGCCGAGGTCGACGCTGAGGCCGATCAGGTCCGTATCTCCGCCAACGTGCTCGGCCTCGCCGGAGCGACTCCGGCCCTGCCGCCGATCTACAGCGAGCTCCAGCTCCAGCGCCGGCGCCTGCGCGACTCGGCGCTCGCCCAGTTCCTGAACCTGTTCGATCACCGTGCCCTCTCCTTCTTCTACCGGATCGCTCGCAAGTACAGCTGGCCGCTGCAGGTCGAGGGCACGCGGGGCGACGAGAGGGAGCCGATCGGCGCCGTCGCGCTGGCGCTCGCCGGCATTGGCGTCGGCGGCACCCGGCACCGCCTCGCCGCCGACGACGCGGTGCTCGCCCCGCTCGCGGCCCATCTCGGCGATGCTCGGCGCAGCGCCGCCAGCGTCGAAACGGTGCTCCGCCTCCTCACCGGCCTGCCTTTGCGCATCTCCCAGGCGGAAGCGGTCTGGATGGCCGTCCCCGCGCAGGAGCAGACGCGTCTCGGCGGGCCCGACGGCCGGTTCACCCGCCTGGGCGGGAGCCCCTCCCCGCTGGCGCAGAGCGAGGCCGCGATGATCGGCAGCGCGGTGCTCGAGGCGCAGCATCATTACGTCATCGAGATCGGGCCGGTTTCCTATCGGCAGCTCCAGCTTTTCTGCACAGGTAGCGAGGTGCAGCAGGTTCTCGGCGATCTGTGCACCTTCGCCGCGGGCATCGAGCACCAGCCGTCGATCCGCATGCTGATCGACGCTCGCGACATCCCGCCGCTCCGCCTCGGCGCCGAGGACGCGCCGGCACTGCTCGGCTGGACCAGCTGGCTCGAGCCGACGCCAGGATCCCGAGGCATCGTCACCGACTGTGTCATTCCGGTCCGTCGGCCGCTGGGGGCAAATTGACGTTGTCGCGATCAACCGAGTGAGTTAATCCATTGGAAGCTCGGCCAAGCATCGAGAAAGTGAGTCTCCGCGCGGCCGCGGCATGGGACCAGAAATACGCGTACAGACGACTTGCTCGCCTTCAATAGTAGGCGTGGATGGCGAAAGGGGGGAGCGTGGCGCCGGTCAACCTGAAGAGCTTGGTATCCAAGTTAAACGACACCTGTCGAACGTCCCTGGAGAGCGCCGCTGGCCTCGCACTTTCGCGAACCAATTACGACGTCGAGATCGAGCACTGGCTGCTGAAAATGCTTGATCGGCAACGTTCCGACGTGGCCGTGATTCTCGAACATTTTTCCGTCGATTCCGGGCGCCTGACCCAGGACATCAACCGTCAGATCGATCGATTCAAGACCGGCAATGGCCGCGCGCCGGCGCTCGCGCCGAACATCGTCAAGCTGATCCGCGAGGCCTGGCTGCTCGCCTCGCTCGAATATGGCGCCGCAACGGTGCGGTCCGGCCATCTGCTGCTGGCGCTGCTCGGCTCCGAGGAGCTGTCGGCGCTCGCCCGCGACGCAAGCTCGCATTTCGCCAAGCTGCCCCTCGAAACGCTGCGCTCGACGCTGACTCAGATCGCGTCGACGTCCGAGGAAGCGAGCGGCGGTGGCGAAGCGGCGGCTGGCGCGGGCGGCGGCGCGGGCGCCCCCGCGGCGAGTCCGGGCGCCGGGGCCGGCGGCGACGCGCTCTCCCGCTACACGATCGATCTCACCGCACAGGCCCGCGACGGCAAGATCGACCCGATCTACGGCCGTGATCCCGAAATCCGGCAGATCGTCGACATCCTCACCCGCCGCCGCCAGAACAACCCGATCCTCACCGGCGAGGCCGGGGTCGGCAAAACCGCGGTCGTGGAGGGTTTCGCGCTGCGCATCGTCCAGGGCGACGTCCCCGATGCACTGAAGAACGTGCGGCTGCTGTCGCTCGATCTCGGCCTTCTCCAGGCCGGCGCCGGCATCAAGGGCGAGTTCGAGAACCGGCTGAAGTCGGTCATCGAAGAGGTCAAGAAATCGCCCACCCCGATCATCGTCTTCATCGACGAGGCGCATACGCTGATTGGCGCCGGCGGTGCCGAGGGACAGAACGACGCCGCCAATCTGCTCAAGCCGGCGCTGGCGCGCGGCGAGATGCGGACGATCGCCGCGACGACCTGGGCCGAGTACAAGAAGTATTTCGAGAAGGATCCGGCGCTGACCCGCCGCTTTCAGGTCGTCAAGGTCGAGGAGCCGCCGGAGAGCCTCGCGGTGGCGATGCTGCGCGGCCTCGTGCCGATCCTCGAGAAGCATCACAACGTCCGCATCCTCGGTGGCGCGCTCGAGGCGGCGGCGGGGCTTTCGCACCGCTACATCGCCGGCCGGCAGCTGCCGGACAAGGCGATCTCGCTGCTCGACACAGCCTGCGCGCGCGTCGGCATCAGCCAGGCGGCGACTCCGCCGGCGATCGAGGATATCGAGCGCCAGCTCGGGCTGCTCGACGCCGAGGTGAAGATGCTCGAGCGGGAGGGTCGCGCCGGCAGCGACGTTCGTGCCGCGCTCGAGGAACGCGCCGCGCGCCGCACCGAGCTGGAGGCGAGCAAGGCGAGCCTCAGCGAGCGCTGGCAGCAGGAGCTGGGGCTGGTCCGCGAGATCGCCGATGCGCGCAAGGCGCTGGACGGCCTCGGCGACGGAGCGCCCGAGATCGAGGCGGCAACTGCGAAGCTTCGCGACGTCCAGGCCCGGCTCGCCGAGATGCAGGGCGAGTCGCCGATGATCTACGACGTCGTCGACGGCCCGGTCGTGGCCGAGGTGCTGGCCGGCTGGACAGGCATTCCGGTCGGGCGGATGATGAGCGACGAGATACGCTCGGTCCTGTCGGTCGGCGAGCAGCTGTCGGCGCGGATCAAGGGTCAGGCCTATGCCCTGGAGATGATCGGGCAGACGGTGCGGACCGCGCGCGCTGGCCTCGCCGATCCGCGCAAGCCGATCGGCGTCTTCCTGTTCTGCGGCACGTCGGGGGTCGGCAAGACCGAGACCGCCCTCGCTCTCGCCGAGCTGCTCTACGGCGGCGAGCAGAACGTCACCACGATCAACATGAGCGAGTTCAAGGAGGAGCATAAGGTGTCGACGCTGGTCGGCGCCGCGCCCGGCTATGTCGGCTATGGCGAGGGGGGCGTGCTGACCGAGGCGGTGCGCCGCAAGCCTTATTCGGTGATCCTGCTCGACGAGATGGAGAAAGCCCATCCGGGCGTGCAGGATGTCTTCTACCAGGTGTTCGACAAGGGCATGCTGCGCGACGGCCAGGGCCGCGATATCGATTTCAAGAACACGCTGATCATCATGACGTCCAACGCCGGAACCGAGACGATCGAGAAGCTCTGCCGCAACGTCGCCGCGCTGCCCGAGCCCGAAGAGCTGGCCAAGGCACTCCGGCCGGACCTGCTCGAATATTTCAAGCCGGCGTTCCTCGGCCGCGTCGTGACCGTGCCCTTCTTCCCCCTGCCCCCCGAGATCCTGCGCGAGATCGTGGCGATCAGCCTGGAGCGGATCCGCAAGCGGGTGGTCGAGAATTACGGGGCCCGTTTCGAATGGGACGATGCCTTGCTCGATCGGCTCGTGTCGCGCTGCACCGAGATCGAAAGCGGCGCCCGCAACATCGAGAACATCCTCAAGCGCGGATTGCTCGCCGATCTCGCCGCCGAGCTCCTCGAGCTGCGTGCCGAGGGGAAAACGGTCTCCCATGTCAACGTCACTGCAGGCGAGGTGAAGGACTATCAGTTCATCCTCGCGTGATCGAAGGTTCGCATGCACTTCGGTGCATGGAATGAGTGTCAAGGCGCCGCGGCTTCGGCCGCACTGATCAGAGAAGGGAAGTAGCGATGGCGATTTTCTTGAAAATAGACTCCGTGAAGGGCAGCTCGACCGATTCGAACTTCAAGGACCAGATCGAGCTGAACAGCTTCCAGTTCGGCGCGGGCCTCGGCGTCACCAGCGCGCGCGGCGGTGACCGCACCACCTCCGAGCCCAGCGTCTCCGAAATCACCGCGACCAAGACCACCGACAAATCGTCCGAGCTGCTGTTCAAGGCGCTGCTCAAGGGCGAGCCGGTCGGCAAGGCCACCGTCTCGTTCGTGGCGGCGAGCAAGGGCGAGTCGGTCGCTTATGCGACGCTCGAGCTCGAGGAGGTCATCGTGTCCGGCTTCAGCATGTCGTCGGGCGGCGATTTCCCCTCGGAATCGGTGTCGCTCAACTTCACCAAGTTCGACTGGTCGTTCACCGGCCGCGACGCCACCCAGACCGGCAGCCCCACGCACCTCATCTACAGCCTCGTGGAGAACAAGGTCGGTTGATCACGCCTCCGTGCCGGTGCAGAGTGGTCCGGGTGACCGCTCCGCGCCGGCCCGAATTGCGCGCAATCATGGGGCATCATGGGTCAGCACCTTCTCAATCTTCGCGCTCTCGCCGACGCATCGTTGGATGACTATGCACTGCTGAGCTTCGAAGGGCGGGAGGGCATCTCCGAGCCTTACGAGTACCGGCTCGAGCTGATCACGACGGCGGACGAGGACGTCTCCGGCTGGATCGGCAAGCTCGCGGAATTCGACGTCAGCCCGGAAAGCGGGACCGAGCGGGTGTTCGCCGGCCGCATCTACGGCGTCCGCCGTGTCTATGGCGGCGAGATGACCCGCGTCGTCGTGCAGATCCGCCCCGCCTATTTTGCACTGAGCTACGGGCGGGCCACGCATTTCATCCAGGACAAGAGCAGCCTCGACATCTTCGACGCGATGACGGCCGACGTCAGCGGGCTCGTCAAGCGGGTCGGCGTGACGCCGACACCGGCGGTGCGCGGCTACGCCGTCCGCTACGACGAGACCGAGATCGACTTCCTGGCGCGCCTGCTCGCCCAGGACGGGATCATGTACTTCTTCGTCTACGAGCGGCAGGCCGGGCCGTTTCGCCACAAGATGATCGTCACCAACCAGTCGGCCGATTATGTCGACCTCGCCTGCGGGGCGGTCGAGTTCCTGCCCAATTCGGCGAGCGGCGCGATCGACGCGCTGGGCCGCCGGTGCGAGGCCACGCCGCGCAGCCACCAGCATCTCTCCTTCAACGTCAACAAGCTCGACGAGCCGTTCGTGCGCAGCGGCACGGCCGGTGAGAGCTGGGGCGGCGTCTACAGCCACAGCTACGATCGGATCGGCTTCGAGGCCGTGGCGGACGGCGACGTCGAGCCGCGCAGCACGGCGCAGGAACAGGAGCATGCCCAGGCGGCGGACCAGATCGAGGGCAGCTCGAGCGAACCGTGCCTGATGGCCGGCGGCCGGCTCGAGATTACCGGCGGTTCAGCCGTGGCGCCGCGTCGCGTCGTGCTCACCTCGGTGACCCATTCGGCCTACGATCCGTGGATGATCGAGGGTTCGGGCACCGCACGATATCGCAACAGCTTCGTCGGCATCGACGCTGCCAAAGTGTTCCGGCCGGTCGCGGGAGCGCCTGAGCGCAAGGCGCCGGGACCCCTGCTCGGCGTGGTCCAGGGCACCGACACCGTCGAGGGCGAGGCCAAGATCGACGATCAGTGGCGGGTGCCTGTCGCGATCGCCGGTGCCCGGGACTATTCGTCGCAGGGCCTCGAGAAGTTCGTCTGGCTGCCGGTCCAGCAGCAATGGGCCCACGGCACCCACGGCGCGCAATTCTTCCCGCGGGCGGGCACGCGGGTCGTGATCGACTTCCTCTACGGCAACCCCGACCTGCCGTTCATCGCCGGGACGATGTACACGCCGTCCCAACCCTATCCCTTCGATCCGACCAGCAAGGCGACGCAGACGGGCTGGCGGTCCGTCACGGACAAGAACGGATCGATCGTCCAGGAATTCCGCTTCGAGGACAAGCCGGGGTCCGAGGAGATCTATCTCTATACCGGCCGCGACTACCGGCGCGTCATTGATCAGGACGATTGGGGCACGGTGAAGCGCGACCAGACGCTCGCCGTCGAGCGCGACCAGAAGCTGACCGTGACCCGCGACCGCACTGTCACCGTGGAGGGCAAGCAGGAGACCAAGATCACCAAGACCCGCACGGTGACCATCATCGACAAGAGTCTGGTCGAGTCGAAGAAGGAGATCGAGCTGAAGGTCGGCCCCTCGACGATCACGATGACCATGCAGGGTATCGTGATCAAGGCGCCGAAGATCGAGGTGAAGGCTGATGTCTCGCTCGAGATGTCGGGCGGCGCGATGGCCAAGCTCAACGCGCCGAAGACCGACGTGACCGCGGATGCGATGCTGACCCTCAAGGGCGGCATCGTCTTGATCAACTGACATGAATGCCTCGGCCACCATTCCCCTGCGCTTCCAGCGCGGCGAGCTGGAGAGCAAGGCGGAGCTGAGCGCCGCCGGCCTCGCCAGGCTGGCGGAGGCGACCAGCCCGGAACGGCTTGTCCAGTCGCTGGCCGAATCCGGCAACCTGCGCGACGCGCTCTACGCCCTCGTCATGGTGCTGCCGCACCGGCAGACCGTCTGGTGGGCGTGCCTGGCCGCGCGGATCCTGCCGGATCTCGACCATCGGCCTGCTGATCGCGCGGCGGTCGAAGCGGCGGAGCGCTGGGTGCAGAGCGTCGCCCCGGCCGATGCCGAGGATGCCGGCGAGAAAGCGGAGACGGCCGGGCTCGAGAATGGCCCGGCCTGGGTCGCGATGGCGGCTTATTGGGCAGGACCGTCGCTCGCGCCGCGCGGCCAGCAGCCGGTGCCGCCGGCGCCGCATCTCGCCGGCGTGGCGTCCCGAACCGCGTTGCTTCTCCTTTCCTCCGATCCGGCCTTCAACCACCGCATTGCGTTCACCGACTGGTTGCCGCTCGGCATCGCCCTGATGCGGGGCGAGAACGGCCGCCAGGCCCAGGCGGCGCTGCGCAGCCGCGTCGCCGCGGCCTGATATCGACGATGTGGATTTTGCTGCTTTCGCGCGCGACCGATCCGCCGGGCAGCTTCATCGATCGGCGGCAGCTCGATTCCGGCCAGGTCAAGATCGGCCGAAGCGCCAAGACGTGCGATCTCGTCCTGCCCGACACCCAGGGCTATGTCTCGCGCGAGCATTGCACGATCTCGGCGCAAGGCATCGACCTCTACGTGGTAGACGGCAGCGTCAACGGCGTCGCGCTGAACCACGCCGGCCAGCGGATCGTCCCCAACACGCCCGTGGCGATCCGGCCGAACGACCGGCTGCTGATCGGGGACTTCGTCATCACCATCGCCACCGAATCCGCCGCGGCCGGACTGGTGCCGACTCCGGCACCGCCGCCGCTGCCGGGCGGCCCCTCGCCGCCACGGGCGGATTCGTGGTTCGACACGCCGATCGATCCGATCTGGGATGCCGGCCAGGCCAGCGCCGCGGTCCAGGAGTTCCTCGGCAACGCGATGAACGACTTCCTCGCACCCGCGCGGACCAATCCGGAACCGGCCTCGCGGATCAGCGACTTCGGCTTCGGCGATCCGATCGGCGAGGCCTTCTCCCGTCCGATCATGGCCGATCCGCTGCCGCCGCCGGCCGATTTCGCCATTCCAGAGGATTGGGCCGCGACTCCCGCGCCGCGTGGCCGGGCCCAGGATCCGTCCGCAGCGCCCGCCGCGTCCCAGTCTGCATCTGGTCCCTCCGCGCTCGACCCGTTCGCTTCGGACCCGTTCGCCGCGAACCCGTTCGACGCCGATCCGTTCGCCGCGGGTGCTCCGCGTCCGGATCCGTTCTCGGCGGCGCCGGAAGCGTCCTTGCCCGGCGGGGGCCGCGGGGCCCACCCGGCGCCCCTCTTCCCGCCGCCCCCGCCGGAGACGCCGCCCGCCGCTTCGCCGGGCGCCGACCCGTTCGACCGGCCGGCTTTCTCGCCCGACGCGAACGATCCGCTGGCCGGCTTCCCGCCATCCGTCGAGCACGCAATCGCCGACGGCGCGTCCGCGCCCCCCCCTCCAGCCGCGCCTGTCGCGACGACGCAAGCGGACGCGCCGGACGCAGCCTGGAACGCTTTCTACGAGGGAGCCGGCCTCTCCCCCGACGAGCTCCGGCTCTCCTCCGACGCCATGTACCGGCTCGGCGTGCTCTATCGGCAGGTCGTGCTCGGCCTCTGGGACCTGATCCACGACCGGGCCGCGTTCAAGGACGAGTTCCGGGTCGAGCGGACCCAGCTCAGCATCGGCAAGAACAATCCGCTCAAGCACCTGCCGCCGCTCGAAGCGGCCAAATTCCTCCTCGGCGAACCGCTCCCGGGGTTCATGTCGACCGAGGAGACCGTGCGCACCGCGTTCGAGGACATCAAAAAGCACCAGCTGGCGATGCTGGCCGGCGTGCAGCATGCCATGGCCGCCGTTTTCGACCGACTGTCCCCCGCCGAGATCGACAAGTTGATCGAGAAGGCGGGAGAGAAGAAGCATCTTTCGTTCTGGCGTGGCATCGATCGATGGACTGTGTATCAAACAGTGTTCGAGGCGCTTCGCCGGGATGCGGTGTCGAACGCGAACGGGGTGATGAGCGTCGCTTTTCGCGAGGGTTACGAGAAGTTTCTGAAGTCGGGCCGGTGACGCCGCCAGCGGGGAAAGGATTGGCCGAGTGACGTGGGAGAACAAGCCCGTTTGGTCCGAGGGGATGTTCCTGCGCCCCCAGCACTTCCAGCAGTTCGAGCGCTTCGTCGGCGCCCAGCTGGAGGGACGCGTCGCTCCGCTCGCCGCGCACGGCTATGGCGTGGCAGAGCTCCAGATCGACGCGGGCCAGCTGAAAACCGGCAAGCTCTCGATCACCAAATGTGTCGGCGTCTTCGAGGACGGCACGCCCTTTCGAGTACCGGAATATGCCGCCGCCCCGCTCCCGCTCGAGGTGCTGCGCGATACCCGCGACAGCGTCGTCTACCTCTGCATTCCGCAGGCGCGTGCTGGGATCGCCGACGTCAGGCTGGACGGTGGCAGCCACATCGAGACCCGGTTCCGGGCTGACGAGTTCGAGGCGGCGGACACCGTCTACGGCGGCGCGTCCCGGGTGCCGATCAACGTCGGCCGTCTGCAGCTCTCGCTCCGTCACGAGGGCGAGGGCCTCGACGGCTACATCACGCTTCCGATCGCACGCGTGATCGAGCGCCGGGCCGACGATTCGGTCGCGCTCGACGAGGGCTTCATCCCGTGCGGAGTCACGATCACCGCCAGCCCGGTCCTCACCGGCTTCGTCTCGGAGCTGGAAGGCATGGTCCATCAGCGGGCCGAGGCGATCGCCGGCCGTCTCGGCACGCCCGGCGCGAAGGGCGTTGCCGACGTCACCGATTTCCTGATGCTGATTGCGGTCAACCGCGCCGAAGCGATGCTCAAGCACGTCGCCGCCCTGCCCTCGGTGCACCCGGCCGACCTCTACGGGCTGCTCTGCACGCTTGCTGCCGAGCTCTCCACCTTCACGACAAGCAGCAACCGGCCGCAATACATGCCGCTCTACGCGCACCGCGACCAGCGCGCCTGCTTCGACGCGGTGATGCAGGACCTCCGCCGCTCGCTCAGCGCCGTGTTCGAGCAGAGCGCGGTGCCGATTCCGCTCGAGCAGCGCGCTTACGGCATCTCGGTTGGACAGATCACCGACGCGTCGCTGTTCGCAAGCGGCTCTTTCGTGCTGGCGGTGCGCGGCGCGGTCGACAGCGAGCAGCTGCGCGCCAACATGCCGCGTCGGACGAAGATCGGCTCGGTCGAGCATATCCGCGACCTCGTCATGCGCCAGCTGCCGGGCGTCGAGATCCACCCGATGCCGTCCGAGCCGCGCCAGATCCCGTTCCGCGCCAGCACGGTCTATTTCAACATCAACACGCGCCACCAGGAGTGGCAGGCAGTCCGCGCCTCCGGCACCGTCGCGCTCCACGTCGCCGGCGAGATACCGGGTCTCGAACTCGAAATGTGGGCGATCCGGGGGGCGCAGACATGAACGGCGGAAGCAGCGACGGCGACGACAATGATCGGACGGTGTTCCGGCCCGGCGGAACGCCCCCGCGCACGCCGGGGGCCGCGCCCCAGGGCTTCCCGACCACTCCGCCGCCGAGCTGGCAGGGTACGCCGGGCGGCGGCGCTCCGCCCGCGCCCGTTCCCGCCCCGGGGTCGCCGGCGGTGGAGAGCGGCGGCACACCGCGGATCGACTTTGCCAGCGCCGAGCCTGACCTCTACGGACCCGAGCCGCTCGTCGCGGCCGCGGGTCGCCTGATCCATCTCGCCAGCCGCATCCGGCTGATGCCGATCGGGCCCGATCTCGGCGGCCTGCGGCGGCTCGTGATCCAGGAGCTGGACGCGTTCAGCGCCCGGGCTCGCAAGCTCGGGCTCGAGCAGAAGTCGCTCCAGCTCGCCCATTACATCCTGTGTGCGTTCGTCGACGATGCGGTGATGGCGACGCCCTGGGGCGCCAACAGTCCGTGGTCGCAGCAGAGCCTGCTCGCCGTCTATCACAACGACACCCAGGGCGGCGACCGCATGTTCCAGTTCGCAGAGCGGATGGAGCAGGATCCCAATCGCGAGCCGCGGCTGATGGAGCTGCTCTACCAATGCCTTTCACTGGGCTTCGAGGGACGGGCGGCGCTCGAGCCGCGCGGAGAGTCGCTGCTGCACCAGCGGCGCGCGCGGCTGGCCGCGACGATCACCAATCGCAGCGGACCGCCGCCCGCGGACCTTTCGCCCCAATGGCGCGGACATCCGGTCGGAGCGGGGCGCTACGCGCCGCGAATTCCGCTGTGGGCGGTGCTGACCGGCGTGGCGGCCTTCGCGCTGCTGATCTTCGGGGCGCTCCTCTTCCGGCTCAGCGCCCAGGGCGACGCGGCGATCGCCGCCCTCAACCAGGCGGTCGGCAGCTCGCAGGTCGCCCCTGCCCCGCCGCCCGCGCAGAGCGCCACCCCCACCTATGCACGGATCCGCGACATCCTCGCGCCCGACGTGCGTCGCGGCCGCTTGCAGCTGCTGCGCGAGGGCAACGAGATCGTGATCCGGCTGCGCAACCAGGAATTGTTCGCGTCCGGCGAAGCGGAGCCGTCGAGCGGCTGGTCCGACACGTTCGCCCGGCTCGCCGAGGCAGCCAACCTGTCCAGGGGGCCGATGCGCATCGAGGGGCATACCGACGACCAGGCGATACGATCGCTGCGTTTCCCGTCGAACCAGGAGCTTTCGCAGGCGCGCGCGGACGCCGTCGCCGAGGAGCTCTCCGGCGCGGGCCTCACGGACCCCGATCGGATCAGCACCACCGGCTTCGGACAGACCCGGCCGATCGGCGACAACCGCAGCCCGGACGGACGGCGGGAGAACCGGCGCGTCGAGATCCGCGTCGCCAACGACATTGCCTGGCGCTAGCGCGAAGGGGGAGCGACCGATGGGAAAGCTGAAGGCTCTGCTCCGCTCCCGCTGGTTCTGGCGGGCTCTCGGCGCGATATTGCTCGGCCTGCTGATCTGGTTCCTGGGGCCGCTCGTCTCAATCGGCGATTTCCGCCCGTTCGAATGGTGGCCGGCGGCCCTGTTCTTCGCGCTGCTGCCTCCCCTCGTCGTCGCCGGCGCCTGGCTGTGGTCGCGCCGCCGCGCGCAGCGGCGCAACGCGGCAATGATCGAGGCGCTGAAGCCGGGGTCCCCGGCCGATCATGACGAGATTGCGGCGAAGCTCGTCGAAGCGCTCGACATGCTGAAATCGGCGCGGCTCGGCAGCGAGCGCGCCTATGTCTACCAGCTGCCCTGGTATGCGATCATCGGCCCTTCGGGTGCCGGCAAGACCACCGCCCTCCTAAACTCGGGCCTCGATTTCCCCACCGCCGTCGCCGGCGAGTATCGTGCCCTGCGCGGCCAGCCGAACACGCCGAACTGCGACTGGTGGTTCACCGACGAGGCGGTGCTGATCGATACCGCTGGCCGCTACGTGACCCAGGACATCGACGCCGCGGCCGACGCGGAGGGCTGGCGCAGCTTCCTCGAGCTGCTCAAGCGCCACCGCCCGCTGCAGCCACTCAACGGCATCATCGTCGCCATTCCCGCGCCCGATTTCGCCAACAAGACGGCGATGGCCGCGCACGCGGGCAATATCCGCGCCCGGCTGGCCGAGATCCGCGAGACGCTCGGCCAGGACTTGCCGGTCTACGTGCTGATCACCAAGGCCGATCTGCTCTCCGGCTTCCGCGAGTATTTCGCGCGCAGCACCGACGCCGAGTCCGATCAGGTGTTCGGAGCGACCGCGCCCGGCACCAACCCCGACAGCGACTCCGTCCTCAGGGGATTCGACGCGCTCGTCACGAGCGTCTCGTCGCGGCTCGTCGACCGGATGCAGAGCGAGCCGCAGCTGCCGCTGCGCGCGCAGATGGCGGGCTTTCCGGGTCAGCTCGCCTCGCTGCGCGCCCCACTCGCCACGCTGCTTGCCGCGCTCGCCGTACGTAGCCGGTTCGATGAGCCGGCGCGGGTCCGCGGGGTCTATCTGGCGTCGGGAACGCAGACCGGAAACCCGGTCGACCGGATCCTGCTCGGCGCCGGCTTGCCTGCGCTCGCCTCGGCCCAGGCGGTCGGCCAGGGCCGCAGCTTCTTCCTGAAGCGCTTCTTCTCCGATCTCGTCATCCCGGAACAGGGCATGGCCGGGCGGAACCCCGCCGCGGAGCGGCGGACGAGGCAGCGTTACATCGCCGGCGTGGCTGCCGCCGGGGTCGCGCTGACGCTCGCCATCGGGCTGTGGATCTGGGGCTATTCGCGCAACATGGCGCTGATTCACAGTATCTACGCGACTGCGTCGGCCTATTCCGAAGCCACCGGGGGCGCGGCCGCGGGCACCAGCGTCGAGCAGGACCTCGCCGCCCTCGGCGTACTCGGCAAGGCGACCCACGACATGACCGAAGCGGGCGACTTCGGGCTCGGCCTCGGCCAGGGCGGCCGGCTCGGGCGCGAGCTGCGCGGCGTCTACGGCCGCGATCTCCAGCGCCGGCTGACTCCGATCCTGGTCGGCCTCGCCGAGGAGCGGCTCGCGGCGAACGGCACCGCCCCGGCCGCGCTCTATGACGATCTCAAATCCTATCTGATCCTCGGCGGCCGCGGTCCGACCCTCGACGAGCATGTGCTCGCCTGGGTGCAATCGGCCTGGACGGCGCGCGGCGGGCCGGGCGCCGAGAGCGAGGCGGGCGAGCTCGCCAGGCATACCGCGGCCCTGTTCGACGGCAATTTCAAGCCGGTGGCCATCGACGACGCCCGCATCGAGACGGCGCGGGCGATCCTGCGTACCCAGCCGCCCGCCGTGCGCGTCTACGGGCGGCTGAAGACCCGGGCGATCGAGAAGGGCGAGCCGATGTGGACCGCGCGCGACAATGCCGGCCCGCGTCCCGAGCTTTTCTTTGACGGCGGGGGGGCCTTCGCGCCCGGCGCCGGAGTGCCGGCCCTGTTCACCCGCGCCGGCTACGAGCGGACGTTCCTGCCGATCGCCGCGAGCGGTCCGAAGCTGCTCGAGGAGGAGAATTGGGTGGTCGGCGACACCGGCGTCGCCCGCCTCTCCGCGGCCGAGCTCGGCGCCCTCCGCCAGGACCTGGAGCGGCTCTACTTCGCCGAGTTCCTCAGCCGCTGGCAGACCTATGTCGCTTCGCTGAAGCCGCGCCCGGTAACCTCGCTGGCCGACAACGTCCAGCGCCTGCGCGACGGCAGCGGTCCCCTCTCGCCGATCGCGCCGCTGCTGCGGGCCATCGCCAAGGCGACCGATCTGACACCGGGGAAGAACGTGCCGAAACCGCAGGCGAGCGCCGTCCTGCCGCAGAGCGGTGTGCTCGGCGCCGCGGCCAAGACCGCGGCCGGTGCGGCCGGTGCGGCGTTCGCCGGCGGCGGCGATCCGCGCCGCAGCATCGTCGACGCCTTCGTTCCGCTGCGCATCTTCGTCGGAACCGCGGCTGCGGGCGGCGCGCCGTCGAACGCCCCGGTCGACGCGCTGATGACGACAATGGGCCAGCTCGCCGACAAGCTGAACGTCATCGCGGTCCTGCCCGGCGGCGGCGGCGCGACCGGCTCCCAGCAGAGCCTCGAAGCGAAGGCGCTGATCCTGCAGCTCGATCAATCGGCGAACGCCATGCCACCGCCGGCGGGCTTGTGGGCCAAGGCGGTGGCGAGCGACGCGAGCGTCGCCCTGGGCGGAGCGCGCCTCGCGCAGATGAGCGGCGCGATCAACGCCAGCTTCGGCGAGCAGTGCCTGCAACTCCTCTCCCATGCGTTTCCGGTCCGCCCCGCCGCGGCGGCGGAGCTGCCGCTCGACGTCTTCGCACGCTTCTTCGCGCCGCAGGGCCAGTTCGCGCGCTTCGTCAACGACGATCTCGCCGGCTATGTCGACACCAGCACGGAGAGCTGGCAGGCCAAGCCGAACGCGACTGAGGTCGGCCTGACCGAGGCGAACGTCCGCGCGCTTCAGGCGGCGAACCTCGTCACCCGGATCTTCTTCGGTGGCGATCCCCATTCGGCGCGCCTGTCTTACCAGGTAGAGCCGGTGGCCCTCGCCGGCGCGCCGTCGGTCACGCTGCGGATCGACGGCCAGACGCTGACGTTCGACGGCAAGTCTCCGATCCCGGTGACGTTCGAGTGGCCGGGGCCGGGCGGGGCCTCGGTCGAGTTCGCCACCACCGGCACGGCGCCCGAAGTGCGCTCGTGGCCGGGACAATGGGCCGCGTTCCGGCTGATGAAGGCGGCCGCCGTCAAGAGCGGCGCGTCACCGGCGATCGGCGAAGGCAGCCTCACCCAGGCCGGTGCTCGGTTCGACTTCCGCGTGCGGACGTTCGGCGGGACCAATCCGTTCGTGCTCGATCCGTTCGTCAAGATCGCCTGCCCGTCCGCCACGACCGGCCAGCAAAGCGCGCTCAGGCGATCAGCATCCCCGCTCGTGCAAACTGGCTGAGCGCCTCGTCCACCGAGACCTGGCCGCCGAACTCGGACTGTTCCCAGGCCGCCGCGATCTGCGCCCGGTCGCGCGTGCCATCGAGCAGGCTCAGGAACGCGCGCGGCCCCGGTTCCACGAACGCGACCATGCGGTGATCGAGGGTAAACAGGTTGGTGGCGCCGCTCGCGATCTGGGCGCGCGCGAGCGGGCTGGCGCGCGGCCGCTCGCCCGGGTCCAGGCAGGCAGGATAGGGCACGGCGTGGAAGCCAATCAGCGTCTTGTGGGCGAGCTGGACCAGCGCCTCGCAATGTTCCAGCGAATCGGCGAAGCCGGCGAGCGGCAGGCGCGCCGGCCAGACCTCGCCGAGTAGGCCGATGAAGTCGGCGAGCCGGGGGTCGCCGATCTCGAACCGGTCCTCGCCAGCGGCGAAGCTGCCCTCGCCGGTCCGCGTCGCCTGTGACGATGCCAGCAGTCCGGCGACATTGGCCGACACGATCCGGCGGCACGGCCCTCGGCCGGGACGGACGAGCAGAGTCTGGTGAAAGAAGCTGGCGGCGACATAATCGTCCGCCTGCGCGGCATGAACGACCGCGGCATCGTCGAGATCCTTTCCCGGGAGACCGTCGTAGAGCATCGACGGGACCGCATCGTTGAGAAAGGCGAGCCCGTGCTGCTCCGCCGCCGCGGCGACCTGCGACAGAGACTGCGGGGCGTAGCAGTCGCTGAGCTCGTCATGGTAGAGCGAGCCGGCATTCTTGCGCAGCATCGGCTCGGCGATCTGCCGCAGCGCGGCGACCACCGGCCGGTCGCCCTCTCGCGGCGCGACGAACTGCTCGAGCACCTTGCGCGCCGCCCCGACGCGCTCGACCGGATCGGCGATGTCGCCGACATGGTGGAGCAGCATGTCGCGAATCGCGCTGCGCAGATGGCCGCCGGGTTGGGCGTTGTAGCTGACGAACGCGACGCCCTCGGGCGCCAGGACCCGCCCGATCAGCCGCAGCGCCGCCTCGCGAACCGGCTCCGGCACCCAGGCATAGAGACCATGCACGATCACATAATCGTACGGGCCGTCGAGCCGGTCAGCGACCTCGAGCAGGTCGTCGACCTCGACCCGGACATTGTCGAGGCCGGCGGCCGCGACCAGCGTGGCGCCACGTCCCACCGCGGCCGACGAGAGATCGAAACTGTGGAATCGGGCGTCGGGCCATGCGGCCGCCATGGCGATAAGGTTGACCCCGTCGCCGCCGGCGACCTCGAGAACGCGGGCCTTCGCTGGGGCGGCGGCATCGAGGCCGTGGAGCCGCGCGATCGCCGCCATGTGATCGGGCAAGGTCGTCGGGAACAGGCCTGCCGGATAGGCCACAAGATCGTAGCGCGTGGTGATCTCGGTCATGTCGCCCCCCGGCACCGCCGCTCACCGCCCGCGGTGAGTTCAGTTGCGGAGTTTTGAATGGTCGGTAGGAATAGGGCAACCGGGAACCTGGAGGTCGAATGGCCGTCATTCTCACGCCCCGCGGCGCCGGCAACGCAGCCATGCCCCTGCCCGCCCCTCTGCGCAGGTCGACGGGCCGGATCGTCATCGGTCGCGATGCCGCCGCCGATCTCGTCATCCCCGACGCGCTCGTTTCGGCCCGCCATTGCACCCTGGTCGGCAATGGGCCCGCTTGGCAGGTCCAGGACAGCAGCACCAACGGAACGACGCTGAACGGGCAGAGGATCCCAGGCACGGCGGCGCTCCAGCACGGCGACGTGCTGGGGATCGGCCTCGTCGAGATCGCGGTCGCGATCGACACCGGCGCCGACACCCAGCCGTCCGTCCCGCCCGGCGCGACGACCGGCATCAACCTCCAGGATTGGGGCCGCGGCAGCGCCGCCGCGCGCGCCCCCGCCGCCTCGGCGGCGCCGCCGGCGCAGGCCACGGGGGCCGTCACGCTTCTGCTGCGGGCCGCGGGGATCGATCGCGGCGCGATCCAGGCCGATGATGAAGCGATCCTCGCGGCTGCGGGATCGGCGTTGCGCGCGACCACCACGGGCCTTGCGGCGATGCTGGCGGACCGTCGCAAGGCCCGCCGCGAGCTGCGCCTGCCGGCCGAGCCGCCGTCGGCCAATCCTCTCAAGACCGGCGAAGCCGCCCCGCTCGAGGCCCTGCTCTCGGCCCCGCCGAGCGCCGCCGCCGAGATGGCGGCCGACGCCTGCCGCGAGCTCGACCGCCACCAGCGGGCGACCCTGCAGGCGATGCAGGACGCCTTTTCCGCGGCGCTGGATCAGTTCGCGCCCGAGGCGATCAAGCTGCGCGCTCGCGACGATGCCGCGGCCTGGCGCGCTTACGAAAAGGCGTTCGCCGGCGCGGACGGCTTCGTCGATGTCTTCGCCGCGGCTCTGGCCGGCGCTTACGATCGGCTGTCGAAGGAATAGCCCGCCAGGGTGCTTCAGTTGGGCAGTTCGTCGACGAACTTGACCCAGATCATCTCGGCTTTCCAGCCGTTCGCCGCGGCGCGCTCGGCAAAGCGGTCCTGCCAAGCGGGTGAGCCGCTGTTGGCGAGCAGGTCCGGATCGAAGCCGCCGCGCCCGGTCAGCAGCAGCAGGCCTCCCCAGCCGGTGCCGCGCTGCGCATCGATCGTGATCCGATATCGATCGTGGCCATCGAGCGGCTGAATGTTTCTCGTCTCAACGTGGCTCATGAAGGCCGCGCGCGAAGGGAAGATGGCGTTGCCCTTGCCGTCCTCATCGATCCCGTACAGCGCGAACTCGCCAGGGAGGCCGTTCAGCGCGAAATCGATCACCACGCGCGCACCCGTCTCGCCTTCGTAGTCGCCGTTCGGAAACGGCGCGATCTCATAGCTCGGCTGCGAGATCGACATGCGCGGAGCGGCGGTCGATCGGATCGGCCGGACGGCGTCCAGCGCGCCGCAGAACGAAGTGTCGACCGGGGCGACCGCCGACAGGTCGGACGCCGCCACCGAGGCGCCGGTGCCGCTCACCGCCTTGAAGATCGCCGCCTCGGCGTCGGCGGGACGGCCCGCGACGCCGGCGAAGCCGAGCGAGACCCCGCTTTCGCCCTGGTCGGCCCGGATCAGCGTCATCCAGGTGCAGGGAACCTGCGGCAGCGCCGCTTCGAGGGCGCCTCGGACGTCCGCCGGTGAGGCAGGGCGCGGCGCAGCGGGCGCCGCGGCCGTCGGTCCGGCAACCGGCGCGGCGGGAGGCGCGCGCCCGTCATCGCCGCCGAACGCGACCCAGCCCAGCCCGGCCAGGAGCAATGCCGCCGCACCGGCGCCGCCGAGCAATAGAGGGCGCGGGACGTCCTTCAGCCGTCCGGCCATGTTCGAGGCGTTCGGGAGTGCGGGAAGGCGGCGCGGGCGCGCCGATGCCTGCGCGCTCGCCTCCGCCCGCTGGACGGCGGCGAGGACCTCGTCCATCGACTGGAAACGCTTCGATGGATCGGCGACGAGCATCCTCGCCAGGATCGCGCGGATCAGCGGCGGCGCCACGCTCGTGTCGACCCCCTTGCGGCGCCTGTCGATCGCGTCGGCGAAGGACGCGCCCATGTCAACGCCGCGGCCGTTGGCCACGGCGAGGATGACGAGGCCGAGGCTATAGACGTCCGTCCAGGGACCGACATTGCGGCCGAAATCACCGAGCTGTTCCGGCGCCACATAGCCGAGCTTGCCGGCGAAGCCGTCGCCGATGATCGTCTTCGACCCCGGATCGACGTCCTTGGCGATGCCGAAGTCGACGATCCGCGCCCGCTCGAGCCGTCCGCCCTCGAGCAGGACATTGTCGGGCGCAATGTCGCGGTGGATCGCGCCAAGCGCATGGGCAGCGCGCAGGCCCTCGGCCAGGCGCCGGGTGAGGCCGATCAGATCCTCCTGGGTCGGGCTGATCTTGCCGAGCACCGACGACAGATCGACGCCGTCGATGAATTCGGTGACGATGTAGAAGATGCCGAGTTGCGGCTCCTGCGCGAGCACGCGGTACTGGACCAGCGCCGGATGCGACAGCCGCACCAGCGTCTGCGCCTCCTTGCGGAACATCGCGGTGACGTTCGGATCGGCGGCGAGCGCCGGCAGGATGACCTTGATCGCGACCCGCTCGTCGCTGTTGATGTTGATCCCCTCGAAGACCTCGCCCATCCCGCCACGCGCGATGAACCTCTTGACCTCGAAGATATGATTGAGGACGTCGCCGACCTGCACGCCCGCGCTGGAGCGCGGCGGGGTCGGGACGGCGGTGGGGGTCGGCGTCTGACCGCGCGGTGAAATGATCGTGGCGTCCGGCGGCGGAGCTGGCGGCTCGCCCTGCCCCGACGGCCGGAAGACCGTCTTGTCGTCCTCCCCTTCGCTCAAATCCCGACCCCCGCGTCGATGGCTGCGAACTGGATCAGCGTAGACTCGGATACCGAGATGGCAATGACGGTGATGTTGTCCGGCGCGCCGAGTTCGTGGCAGCGCCGAACCAGCGTCGGAAGGGCCTCGTCGAGCCGCTCGCGATCTAGAATCGTCTGCATCTCGGCATCGTCGACGACGCCGTGCAGGCCGTCGCTGCACAACAGAAGCAGGTCGTCCGGTTCGAGCCGCCCTTCGATCCGGTCGAGCTCGAGCGGCGTCGAGACGCCGAGCGCCCGCGTCAGAACGTTGCGGAGCGGGTGGCGCGCAGCGCCGTCGGCGTCGAGCAGGCCGCGGTCGACCAGCTCCTGCACCTGGCTGTGGTCCCGCGTCAGGCGGCGGAGCTGGCCATCGCGGATCAGATAGGCGCGGCTGTCGCCGACCCAGAGGAGGCCGTATTGCAGGTCGCGGATGGCGAGCACGACCGCGGTCGTCCCCAGCTGCTGGCCGCGCAGCTCCGCTTCGGCAAGAAGCTGCTCGTTGGCGCCCCGCAGTGCGGACGCCACGCTGGCGAGCGTCTCCTCGAGGCCATCGCACCGCTGCAGGCCGCCGAGCGCCTCGATCGCCGTCGCCGCCGCCCAGTCCCCGTGCGCCATGCCGCCCATGCCGTCGGCGACGGCCCACAGGCCGAGCGCGTCGGAGGCGAGATAGCGATCCTCGTTGAGCTTGCGGACGGCCCCAACGTCGGTCAGCGCGTGCCACTCGGTCTTGAGCGGAATCATTCGCTTTCCCCTTCATCCGCGGGTCGTCGCCGTGTAGCGTCGAGGCAGGACGCGCCGCCATGACTGCGGTCCCTGCAGTCATTTCGGCCCGATGATGCACGCGCTTGCGGCGAGGGGGCAAGTGGATGCGAAGTGAATTCGTCGACTCCTACGATCCGCGGCGCTGGATGGCCGCCTGGACGCCCTCGCCGGGGGCGCCGGCTTCGTTCCGGCGGCATGCGCCCCGTCGGCTCGCGGGCTTCGCCGCGGCCCTCGGCGTCCTACTCGCCGGCGCCGCGACGGCGTGGCTGGCGGCGCCCGAAGCGCCGCTGCCGGCGACAACGCCGCCCATCGCGGACGGGGGCCCGGACGCCCCCCCGGCGCAGGCCGCCACGCCCGGTCAGATCCGCCGCACGATCACGCTGTCGCGCGCCGACGATCTCGCCGCCGCCCTCGCCTCGTCAGGGCTCGATGCCGCGCTGGCCGCCGAGATCGCGCGCGCGGCTGCGCCGGGGCTGAGCCCGGCCGGCGAAATCCGGGCGTCGCTGACGCTGGTGCCGATCGCCGGCGGCGGCGTGCAGCTTGCCCGGCTCGAGGCATCGAACCGCGACAGCTCCGGAGTGGTCGTGACCCGCGCGGACACGGGCGCGCTCACCGTCGCCCGGGTGGCGCCGCAGCTGCGCCGACGGACGATGGTCCATGCCGGGACGATGGATGGCGACAGCTTCTACACCTCGGCCGTCGCGGTCGGCGTGCCCAACAGCGTCATTCCGGTGTTCGCCAAGGCGCTCGCCTTCGACTTCGACTTCCAGCGCGAGGTGGCGGCCGGCGACGCATTCGAGATCGCCTACGAGCAGGAGGTGAATGCCGTCGGCGAGCGGTTCGGCGCACCGAACCTGGTTTATGCGTCGCTGACCACCGCCGCCAAGTCCGCGGCCGTCTACCGCTTCGCGCCCGATGGCGGCGAAGGCGAATGGTTCGATGCCAGCGGCCGGAGCATCGTCCGGGCACTGATGCGCACCCCGGTCGACGGCGCCCGCGTGTCCTCGAAGTTCGGCTATCGCCTCCATCCGATCCTCGGCTTCCGCAAGCTGCATGGCGGCATCGATTTCGCGGCGCCGACCGGCACGCCGATCTACGCTTCCGGGAACGGGGTCGTCGACTTCGCCGGCCCGAAAGGCGCCAACGGCAACTTCATACGGCTCCATCACGACAATGGCTGGTACACGCTCTACCTCCACCTCAATCGCTTTGCGCCCGGGATCACCGCCGGCACGCGGGTGGCGCAGGGCCAGCAGATCGGCGAGGTCGGCACCACCGGCCGCTCGACCGGCCCGCATCTCCACTACGAGGTGCACATCGACGGCGAGAAGGTCGATCCGCTCAGCATCAAGACCGAAAGCGGACGGACCCTCTCGGGCAGCCAGCTGATCGCCTTCGAGCGGGTCCGCGACCGGATCGACGTCAGCCGCGCCGCGGGATCGGACTGACCCGTCCGCCCCAGCTCGCGGTGGCGATCACCAGCGCGGCCAGCACGAAGGTGACCGACAGGCTGGCGTTCAGCCCCGCCTCGCTCCCGCCCCAGGCGGGCGGGCCGACGAGGTCCCAGTCGAGAATCGCGCCGAAGCTCCCGACGCCCGGATTGGGAGTCGCGCCGAACAGCAACGTCTCACCCCAGTTCCAGCCGAAATGCGCGGCGATCGGCAGGACGAGCCCGCCGGAGCGCTCGGCCAGCAGCCCGAGCCAGAGGCCGGCGAGCAGGAGGTTGAGCAGGCTGAGCGGGTCGAACAGGCCGGCGACGAAGTGAAGCAGGGCGAAGCCGAGGGCCTGGCCGGCGAGGCCCGGCCAGCGCCCCCAACCGGCCTGCAGCGTCGGCTGCAGCCACCCGCGGAAATAGAGCTCTTCCGAGCCGGTCTGGACGAGCGTCACGACGGTGCCGGCGAGCAGCAGCCAGCCGGCGCCGGCACCGTCTCCGGGACGTATGACGCCGGCGAGCGCCGAGAGACCGAGCGCGACAGCGACCCCGGAGATTCCGACAGCGACGCCCGCCACGGCCGCGGTCGGCCACCCCGGGCCGGCCCGGATCGCCAGCCGGCAGAGACGAATCCCGGCTATCGCGACGGCGGCGACCAGGGCGAACAACAATAATGTGAACAGGGACTCCTGAACCACCGGGTCCCATTCCATCATTGGCGGCGTCTCGATCGCCCGCAAGAAGCCGAGTTGCACGAAGTGAATGATCGCCGCCGCCGCTGCGATCGCGACGATCAGGATGAAAGCCGCCCCTGCGGGTCTCGCCAGTTTCGCTTCCATCCGCGCCCCCGCTCCCCTGACCGGCCGATGCTGGACCAAAGCAGCGTCCGCGACAAGCGCGGGTCTCATGGTACCGAGAGAAGACGGAAGCGAAACAAGTCCCGGCGCAGGCCTTCCGGGGCTGGCGGGCCCCGGTCAATTCTTTGGTTTGACGGCAGTTGCGAGGTCAAAGCTTTGGATTTATCGTGAATTTAAACGAGTCGTTCACACTTTCTCTCAGCGGGTGACCTATGAAGACTCTCTTCCTTGCCTTTGTTGCCGTCAGCGGCGTTGCCGCAGGATCCGCCTTCGCCCAGCAACCCGCCGTGTCGGAGGAGGAAGCGCGCTGCTTCGTCACCGGCGTCTGCAAGGTCGGCGAGGAGAAGGATTGGTCGGTCGCCAACCTCAACAGCAAGAAGCGGAGCACGCCGCAGGCGACGCCGGTCCAGCCGACCGGTACCACGCAGGCGCCAAAGCCGCGCAAGCCGATCCGGACCGCCCGGAACGACCGGGTTCGGCCCGCAATCGCGACGAACCGTCAGTCGCTCAACATGCGCTTGAACTTCGAGCTCGAGTCCGCCCAACTCACGCCCGCCGCGACCGCACAGGCCGACGTCTTCGCCAAGGTGCTGAAGGAATCCGCCAGCGCGCCTGGGCGGTTCGTGATCGAAGGACACACCGACTCGAGCGGATCGCGCGCCCACAACCAGGATCTCTCGCGGCGGCGTGCCCAGACCGTGGTCAGCTATCTGGTCGCGCAGGGCGTCCCGGCTGCGAAGCTCAAAGCGGTCGGATATGGCTTCAACCGCCCGCTCGACGGTCAATCGGCCGCCAACCCAGGCAATCGCCGCGTCGAGATCGTCAAGCAATAAGCCGGTTCGAGCACCGGACGGTGTCGAAGCTGCGCGAGCAGACTCCGGGCTGACCGGCACCTGGCGCCGGCGACCGGCGACGGCGGGACAGCAGCAATGCGCCGGACGCAGCGGCGACCAAGGGGGGAAATGGACGAACGCACCATCCAGGGCAGCCGCATCGCCATCGATGCCGCGCTGAAGCGCTTCGCCGAATGGGGCGCGAAGAACCTGATCAAGGTGACCAACATCGGCCCTGTTCAGGAGGAGCTGAGAGGCTATTTCGGCTTCATGCAATCGGTGGCGGGTCAGACCCCCAGCGAGATCTCGCGCACGTTCGGCCTGCGCGAGACCGATCTCGCGCAAGGTGCGATGATCTACCGCCTGGCTCGCATTCCCTTGGAGAACGAGTTCGTCGTCCGCGGCTACACGACCTTGCCCGACGGGCTGAGGCTGCCCGAGGGGCAGATCAAGGACGCGGCGGGGTATCGGGTCGGCACCGGCGCCTTGCAATATGCGCTGACCAAGCCGTTCCCGGTGACCTACCTCGGGTTGCTGCGGCCCCATCAAGGCTTCGACATTCGCACCATCGCACCCTGACGAGGCCGGGTGCGCTCTCCAGGGGTTCGTGTCTTCGCCTGGCGTCGCGAGCGGGGTGATTTTGCGGCGACGTGGCGTTCGCTATGTGCCGGAATGGCCACTTTACCGCTGCTCCCCGCAGATCACCGGGTAATCGCACTGCAAAGGTCTGGGGTGGGATGCCGCTCAACGCCATCAGCGCTGAAGCTTCAGCGAAGGCGCGCTCCCAGACACTTCGCAGAAGAATTCAAATCGCCGCCGGTGCCCTGCTTTACCCGTGTCAGCTCCTCGGGACCTCGGTGCCGTTGAGGATCGTCGGGCCGAGGAACTTTGTGCCGTAGAGATCGACATTGGCGTTGATCACGTTGCGCCCTGAATAGGTGCCCTTCGGATAAGCCTGCTGCTTCGACCTTTGGCTCATCCGGCAGTCGCGGTAGAGAGCGTGCCAGCTCCACGGCAGGACCAATTCGTGGGTCAGCGCGAAATCGCAGCCGATGAAAGCGATGTTGGTGCTGTTGGCGCCGAGATCGGCGCAGGCGTTGGCGCCGCCCGAGGCCCAGAGCTTTCCGGTCGGCGAGAGCTTCGGATCGTCGCGGAAGCGGCAATTGTGAAACTGGGTGGCGCGGGACAGGTCTGGATCGCCATGGCATTGCACGACTTGGCCGACGATCGTGCAATCGTGGAAGCGGAAGCGCGGCTTCTTCGGCCACACCGCCCAGTTCGACGATCCGATGAAGGTGCAGCGTTCGAACACCGCCCCTTCCGAATCTCCGCTGTCGGCGACCAAGCCGCAGCCGGCATTGTTGGCGAACTCGCAGTTGATGAAGCGGAAGTCGCGGTTGATCTTCGCTTCCGCCTCGATGTCGACGCCGGCGCCCGGCGCGCTCACCACCGCGCTCTTGCCGGTGTGGTTGAACCGGCAGTCCTCGAAGACATAGCCGCGGCCGCCGACGATGCTGCAGCCCTGCCGGCCGTTATATTCGGAGCGGACGTTGGTGATCCGCCGCGCCGTCGCGGGCCCGTCGACGACTCCGTCGATGTAGAGGCCGTCCTGGCCGTGATGGTGGGTGTAGACGTTGCGGATCGACTCGGACCCCGGATTGTCGAACAAGGCGAGGCCGATCGCCGGGATCTGCCGCCCGGTATCGCCATATTCGCCGCCGATCTGGAGGGCACCCAGGCTGCCGTCGAGCTCGAGGTCGCTCACCTCGATCGGGCCGCTGCAGCGCTCAATCCGGATCATGTGCCGGTACGGCGTCGCGAGCTCGCCGGCGCCGACATAGGGCATGGAATTGCGGGTCGGCCGGCCGGCGCGATCGAAGGTGCCGTAACGCAGATTCGGTGCGCATTTGATCCGCGCGCCATTGCCCCTGAGGACCAGGGGCCGGGTGCATTTCTCGAAGGCGAGCAGCTCGACCGGCGCGAAGGCATATTGCGCGCCGGGGGCGATCGCCGGGATCTGGGCTCCAACCAGATAGGTGCGTCCTGCGCCGAAGACGATCGTGCCTCCGCCGCGAGCGTTGACCGCCGCGGCGAGGCGGCCGAAGGCGGCGCTATCGTTGGCGACTCCATCGCCTTTGGCGCCGAACATCTCGGGGGTGAGGCGATCGAGCTCGGCGGCGACGGCGAGCGCGGGCAGCAGGACGGGCGCGGCGGCCGCGCCGGCTTGCAGGACGTGACGGCGGGAAACGATCATGCGTCGGCGATTGCACGCTCCCGTCTGAACGGGAAGTGATCGGCGGCCTCGACGGTCAAGCGCAGGCGGCGGCGCGGGCGAGCAGGAAGGCCTTTTCGCGTGTGTTGCGGGTGAGCGACGCGGCCGCCTCGAAAGCGCATCGCGCCTCCGCGTGCCGGCCGAGGCGGAACAGAGCGTCACCGCGGGCGGCGGGAAGCGGCGCATAATCGCGCAGGGCCGGCGAGGGCGCGATCGCCTCGATTAGCCGCAGCCCGACCTCCGGGCCGAACGCCATACCGTGCGCGATCGCCCGATTGAGCGCGACCACCGGCGAGGGCATCACCGCCTGAAGGCGATCGTAAAGGCCGGCGATCCGCGCCCAATCGGTCTCCTCCACGTGCTTCGCCCGGGCGTGGCAGGCGGCCAGCGCAGCCTGCAGCGCGTAGGGGCCTTCGCAGCCGCCGAGCGCCTCCGCGCGGGCGAGCGCGGCGAGGCCGCGACCGATCAGGTGCCGGTCCCAGCGCGCGCGGTTCTGCTCGGTGAGCGGGATCAAGGCGCCATCGGCGTTGGTCCGCGCGGCGAGGCGCGAGGCCTGGATCTCAACCAGCGCGAGGAGACCGTGCACCTCGGACTCCTGGGGCAAGAACGCGGCCAGGATCCGGCCGAGGCGCTGCGCCTCGGCGCAGAGCGAAGGCCGGGTCAGATCCTCGCCAGCGGTCGCCGAATAACCTTCGTTGAAGATCAAATAGACGACCTGCAGCACCGAGGCGAGCCGTGCCTGACGCGCCGCGCCCCGCGGCACCTCGAAGGCCAGGCCGGCGGCGGCGATCGTGCGCTTGGCGCGGACGATGCGCTGCGCGATCGTCGGCTCGCTCGCCAGGAAAGCGCGGGCGATTTCGTCGGTGGTGAGGCCGCCGACCAGCCGGAGGGTGAGCGCCGCACGGGCGTCTGGCGAGACGATCGGATGGCAGGCGGCGAAGATCAGGCCGAGCAATTCGTCGCCGAGTTCGTCGTCCATCGCCGCCTCGATTTCCTCGATGCTGCGATCGTCCTCGCTGGCAGCTTCTCGGGCGATGGTGTCGTGCTTTCGCGCCTGCATCCGGTCGCGGCGCAACCTGTCGAGCGCGCCGCGCCTGGCGACGGTGGTGAGCCAGGCGAGCGGATTGTCCGGCACGCCGCTCTCGGGCCACCGCGCCAGCGCGACGAGAAGAGCATCCTGGGCGAGCTCCTCGGCAAGATCGAGGTCCCGCACCATGCGGGCGAGTCGGCCGATCAGCCTGCTCCGCTCGATCCGGAAGACCGCCTCGACCGCCCTTTGCGCCTCGTCCGCCGCCATGTCCGCCGCCATTCCCGCCTTGTCCGCGACGCGCGCGGGCAAGGCAAGCGGGCGGCACGCCGCCGCAGCCTAGGCGCCGGCGAGCCTGTCGGCGACGCGTCCGTGGATCGCTGCGCCCTCCTCGGTCACCGCCTCGCCGAAATCGGCCAGCTCGTAGACCGGCCGGATCTCGAGCTCGCTCGGGCCGGGCATCGGGTTCGGGCAGCGCTTGGCCCAGGCGATCGCCTCGTCCATGTCCCTGACCTCCCACAGCCAGTAACCGGCGACGAGCTCGCGCGTCTCGGCGAACGGACCGTCGATCACGGTGCGGCTCGGGCCGTCGAACGCGATCCTCTTGGCCTGGGACGAAGGCTTGAGGCCGTCGCCGCCGACCATGATGCCGGCATTGACCAGTTCCTCATTGTACCGGCCCATGGCCTCGAGCAGATCGGAGGACGGCATCATCCCCGCCTCGCTGTCCTCGGTCGCCTTGACGAACACGACTACGCGCATCTTTTCTCTCCCTGATTGCCGGCCGCAGCGGCCGCCCTACACGGACGAATATGTCCTGGCCGAATCGACACGGGCGCGACAAATTTTTTCCGCGCGCTCCAGGACGGCTACGGCAGACAATCTCAATATCTGGAGCAATGTTCCAGATTGTGAGATAACGGCCGAACGCCCCGTGATTCGACGGGCCTGTCCGAAGAGTGGAGAGGGGGGAGAGGGTGAAGGCCGCATCCGTCATCGACTATCGCGAGCTCGCCCGCGCGCGTCTGCCCAAATTCCTGTTCGAATATATCGACGGCGGCTCCTATGCCGAAGTCACCTTGCGGCGGAACATCGCCGACCTCGAGGCGGTGGCGCTGCGCCAGCGCGTGCTGCGCGACGTCTCAGCCATCGACCTCTCGACCTGCCTGTTCGGCCAGGACCTCGCCATGCCGGTGGCGCTGGCGCCGATCGGCCTCGCCGGGATGAACGCCAGACGCGGCGAGCGCCAGGCGGTGCGCGCCGCCGAACGCGCCGGAATTCCGTTCACCCTCTCCACCGTTTCCGCCTGCCCCCTCGCCGAGGTGGCGAGCGCGGCAACCAGGCCCTTCTGGTTCCAGCTCTACATGATCCGTGATCGCGGCTTCATGACCGATCTGCTCGCCGAGGCGGCGGCGATCGGCTGCCCGACCCTGATGTTCACCGTCGACATGCCCGTGCCCGGATCGCGCTACCGCGACTATCGCTCGGGCCTCGCCGGCGCGCCGGGGCTGAAGGGCGCGCTGCGTCGCGTAGGCCAGGCGATGCTGCGGCCGCGCTGGGCTTGGGACGTCGGCGTGCACGGCCGGCCGCACGCGCTCGGCAACGTTGCGCCGGTGCTCGGGCCGAACACCGGTCTCGAGGATTTCTTCGCCTGGATGCGCGACAATTTCGAGCCGAACGTCGGCTGGGACGATATCGCCTGGATCCGCTCGCAGTGGAAAGGCTCGATCGTGATCAAGGGGATTCTCGACGCCGACGACGCCCGCCTCGCCTTCGAGCACGGCGCCGACGGAATCGTCGTCTCCAACCATGGCGGCCGCCAACTCGACGGCACCCTGTCCAGCGCCCGGGCGCTGCCGCCGATCGCCGATGCGGTGGCGGGGCGGCTGACCATCCTTGCCGACGGCGGCATCCGCTCCGGGCTCGACGTCGTGCGGATGCTGGCGCTCGGCGCCGACGGCGTGCTGCTCGGCCGCGCCTGGGCCTATGCCCTGGCTGCCGGCGGCGAGCGGGCGATCAGCCATATGCTCTCCCTGGTCAGGGCCGAGATGAACGTCGCGATGGCGCTGACCGGGACCACCCGGATCGCCGATATCGACCGTTCGATCGTGCATGATCTCGGCGGCGCCGCGTGATCGCGGCGGCACTGGCCATGGCCGCTCTCTCCGCGGCGCCGGACGCCCCCGCGCCGCTCCGTTTCGCCATCGCGGGGAAAGCGGAAGGCTTCGTACCCGCCCCCGCCGGTACCGCCTATGACGAGGCGCGCGGCTATGGCTGGGAGGATGCGCACCGCTTCTCGGTCAAGCTGCCGGAGGGAAATTACCGGGTGACGCTGCGCTTCGGCGGCGGCCGCGCGCCCTCGGCAACCACGGTCAAGGCCGAGGCGCGGCGGCTGATGCTCGAGAATCTGAGGACGCCAGCCCGCCGCAGCGCCACCCGCAGCTTCGTCGTCAACGTCCGCACCGCCCTGCTCGAGGCCCCGCCGGAGAATGCGCCGGGCGGCACCGCGGTGCAGCTCAAGCCGCGCGAGAAAGGCAGCGCCACCTGGGATGACCGACTGACCCTCGAGTTCCTCGGCGCCGCGCCCCAGGTGACCGCGGTGGAGATCGCACCGGTGGACGTGCCGACCATCTACCTGGCGGGCGACTCGACGGTCACCGATCAGAATGCCGAGCCGGCGGCGAGTTGGGGCCAGATGCTGACCCGCTTCGTCGGCCCGACCGCGGCGGTCGCCAACCATGCGGAATCGGGCGAGACGATGAAATCGTTCATCGCCGAGCTGCGGCTCGCCAAGATGCTGTCGCGGATGAAGCACGGCGACTGGCTGCTGATCCAGTTCGGTCACAACGACCAGAAGAAGCAGTGGCCGCAAACCTATGCGGACCCGGTGAATACCTTTCCCGCCTATCTGCGGACCTTCGTCGCCGAGGCGCGGCAGCGCGGCGCGACCCCGATCCTGGTCACCTCGCCCGAGCGGCGCAATTTCGATGCTGCGGGAACGATCGTGCCGAGCCACGGCGCCTATCCCGACGCGGTTCGCGCGCTCGCGCGCAGCGAAGGGGTCGGGTTGATAGACCTCCACGCTGCATCGATCGCCCTCTACCAGGCGCTCGGACCTGCGCGGGCGCCGCTCGCCTTCAACGACGGCGGCAAGGACAAGACCCACCACAATAATTACGGCGCGTACCAGCTCGCGCATATCGTCGCGTCGGAGCTGGCGCGGATCGATCGCCCGCCGGCCGCGCACCTCCTGCCCGAGGCGCGGAGCTTCGATCCGTCGCAGCCGCCGCCGCCCGAGCGCTTCGCCCTTCCGGCGAGCGGCGCGCGCAGCACCATCAGGCCGGACGGGAATTGAACATGGTCGACCGCCGCACCCTGCTGATCGGCGGGCTCGCCGCCGGCCTCGGCGCCCCCGCACTTGGCCAGGAGGCTGCCTCGGCGCGCCGCCCCTATCGAATCATCCGGCTGTGGCCGGGACGCGCGCCGGGCGGCGAGCGCGTGACGGTGACCCAACGCGCGGTACCGCGGTCGAAGACGTCGGGGCCGGACGACCTCGCCTTCTACGGCATCACCGAGCCGACGCTGACGCTGATCCGGCCGGAGCGGCCGAACGGCTTCGCTTTGCTGATGGCGCCGGGCGGCGGCTACGAGCGGATCGCGACTTCCCCCGACGGCGGCGGCCTCGCCCATTTCCTCGCCGGCCGCGGCTTCCTGGTCGGCGCCCTGCTTTACCGCCTCCCCTACGACGGCTGGGCCGCGGGCCCCGACGCGCCGTTCCAGGACGCGCAGCGCGCCTTCCGCCTGCTCGCGCGCGAGGCGGGCGAAGGCACAAGGGTCGGCACGATCGGCTTTTCGGCCGGGGGGCATGTCGCCGGCAGCCTCGCCAGCCGCTTCGCCGAGCGCAGCTACGAGCCGATCGACGCCGACGACGCGCGCCCTGCCCGCCCCGCCTTCGCCGGCCTGTTCTTCCCGGTGATCACCATGGCCGATCCCTATGCGCATGGCCCCTCACGGCGAAACCTGATCGGCCGGGATCCGGACGCCGAGCGCATCCGCCGCTGGTCGCTGGAGCAGAACGTGCCCGCCGACATGCCGCCGACCTTCCTCGCGGCCGCGGCCGACGATCGCACCGTGCCGGTCGAGAACAGCATGATGATGTTCGCGGCGCTGCGCCGCCGAAAGGTGCCGAGTGCCATCCACATCTTCGACTTCGGCGGCCATGGCTTCGGCGCGCCCGGTGACCCGAGCGGTCCGGGCCGATTCTGGCCGGAGCTGTTCCAGGATTGGCTCGGCCGGCAAAAGGTTTGATCCCACATTACGGGATGGAGTTTCAGAATATGGCTATTCAATCGCGCGCGAAGCAGGCATAAAGCGGAACAACGAGACGAGGAGGAGAGGGACGTGGAGACCCACGCCTTTCGCATGCAGCTGAAGCCCGGCATGGCCGAGGAATATCGCCGCCGGCACGACGCGATCTGGCCCGAGCTCGCCGATCTGCTGCGCGGCGCCGGGATCAGCGACTATTCGATCTTCCTCGATCCGGAGAGCAATGCTCTGTTCGCGACCCTGAAGCTCGCCGAGGACAATGATCGGGACAGTCTTCCCTCGCACCCGATAATGCGGCGCTGGTGGGATCACATGGCCGACATCATGGACGTCGATCCTGGCAACAAGCCCCGTGAATGGCCACTCATTCCCATGTTTCACCTTCCGTAGGAGAGCCTCGTGGCTGCCACCCATCACGATGTCCCGCGCGAGACCGTCACCGACGCGATCCGGCGGCTGATGCACAATCTGGTCAACATCAAGGACGAGACCGGCGAGTTCCTGCTCCATCTCGAGGACGGCCGGATCATCGACACCAAGGGCTGGGCCGGCTGGGAATGGACCCATGGCGTCGGCCTGTTCGGCATGTGGCGCTATTACGAGCAGACCGGCGACCGCCTGGCGCTCGACATCATCAAGCAATGGTTCGAGGACCGCTTCGCGGAAGGCACGCCGACCAAGAACATCAACACGATGGCACCGTTCATCACCCTCGCTTACCTGTACGAACACGAGCCGGACCCGCGCTACATCCCCTATCTCGACACCTGGGCCGAATGGCTGATGGCGCCGGACGGCCTGCCCAAGACCGAGGAGGGCGGCTTCCAGCACATCGTCTACAACGACGTGAACCCGGGCGAGATGTGGGACGACACCCTGATGATGTCGGTGCTGCCGCTGGCCAAGATCGGCCTGCTGCTCGACCGGCCGCATTATGTCGAGGAGGCCAAGCGCCAGTTCCTCGTTCACATCAAATATCTGTTCGATCGCAAGACCGGCCTGTGGTTCCACGGCTGGGACTTCAACGGCCGGCACAATTTCGCCGAGGCGCTGTGGGCGCGCGGCAATTGCTGGGTGACGATCGCGATCCCCGAAATCATCGAGATCCTGAACCTGCAGCCGGGCGACGCCTTCCGCACCTTCCTGGTCGACACGCTCGCCGCCCAGGTGAAGACGCTGGCCGAGACGCAGGATCAGAGCGGCCTGTGGCACACCCTGGTAATGGATCCGACCTCCTATCTCGAGGCCTCGGCGACCGCGGGCTTCGCCTACGGCATCCTGAAGGGCGTGCGGAAAGGCTATCTCGATCGCAAGTACGAAGCGGTCGGCCTGAAGGCGGTGAAGGGCGTGCTCGCCAACATCAGCGAGGACGGCGAGTTGCAGCAGGTGTCGTTCGGCACCGCGATGGGCGACACCCTGCAATTCTACAAGGACATCAAGCTGACCTCGATGCCCTATGGCCAGTCGCTCGCCGTGCTGGCCCTGGCCGAGTTCCTGCGCAGCTACATCTGACCGGCCTCGCCGCCGAGCGTCCGTGAGAGGCGCCGGCGGCCGGCCGCCATCTGGAGAGGGTTCGTCCATGGCGATCACAGGCGCTTTCGCACCGACCGGCACCCGGCCGGTCCGCTGGTACAATTACGCGGCCTATGGATCGATGGACGTGCTCGGCGCCGGATCGATGGCGGTGATCAGCGGCTGGGTGCTGATCTTCTACACCACCTTCTGCGGTCTCGAGGCGTGGCAGGCGGGGCTGATCTTCACCGTCGCGCGCGTGCTCGACGCGATCGCCTCGCCGGTGATCGGCCACATCTCCGACAATATGGGCTATACCGCGCTCGGCCAGAAATTCGGCCGCCGGCGCTTCTTCATCCTCGCCGCGATCCCGCTGCTGCCGATCTTCGCGGCGATGTGGGTCGCGGGCCAGACCTTCTGGTACTATCTGGTCACCTACGTCTGCTTCGAATTGCTCTACGCGATGGTGATCATCCCGTACGAGACGCTCGCCGCCGAGATGGGCAAGGACTATCGCACCAAGGCCAAGTTCGCCGGCATCCGCATCCTCTTCGCCCAGGCCTCGGCGATCATCGCCGGCTTCGGCCCGAAGATGCTGATCGAATGGCTCGGCGAGGACAGCGCCGACACCTTCCTCTACATGGGCATATTGTTCTCGGCGCTGTTCATGATCACCGCCGCCTGCCTGTTCCTGCTGAGTTGGGAGCGTCCGCCCTCCGAAGTGGCGGCGCTGCGCAGCGGCGAGGCGAAGCCGAGCGTCGCCGCGGCGATCAAGGCGCTCTACCGCAACCTCTTCTCGACGTTGCGGATCCGGGCCTTCCGGCTGCACCTTGGCATGTACCTTGGAGGTTACATAAGCCAGGACGTGTTCAACGCTGCCTTCACCTTCTTCGTCGTCTTCGCGCTGGCAGGATCGATCAGCGTCGCTTCGTCGCTGCTCGGCACGATGTACATCGTCCAGTTCGTCGCGGTGATGCTGGCGATCAACCTCGCCCTTCGCATCGGCCCCGCCTTTGCCTACCGTCTGGCGGCGGCGAGCTTCGCGATCGGCGTGATCGTGCTGCTGGTGATGTGGAACGCGGGCGTGCGCTCCGGCGACGCCTTGCTCTGGGTGCCGATCGCCTTCGCTGGCCTCGGCCGCGGTGCGCTCAACTTCATTCCCTGGGCGACCTACAATTACATGGCCGACGTCGACGAAATCGTCACCGGGCGGCGGCGCGAGGGCGCGTTCGCCGGCGTGATGACGTTCGTGCGCAAGCTCACCCAATCGGCGGCGGTGCAAGGCGTCACCGCGATCATGAGCCTTGGCGGCTTCGTCGCCGGCGCCAAGCAGCAGAGCCCGGAGGCGATCACCACCCTCGCCCTGGTGCTCGGCGTCGGTACCATCGGCATGCTGATCTTCGGGGTGATCGTGTCGTTCAAGTTCAAGCTCGATCCACGCACCCACGGCGTGCTGATGGACGAGATCGATCGCTTCAAGAGCGATCCCGACGCGCCGACCACGCCCGAGACCAAGGCGATCGTCGAGGATCTCAGCGGCTGGCGGCACGAGCAGCTCTGGGGGCGCAATCCGGTGGCTCAGGTCGGGATGACCCAGCCGCACTGACGCCGCAGGGCCGGGCCCGCGCGGATCAGGCGTTGGAGAGGTTCAGCGCGACCGCGGCGCGGACGAGGTCCTGGAACGCATCGGCGTCGACCTCGTCGCCCTCGTGAATGTCGATCGCTCGTCTCGTGCCGCCAGTGAGGCTGGCATTGAACAGGCCCTTGGGGTCGTCGAGCTCCGCCCCCCTGGCGAAGGTCAACTTGACCTTGTCCTTGTAGGTCTCGCCCGTGCAGACGATGCCGCCGCGCGACCAGGTGGGAACGCCCGCCGGGTTGGTCGGCTTGCGCCACTTGATCTCCTCGACCAGCTGCGGATCGGCCTCACTGATCAGCCGTCGCATCTGCGCCAGCACGAGTCCGCGCCAGTCGCCCATCGCGGCGAGCCGCGCGTCGATCTCGTCGGCCGCGCCTTTTCCGCTCTCCGCCATCACGAACCTCCCCGCCCGGATTGGTGCCATCTTCCGACCGCAACCTTGCAATTCACGGCGGGGCCGCGCCACTTTTTTCGTTCTCGTCTCGGGATTGGCCTGCGAGATCAGATGGCCGCGCTACGCCGCGCGGCGGCCGGAGATCGGGAGACCTGCCACGGCGCCGGTCTTGAAGCCGTCGACCATCCGGGCAAGGCCGGTCGCCTCGTCCGCCAGGCTTCCGGCCGCGGCGTTGCTTTCCTCGACCATCAGCGCGTTCTGCTGGGTGACCTTGTCCATCTCGGCGATGGCGATGTTGACTTGCCCGAGCGCGGAGCCCTGCTGGTCGGCGGCCTTCGCGATCTGGGACACCAGGCCGCTGATCTCATCGACCGAGCCGATGATCCGACCGAGCGCCTTGCCGGCTTCGCCGACCATGGCGACGCCGTCATCGACCTGGCGCGAACTATTGGTGATCAGCTGACCGATTTCCTGCGCCGCGTCGGCCGAGCGCTGGGCGAGGGCGCGTACCTCGTTGGCGACGACGGTGAAGGCGCGTCCCGCCTCCCCGGCCTGTGCCGCCTCGACGCTGGCGTTGAGCGCGAGCAAGTTGGTCTGGAAGGCGATCCTCTCGATCACCGAGATGATCTTGGTGATCTCCTGGCTCGACTTCTCGATCTCGGCCATCGCCGCAACCGCGTCGGTTACCGTCTTGGTGCTCGACTGGGCCTCCGCCTGCATCGCCTGAACAAGACGGTTGGCCTCGCCCGCGCCGCGAGAGCTGCTCTGCACCGTGGCCGTCACCTGGGTCATCGCCGCGGCGGTCTGCTCGAGCGTGGCGGCCTGCTGCTCCGTTCGACGGGAGAGGTCGCCGGCCGCCCGGCTGATCTCGTCCGATCCGCCCCGGATATTCTCGGTGGCGCGGGCGATCGACATGACGAGCTCGCGGACTCCATCCAGCATCGCGTTGAAGTTCGCCTTCAGCGGCTCGTACGCGGCGGGGAACGGATCCTCGATCCCGGCGGTGAGATCGCCGTCGCGCACCGCGGCAAGGCTCGCCGCCATGCGGTCGGTGACGAAGAGGACCGCGCGGGCGCCCTCCTCACGCTCGGCGGCTGCGGCCGCTTCCGTGGCCGCCCGCTCGACGCTCTCCGCCTGGAGCCGATCGATCAGCGAGGCGATCTGCTGTCCGGTAAAGATCAGCACGCCGGCCTGAGCCAGCAGGATCACCGCGTGCATGACGATGCGGAAGAGCGAGCCGTCGCCCAGGAACACCCAGCCGGGCAGCAGCATCCCCAGCAGGAGATGATGCACCGCGACCGCGGCCGTCCCGACGATGATCGCGCGCCAATCGCACAGGATCACCGTCGTGGCCAAAGCGGCGAAGAAGATCATGTGGAGGTCGGTCTGCCAGGCGAATCCCTCGAAAGCGTAGAGCGTGATGGCGGGCATGCCAGTAACCGTGAGACTCGTCACGACCCGGGCGGTCCCGCCCGTGTCGCCGCTGCGCAGGACCGAGAAAGGATAGAGGCAGAGCAGGAGCGACACGAGCGCAGCAGGCCACTTTCCGTCGCCGGCGCTCGCGGCGAGGGAGTTCACCACCGCAAGCGCGCAGATTGCGCCGCAGATCAGCCGCATGCCGATCGAGCGAAGGCTGTCGAGAGACGTCACGGTCATGCGAAGTTATCCATTCTCATGAGGCCGAAGCCGAGCAGGCCGGCGAATTGGCGGAAACCAGCAGGAAGCCGTTGGAGAGGGCCGCCATCATCATCCTGTCCCGCTTACCATCGACGATGAGGGAGCCGGGAAGCGGGCCGAGGCCAACCAACCTTGCATCGTGTGCGACGGCCCATTGGGCAGGATTGGCGCCCGGGAGGACCGGCACGACCAGCATCGGTCCCTGGCCGGGCGGCAGCACCGGGATGAGCGCTGCCGCCGCGAGGACCGCGCCATGAAGCCACAGCTTCGCAGCCGTGCGCGCCGTCCGTGAACGGCGGCGGCCGCCGGCCTCGACACTGGTGTTCACGATCGCGCTCAAACGGTCCCCCCGAAAGTCTCCGGACGCAGTCGCGGAGACGTTCAAGCCCGTCTTATAGACGACGCAGCTCCAGACGGGGGCTCTTGGGGACAAATCCTCTCGGCTTCACGCCGCGGCAAAACCTGTGCGACTCGGGCCAACCCAAGTTCCTCTCTGCCCCGATGGGGAACCTGTCCAGTGCTCAACCTCCTGAGTCGTCACGGTTTAATTGGCGTTCACCATTGTCTACTCGCATGATAGACTTAGGGACGTACCCTTGCAGAGGAATCTTCCCGATGCTGACCGTACGCCCTTCCCTCCAGTTCCTGCCCCTCCTCGCCATCCCCTTGTGGCTCGCCGCGTGCAGCGCCGGCACCTCCGAGGAGGCGATGGCGCCGACCGACGCCGCCGCGACAGAGGCGCTCGCCAGCGCCGACGAGGCGGGCGTGACGTCGCGCAAGAGTGAATGGAGCGTCGCCGGCATCGTCCGCGGCAAGACCGAGACCTGGCGCAAAGCGCCGGAGGCGGCGGCGCCCCCGCCGCCGGAGAAGCGGCCGCAGTCCGGCCTGCTCACCGCCGGCGACCATGACGACCTGCTCAACCCCGAGCTCTACGCCGATTATGCCAGCCGCTTCCTGCAGCGCGCCGGCCGCGACCTGCCGTTCGTCGACACGCGCAAGAGAGTTGCGATCAAGGTCGTCGACGCCGATGGGCGGCCGGTGCCGTTCGCCCAGGTGGAGGTCGGCCGCGCCAAGGCGCCGCTGAAGCTGGTCGCCGCCGCCGACGGCGTCGCGTCCTTCTATCCCGCGTTCGACCGGGTGCCGGCGAAGACGTCGGTCAAGGTGAGCTCCGCCGCCGGCGCCGCAAGCCGGGCTCTGGACCTTGCCGGACGGAGCGGCCGCAAGATCGCGATCGCCCTCCCCGGCCGCGCGCCGGCCGTGTCGGCGATGGACCTCGCCCTCGTCATCGACACCACCGGCAGCATGGGCGACGAAATGGCCTATCTGCAGGCCGAGCTCGATTCGATCGTCGCGCGGCTCGAGCAGGAGACCGGCCATCTCGACCTTCGGATCGGCGTGATCGTCTATCGGGACGAGGGCGACGATTACGTCGTCCGGTCGATCCCGTTGACCAGCGACATCAATGCACTGCGCGCCGCCCTCGCCGAGGAGGAGGCCGGCGGCGGCGGCGACACGCCGGAGGCGGTCGACCAGGCGATCGCGGCCGCCGGGCGGATGCAATGGCGGCCCGGCGCCGCCAAGGCGATGCTGCTCGTCGCCGACGCACCACCGCATGAGGAAGCCCTGGCGCCGACCCTCGCCTCCACCCAGCGGCTTCGATCGATGGGCGTGCAGGTGGTGCCCGTCGCTGCCAGCGGGGTCGAGGATTCGGCCGAATATGTGATGCGGACGATGGCTGCGCTCACCCAGGGCCGCTACATCTTCCTCACCGACGACAGCGGCGTCGGCAATCCGCACGCGGAGCCGAATCTCGCCTGCTACGTGGTCACCCACCTCGACCAGTTGATCGGCCGCGTGCTCGCCGGCATTGCCGAAGGCCGGCGGATCGAGCCGGCGCCGGGCGAGATCGTGCGCACTGTCGGCCATTACGACCGAGGCCGCTGCCCGTTGGCGGGGATCACGCCCAACCAGAGCTGAGGCGGACGGCGCGGCAGCGGGCCGCGCCGACCCTGGAAATCAGCAGCGGGTGAGCTGCGGGCCCTTGGTGACGCTGGTCTTGCCGTCCTGCTTGTCGCGCGCGTCGACGCGAACGATCGTGCCGGCGGCGATCATCGCCTTGAGAGCTTCGTCGCCGCACATCACGCGCCGGAGTTGCTCGATCGGCTGAAGGAACCCGGGCTGGGGAAAGGCGTCGAGGTCGCGATCCATGACGAAGACCTGGGTCCCGCGCTCATTGCCCTTGTAGGACAGCGTCCAGCCTTTCGGGGTGGAGAAATTCTCCATGTAGAAATCGGCGATCATTGCCCCCGGGAAATCCTGCGCAACCGCAGGCGATGCCGCGCAAGCAACAGCCAAGACGATAAACCAGTTCTTCATTGCCCCTCCTCGCCCGCTGGCGTTTCATGACGCCGCCGATCCACGGAACGACTGCCTAGCAGCTTCGAAGGAGCGTTCAAAGCGGCGGCCGGCTCCGAATGCCGCGGCCTTCTCTCGCTTCCCGCCTAACGGCGCTCGGCGCATCAACGGGCGCCGAGCGCGGCGACGAGCGCGAGCGGCGCCGCGACGATGGTGCCGTGCCGCGCGCCGGCGGGCATTTCGATCAGCCCGCTCGCATCCTCCCAATCGGAGAGATCGGGCGAACGCACCGCGCCCCAGCTACCGTCCCGATAGCGATCATAGAAGACGTAGGTCCACGCGCCGATCGTCACCGCGGCCGGGCCTTCCACCCAGCTTGGCGTGAACGGCGACGAAAGCCTCGTGAATGGCCCGGTAGGCGATTGGGCACGGGCGATCCGCAGATGCTTGCGCTCGGGCGTCAGCGTCTCGTCCTTGACGATCAGGCGAAGCCCGCGCGTCGGATGGTCGACGAAGGTCGCATCGATGACGCTGAAGCCGGGGTCCCAGAGCAATTGCGGCGGCGAGACGGTGCGGAAGTCGCGCGTCGTGGCGTACCACAAGCGATGGTTGTAGCCGTTCTCCGAGGTGCCCGCCGTTTCCGGGAATCGGCCGGCGACCGTGCTCGACCAGAACAGCACGAAGCGGTGCCGGCGCGCGTCCCAGATCATCTCCGGCGCCCAGACGTTGCGCGTACCCGGCACCGACGCCATCACCGGGAGCGCCTGCTGCTCCGACCAGTGGACGAGATCGTGGCTGGTGGCGTGGCCGAGCGTCACCCCCTCCCATGACGTCGTCCAGAGCAGATGCCAGGGATCGCCGTGTCGCGGCCCCTTGAGGAGGAACGGATCGCGCATCAGCCGGCTCTCGCCAACCTCCGGCGCGAGCAGCACGTCGCCGGCGCCAATGGCACGGAAGCGGAGGCCGTCGCGGCTGGCGGCGAGCCGCAGGCCGGGCGCGGCGCCGCGCCCGCCGGCGAAATAGCTGAACAGCCAGGCGCGCGCTCCGGCCGACGGGCGCGCGGCGCACCCGGGCAAGAGGGCCGCGCCGGCGAGGCCGGCGATCGCGTCTCGGCGGGTGAGGATCATGAACGTCGCCCCGCAGCCGGTCAGCCACCGCCCGGATAGGACGCCTCCAGCGCGTCGCCGATCAGAGCGAGGTTCTGGATCGCGGCGAGGCCCCATTGCGCCGTGGCGTTGGTCGATACGCTCGGCGCCTCGTCGACCGGCTTCAGCACCGCCGGCCCGTCGATCTTCCGTTGCTGGGCCGGGATGCCCATTCCGAGGCCGGCTTCTCCCGAGAAGAACTCGGCCCAGGCGCGGCGGGCGAGCGCCGGATCCTTGCGCTGGCGGGCGGCGAAAGCGGTAAGCCGGGAATGGCCTTCCTTGAGGTTGCGGCCCTGGCCCGGTGCGCCCGTCATCGCCTGGAACTCGGCGGCGGGCGCATTGTAGGCGACGCAATAATCGAGCCACGCCTCCTCATAGGCCGGGACATCGAGCAGATCGAACAGCTCCGAATTCATCTCGACCGCGCCGAACACCGAATTGAGGTGGCTGACGCTCACCTTTTCGCCGGCGCCGAGGAAGCGGCCGGTGGCGAGATCGAAGGCCGCGCCGCCGGCGAACCAGCGCTTCGGCAGAGCGGCGATCGAGGTCATGCCGGCGAGGATGCGGTCGCGCCACCGGCGATCGCCGGTCCGCTCCCATTCGGTCAGCCACGCCGCGACCAGCGAGCACCAGCTGGTGCCGAACTGAAGGAAGATCTGGCCTTCCGGGAGCGGCGCCTCGGCGGTGACGGCGCCGGTACCGCCGGGCGGCAGCGAGCCGCTGCGCCGTGCCCCGACCTTGCGGCCGATGTCGACATGGACCAGCGTCCGATCGCTGTCGAGCAGCTCGCGCATCAGGTCTCCGACGCGCTCGTCGGCGGTGAGATAATAATAGATCCGCCGGTAGGCCGCGTTGGAGACGCGCGGCTGCTTCGAGCTGTCGCCCCAATGCTGGACGGCGTGCCGGGTGCCGAGCCCGCGGAAGCGGCCGAGATGATAGACGTCGACCTCGCCGGTGTGGCGGGTCATCGCCTCCGCCATCCGGAACACCCGCGGGTCGCCCGAGCGCAGGAAGCTGTACCAGAGCCAGAGATCGGGCGAGAGCTCGCTATTGTCCCAGGCGAAGCCGCCGATGTCGTAGCGCCAGACGTGCCGGTCGACATCGTAGGTGTGCATGATGTCGCCGTAGTTCCAGAAGCCGTACCAGCGGCGCTGCTCGATCTGGCCGCGGTAGAATTCGAGCAGATAGTCGTTCTGCGCCTCGATCGCCGCCCGCGCCGGCGTGGAGCGGTCCGGCAGGCCCCAGTCGCCGAACACGCCCGCGGCGTGGATGCGCGCCGGGGTCGCGGCGAGGCGCGGCGGTGCGGCGACGAAGGCGGCCATCGCCGCGAAGCGCTCGCGCGTCGGCGTCGCGGGCAGCGGCCAGAGGGTGAACTCGGTGGTGCGGGCGATGCCGTGCGGCGTCCCCCAACCGGCCTCATAATCCTCGTAGGTGATGTCGAGGCCTTCGTTCTCGGCGGCGTGGTCGTTCATGCCCATGCCGTCGTGGTAGAAGCGCAGGTCCATCGCCGGCGCGTCGGGCGAATGGTACCAGACGGTGAAGCTTGCGGTCTCGGTGTGGGCGTCGCGAATATCGAGCCGCACCGGGCAGCGCTGCCAGAAGTCCTTGCAGCCGAATGCCACCCCCCCGGCGGGCCCGCCGACGAAGCCGAGGCCATTCGCGCGGCTGCCGGCGTCGACCTCGATCCAGCCATGGCCCGCCTTGGTGCGCTTGGTGATCGCAAAGCCGTCTGGGTTGGGCTGGCTGAGGGTGAAATCTCCCCACAGGGGCACGTAGGGAAGCCCGTCGCGGACCGGCGCGGCCATCTCGGCGATCGGCGGCACCTTGAGGCCGGCGACCTGCGCGTCGCGGAACGCCTTGCCGGCGTTTCGGCGCAGGCCGGTCAGCGGCTGCACCGCCTCGCCCCAGACGCCGTCGCCTGTGCCGGCGAAGCGCACGTGCCGGTCGTAAGGCGCGTCGGCCATCGGCACCTCGCCAACCAGCCCGAGGCCGCGGATGAAATCCTTCTGCTCGTCGCCGTCGAAGACGAAGCTGTGCACGATCCGCACCGCTTCCGATCCGGCGTGGAAATAGAGCCGCATGGTGAACGGCAGCCAGGCGCGGTCGCCGCCCCGGTGGCGCCCCTCGACGCGGACCACGGCGCGGACCGGCCCTGCCTGCTCGATCGCGGCGCCGGTCACCGCGCTCGCGTAGCGGCGGCGAGCGATCGTCTCCTCGGCCTCGCTCTCCGGGCGATCCTGCGTCGTCGCGACCAGCCGCAGGTTGCGCAGGGTCTCGCGACCGCCGTGCGCGGCGGCGAGGATGATGCTCTCCCCGTTCCTGGCGATCCGCCAGCGCAGCGGCCCGCTCGTCACCTCGATCGCATCGCCCTGCTCGGCCGCGCGCACCGGCGCTTCGGGCGGCGCCGCCCGGCCAGGGACGACGCGCAGGCGGGCGGTGCGGCCGGCGCCCGCAGGAATGGCATGGGCTGTCCATTTGATCGAACCGTCCGGCCAGGTCGCGGTCGTCCAGCTCTGCACCGGCAGCGCCCGTCCCTCGCCGTCGCGGAGCGCAAAGCGTGCGCCCTTCTTCTTCGTCCCGCGCGGCCAGGGCACCCCCCAGGTCTCGCCTTCGTGGAGCACCGGAGCGGCGCCATCGATCCAGGCAATTTCGGCGTCGACCGGCGGCGCGGGGAGATCGCCGCGCACCTTGGCCTCGGCGGGGAACAGCCCCGGCAGAGCGGCGAGCGAGCCGCCGGCGAGAGCCGAATGAACGAGGAACGCGCGCCTGCTGATCATCACTTCGACTCCTTCGATGAAATACATGACATGTGAGACAGCGTCTCACAATATGCGATGACGCGAGACGAGCCCGCGCATGTTGAGACCCGCCGTCCGCGACTCAAACAGAGTCAGCGGCATCCCTGTCGCTGCAGGCGGCGCATCGCCGCGGCGAGCCTTGGGCCGAGGGTGCGCTGGCCCGCGGTCGTCAGGTGCAGCTCGTCCTCCAGCCGTGGCAGGCCGGCCGCGGCGACCATCGCGGTGCATTTCATCCGCACCCCGCCCTGCCCGGCCTGGACCTGGCGCCAGCCGGGATAGCGCAGCGCGCGGTCGGGCCGCGCCGGCGGATCGGCGAGCTGGACGAAGACCACCGGCAGGCGCGCGTCGCCGAGGTCGTCGCGGAAGCGGGCGATCAGCGCCGCGAACGCCTCCGGCCAGGCGTTCGCCGCCGCCAGCGTCGCCGCGTCGCTCTCTCCCTGGTACCAGAGAATGCCGTGGACTCGGCCGCCGGCCTCCCGCGCGCGTGCCAGGCAGGAGCCGTAGAGCGTGTCGCGGCCGCCGCCCGGCTGCCAGCGCGCGATCGAGGAGCCGCCCTTGGCGCAGGGCACCAGCACGATCGGCCGGCGGGAATGGCGGGCAATCTCGCGGGCGAAGCCGAGGCCGGGCCCGACCGCCGCCTGGGGGTCGGCCGAGACTGCGTCGATCTGACCCTCGGCGCTGTCGAGCGGGTCGAGAGCGACCCGCGCCTTGCCATCATTGCCGTAGAGCCGGATGCCCGGGTCCGGCGTGCGCTCGGCCTCGGTCAGGTCGGCGAGGGCGCCGCGGCCCGACATGTTCGACTGGCCGGCGAGCAGATAGACGTCCGGCAGCGGCGGTTTCGCGGCCGCCGCGCCCGACGCGGACAGCAATGCCACGCAAGCTGCGCCGAGGCCGGTGCGTGCCACCGGGCTCAGCGCCGCGCGGGCGGTACGGGACCGTGGAAGTCCGCCTCGACGATGCCGAGCGTCCAGCCGGGACGGACCGCGTTGGCGCCGGTGTCCCCAGCCTGGCGGGCGGTCTCGAGCTCGACGATCTTCCCGAACGCGTCGCGGTCCTCGACCTTGCCGGTCTGCACGATGCGCAGCGTCTGCCCGGTCGCGGCCGGGAAGCGGAGGACGGCATAGCCGAGGCTACGCTCGGTCTCCCCTTCCCAGATCGTGCGCCCATCGAGCGTGACGCGGAGCGGATAGGCGCGCGAGCGCCAGCCGACCAGCTTGAGCTCGATTTCGGAGAGCTCGACCGGCCCCGGGAAGGAATATTCGATCCAGGCCGAGCCGGGCTTGCCGTCGCTGGTCCAGCGGGAGAGCTCGTTGTCGTCGATCGAGCGGCCCGCCTCCGCCTGGTTGGCGCCGGCGACGATCCGCGCCGGGGCCAGCGTTGTCCGGCTTTCCACGAAGGTCGGCGCCTCGGGCGTCGGACCGCGGCTGAGCAGGCCCTGCTGGTGGTGCTCGGGAAAATCCGGCGAGAGGCCGCCCGACGACGCTTTCGGCATGACGGTGGCGATCGTCACCCGCGCATCCTTCAGACCGGGCGCCGAGGCGGTCAGCCGCACCGCCCCGCGCTGGGTGCCGGCGCGGAGCAGGACTCGGTTGACGCCGGCTTCGACCGGCAGGGTCTGCGAGAGGATGTAATTGTCCTCATCGCGTGCGCTGCCGGCATAATGGGTGACCGCATCGTGGCCGGCCGCGGGCGCGACGACGCTTCCCGACGCGGCGCTCTCGACCCGGGTCTTGCCGGAGCTGTCGCCCTGGGCGATTCCGCCGCGCCATTCGGCGGGCCCGTCGAGCGTGAAACGGATCAAGTCATGGGCGGTCGGCACCCGCCGTCCCGCGGCATCGACCACCTCGACGTCGACCAGGGCGATGTCCGCGCCGTCCATGACGAAGCCGCGGGGCGAGGTGCGCGGCGTCAGCCGCAGCGCCACGGGCGGTCCGGCGGTCTCGATGCGATGCTCGGACCGACGGCCGCCGGCATGGGCGGCAAGGGCGCGGATCGTCCCTGCCGACCAGGGGACGCCCTTCCAGGTGAAGAGGAAGCCGGCGCTGCGCGCGCCCTGCCCGAGCGAGCGGCCGTTGACGAACAGCTCAACCGACTCGCCGTTCGACACGACGGTGACGTCCTTGCTGGTGCCCGCCGCGTAGTTCCAGTGGCCGATGATGTGGGTCGCGGGCGTGACGCTGTCGACCCAGTCGCTCCACATCACCTTGTGGGCGTAGAAGCCCTGCTTGGGCAGGCGCACCGCGTCGACCTCGCCCGAGCGCCGGTAATTGTTGTCGCCGCGATAATGGGTGTTGGAATCGGAGAAGATGATGTTGACGCCGCCCGAGCTCACCCGCCGGCCGGTGCCGGGCCGGACGCGGTAATAATCCCACCAGCGCCGGACATCCTCGATCGCGTGGCTGTCCTGATTGCGGTTATAGTCGGGCGCATCCTTGTGGAAGGGCGGCGTCAGATCGTCCTGGTACAGGCGGGCGCCCTCGTCGCGCGAATATTCCATCGCCCACATCGGGATATCGGCGCTCTTGTTGATGTAGAGCATCTCGCCGCCATATTCGGCGGTCTCGCTGTCGAGCATCTCGCGCGAGCCGATCGCGCGGCCGCCGTGCGGATCGTAGCGGTCGCGGATCGCCTTCATCTCGGCCATATGGGCCTCGCTGATGCTCTCGTTGCCGCTCTCGTAGAACAGGATCGAGGGGTTGTTGCGGTTGTAGACGATGGCGTCGCGCATCAACTCCTTGCGCTGCTCCCAGCGGCGGCCGCTGGTGTCGCTCTCCGCGTCGCCGGCCGGCATCGCCTGGATCAGCCCGACGCGATCGGCCGATTCGACATCCTGCTTGGACGGCGTGATGTGCATCCAGCGGACGAGGTTGCCGCCGCTCTCCACCAACAGGGCATTGGAGAAGTCGCTGATCCACGGCGGGATCGAGACTCCGACCGCCGGCCATTCGTTCGACGTGCGCTGCGCATAGCCGTGCATCTGAATGATGCGGCCGTTCAGCTCGACCATGCCGTTGCCGAAGCGGGTCTGACGGAAGCCGGTGACCGTATCGACGCTGTCCAGCACCCGGCCCTCGCTCACCAGGCTGGTCGTCACCGTGTAGAGATAGCCGTAGCCCCAGCTCCAGAAATGGAGGCCGAAGACCCGGCCCGACGCGGCAAGTATGCGGGTCTCGCCCGGCTGCAGCACGACGGGCGCGCCGTCGAACCGCGCCACTCGCCGGCCGTCGCGGTCGCGGATCTCGACCCGGGTCGAGACGCGGCGCGCGGCCTTGTCCTCGTTGCGCGCCTGGGTCTCGGCATGGATCGTCGCCGCGCGCGCGGAGAGATCGAATCCGTCGGCCCAGACATATTGCCCGGTGGTGCCGAGGCCGGCGAACAGCGGCAGCGTCTGGTAGACCGGCCCGGTCAGGTGCAGCCGGACGTTTTTGGTGATGCCGCCGTAATTGACGTTGAAATTGTCGTTGTTCCACTGGAAGCCGCTGCCGGTCGCGCGTTCCTTATACTTCCAGTCGTTGTCGACCCGGACGGCGATGACGTTCTCGCCGGGACGCAAAGCGGAAGAGATGTCGGCGCCGAACGCCATCGCACCGTTTTCCGATAGCGCGACCGAGCGGCCGTTGACCCAGACCTCGGCGGCCTGGCGGACACCCTCGAACTCGAGCAGCGCCTTGCCGTCGCCCGCCTCCCGGGGAAGCGTGATCCGCCTGCGATACCAGATGATCCCGGTCGAGAGCTGCTTGATATCGCGGGCGAACGCCTCCTTCTCGTTGAAGGCGTTGGGCAGGGCGACGGTGGACCAGCCGGCATCGTCGAAGCCCGGCTGCTCGGCCCCGGCGCGCTCCCCTGTCGCGGTCCGCCAGCCCGGATTGAGGTTGAACGTGCGTCGCGGCGACGCGACCACGCTCGAGGCGTCATGCGCAAGCGCGGGAACGGGTGCGAGCGTGGTGGCGGCGAGAAGCAGCCCGCCCAATAGAGTCAGACGCATGGGCCGATCCTCTCCGGTGACGCTCACCAATTGTGCATGGAGCCGTCCTCGAGCCGGTTCACCGGCAGATAGGCGCGGCTGTAGGGGTAGCGGGCGGCCGCCTCCTCGTCGATGTCGACGCCGAGTCCCGGCGCCTCGCCGGGATGGAGGCTGCCCTCGCTGAAGCTGTAGGCGTGCGGGAAGACCTTATCGGTCTCCTCGGTATGGCGCATATATTCCTGGATGCCGAAGTTCGGCACCGACAGGTCAAAATGGAGCGCCGCGGCCATGGTCACCGGCGAGAGATCGGTGGCGCCGTGGCAGCCGGTGCGGACATTGAACATGTCGGCGAACGACGCGATCCGGCGCAGGTGGGTGAGGCCGCCGGCATGGACCACGGTCGCCCGGATATAGTCGATCAATTGCTCCTGGATGAGCTGCTTGGCGTCCCAGACCGAGTTAAAGATCTCGCCGACGGCGAGCGGCGTCGTGGTGTGCTGGCGGATCAGGCGGAAGCTGTCCTGATTGTCGGCGACGACCGCATCCTCCATCCAGAACGGGCGGTACGGCTCGAGATCCTTGCCGAGCCGCCCTGCCTCGATCGGGGTGAGGCGGTGGTGGACGTCGTGGAGGAGATGGACGTCCCAGCCGAGCGCCTCGCGCGCGGCGGCGAACAGCTCGGGCACGACCCGCATGTAGCGCTCGGTCGACCAGAGATTCTCGGTCGGAAGATCGGCGTCGGCGGGCTCGTAGAACATCTTGTCCTTGGAGACGCCGTAGGTGGAGGCGAGACCCGGCACGCCCGACTGCAGCCGGATCGCCTTGTAGCCCTGCGCCTTGTAGTCGAGCGCGGCGGCGACCGTGTCCTCGATGCTGACGCCATTGGCATGACCATAGACCATCACCCCGTCGCGACTGGCGCCGCCGAGCAACTGGTAGACCGGGAGGCCGGCGACCTTTCCCTTGATGTCCCACAGCGCCATGTCGACCGCGGCGATCGCCGACATCGTCACCGGCCCGCGCCGCCAATAGGCACCGCGATAGAGATATTGCCATATGTCCTCGATCCGGTGCGCGTCCTTGCCGATCAGCGTCGGGATGACGTGATCGGTCAGATAGGCGGCGACGGCGAGCTCGCGGCCGTTCAGGGTCGCGTCGCCGATGCCGGTGACGCCGTCGTCGGTTTCGATCTTCAGCGTCACGAAGTTGCGGCCGGGGCACGTCACGATGACGCGGGCGGAGCGGATCTTGAGCATCGGACCTCCAGATTGGTCTGACCAAATTGAAGAGAGTTCGCTCTTGTGTCAAGCCACTGTCCGTGAGAAGCCGGAGCGATGCACGTTCCCGCCCGCAAGCTCTACCAGCGTATTGCCGAGGACATCGCCGCTGCGATCGCCGACGGCCGCTATCGTCCGGGCACCCGTCTGCCGGGCGAGCGCGACCTTGCCGAGGAGTTCGCGGTCAGCCGCCCGACCATTCGCGAGGCGATGATCGCGCTCGAGATCCGCGGCATGGTCGAGGCCCGGCAAGGCTCCGGAATCTACGTGACCCAGGCACCGCCGCCGGCCGGCCGCTCCCCCGAGCTCGACGTCGGCGCGTTCGAGCTGAATGAAGCGCGCATCCTGTTCGAAGGCGAGGCGGCCGCGCTCGCCGCCACCTCGATCGAGGACGAGACTTTGGCCGCGCTCGACCGGGTGCTCGAGAGCATGGCCGGCGCCGGCGAGTCTCCCGGAGCGGTCGACGCCGACCGCGAATTCCATTTGCTGATCGCCGAGGGCACAGGCAACAGCATCGTCCGCTCGGTGGTCGAGATGCTCTGGCAGATCCGCGAGAGCTCGCCTTTGTGCGTCCACATGTTCGGCAAGGCGCGCCGCGAGGGCGTAACCCCGCGCGTCGCCGAGCATCGCCTGATCGTCGACGCGCTCAGGGCGCGCAATCCCCAGGCCGCACGCGAGGCGATGCGCGCCCATCTGCGCCGCGTGACCGAGGACCTTCTCGCCGCGACCGAGGTCGAGCTGATCGAGCGTGCGCAGGCGGAGGCCCATGCCCAGCGCAGCCGGATCGCGCAGCGCGCGTCGCTCTGATCGGCGGACCGCGGCGGTCTGACCAATTGCCGGGTCAGCGCCCGCAAGTTGCGAGCCGCTGATATCGGCGCGTGACCGGAGAGACTGTGATGAGCCCTTCACGCCAGCGACAGCGACTTCCGCACGGCTTCGAGGCCGGGCTTCATCGCGTGGCACTCGCCAGCCTGATCCTCCTGCTGGGGTTCCTTGGCGCGCCCGCGGGCGCCGCCTCCCCTGGCCTGCTCGCCAGGACGGCGTCGGGCTTCCCCCTCGCCGCGGCCGGCGCCGCAGCCCCGGTGCACTATGACCCGGCCGACCACCCGGTGGTCGCCCATGCGGCCGCGGACCTGGCCCGCGACGTCGCCGCGGTCACCGGCCTGACCCCCAGGCTGCACCCCAAGAGCGAGGCGCCGACGGCACGCCATGTCGTCATCGCCGGCACTCTCGGCCGCAGCCGCGCGATCGACGCGCTTGCCGCAAGCGGCCGGCTCGACGTCGGCCGGCTTCGCAGCGCGTGGGAGAGCTTCGTGATCGCGGTCGTCGAGCGGCCGGCACCGGGAGTCGCGAGTGCGCTGGTGATCGCCGGTAGCGATCCGCGCGGCACCGCCTTCGGGCTCTACGAGCTCAGCGAAACGATTGGGGTCTCGCCGTGGAGCTGGTGGGCCGACGTTCCGGCACGCCGGCGAGCGGAGCTGTGGATCGCCGCCGGCGCGCATCGCTTCGGGCCGCCCTCGGTCAGATATCGCGGCCTCTTCATCAACGACGAGGATTGGGGGCTGCAGCCCTGGGCCGCGCGCACCCATGAGCCCGGCGCGAAGGGCCTGGGGCCGAAGACCTATGCCCGCGTGTTCGAGCTGCTGCTCCGACTGAAGGCCAACATCCTGTGGCCGGCGATGCACGAGGTCTCGCCGCCGTTCAACGCCGACCCGGCGAATGCGCGGCTGGCCGACGATTATGCGATCGTGATGGGATCGTCCCACGCCGAGCCGATGCTGCGGAACAACATCGGCGAATGGACCGACGCCAAGGACCGGTTCAACTACGCGACCAACCGCGAAGGCGTCCGCCGCTACTGGGAAGAGCGGGTGCGGACCAACGCCGGCTACGAGAGCCTGTGGACCGTGGGCATGCGCGGCATCCACGACAGCGGTATCGTCGGCGCGGACACGGTCGAGGGAAAGATCGCGCTGCTCGACCGGGCGATCGCGGATCAGAGGGCGCTGCTCGCCAGATACGTCGCGCCCGACGTTACGCGCGTGCCGCAGATGTTCATGCCGTACAAGGAAGTGCTCGATCTCTATCGCGCCGGGCTCAAGGTGCCGGACGACGTCACGATCGTCTGGCCCGACGACAATTTCGGCTACGTCCGCCAGTTCCCGAGCGCGGCGGAGCGGGCACGGAGCGGCGGCTCGGGAATCTATTACCACCTCTCCTACCTCGGCGCGCCGCTCTCCTATCTGTGGCTCGCGACGACGCCGCCGGCGCTGATCAACGAGGAGATGACGCGCGCCTGGAATGCCGGCGCACGCACGATCTGGATCGCCAATGTGGGCGACATCAAGCCCGCCGAGATCGGCACCAGCCTGTTCCTCGAGATGGCCTGGGACGTGGAGCGCTGGCGCGGCCGCAGCCAGCGGGCCTTTCTCGACGACTGGGCCGGCCGCACCTTCGGCACGCGCCAGGCGCGGGCGATCGGAGCGGTGCTCGACGAACACTTCCGGCTGAACCAGGAGCGGCGGCCCGAGCATCTGCAATATTGGCTGTACGGCGACAAACCCCGGATGAGCCCCCTTGGCGAGGCCGAGATCGGCGAGCGTCTCGCCCGGTACGCCCGGCTGGCCGCGGCGCTCGACCGCGCGGCGGCCGGCACGGCAGCGGACCAGCGCGACGCCTTTTTCGAGCTGGTCGACTATCCGGTGCGCGCGGCCGCCGATGCGAACCGGCGCTATTTCGGCGCGGAGCTCGCCGCCCGGACGATGGCGAGCCGCCCGGCCGAGGCGGCGCGCTGGGCCGCGGCCGCGAGGGCCGCCGATGCCCGTGTCAAGGAGATGACGCGGCGTTTCAACGAGGACGTCGCCGGCGGCAAATGGCGCCACCTGATGACGCAGCGGCTGCCCGCGGGCGTCTGGCCCCGCTTCAGCACGGCGCCGCTCGACCTGTCCGAGGCGGGGCTGCGCGCGATGAGCCGCTGGGCCGGAAGCCGAACGGCGCGCTGCGCCGGCACCGCTGCCACGTTGCCGCGCGTCGCCCCCGGCTGGCGCAGCCACGACGGGCTCGGCCGCAGCGGCCGGGCGCTGGTCGCGGCCGAGGCCGGCGCCGGACTCCGCCTCACCGCAACCCTGCCCACGGGCTGCCGCCTCGCCCTTGCTCTGGTGCCGACCTTCCCCACCGAAGGCGAGACGGGCTTCCACCTCGCCGTCTCCGCCAATGGCGGCGCGGCGCGCGCATTCGCCGTGCCGCGCGACGCTGAAAGCCCGGCGTGGAAGCAGGCGGTGCTCGACAACCGGCTGCTTGTGCCGCTGCCGGTGCTGCCCGCCGGCAAGGGGTTGCAGCTCACGCTGTACAGCCGCGAGGCCGGGCTCGCGCTCGACGGGCTCGTGCTGGTGGATACGATCCAAGCCTCGGAATAGTGTCAGCAATTGGTCTGACCGCTGCTTGCCACACTCCAAAACGGATGATAGCTTCCCGAATCGTGGAAGGTCGTTCCATATTGTGGAAATGGAGCAGCCGCGCTAAACGAGACGAGTCGGGGCCCTCCGCATGGAGGCCCGTGGGAAGAACAGAACATGCCCCACGGCGCGCACGGCCTCACTCCCAGGGGAGAGGAAATATGGTCAATCACGCCAACCTGCGCCGCAACATCGGTGCGACGTCGTCCTGGGCCGTTCTCGGCCTGCTGCTCGCCTTCGGTGCCGGGACCGCAGGTGCGCAGACGACGCCGGCCGAGGCTCAGGCAGGCCCTGACGCCGCCGCCGAAGCCGATGCGGCGCCGCCGGAGACCGATGTCACGGACGCGGCCGAGCCCGCCAACGAGATCGTCGTGACCGGCTCGCGCGCGAGCCAGCAATCGTCGAACAACCGCAAGCGCGACGCGCGCACGGCGACCGATTCGATCGTGGCCGACGACATCGGCTCCTTCCCCGACCGTAACGTCAACGAGGCGATCTCCCGCGTCCCCGGCGTCGCGCTCGGCCGCAACGAATTCGGCGAGGGCGAGAGCGTCGCGGTGCGCGGCAATGGCCCCGATCTCACCCGCGTCGAGCTCGACGGCGTCGGCGTCCAGGCCACCAACACGCTTGCAATCGACGGCCAGGGCAGCCGCGGCGGCGACCTTCGCGAGCTTCCGGCCGACCTCGTCAAGAGCGTCGACATCGTCAAGGGCTCGACCGCCGACATGACCGAGGGCTCGCTCGGCGGCACCGTCCAGATCAAGACGCGTACCGGGCTCGACTTCAAGAAGCCCTATTTCTCGCTGCGCGCCGGACTCGGCCAGAATTCCCTGGGCAAGGACTGGACGCCGGACGTGAACGGCGTCGCCGCCGGCCGCTTCCTCGACAACCGCCTCGGCGTGATCGCCAGCGGCAGCTATTCGAAGATCCAGAACAACGGCCACGGCTACGAGAACACGACCAGCAACAACCGCGGCTACGCGCGCCTGTTCGACTTCGATCAGTCCGCGGAGAAGACGTTCAGCTTCAATCCGGCAACGGTCGGCACCGACGCGGCCGACGTGCCGTTCGCCAACAGCACCGCGCCGGACGGCTCGTCGCTGACCCCGCGCGAGCTGGTGACGCTCGCGGCGGGCGCCCAGACCAAGGCCGAATGCCTGACGATCTTCCCGCACAACCCGACGGCGAGCACGGCGCAGCGGTCGCAGCGGATCCTCGAGCAGCAGACCTGCCTCAATCAGTGGAACGACTATACGCCGTCGCTGATCCGGCACTTCATGAACACCCAGACCGACGAACGGATGGCGTTCGACGCCCGCGTTGACTTCCGGGTCACCGACAACCTGACCGTCTTCGCCAAGGGCACGATGGCCAACCGCCAGGTCCACGACCAGAACCGCAGCCGCACCCCGGTCTCGCTGTTCAACCAGAACGTCGCCGGCACCTTCGTCGACACCACTACCGGCTATCCGCGCGTCCGCAGCGTCTCGCCCAACGCGCCGGCCGGCTATTTCCTGTTCGATCCGCAATTCGGTCTCAACAACGTCGGCAACAACGCCACCCGCGGCAACGTGCTGAACGTCGTCCCGGGCAGCGTCGTCGTCGATGACGCTCACAACGTCACCCAGATGACGCTGACCAACAATTCGGTGACGATCGACCAGATCGAGAACCAGATCGACACCAAGACCAAATATGCCCAGACCGGCGCCGAATATCGCAGCGACCGGCTCGAGATCGACGCGATGGCGGGCTATACCTCGGCCCGCACCAGCCGCGCCGACATGCGCACCTCGCGCTCCTATCGCTACGGCGATGCGACGCTGACCCTGCAGCCGAACGGCCTGTGGGACATTGGCCTGCCCTCCGGCTATGACGAGACCAATCCGGCCAATTTCGTCCAGCCGGCCGCCCCGGCCTGCGTCGCCGGCGGCACCAACCCGGCGACCTGCATCGGCCAGAACGCGGTCGCCGCGGGGCCGAACGGCCCGGCGACGCCGCAATATCTCGTCTCGCAGATGCCCTTGGTCACCCCGAACTTCGCGGTCCAATATTCGCCGCGCCTCGGCAAGGCCTCCGAGAAGATCGCCAAGTTCGACGCCGCCTACAAGACCGACGACTTCATGCCGTTCCTCACCCGGGTGAAGGCCGGCGCGATGTACCGCCAGAACAAGATCGCGCGCTGGGGCGCCGGCGGCTACACCGTGATCCCGCAGAAGGGCACGTTCGGCCAGGCTGATTACGTGCCGGCGGTGATCGTCCCGACCGCGCAGGTCCGCGGCAACTATCGCGCCTGCGTGCCGACCGCCGGCTCGTCCGCGCCGGGCGGCCTGTCGTGCAACTACGGCTTCGTTCCGAACACCAACCCGCTCAACGTCCGCTCCGGCCTCGACACGCTGACCCCGCAGGAGCTCCAGGACCTGTTCGCCCGCACGCTCGAGGACAGCGATTCCGAATATTTCGGCGACCTGCCGAACCGCGGCAACCTGCCCCCCGCCTGGCAGGGCATCCGCACCGACGAACTGTTCTCCGCTCTGGGCGCGTCGCAGTTCATGAACTTCGACTGCCTGATCCGCTGCGTGGGCAGCGACGGCAACGAATATGACCAGCCCGTCCAGCGGGTCAGCGAGACGATCAAGAACGTCTATGCGATGGTCGATTTCGAGCAGAAGCTGCCGCTGGGCCTGCTGTTCAACGGCAATGTCGGCATCCGCGGCGTCTTCGCGGACGTCAAGGGCTCGGGCCTGCAGACGCTGCGCGCCGTCCGCCTGACCTCGTCGTTCAACCCGCTCAACCCGAATGCGGCCGCCGGCATCAACGCAGTGACCTTCAGCCAGAACGTCACCGTCGACGCCAAGACCTCCGACTGGCTGCCGAGCGCCAACTTCAACCTCTGGGGCTTCAACGAGAAGGTCGTCCTGCGGCTCTACGGCGGCAAGACGATCGCCCGGCCGTCGCTCGACACGATCATTCCCGGCGGCACCTGCACGATCCAGGACGAGCGCGCCGCGCTCGGCGTGGACAACGAGGAGTTCGAGTGCACCGGCCGTCTCGGCAACGCCGGCCTGAGCCCGTTCACCGCCTGGAACTACAACGCCAGCCTCGAATGGTATCCGAATGCCGACACGCTGTTCGCGGTGACCTACGGCAAGCTCGACGTGAAGATCGGCAAGCCGGTCGCGGTGACCAGGGCCGAGCGGCCGTTCGCGACCAGCACCGAGACCGATCCGCTGACCGGCCAGCAGCTCGCCGATCTCGAGTTCCTGGTTCCGACCTGGGACGACGGCCCCGGCTACAAGCGCGACATCTGGGAGTTCCAGGCGAAGACCGCCTTCACCTTCCTGCCCTGGTTCCTGCGCCACACCGGCGTCGACGCGAACTTCGCGATCCTCTCCTCGGCGGCGACCAGCGGCCAGCAGGACCCGCTCACCGGCGACATCATGCTGCCGCCGGACGAGTCCAAATATTACACCAACGCCTCGCTCTGGTATGACGACGGCAAGCTCAACATGCGCGTCTCGTACCAGAAGCGCAGCGCCCGCTTCTCGTGCATCACGCCGTGCGGCGGCAACAACATCGACATCAACTATCCGGGTGAACAGTGGACCAACGTCCGCCTCGTCGCGCCGGGCTACAACCCGGGCGTGCCGCGCTTCAACGACGGCTCGACCTTCATCGACGCCAAGATCTCGTACAACATCAACCGCAACTTCCAGGTCTATCTGGAAGGCCGCAACATGACCCGCGAGGCGCAGACCATCTCGACCGGCAAGTACGTGCCGTTCGGCGACGACACGCCGCGGCTGATGCGCCTGTCCTACGGCGGACGGCGGATCATGGGCGGCGTGCGCATCCAGTTCGGCGGCAAGTAAGCTGCCGGTCTCCCCGCCACGGCAGCGAAAGCTGCTGACCGGCCTGTCCGCAGCAGCGCGTCTGCCTGCTCTCCCCCCTGGGCCCGGCGACTGACGCCGGGCCTTTTTTTGCCTCGCGCCGGCGGTGGGCAATCTCTGGCGGACCCGCCGTTTTGGGTACAGAAAGGCGCAATCAGCGGAGAAGATCGATGCGTCACCTCCCCTTCCTGTGCGTCCTGCCGCTGCTCGCCGGCTGCACCGCCTCGTCGCGCGGAACGAGCGAAGCGGCGACCGACACGGGTGCCCGGCAATGCTTCTGGGCCTCGGAAGTGACCAGCTTCAGCGACGCCGGCCCCGATCGCGCCCTGGTCAGCATCGGCCGCCGCGAGACATGGGCGCTGGACCTGGCGCCGGGCTGCCCCGAGGTCGATTATGCGATGCGGATCGGCATCGTCTCGCGCGGCAGCGAGCGCATCTGCTCCGGCGCCAATGCCGAGCTGGTGGTGCCGACGGCGAGCGGCCGCGGCGCGCAAAGGTGCCTGGTCCGCGCGGTCCGCAGGCTGTCGCCCGAGGAGGCCGCGGCGGCCCGAGGCGAGCCGCAGGCGCGGTGACCGCCCTCGCCAGCTTGCCCGCGGACGCCGGTGCCGAAGACGCCCGCCGGCGACTCGCTGACCCGGCGATCGAGGCGGTGGAGATCGCGGCCGCACCGCTCGACGCGCAGCCGTTCCGCGATCTGGTGCAGGCGTTGAAGCGGGCGCCCGGCTTCAGGCTCGACTTCCGCGGCCAGACTCCGGACGAAGCCCTGGCGCTGGTCGCGCGGCAGCTGTTCGCGGGCGCCTTCGCCGCCGAGCGGGCCTCGCTCGCAGCCGAGATCGAGAGGCTGGCCGCCCTCGCCGCCGCGCTGGTCGAGGGCGCGCGGCCGCAGATTGCCCTGCGCACCTATTTCGCGCCGGGCGACCTCGTCTGGCACGTCGACCGGGTCGCCGAACGTCGCGCCTTCCGGCTGCTCTGGCCGCTCGGCCGGCCCGGCGGCATGCGCGTCACGCAGGCCGACAATATCGATCCCGGGATCTACGGCGCCTACATGCGGCGAGAGCATCCCCTGCTCTGCCGCCTCGACACGGAGGTCCTGCGCACGGGCGCTCCGCTCGAGACGCTCTGGGCGCACCGGCCGGCGCAGCTCGCGGCGATGACCACGGGGCGCTTCCCGTTCATCGTCGATCCGGCACGGGCGTGGTCGGTGGCGCCCGGCGCGATCAGCATCCATCGCGTCGCGACACCGGCCGCGCAGGGCACTTTCCATTGCTCTTCTTGGGCCAATCGCCATGCCCCCGGCGTCCAGATCGTGATCACCGTCGCCGCGGACCCGGCGTGATGCGGATGCGGCGGCTAGGGCGTACCGGGATCGCCGTGTCCGAGCTGACGCTCGGCACAACCGGGCTGGGGCGACCCGGCCTCGATCCCGCCGAAGCGGCGCAGGCGGTCGATCTGGCGCTCGGCTCCGGGATCAACACCGTGGAACTGGCCGCCGCGGACCGGCAGGCGGTGTCGATCCTCGCCGAAGCGATCAGAGCACGCGGCGGGGCGGCGCCGCACGTCCTCTGCCGCGCGACCTCGCGGGTGGCGTTCGACCTCCCCTCGCCGCACGTCCACGCCGGGGACGCCTATCCGGGCGCGGCCCTGCGCACCGAGACCGAGCAGTTGCTGCGCGACCTCGGCGTCGAGCGGCTCGCGCTGGTGCAGCTCCACGCCTGGTGCCCGGAGTGGCTGGACGAAGGCGACTGGCTGGAGACGCTGCTCAGCCTGCGGCAGGAAGGCAAGATCGCCGCGATCGGCGTCTCGCTGTTCGATCATGACGTTCCCGCCGGCCTGGATGCCGTGGCGAGCGGCCGCATCGACTGTGTGCAGTTGATGTACAATCTGTTCGACCAGGCCGCCGCGGAGGAGATCCTGCCGCTCTGCCGCCGTCACGACGTCGGCGCCGTCGCCCGCTCGCCGCTCTATTTCGGCGGGCTCTCGCCCAGGCTCGCGCAGCCGTTTCCCGCGGGAGACTGGCGCGCCGCTTACTTCTTCGACTCGCATCGGCGCGAGACGCGGGCGCGGGCGGAAGCGATCGCGGCGAGCCTCGGCCTCCCGATCGACGCGCTGCCGGCGCTGGCGCTGCGCTTCGCCCTCTCCCATCCGGCGGTGACGACCGTGGCGGTCGGCATGCACAGGCCCGATCATGTCGCGGCCAATCTCGCCGCGGCCGCCGAGGGCCCGCTGCCGGCCGAGACGCTGGAGCGGCTCGCCGGGCATCGCTGGCTGAGCTGACCCGGCCGCTCAGCGCCCGCGCGGCGCCATCCCGGTGCCGAGGAAATAGCTGGCGTGCGGCGGCTGGTTGTAGGCGGTGTTCTGCCACGCGACGCCGAGGCGATAGACCGGATCGTGCATCAGCGTCGGCAGGCGCACCTCGGTCGGGTACGGCGTCAGATAGATGCGCAGCGCGCTGCTGTCCGCGGTGCGGACGATCAGTTCCTCCCGCCAATCGCCCAGGATGTCGGCACTGAGCGACGGATTGGCCTTGGTGCCGTTGTTCGAGACGACTCCGGTTGGATCGAGTAGGGGAACGCTCTCCTGCTTCTGCCAGTCCCATTTGTAGATGCGGGCGCCGTCGAGCAGCTCGCGCGACAGATCGCCGTCCCACCAGATCGCGAAATTGGTCTGGCGCGGGTGGCGGCCGATGCTCTTGCCGCGGGCATCGTAGAGATCGGGCGTGTTGCTCGCCCAGGCTTCCGCGCCCGGGTAGCGCGGGTCGATGTCGGCGGCGAGGCCGCGGCCGGTGTCCTTGTCCGCCTTGGTCGACCACAGGACCTCGCCGGTCCGCGCGTCGAGCATCGCCGCGCCGATCCCGCCGTTGCGCGACACCTCTTCGTGCACGCCCCATTTCTCGAGCCCGGGGCGGGTCGGATCGAGGTCGGAGAGGTGCATCGTGTCGCCGTGGCGGAGGCCCGAGCTCCACAGGCCCTTGCCGTCGTCGTCGATCGCCATCGATCCGTAGACGATCTCGTCGCGCCCGTCGCCATCGACATCAGCGACGCTGAGCTGGTGATTGCCCTGGCCGCCGAAGCGCTCGTTGCCCGGCGCCGCGCTGTCGAACAGCCAGCGCTTGACCAGCTTGCCGCCGCGATAGTCCCAGGCCGCGACGGTCGACCGTCCGTAATAGCCGCGGCCCATGACGATGCTCGGCCGCTTGCCGTCGAGATAGGCGACGCCGGCGAGATAGCGCTCGGAGCGATTGCCGTAGGAATCGCCCCACAGGGCCTTGAGCTGGTCGCCGCTCGGGTTCGGCGTGTCCGGATGGCGCGGCGGCGCATAAGGCGCGGTGGCGAGGGCCCGCCCGGTACGGCCGTCGAACACGGTGAGGAATTCAGGGCCTTTCAGGATCCGGCCGGTGAGCTGGGCGACGCGGCGGCCGTCGGGCAGCTCGGTCGATCCGGTGCGGTCGGTGCTCGCCGCATCGCCGCCGCGCTCGGCCCAGTCGGCGCGCCGGTCGCCGATCACCCGGCCGGCGCCGTCGATCGTCCCGTCCGCCGTCTTGGCGACCAGCTCGGCGCGGCCGTCACCGTCGAAATCGAACACCATGAACTGCGTATAATGCGCGCCCGAGCGGATGTTCGGCCCCATGTCGATCCGCCACAGCCTCCTGCCGTCGAGCGTGTAAGCGTCGAACAGGGTGTTGCCGGTGAAGCCGGCGAACGCATTGTCCTTGGCGATCGACGGATACCATTTGACTACGATCTCGTAGCGCCCATCGCCGTCGAGATCGCCGACGCTCGCGTCGTTGGCTTCGTAGCTATAGACGCTACCGTCCTGGGCAGTGCGGTCGGCCGGGCGATCGAGCGGGATGGTCAGGAATCCGGACGCCTGCACGGCCACCGTCTCGCCGGCGGGACCGGTGCGGCTGCCCGAGACGGTGCGGACGCTGTAGCGCGACCCGGCCGCCCCTCCCCGGTCGACGAAGCTGGTCGCGGCGGTCAGCGGCGCGGCCGTGATCCGGCGGCCGTCGCGATAGACCGCGAACGCGGTGCCGGACGGATCGTCGCCGAGCAGGCGCCAGCTGACGAGATTGCCGCCGCCGCCGTTCACCGGCACCACGACCAGGCCGCGGTCGAGCGCCTCGGCCTGGCGGCCCGAGACCGTCGCCGGCCCCTTCGCCCATGCCGTGCCGCAGCTCGCGAGAAGCAGGAGGGCGAGCCCTCCGCAGCGCATCGGGTTCGTCCTGCCGTTCATCCGCCTCTCCGCTCGTTTCGCGCCACGCGTCTGGCTGCCGACTTGGTCCTACGGATCGGTCGGCAAGGCAAGCCAAATCCCATATGTTGAGGCGCTGTTCCACATTTTATTTTGCCGGCTTTCCTGCGTTCCCGCTCAGGCCGGCAGCCGCCGAACCCGGAAGTCGCGGATGCGCAGGTGGCTCCAGGTGGTGCGCAGGCCGAAATGGCCTCGCGTGTAGGGCTCGGGATCGTCGAGGCGGAACAGGGTGCGGCCGTCGCGGATCAGCGCGATCCGCGAGCCTGCGGCAACCAGCCGGATCCGGTACGGCCGGTTCGGGACGATCAGATCCGCCGCGGCGGAGAGATCGTGCTGAGGCAGCAGCGGGCGATCGTCGCGCCGGCCGATGTAACGGCGAAATCGCGTGGTCGTGTTCCGATTGCCGCCGATCCCGGCATAATAGGTCCTCAGCTCGTCATAATCGGCGAAGGCGCCGCTGCGCGGACGGGCGAGCACGTCGCCTCCGGGCGCGCGCGCGTCGGTCGCCATCCAGAAGCAGTTGATGTCGCTGACCTGGTCGTTCGTCCCGCCCTCGGCAACTGCCGTCACCTCATAGTCGATCGCGACGGGGCTCTCGAGCCGCGGACGGAACCAGAGGGTGACGCCGCCGGGACTGTCGATGTCGAGTACGCCATCCTCGGCACTGAAGCGCCCGCCCTTCTCCGCCTCGACCAGCCACTTGTCGAGCCCGGAGCGGAAGTCGTCATGGTAGAGCAGCGTGGAGCGCCCTCGCACCGGCGCGCAGCCGGCGAGCGCCGCACCACCGGCGAGAGCGGCGAGGAAGGCGCGACGATCGACCGAAGCAATGTCCCACATATTGCTACAGCATCCCACATGTGCGATGGACAGGCAATATCGGGAGAGAATGCCAATGTTGCGCACGGGGGCCGTCCTTCTCTTCATGCTCGCCGCCATGCCCGCGCTCGCCTCGACGATCCACATCGCCGGCGACTCGACGGCCGCCAATTACGCCGCGGACCGCTATCCGCAAGCCGGCTGGGGCCAGTTCCTCGGCTGCGCGCTCGACGGCAGCGTCGCCGTCCGCAACCATGCCGTCGGCGGCCGCAGCACCCGCACCTTCATCGGCGAGAAGCGCCTCGAGCGGATCGCCGACGAGATCCGGCCCGGCGACACTCTGCTCATGCAGTTCGGCCACAATGACGCGAACAGGGTGAAGATCGAGCGCTATGCCGATCCGCTCGGCGCCTATCGCACCAACCTGATCCGCATGATCGCGGTGGCGAAATCGGCCGGCGCCCAGCCGGTGCTGATCACCCCCGTCACCCGCCGCAATTTCGAGAACGGCCGGGTGCTGGCCGATTTCCCCGCCTGGTCCAACGCGGTGCGTGGCCTCGCCGCCGAGCTCGACGTGCCGCTGATCGACCTCGAGCGCGACTCCGGTGCCTGGGTCGAGCAGGCCGGTGCCGAAGGCTCGAAGCGCCTCTTCCTCCATTATTCGAAGACGGACGGCGTCGCCGCCTTTCCCGAGGGAATCGCCGACGACACCCATTTCAGCGAGATCGGCGCGCGCGGCATCGCCGAGATCGTCGCCCGCGACCTGAAGGCGCTGAACCTGCCCGTCTCCGCCCACGTCCTCGCCACCCGGCCCGATCTCGCCCGCACCGCGCCGCTCGGCCGCGCCGCCTGCCATTGAGTCTGTTCGACGCCCGAGATCACGGCGCACGCGGCGACGGCCGCACGATCGACAGCGACGCGATCAACCGCGCCATCGCCGCGGCGGCGCAGGCGGGCGGGGGCACGGTGCTGCTCGGCCCCGGGCGTTTTCTCTGCTTCTCGCTGCGGCTGGCGAGCGGCGTCACCCTGCTGCTCGCCGTGGGGGCGGTGATCGAGGCCGCCGACCCGGCCCGGCACGCCGGCCGTTACGATCCGCCCGAGGAAGGGCCGGAGGAGCTCTACCAGGATTTCGGCCACAGCCACTGGCGCAACTCCCTGATCTGGGGCGACGGCCTCCACGACGTCGCGATCCTCGGGCCCGGGCGGATCGAGGGCAAGGGCCTCACCCGCGACGGACCCGGTGCGCGCTGGCGCAAGGAGACGGGCGAGCGGCCGCTGTCGATGCAGGGCATGAGCGAAGCCGAGATAAGAGCGCTCGAGCCCGAGGCGGAGAGAATGAACGGCCTCGGCAACAAGGCGATCGCGCTGAAGAACTGCCGCAATGTCAGGGTCGCCGATCTTACCATCGACGGTGGCGGGCATTTCGCGCTCCTCGCCACCGGCGTCGACGGCCTGACCGTCGAGCGCCTGACGATCGACACCGAGCGCGACGGCATCGATCTCGACTGCGTGCGCAATGCCCGCGTCGCGCATTGCCGGGTCAACACGCCCAATGACGACGCGATCGTATTGAAGAGCTCCTTCGCGCTCGGCCGGCCGGCAGCGACCGAGGCCGTGGTGATCGAGCATTGCTCGGTCAGCGGCTTCGATCCCGGCACGATGCTCGACGGCACGTTCGGCCGAACCCAGCAGATCGCGCCCGATCGCGACCGGGTCACCGGGCGGATCAAGCTCGGCACCGAGTCGAACGGCGGCTTTTGCGACATCGCGATCCGCGACTGCCGCTTCGAGCGATCGCGCGGCCTGGCGCTGGAGACGGTCGACGGCGGCACGATCGAGAACGTCTCCGTCTCCGGGATCACGATGCGCGAGGTCACCACCGCGCCGATCTTCCTGCGACTCGGTGACCGGCGACGCGGGCCGCCCGGGACCGGCATCGGTGCGATGCGCGGCGTATCGATCGAGGATGTCGAGGCGATCGGCATCGACGGACGCTTCGCCGCGACCATCGCCGGCCTGCCGGGCCACGAGATCGAGGACGTGCGGCTGCGCGACGTGCGCCTGGTCTACGAGGGCGGCGGCCGCGCGGAGGACGCCGCGCGGCGCCCGCCGCTGCTCGCCGACGCCTATCCGGAGCCGAGCATGTTCGGGGTGACGCCCGCCTGGGGGCTGTGGCTGCGCCACGCGCGCGGCGTTCGTCTGGACGACGTCCGGCTCGAGACCGAGCGACCGGACGCGCGGCCGGAGATCGTCAGCGAGGCGGCGGAGATGGTTCGAAAGCCTTGACCTTCGGCGAGAGGTTGATACCACATGTTGGAAAGACGTTCCACATTTCAAGCAAGTTGACGCGCCGCCAGCCGACGGCAAGACCGGTAGCGGCGCTTCGGGAGAGACGGATGGTACGGGGCTGGCGGACGGGACTCACGTGCGGAGCGGCCCTGCTGCTCGCGGGAACGGGCCTTGCCCAGCCGCCTGCGGATGCGCCCGCGGCGACGGCCGCCCGGCGCGACTTCGGCCGGGTGTCGTTCGATCGTCATTCGATAATCCTCGACGGCAAGCCATTGGTTATCTGGTCGTCCGAATTCCATTATTACCGGCTGCCGAGCCCGAGCCTGTGGCGCGACATCCTCCAGAAGATGAAGGCGAGCGGCTTCAACACCGTCGCCCTCTATTTCGCCTGGGGATACCATTCGCCGGCGCCGGGCGTGTACGATTTCAGCGGCGTGCGCGACGTCGACCTGCTGCTGAAGATGGCGAAGGAGGAAGGCCTCTACGTCATCACCCGCGCCGGCCCCTATGTGAACGCCGAGCTCAGCCGCGGCGGCTATCCCGGCTGGCTGGTCCGCCAGAATGCCCGCGCCCGGACCGACGCACCGGAATATCTCGCCGCCGCCGACGAATGGCTGACCCGGATCAACAAGATCATCGCCCGGCACCAATATAGCGACGGCGGCGGCATGGTGATCCTCCACCAGATCGAGAACGAGCTGCTGCTCACCAATGCCGAACAGCAGCGCTACATGCGGCATCTCTACGATCGCGCGCGCGCCGACGGGATCACCGTCCCGATCTTCCATAACGACATCGGCCGCAACGGCCGCTGGGTGCCGGCGTCGAGCCCGGTCGAGGGCACGATCAAGGGGCCGAGCGATCTCTATGCGTTCGATGGCTATCCCGGCGGATCGTGCGACGTCTTCGCCAGGCCGACGAACGGCGGCGCGGCGCCCGACTGGGGGCTGTACGGCCCCGGCGGCGCCAAGGGCGGTGCCTCCGCCTCGCCGGATACCCCGGGCTTCGCCGCCGAGTTCGGCGGCGGCTGGTTCGATTACTGGGGCTCGAACGGCACCTATCCCTGCACCGCGATCCAGCGCGGCAAGCGCTACCAGCGCGTCTTCTACGGCACCAACCTCGCCAACGCGCTGACCATCCAGAGCTTCTACATGGGCTTCGGCGGCACCTCCTGGGGCTGGCAGCCGGCGCCGGTGGTCTACACCAGCTACGATTACGGCGCCGCGATCGACGAGGCGCGCAACCTGCGGCCCAAGGCGCTCGAGCTGAAGCAGCTCGGCCAGTTCGTGCAGAGCTTCACCAGCCTGGCCCGCATGGACAAGGGGCCGGAGATCAAGACCTCGTCCGACAAGGTGCGGATCCGGCACAATGTGAATGCCGAGACCGGGGCGCACCTTCTGTTCGTCGCGCACGATCCCTCGAACGCGCGCAGCGACGACGCCTTCAGCTTCGATCTCGAGACACGCGACGGCCGCTACCGCCTGCCGCAGGCGGGCACGCTGCGGCTCAACGGCTTCGACGCCAAGCTGCTGATCGCCTCGCACGATCTCGGCGCCCACCGGCTGGTCTATTCGACCTCCGAGCTGCAGACCCAGCTCAAGGGTGCGGACGGCGACATCGCCCTGCTCTACGGCCGCAAGGGCGAGGACGGCGAGACAGTGCTGCGCTTCGAGAGCGCGCCGCTGGTCGAGATTCTGGAAGGCGCAGCCGAGCATGCCTTCGATCCGGCAAGCGGCGACCTGAGGCTCAACTACCGCCACGACGGGCTGATCCGGCTGCGGGTCAGCGGCGGCGGCCGCCCGCCTTTGATGCTGCTGATCGGCGAGGAGGATGTCGCCGCCCGATTCTGGCGGCAGGACACGGCCGGCGGCGCGATCCTCGCCCGCGGCCCGGCCCTGCTGCGCACCGCCGCCCTGTCGCGCGGCCAGCTGTCGCTGACCGGCGACACCAGGGAGGCCGCCGATCTGGAGATCTGGGGCCCGCGCGTCGGCAGGGTGCAGTTGAACGGCCGTACGATCGGCGGCGAGCGGACCGCCGACGGCCATTGGCGCTCGGAAAAGCCGCTGCCCGAGGCGCTGAAGATCCCGCTCCCGACCCTGCTCGAATGGCGGGTGGCCGCCGGCTCGCCCGAGGCGCAGCCGGGCTTCGACGATTCCAGCTGGCTGCAGATCGGCAAGGCGGGCACCGCCGCGACGATCCGACCGCCGACCGGCCAGCCGGCGATGGACATGTCGGCGCACGGTTTCCACAATGGCGACGTCTGGTATCGCGGGCGCTTCGAGGGCGGTCCCGACGCGCGCAAGATCGCGCTCCATTATGGCGGCGGCGGCACCGGCATGCTCCAGCTCTGGCTCGACGGCCGCTTCGTCGGCCAGCACGAGCTGCCGACCGGCATGGCCCGGCCGCTCACCCACGGCGTCGCCGAGTTCACTCTGCCGCCCGAGGCACAGGTCGCCGGGCCGCACGTGCTGGCGGTGATGGTGCGCAACAACGGCCACAATTGGGATCTCGAAGCCGACGATGCGCACAAGGAGCCGCGCGGCCTGATCTCGGTCTCGTTGTCCAGCCAGTCGGGTCCGAGCTTCGCGGTGCCGATCGCATGGCGCATCCAGGGCAATAAAGGCGGCGAGGCGATCGCCGACACCGTGCGCGGGCCGATGAACAACGGCGGCCAGTTCGGCGAGCGGATGGGCTGGCATTTGCCCGGCTTCGCCGACAATGGCTGGGCCAGGGCGCGGCTGCCCGCCACCCAGGTCCCGCCCGGCACGACCTGGTACCGCACCAGCTTCGATCTCGGCGTCCCCAAAGGTCACGACGCCTCGATCGGCCTCACCATCGGCAATCCCGAGACGCCGCGCTCGGCGGTCAGCTATCGAGCACTGATCTTCGTCAACGGCTGGAACATGGGCCAGTTCATCGCCCACGCCGGCCCGCAGCGGACCTTCATCGTGCCGACCGGCATCCTCAACCCCAATGGCCGCAACACGCTCGCCATCGCCGTCACCAGCGACGGCGCCTCGGGCAACGGGCTGGAGCAGGTCCAGCTCGTCGACCTCGGCAGCGTCCGCGGCGGCGTTCCCATGTCCCTTGTCGCGTCCCCCGCCTTCAAGCCCGAATGAGGATCAGGATCATGCGCTTCCGCCTGCTCGCCGCCGCCGCCCTTCTCGCCTCCGCCGCTCCCGCGCTCGCGCAGGGCTCGGACGTCGGCCGCCGCTATCCGTCCGAGAAGACCAGCATCGTCGACCGCGTCACCGGCGTTCCGATCGCCGTGCTGACCTCCGGCCGCTACGCCGATTCGAAGAACTACCCGACCCATCCGCAATGGGCGGCGGACGGCGTCCACATCGTCTTTCGCTCGGCCGACCGCGATCCGGACGGCACGCCGCAGGCCTTTGCGGTGAACGAGATCACCGGCGACATCATCCAGCTGACCGACGGGCCGGGCACCGGCACCGGCAGCCTCAATCTCGGCCGACGCTCGAATAAGCTCTATTACATGCGCCGTCCCTCCGAGGACGCGCAGACCCAGCTGATCGAGGTCGACCTCACTCCGCTTCTCGCCGATTCCGCGGCCGGGACGCTGCGCCCGCAGGGCTATGAGCGGGTCGTCGCGACCCTGCCTAGGGATCATATCGAGGCGGGCGGCTTCACCCTCGATGCCGACGAGAAGACCGCTTATGTCGGCTTCGACGCGCGGCGCGCCCCACCGCGCCAGCCCGGTCAGCCGGTGCCGCAGGTGCCCGGCGGGCTGCGCGCCATCGATCTCGCCACCGGCCGCGTCCGCACCGTGATCGAGACTCCGTTCCGGATGGGCCACGTCCAGGCCAATCCGCTGGTGCCGGGCGAGATCCTCTATTGCCACGAGACCGGCGGCGACGCCCCACAGCGGATGTGGATCGTCAAGGCCGACGGCAGCGGCAACCGCCCCGTCTTCCACGAGGGGCCGACCGACTGGGTGACCCACGAGCAGTTCGCCGACGCCAACCACGTCATCTTCAACCTGATGGGCCACAAGCGCGAGCTCAGGAAGGCCGCCACCGGCCTGCTCGTCGTCAATCTGCGCGACGACACGATCGAGCATCTCGGTCAGATCCCGATCGAAGAGTTCAAGCGCACCGAGCTCGCCAATTTCACCGATCCCAACATCCCGCAGGATGCGTCGAGCACCGGCGGCTATTGGCACAATGCGGTGACCTATGACGGGCGCTGGGCGGCGGGCGATGATTTCGACGGCAACGTCTGGCTGATCGATCGCAGCAACAACAAGCGCACCCTGCTCACCACCGGCCACAAGATGAAGCCTGACCACACCCATCCGAGCTTCAGCGCCGACGGTCGGCGGATCCTGGTGCAATCGGGCATGTTGACCAACGGCAAGAAGCATTCGCTGATGGTGATCCCGATCGCCCCGGTCAGCGACGCGGCCCGTTGAGCCGCCCGCTCGAGAGATCGGTTCCCAGAAGCCGTTCGCGGCTGACCTTGTCGAAGCCCCGCCCCTTCCTGACAAGCAGAAAGGAAAGGCTTCGACAGGCTCGGCCCGAACGGAAGTGGGCGGGGAGAGTCTCGTAGACTCAGCGCGCCCCTCGCCGCTTCAGACCCCGAGGGCGAGCCGGTACACGCGGTCGGCGTTGCGGCCCCACATCGCGCGCTGCTCGTCCTCGCTGAAGCCGGCGGAGACGTCGACGAAGCTCTCCATCACCTGGGCGAAGGACGCGAACAATCTGTCGGTCGGGAAATCGCTGGCGAACAGCACGCGCTCGGGCCCGAAGCGATCGATCACCTCGCGCGCGAACGGCCGCATCGTCTCGACCGACCAGGCCCGCTCGATGAAGCCGAAGCCCGACAGCTTGACGAAGACGTTCGGGAGCGCGGTAAGCCGGCCGATCTCGCGGCGCCACTGATCGGGATCGTCGGCCGGCATGCCGCAATGGTTGAGGATCACCGGCACGGCGGGATTGCGCGCGATCGCGACCGCCACGTTGGCGAACTGACCCGGATAGCATTGCAGATCGAACGAGAGGCCGTATCTGCCGAGCAGGTCGAAGCCGCGCTGCCAGGCCTCGTCTGCGGTGACGTCGCGCTCGCTGTAGGTGCGCTTCGGGTCGGCGTGCCAATTGACGATGTGACGGATGCCGCGGACGTTGCGATGCTCGACATGCGCCGCGAGCAGGCGTTCGACGTCGGGATCGTCGAGCGCGGCGAAGGCGACGATGCCGTTTGGCATCCCGCGCGCCTCGGCCATGTCCTGCAGCCAGCGGGTCTCGTCGAGCGCCGCACTGGCGGCGGCGCCGGCGTCGACATGGACGAGACCGGCGACATTCCAGCCGGTCGCGTCGCTCAGGTAATCGTCGAGCAGATAGGTCCGCGCGATCGGCTCGACGCTGCCGTTCGGGCCGTCGTCGGAGAACGGCGGCGCCAGCCAGGGGTAGGAGATGCGCGCCAGGTCCCAGAGATGGACATGGGCGTCTACGAACGGGATGTCGCGCATCTCTCCTCCCTCGCGGGCGCTCAATAGGTCGTCCGGCCGCCCGACGTGTCGAACACGCTCGCAGTGGTGAAGCTGCATTCCTCGCTGACCATGAAGCAGACCATCGCCGCCGATTCGTGGACCTCGCCGAGCCGGCCCATCGGGATCTTCGAGCGCATGTAATCGACCTGGCTCTGGGGGAGCTGCTCGAGGATCGGGCTCTCGAACGTCGCCGGGGTGAGCGAGTTGGCGATCACGCCCTTGCCGGCCAGCTCCTTGCCGAGCGACTTGGTGAACCCGATCACGCCGGCCTTCGACGCCGAATAGGCCGAGGCATTGGGATTGCCTTCCTTGCCGGCGACCGAGGCGACGTTGACGATCCGCCCGTAACCGTTCGCCAGCATGTAGGGCACGATCTCGCGGCAGCAGTAGAAGACGCCGTAGAGGTTGATCTCGACCACCCGCTGGAAGCTGTCGATCGGAAATTCGTGCACCGGTGCGGTGGCGCCGGTGATGCCGGCGCTAGCGACGAGGATGTCGATCCGGCCGAGCACGCGGTTCGATTCCTCGGCGGCCCGGGCCACCGCCGCGGCGTCCGAGACGTCGAGCGCGATCGCATGCTCGGCGCCGGTCACCTCGCGGGCGCCGGCGAGATTGTCGGCGCTGAGATCCCAGAGCACGACCCGCCCGCCCTCGGCGACGATGCGCCGCGCGGTCTCGAGGCCGAGGCCGGACGCACCGCCGGTGACGATCGCGGTTCGGCCGTCGAAGCGGCCCGAATATTTGGTCATGTCAGGCTGCCTCGTCATTGAGCTTGCGCCAGGCGACGACCTTCTGCCGTTGCTCGCCGAGCTTCGACACGCCGAGGCGCATCTCGTCCCCTTCCCGGAGGAAGATCTTCTCCGGCTTCTGGCCCTCGCCGACGCCCGGCGGGGTGCCGGTGATCAGCAGGTCGCCGGGATGCAGAGTGATGAAGCGGCTGACGTAGGCGATGCACTCGGCGACCGGGAAGATCATCGTCGCCGTGTTGCCGGTCTGCATCCTCTTGCCGTTGACGTCGAGGAACATGCCGAGCGCCTGGCAATCGCCGACCTCGTCGGGCGTGACCAGCCACGGGCCGGTCGGGCCGAACGTGTCGCAGCCCTTGCCCTTGTCCCATTGCGAGCCGAGCTCCTTCTGGAAGCAGCGCTCCGACACGTCGTTGACCAGCACGTAGCCGGCGACGTGATCGAGCGCTTCGGCCTGCTCGACGTAGCGGCAGGTCTTGCCGATGATCACGCCGAGCTCGACCTCCCAGTCGGTCTTCTCCGAGCCGCGCGGCAGCATCACCTCGTCGTTCGGGCCGGTCAGGCAGGAGATCGCCTTGGTGAAGAAGATCGGCTCGGGCGGAGGCTCGAGGCCGGCCTCGCGGGCATGGTCGGCATAATTGAGGCCGATCGCGATGAACTTGCCGATGCCGTTCACCGGCACGCCGTAGCGCGGCTCGCCCTCGACCCGCGGCAGCGAGGCGGGATCGATTGCCTTCAGCCGGGCGATGCCGGCGAGCGTGACCTCGGCCGGAGTGATGTCGGCGACGTGACCGGAAAGATCGCGAATGTGTCCGTCGGCATCGAGCAGGCCCGGCTTTTCCTGGCCCGGCGGGCCGTAGCGCAGCAGCTTCATCGGGAAAGCGCCTTTCTTAGTGGGTGTAGGGGCGGTGGAGGGCGATGTCGCGGTTGAGCTCGACTCCGAAACCGGGCCGGTCGAGCGCCGAGGCGCGCATCCGGCCGTTCTCGGGGATCGGCTCGCCGAGCAGCTGCGGGTGGAACATCGGCACCACCTCGTCGGCCTTCGGCGCCATCATCAGGAATTCCGCGAACGGGCTGTTATGCCGCGTGATCACGAAGTGATAGGAATAGACCGACGAGCCGTGCGGCACGACGAGCTTGCCGCGGGCGTCCGCCAACGCCGAGATCTTGATCAGCTCGGTGACGCCGCCGCACCAGCCGACGTCGGGCTGGATGATGTCGCAGCAATCCATCTCGAGCAGCATGCGGAAGCCCCAGCGCGTCGCCTCGTGCTCGCCAGTGGTGACCAGCATGCCGGTCGGCGCGTTGCGCTTGAGCTCGGCATAGCCCCAATAATCGTCGGGGCTCAAAGCCTCCTCGATCCACTTCAGGCCATGCTCGTGCGCTCGCTGGGCGAGGCGGGTCGCGTAGTTGACGTCGAGCGCCATCCAGCAATCGAGCATCAGCCAGAAATCGGGGCCGACCCGGCTGCGCATCTCGGCGAGCTCGGCGATGTTCCTATGCAGCCCCTCCTCGCCCTCCGCGGGACCGTGGTGGAGCGGCATCTTGCCGCCGATGAAGCCCATCTGCTGGGCAAGATCGGGCCGTGCGCCGGTGGCGTAGAATTGCAGCTCGTCGCGCACCGCGCCGCCGAGCATGTGGTAGACCGGCTCGCCGCGCAGCTTGCCGAGCAGGTCCCAGAGCGCGAGGTCGACGCCGGACAGGGCGTTCACCACCAGGCCCTTACGTCCATAATATTGGGTCGAGAAGTACATCTGGTCCCAGATCTTCTCATATTCGGTCGGGCTGCGGCCCTCGAGGAAGCGGGCAAGGTGCTTCTCGACGATGTAGCAGGCGGGCTCGCCGCCGGTGGTGACGGCGAAGCCGATCGTGCCGTCGGTGGCCTCGATCTCGACCACCAGGGTGCCGAGCACGTTGATCCCGAAGCTCTGCCGGCTCTGGCGATATTCGGGATAGCGGCTCATCGGGGTGGCGATGTGATCGTCGATCCAGTGCCCCTCGCCCTGATCGTGATAGTCGGCGCCCCCGCCGCGAACGACGAACGCCCGCACATGCGCGATCTTCGGCAAGTTCATGCTGGCGGCCTCTCCCTCAACAGCCTATGGAAATCCCACATGTTGGGAAGCTATCTGGAACGGTGAACGCGGAGCAGGAGGAACGCCGCACGCAAAGCACAGGTCCTTCCGCCTCCCGCCCGAACGATCGCTTCTCCGACCGGGGTAAATTCCGGCTTGGCTTTTCCACAATATGGGATAGAGTATTACGTGATGAGACAGGGGACGTCAATTCGCCGCGACGATGCGGAGCAGGAAAATTCGGCTAAGGCCAGTCGCGGGCCGTCCGGCAGCCAGACGCTGCTGCGCGGCCTCGATGTGCTCGAAGGCGTGGCGGAAGGGCCGGCCTCGCTCGGCGAGCTCGCCACCCGGCTCGGCCTGACCCGGAGCACCACCCATCGCCTTGCCAACGCGCTGATCGAGCGCCGCTATCTGACGCTCGTGCCCGGCCGCGGCTACCAGCTCGGGCCGAAGCTGCTCGAGCTCGGCTTCCAGGCGCAGCAGCAGGCCGACCTGGTGCAGATCGCGCGCCCGCGGCTCGAGGCTTTGGCCGAGCAGACCGAGGACACGGTGCATCTCGGCGTCCTCGACGGCGACCGCGCGCTCTATCTCGACAAGATCCCGGGCCGACGCCGCATCGTGATCAGCAGCCGGGTCGGCGACCGCCACCCCCTCACCTCCACCGGCCTCGGCAAGGCGCTGCTGCTCGACGAGGGCCAGCAACGCTGGAAGGCGCTGTTCGAAGGCGACCAGAAGACGTCGAGCGTCCATGCCGATTACGCGACCTGGCTGGAGCGGATGAGCGGTTATGTCGAGGCCGGCCGGGCCTACGATCTCGAGGAGAATGAGGATCAGATCCGCTGCGTCGCGGCGCCGATCCGCGATGCCAGCGGCAATATCCTCGGCGCGATCAGCGTGTCGAGCGCCGCCCAGTACATGGACGACGAACGGATGGAGTCGCTGACCCACGACGTCGTCGCGACCGCCAACACGATCAGCGGGGAGCTCGGCTGGAATCCGGACGCCGCGCCGGCCGGGCGGGGGCGCCGCCAGAAATAGGAGACTGAATTGACCAAGCTGCTCGAAGGCAAGACCGTTCTCGTCACCGGCGCCTCGGCCGGGATCGGCCGCGCCGCCGCGATCGGCGCGGCCCGCCACGGCGCCGACGTCGCGATCAACTTCTCGCGCGACGTCGCCGGGGCGGAGAGCGCGGTCGCCGAGATCGAGAAGCTCGGCCAGCGCGGCCTCGCGGTGAAGGGCGACGTCTCCGATCCCGAGACCGCGACGGACTTCGTCGCGCGTGCGGTCGAGGCGTTCGGCAAGGTCGACGTGTTCGTCAACAACGCCGGCATCTGCCCCTTCCACGCCTTCCTCGACATGCCGGTCGAGACGTTCGAGCGGACGATGCGGGTGAACCTCCACGGCGCCTATTTCATGGTCCAGGCGGCGGCCAACCAGATGGTGAAGCAGGGCCATGGCGGCGCGATCATCGCGGTGAGCTCGATCTCGGCGTTGGTCGGCGGCGAGTATCAGACCCATTATACGCCGACCAAGGCGGGCCTTCATTCGCTGATGCAATCGACCGCCATCGCGCTCGGCAGATACGGCATCCGCTGCAACTCGGTGCTGCCCGGCACGATCCTGACCGACATCAACAAGGACGATCTCGCCGACGACGAGAAGCGCAGGTACATGGAAGGTCGGGTGCCGCTCGGCCGGCTCGGCCAGCCCGACGACCTCGAGGGCCCGATCGTGTTCCTCGCCTCCGATCTCGCCAGATACGTCACCGGCGCCTCGCTGCTGGTCGACGGCGGCGCCTTCGTGAACCTCCAATAGGCCCGGCGCGACGCGGGAGTCGCCCTGACGGGGAGAGAGGCCGATGCGGACTGCCTGGCTTGGATTCGCCGCCGCGCTGATCCTCGCCACGGTCGCGACGGCGCAGCCGCGCCAGGAGAGCTACCGGATCTTCCAGTTCCCCGCCGACGCGATCCCGCGCATCGACGGCGATCCGGCCGACTGGGGCGCGGTCGGCGACGGATATGTCGTCGACACCACGCAGCTCGCCGCCGACGACGGATCGAGTCGCCGGCCGGATCCGGCCAGCCTTACGGTCCGGGTCCGCGTCGGCTGGGTGAAGGGCCTCAACCGCCTCTTCTTCCTCTACGAGGCCGAGGACGATCACTGGGACTTCGCCGGCCTCGACCTCGGCGGCGACATCTTCGAGCTGGTCGTCGACGGCGACCGCTCCGGCGGCCCGTTGATCGCCCGTTTCCATCCCGAGCTCGCGTCCCGCCCCGGCGCGACGCCCGGACCGCTCGCCATGTCGGACGAAGACGCCTGGTTCGGCTTCCAGAACATCCACGCCCAGAATTACCACATCTTCACGCCGCCGGGGGAGCGTGACTGGGCGATGGCCTGGGGTCCGCAGGCGGACTGGATCAAGCGCCTGCCGTTCGCCAACGCCGCTTACCGCTACGACTTCAGGCCCGGCGGGCGCGGGCGCCTCACCCTCGAATTCTGGATCACCCCGTTCGATCTCGCCTCGCCGGACGGGCCCGGGCGCTCGATCGAGACGAAGCTCGAGGAGGACAAGGTGATCGCGATGTCCTGGGCGGTGATCGACCGCGACGGGCCGGCGGCGCGCAGCGGCTTCTGGAACCTGTCCGACGCGCACACGATGTACGGCCAGGCCTCGCAGCTCCGCGCGTTCCGGCTGATGCCGCGCGATCCGCCGCCCCGCCTCGCGGCCGACTGGCGCTTCACCATGATCGACCGCGACCGCCGGATCGTCGCGTTCCGCGACGAGAGCCGGGGTAGCGTCACCGGCTGGCATTGGGATTTCGGCGACGGCGGGACCTCGACCGAGCAGCACCCGGTCCACCGTTATGCCCGGCCGGGCAAATATGTCGTCGTGCTCCGCGCCTCCGGGCCCGGCGGCAGCGCCCGCCTCGCCAAGGTCTGGGACGTCTCGTTCGTCGCGGATCCGCCGAAATGAGCGGCCTGGCGCGCCGCCGGCTGCTCGCCCTGCTCGCCGGCGCGGCCGCCGCGCTGCGCGCCCTGCCCGCCGCGGCCGCCGTGCGCATCTTCGACGTCGAGGATTACGGCGCGGCCGGCGACGGCAGGACCCCCGATACGCAATCCATCCAGCGCGCGATCGACGCGGCGGCTGCGGCGGGCGGCGGAGCACGCGTGCTGCTGCGGCGCGGACGAACCTATCTGACCGGCCCGCTCCGCCTCGCCGCCGGAATCGACTTTCGGGTCGATGGCGTGCTCCGGGTCAGCATTGATCCCGCCGATTACGCCCAGCCCTCCCTGCTCCATGCGAAGAGCGCGCCCGGCCTGACGATCAGCGGCAGCGGCACGATCGACGGCCGCTCGCCGGAGTTCATGGAGCGTTACGACGCCGCCGACGAATGGTGGATCCCCAAGGCGTTCCGCCCGCGCCTGATCGTGCTGGAGGACTGCGAGCGGCTGACCATCCGCGGCGTCACCATCGTCGACGCGCCGAGCTGGACCGTCCATCTCGTCGGCTGCCGCGGAGTGCTGGTCGACGGCATCACGATCCGCAACCAGCGCGACGTGCCCAATTGCGACGGCATCGATCCCGATCACTGCCAGGACGTCGTGATCCGCAACTGCCGGATCACCTGCGGCGACGACGCGACCGTGATCAAGACCACCGCCGCCTTCCCGCAATACGGCCCGTCGACCCGCATCCATGTCCACGATTGCGTGCTCGACACCCAGGATTCCGGACTCAAGATCGGCACCGAGACGACCCAGGACATCCACGACATCCGCTTCGAGCGCTGCCGGATCGTGTCCAGCTGCCGCGGCCTCACCATCCAGCTTCGCGATCCGGGCGACGTCCACGACATCCTGTTCCGCGACGTGGATTTCGTCTCCCGCTATCACTCGGCGCCCTGGTGGGGCCGCGGCGAGGCGATCTCGTTCACCGCCATCCCGCGCAACGCCGACACGAAGGTCGGCACGATCCGCGACGTCCGGGTCGAGCGGGTCCGTGGCCGCGCCGAGAACAGCGTCCGGATCGAGGGGCTCGGCGGCGGCCGCGTCCGCGACGTCACGCTCGAGCGGGTCGACCTGACGCTCGGCCGCACGACCGCCTATCCGGGCGCCGTTTTCGACAACCGACCGACCGCGGTCGTGCCGCCGATCGAGCCCCACCCCACCCCGGCGATCAGCATCCGCAACGCGGAGGCCGTCACCCTGCGCGACTGCGCCGTGCGCTGGTCCGGCGCCCTGCCCGAGAGCTTCACCCACGCCCTCCAGGCCGAGAACGCGCCGGGCCTCACCTTCTCGAACTTCCGCGGCGAGGCGGCCCATCCGGAGCGTTTCGCCGCGATCCGGATCTCTTAGGCTCCCACCGCTCTGCCCGTCAGAACTTGAAGCGGGCGCCGACGAAGAACTGGCGGCCGGTCTTGCTGAACACCTGCTGGTCGCGGATCGTCTTGCCGTCCCAGAAGTCGGTCGGCTGGTCGGTGAGGTTCAGCATGTCGATGTTGATGCCGATATTGTCGGTGAGATCGTAGGACAAAGCGGCATCGAGGTTGAAGGTCGAATAGGAGCCGGTGGCATCGGCGAGCCCGGCGCGCAGCGGCACCTGGCGCAGATACTCCTTGCGATAGGCGCCCGAGAGGCGCGCCGAGAAGCCGCCTTTCTCGTAATAGAGCGTCGCGTTGAACGAGTGGGGCGAGACGTTGATCAGCTGGTCCCGGAGCACCGGCCCGTTCGGGTTCGCCGTCAGGAAATAGCTGATCTTCGAGTTGATGTGGGTGTAGTTGAGCAGGGCGCCGAAGTTGCTGAGGAAGCCGGGCAGGAAGGTGAACGGCTGCTGATAGTTGACCTCGAGGCCGCGGATCCGGCCGCCTTCGGTGGTCTGGAAATTGGTGATGTTCAGCGGCGTGTTGGGGTCGGTGCCGGCCGGGAAGGCCGAGGCCGGGATGCCGCTGTTGCCGACGGTCGTCTGGGTCAGCAATTGCTGGGCGAAGGTCTTCAGGTCCTTCTGGAACACCGCGACCTGGAGGACGGCGCCGGGCATGAAATACCATTCGGCGCTGGCGTCGTAATTGTTCGAGCGGAACGGCTCGAGCTCGGGGTTGCCGACCGTCGAGGTGAACAGGTTGCCGGTCGTGCTGACGGCGCCGCCCGGCGTCAGATTGCTGAGCGCCGGCCGCGAGATCGCCTTGGCGGCGGCGAAGCGGAAGACGAGGTCCTCGCCGACCTCGACCGCAAGGTTCGCGGCCGGCAGGAAATCCTCGTACGAGCGCCGCGCCTCGACGATCGGCAAGGCAGCGGAGATGAAGCCGGTCGAGAATTGCTTGGTCCAGGCATAGCGGGCGCCGAGATTGCCGCGCAGGCGAATCGTCTCGTTCAGCGGCAGATCGAAATCGAGCTGCAGATAGGGGCTGGTGTCGGTCTCGCGGACGAAGCGGTTGTTGCCGAGCGCGGCGGCGGTGCCGATGCGGAAATCGCCGAGGGCGTTCTGGCAGTTGCAATTGTAATCGTAGACCGCCTCGAAGGCGTCGATGTCGGGCACGATGAAGCTGGTCGTCGAGCCCTCCGGCAGGTTCAGCCCGCGGCCGAAATTGGTGATCGGCTGGCTGAGCGAGGCCACCGACGAGCCGGCGGGGATCGGCGCGTTGATGATCGTCGAGGTCAGCCGCGACTGGCTCTGCGTCTCGAACGTGAAGCGTTTGTAGGCGAAGCCGACCTTGCCGGTGACATATTGATCGAATTCCCAGGCGAAATCGGCCTTGGCGTTGCGGAACTTGTTGTCGACCCGCTGGCGCTGGACGCGGATGTCCGAATAACCGTTGATGAAGTTCCAGTTCGCCGGATCGGAGGCGTCGAAGCCGAAGTTCAGGATCGGCCGGCGCTTGTCCTCGCGGGAATCGAAGACGAAGCCGTCGCTGTCGAGGCGATCGAACGAGATCAGGGTGAATTCCGGCACCTTGAACAGCGACCGGGATTCGCCGGCCAGCACGTTGAGCACGCCGCGATCGCCGAACTCCTGGCGCAAGGCGCCCGAGACCTGCCAGAAGTGGGTCACCGAGCGCTCGAACGCATTGGTCATGCGGAAATCGGTGTCGTCGAACACGCCGTAGCGGAGCAGCCCGGTCTCATCGACCTCTGCCTCGCGGATCTTCATGTTCGGCCGCCCGGTTGCCTGGCGCGCGGTCAGGCTGCCCGCCGCGGTGCCGTTGCCGCGGTTGAAGCTGATCGGATTGGTGGCGAGATCGTTCTTGCGCTGGTCGTAGCGCGAATAGGCGCCGTCGATGGTGAGCAGCGTCCTGTCGCTCGGCTGCCACTGGACTGCGGCGGTGAGGCCGAGCCTTTTCTGCCGGTTGACGAACCGGCCGTAGCCGGGGAGCCGCGGGACGAAGACGCCGGCGCGCGCGACCTCCGCATAGGCCGCCGGGGTCGAGCCAGGGACCGGCCCCGGCGCGGGCGTGCAGTTCGGCGTGAACGGCGCCGTCGTCACCAGAGTGTTGATCGGCGTGACCGCGGTGCCCGGCACGACCGGGCAGAAGCCCTGCTGCGATTCCCAGAAATCGGAAAGCGCGGTGTTCGAATAGGCTTCCTCCTCGACCGTACGCTCGGAATAGGCGCCGGAGACGAGCACGCCGATCGTATCGTTCGCGAACGTATCGCTGATCAGCGCAGCGACCCGCGGCTGCACGTGCTTGCCCATTTCGTAATAAGCGCCCTGCACCGAGGCGGCGCCGCGCAGGCCCTTCCTGTCGAACGGGCGCGCCGTCTGCAGGTCGACGGTCGCGCCGAGCGAGCCTTCGTCGATCTCGGCCGATTGCGACTTGCGCACCGTGATCGAGTTGAACAGCTCCGACGCGAACAGGCTGAAATCGAAGCCGCGGCCCCGGTTGATCGTCGAGCCCAGCGTCGAGCCGGTCGTCGCCGAGATCGCCTCGAGCCCGTTCAGGCGGACGCGCGAGAAATCCCCGCCGAGGCCGCGCACGGTGATGTTGCGGCCTTCGCCGGCGTCGCGCTCGATCGAGATGCCGGGCACGCGTTGCAGCGACTCGGCGAGGTTCGCATCGGGGAAGTCCGCGATGTCCTCGGCGTTGATGACGTCGACGATGTCGTTCGAGTTGCGCTTGGCGTTGATCGCGCTCTGCAGGGCGCCGCGGAAGCCGGTGACGACGATGTCTTCCTCCGGCTGGGCCGCCGTGCCGGCCGGCTGCGCCTCCGCCGCCTGATCCTGGGCGGTGGTCTCGTCGCCGGGCTCGACGGTGGCGCCGGGCTCCTGCTGGGCGAGCGCGGGTGTGGCACCGAGGGCCGCGAAGGCGGCGGCAAGGGCGAGGCTGGGAAGGGAAGCGCCGCTCAGCGAGCGCGGCCGTGCGCGAAAGTGCATGTCCATCTCCGTCTTCGGGAAACCGAACGCATCCGACGAGACTCGGAGGGGGAAACCCTCTCCCACGCCACTATCTTATAATGTGGGACACGATCTCATATCGTGAGGACAGCTGTCAACGCATGACGCTCCGGTGCGGCGCTGCGGCGCGCGAAAAGCGGGCGCCGTGGCCGGAGGGCAACAGACCCCCTCCAGCGCCGCTGACCCGGGCTAATGTCGGGGGCTCGCCCGCGTGCGGCGGATCGGTTAGGTCTGGCCGGCACTTTCTCGAGGCGGGCCAGCATGCAGGCGAATCCGGCGGAGATCATGAAGCTGCTGGCGGAGCGCGATCCGCCCTGCGCCAAGGTGGGCGTGTTCGACATCGACGGCATCTTCCGCGGCAAATACATGTCGGCGGACAAGCTCCGCTCCGTGCTAGAGAAGGGCTTCGGCTTCTGCGACGTGGTGCTGGGCTGGGACTCGAGCGACCAGCTCTACGACAATGCCGCCTACACCGGCTGGCACACCGCTTATCCCGACGCCTCGGTGCGCCTGATCCCCGAGACGCTCCGCGCCATTCCGTTCGAGGACGGGATGCCGCTCATCCTCGGCGAGTTCGCCGGCGAGGCGGAGACGATCTGCCCTCGCGGCCTGCTGCGCAGGATCCTCGGCCGAGCCGACGACATGGGGTTCGCGGTGAAAGCGGCGGCGGAGTTCGAGTTCTTCGTGTTCGAGGAGACGCCGAACTCGATCCGCGACAAGGGCTATCGCGGCCTGAAGCCGATCACGCCCGGCCATTTCGGCTATTCGATGCTGCGCTCCGGTGTGCACGCCGATTTCTACCGTGACCTGTGGAGCCTGTGCGAGGCGATGCGCATGCCGCTCGAGGGATTGCATACCGAGACGGGGCCGGGCGTGATCGAAGCGGCGATCGCGGTCGACGAGGCGCTCGAGGCCGCCGACCGAGCCGCCCTGTTCAAGACGATGACCAAGATCCTCTGCCAGCGCCGCGGCTGGATGGCGACGTTCATGGCGAAATGGTCGGTCGACTGGCCGGGCCAGTCGGGCCATCTCCACATGTCGCTGACCGACCGCGCGACCGGCGAGCCTGTGTTCTTCGACGAGAGCAATCCGCTCTCCATGTCCAACCGTATGCGCTGGTTCGTCGGCGGCCAGCAGCAATTGATGCCCGAGCTCCTGGCGATGCTGGCGCCGACGGTGAACGCCTTCACGCGGCTGATCCCGGGCTTCTGGGCGCCGACCTCGGCGAGCTGGGGGCATGAGAACCGGACCTGCGCGCTGCGCGTGATCGGCGGATCGGCGAAGGCGCAGCGCGTCGAGTGCCGGATCACCGCCGCCGACATCAATCCCTATGTCGCGCTCGCCGCCGCGATCGGCGCCGGCCTGTGGGGCATCGCGCATCGGATCGAGCCCGACGCGCCGATCGAAGGCAATGCCTATGCCCAGGAGGCGCCGCCCGAGCGCCGCCTCCCCGCCACCTTGTGGGAGGCGGCGCAGCGGCTGCGCGGATCGGAGGCCGCACGCGAATTGTTCGGCGCCGCTTTCGTCGATCATTATGCCGCCACCCGCGAATGGGAGGAACGGGAGGCGCGCAAGGCGGTCACCGACTGGCAGCTCGCCCGTTATTTCGAGATCATCTGATGGACGAGATCGTCTGCCTGTCGCCGGTCGACGGCCGCGAGGTGGCGCGGCGGCGGCTCGCCTCCCCGGCCGAGATCGAGCGTGCCCTGGAGGAGGCGCGGCGGGCGCAGCGCGAATGGGCGCAGGTGCCGCTCGACGCGCGCTGCCGCGTCCTCGGCCGCTTCGTCGAGGCGATGGAGGCGCTCAATCCTCTGATCGTCCCGGAGCTCGCCTGGCAGATGGGACGGCCGGTCCGCTACAGCGGCGAGTTCCGCTCGCTCGCCGAGCGGGTGAAGGAGATGCTCGCGCTCGTGCCCGAAGCGCTCGGCCCGGTGGGCGATCCGGAGGCGGGACGCTTCGTGACCCGGGTGCCTGCCGGGCTCGTCCTGGTTCTCGCGCCCTGGAACTACCCGTTTCTCACCGCCGCCAACACGATCGTGCCGGCGCTGCTCGCCGGCAATGCCGTGCTGCTCAAGCACGCCGCCCAGACTCCGCTCGCCGGCGAGCGCTTCGCCGAGGCGCTGGCGAGCGCAGGATTGCCCGAGGGCCTGTTCCACAACCTGTTCCTCAGCCATGACGACGTCGTCCGGCTGCTCGCCTCCGGCCGGATCGATCACGCCACCTTCACCGGCTCGGTCGCGGGCGGGCGGGCCGTCGAGCGGGCCGCCGCCCGCCGCTTCACCACGCTGACGCTTGAGCTCGGCGGCAAGGATGCGGCCTATGTGCGCGCGGACGCGGCGCTCGACACAGCGGTGGAGGGGCTGGTCGACGGCAGCTTCTACAACAGCGGCCAATCGTGCTGCGGTATCGAGCGCATCTATGTCGAGGAGAGCGTCTGGGATCCGTTCGTCGACGCGTTCGTCGCGGCGACCGAGCTTTACCGGCTTGGCGACCCGCTCGATCCGGAGACCAGCCTCGGCCCGATGGCCAGCCCGCGGCTCGCCGGCGAGGTTCGCGCCCAGACCGGCGAGGCGCTGGCGGCGGGCGCCGAGGCGCATGTCGCACGCCAGCTCTTCCCGGCCGACGCGCCCGGCACCGCCTGGCTGATGCCCCAGGTGCTGACCGGCGTCGATCACGGGATGCGGCTGATGCGCGAGGAGACGTTCGGCCCGGTGGTCGGGATCATGAAGGTGGAGGGCGACGAAGAGGCGCTGCGCCTGGTCAACGACTCCGCCTACGGCCTGACCGCGTCGATCTGGACGCAGGACCTCGACGCCGCGCGCCGGCTCGCCCCGCGGATCGAGGCCGGCACCGTCTTCGCCAACCGCTGCGACTATCTCGATCCGCGCCTCGCCTGGACCGGGGTGAAGGACAGCGGCCGCGGCGCCTCGCTCGGCCGCTACGGCTTCGACTCGGTCACCCGGCCGCGATCCTTCCATTTGAGGAGCGCCTGATGGTTCCGCACGCCAATTGGAACTACCCGACGGCGATCCGCTTCGGCGCCGGGCGAATCGCGGAGCTGGCGGACGCCTGCCGCGCCGCCGGAATGCAGCGACCGTTGCTCGTCACCGATCCCTCGCTCGCGGCAATGGAGATGGTGCAGGCGGCGATCGCCGCCAATCAGGCGGCGGGCATCGACACCGGCCTGTTCTCGGCGATCAGCGCCAATCCCACCGGCGCCGATGTCGAGGCCGGCCTCGCCGCCTATCGCGCCGGCGGCCATGACGGCGTGATCGCCTTCGGCGGCGGCAGCGCGCTCGACGTCGGCAAATTGGTCGCCTTCATGTCCGGCCAGAGCCGGCCCCTGTTCGATTTCGAGGACAAAGACGATTGGTGGTCGCGCGCCGATCCGGCCGGCATCGCCCCGGTGATCGCGGTGCCGACCACGGCGGGGACCGGCTCCGAGGTCGGCCGAGCCGGCGTGATCCTCGACGAGGCGGCCGGGGTGAAGAAGATCCTCTTCCACCCGAAGATGCTGCCCGCGATCGTCATCCTCGATCCGGAGCTGACCGTCGGCCTGCCGCCGCACGTCACCGCGGCGACCGGCATGGACGCCCTCTCCCACTGCATCGAGGCCTATTGCGCGCCCGGCTTTCACCCGCTCGCCGACGGCATCGCCGCGGAAGGCGTCCGTCTGGTCCATCTCTGGCTGCCCCGCGCGGTCGCCGACGGCTCCGATCTGGAGGCGCGCGCCCACATGCTCGCCGCCGCAGCGATGGGCGCGACCGCCTTTCAGAAGGGCCTCGGCGCGATGCACGCTCTCTCTCACCCGATCGGCGCGACGCTCGGCAGCCATCACGGCCTCACCAATGCGGTGCTGATGCCCTATGTCCTCGCCTTCAACCGGCCCGCGATCACCCGCCGGATCGAGGCGCTCGCCGCCTATCTCGGCCTCGCGCCGGCGACGTTCGACGGCTTCCTCGCCTGGATCCTGGCGCTGCGCGCGACCCTGCGCATCCCTCACAGCCTGGCCGAGCTCGGCGTCGACGAGGCGGCGATCGGCCGGCTCGCCGATCTGGCGGAGGCGGATCCGTCCGCCGGCGGCAATCCGCGCGCGTTCGGCGCGGCGGAAGCCCGCCTCGTCCTCGAGGCGGCGCTGCGCGGCGACGTCGCCGCGCTGGACGAGACCGCAACCGGGCGCGCGGCGCCGGCGGATTGACATCGCCCCGCCGGGCCGGACAGGCATGCACCCGCCGCGGCGGCCGCGCAGGGATGCATGATCAACAGCAACGCTTATTTCGCTTTCCTCTACTCCCTCGTCGCCTGCTGGGCGGCGGGAGTCGTCGCCCTGCTCGTGCTTGGCGTGCGCCGGCGCCGGATCCTGCTGGTCGTGCTCGGCATCGGCCTCGCCTGGGCCGGACCGGCGACGATGTTCTGGCTGGAGGCCCTGCTCAGCGGCTGAACGTCGCGACGAGGCGCGCCGCGGCGATCCGCACGATCAGCACCGCGGCGACGGCGGCGCAATCGGCCACCCAATCGAGGACGCTGCTGTCGCGGTGAAGCGCCGGGATCGCCTGGGCGAATTCGATCAACGCGCCGAAGGCGGCGAGCCCGAGCACGATCACCGCCAGCCTGGTTCTGGGATAGGCGGCCGAAGCCAGAGCGGCGAGCGTCGCGAAGGCGATGACGTGCTGGACCTTGTCGCCGGGATCGCCGGGCACGCGCGGCGGCTTGGGCAGCAGCGCCATGACCAGGGCGAAGAGCAGAGCCGTCCAGAAGGCGACGACGAGCAGGCGCTGGAGGTTTCCGCGGATCATCACGGCCGACGCTCAAGCGCATCCCCGCGCAGGACGCAAGTCGCTGAAAATAAGCAAGACGAGACCGGTTGCGGCGCCGCCGTCGGTTTTCTACCATCCGGAAAGGGTGATGTTTCGGGGGACGTGGTAATGATGAAATGGCTTCTGCTCGCGGTACCGCTGGGGATCTCCGGCAGTGCTGCCCTTGCCGCGCCCGCGGCGGCCACCACCAGCAACGATTTCCGGGTGACCTGCGAGAACAGCGTCGCCACCGGATCGAGCATGGTGAAGCGGAAGACGTGCCGCCTCGCCTCGGCGTGGAGCAAGTCGATCATGGACCTGCGCGACGACGAGGATTTCACCGGAGAGCAGCCCTTCCCGCTCGACCGCAAGCTGCGCGACGGCGAGGTGCTGCAGGTCGGTTCGGCCAATTGGGAGAAGATGCCCGACCTCAAGGTCAACATGAAATACGTCCCCTACACGCAGCTCGTCGCGATCGCCGAGGAGATCTTCCGCACAAAGCAGTGCACCCTGCCCGGACAGACGGCGAAGGCCTTCGATCTCACCGTCCCCTACGCTGCTTTGGTGGAGCCGAACGGCAAGACCCAGCGCGTGCTCGTCTCCGGAGTCGGCTGCACGCCGATCGAGACCCTGGTGGGAATGACGGTGCTGAGCCTTTCCGAGCGCGGCGACATCCGCTCGACCGGCGAGGCCAAGGCGCGCTGGTTCGACGGCACGCTCAACCTGACGCTGAAGGGCGGCCGCTAGGCGGCCCCGGCGCCAGGTCACGGATCACCGATGCGATCCATCCTGACGCTGCCGGCGCTGGCGCTGCTCGGCGCGGCCGCACCCCCCACCGATCCTGCGCCGCACGTCGGCGGACGCGTCATCGCCGACGACGGCGCCTGGGTGTTCGGCTGGCCCGGCACCTATTTCGAGAGCCGCTTCCGCGGCACCGCCATCGGGGTGCGGATCGAAGCGCCGGCGGAGCACATGCGGCTGCTCGTCGACGGCGAGGAGAAGATGGTGCTGAAGCGCGCCGGCCGCGGCGAAATCCTGCTCGGCGGGCTGGCGGACGGCGAGCACAGCGTCCGGCTCGAGAAGATGACCGAGAGCCAGAGCGGCGGCGGCCGCTTCCTCGGCTTCTTCGTTCCGCCGGGCGGCGCGCTGCTGCCGGCGTCCGCGCGCCCGCGGCAGATCGAGTTCATCGGCGACAGCTTCACCGTCGGCTATGGCAACACCTCCGCCAGCCGGACGTGCACCGATCGCGAGGTCCACGACACGACCGACACCCAGTCGGCCTTCGGGCCCTTGCTGGCGAAGCGTCTCGACGCCGATTACCGGATCAACGCTTATTCCGGCTTCGGCATGGTGCGGAACTACAACGGCACCAGCCGCGGTCTGAGCCTGCCGGCGATCTATCCGCGCCTGAAGCCGGACGAGGCCGGCCACGTCGAAGGCAGCGATCCGGCGTGGCGGCCGCAGGTGATCGTGATCAACCTCGGCACCAACGATTTCTCGACGGCCCTGAACCCGGGCGAGCCGTGGCGCGACGCGGAGGCGCTGAAGGCGGCTTATCGGGCGCGCTACGTCGGCTTCGTACGCGAGCTGCGCGCCCGCCAGCCGCAGGCCCGCTTCGTGCTGATGGGATCGGACCTGTTCTTCGCCGAGGTGGAGAGAGTCGCCGCCGCCTTCGGCAAGGCGGACGCGGGACGGATCGTCACCCTGCGCTTCGACGGGCTCGACTATGCCGGCTGTCACAGCCACCCGTCGCTCGCCGACGACCGCAAGCTCGCCGACCTCCTCGCCGGGACGATCGGTCCGCTCCGGCCGTAACTGCGGCTGGTCGCGGCCGGATCGCGCGGGGCGCGGCGAAGACATCGATTTCGGGAGAGGACATTCCGCGCGCGCGGCGGGCCACGAGCCCCCGCCGCGCGCGCGCCGGCTTCACCCCCGCGGTGCGTGCCGGCTGCGGAAATCGGGCCGCGTCACTGCGCGCGCGGCTTGATGGCGGCGCCGGCAGCGATGCCCTCGGCCTCGGCCTGGGCGACCGCCTGCTCGATGTCGCTCGCGCTGGGCGCCGGGCGGGTGACGAGCTCCGTCGGGCTCTGCAGCGACGGCGAGAGGATCAGCACGCCGGTCAGCGCGCCGACCGTGACCCAGAGCAGCCAGGCCTCGACCACGCGGTTGAGCTCGCCGCCGAGCCGCTTGCGAAGGGTCGCTGCGGTGCCGGGGAAGCTGGAGGCGCCGGTCTCGAGATCATGGTCGATTGTCATCGTCTCTGTCCTTGTTTCGGGGGAGCGTGGGGCGCCTCAGAGCATCGGCGCCTGGGCGCCGCCGCCGAGGACCTGGACCAGCGCCAGCACCAGTGCGACGAGGGTGATGCCAGCAGAACCGCCGCCTAGTCGAACCGCCTCCTTGTTCCATCTCGTCATCGGCCGAACCCCTTCTCCTGTGCTCCCCTCTATGCGGTGCGGCGGCGAAGGCGGCCACGGGACATCTGGGCAAATCGCGTCCATCTCTGATGGCGACAACGTCCGCATGCGATCTGCCATTGACGAGATGTGCGGATTTGTGCGGAAACGTACGGCGGGGGAATCACCGGGGGATCGATGCAGGACCATTTCGACCTCGCACAGAGCAATGCCGTCGCGGCGAAGGTGCGGGAGGAGCTCGCGCGCCGCAGGCGCTCACGCCAGTGGCTTGCCGACGAGGCCCGGATCAGCATCTCGACGCTGGAGAAGGCGCTGTCCGGCCGGCGCCCCCTCACCCTCGGCACCGTCGTGCGACTCGAGGAAGCGCTCGCCGTCCGCCTCCGCGAGGAAGCCGCGACCAAGGCCGGGCCGGTGGCGGAAAGCGGCCTCGCGCCGGAAGAGCTCGGCGCCTACGCCCGCCAGGGCGTGCGCTGGCTCGAGGGCCATTATCTGACCCTGCGGCCCTCGCTCGACGAGCCGGGCGCGATCTACGCTTATCGTACCCTGATCTCCTGGGACGCGGAGCGGAACCTGCTGCAGTTCGCCGAGGCGGCGCGGCTCGATGCGGACTTCACCCAGCACGGGCTTGTCTCGTTCCCGCATCTCTCCGGCCACATCTACCTCGTGACCAATACCGAGGGGCAGTACCGGCTGATCCTGCTCGGCCGCCCGACCATCCACGGCGAGATGAACGGCGTGCTGACCACGCTCGTCGTCGGCTCCGGCTCGCAGCTGATCCCCGCGGCGACGCCGATCACCCTGGTGCCGATCCGCGGCGACTATGAGCCCGAGCTCGGCCTCGTCCGGCCGGGCATGGAGTGCTTCGAGCAATATCGCCACCGGGTCGATTGCGTGATCGAGAAGCGCTTCGCCGTCTTCCCCGGCATGTCCGCCGGCCACTGACGCCTCAGCAGGCGGCGTGCCTCACCGCCGCCCGCGAAGCATCGTCCCTTCGCAAAGCTCGTCCACCTCCTTCAGCCGCGCCAGGTGCAGCAGGGAGAGCTGCGCATGGGCATCGGCAACGGCCTTGCACGCGGCGACCCGCGCCAGATCGTGCTCGGCGCGCGCCCTGTTCGCATGATACGATCGCTCGGTCTCGGACAACAATTCGGCCTCCTCTGCTGAGCCAAATCTACTCCGGCGCGCGAGCCCGCGCATTTACCCAGGTTGATCAACTTGCCGGGCCGAGCAGCGGAACCGCCGCGGGTCGCCGAACGTCCGTTCGCAGATGACCCAGGAGATCGCCCATCTCGGCCTCGTCGACGACGAGCTGATCGCGCCCGAGATCGCCGCCCTGGAGATCGCGGCGCTCGACCATCCGGACGTCGATCTCTCGCTTTATCTCGAGCAGCTCGCGCAAATGGCGGAGGCGCTGCAGAGGACCGGCGACGGCGCGGAGAGCCCTGCCGAGCGCGCCCTCGCATTGGCCGAGGTGATCGGCGCCGATTACGGCTTCGACGGCGACCGCAAGGCCTATGACGCCCGCGACAACGCCGATTTCATCCGGGTGCTCGACCGGCGCCTCGGCCTGCCGGTCAGCCTGTCGATCCTCTACGTCGGCCTCGCCCGGCGGATCGGCTGGAGCGCCGACGCGCTGAACACCCCCGGCCACGTGCTGATCCGCGTCGGCGACGACGAGGTGGCGGTGCTGGTCGATCCGTTCAACGGCGGCACCCTGGTCGGCGCCGACCGCCTCGCCACCCTCCTCTCGCAGGCGCTCGGCGCCGACGTCCAGCCCGGGCCGGAGCACCTCTCCCCGATGTCCAACCGGGCGATGCTGGTGCGGCTGCTGCTCAACGAGGCGAGCCGCGCCGAGGCGGCCGGCGACCACGAGCGCGCCTTGACCCTGCACGAACGGATGACGATCATCGCCCCGGGCAACAGCCAGGCCTGGTGGGAGCGCGCCCGGCTGGAGCTGCAGCTGGGCGATCTTGCCGCGGCCCGCGCGAGCCTCAGCGCGATGCTGGAGATGACCCGCGAGCCGCAGATGCGCGCCCATATCAGCGCCGCCCTCGACGCGCTCGCGAAACCGACCCGCTGAGCAGCCTCAGCCTGCCACCTTCGGCGGGAATCTCAGTCTGCCACCTTCGGCGGCCGGGGGAAGAAGGTGACGAACCGGGCGAACAGGCCGCGTTCGCCTTCGAGGACGAGCGCCTTGTCGGCCTCCAGCGCCTCGGCGGCGACGCCGCCGTAGACGGCCGCCGCCACCGCCGGCGGCGCGCCGCTGACCAGCAGATCGGCCTCGGCGACGTCTCCGCGCGCCACCTCGAGCGTGCCGCCGTGGATCCGCACCAGATAGTCCTCGCGCCCGAGCCGCAGCCCGACTCGCATCTTCACGCCGCGGATGCGCACCGGATCGACCATCGTGCGGAACGACAGGAGCAGCGACACGGCGCTGAGCGGCAGGCCGGGATCGTGGCTCGGCGAGCGCGCCGCCCAGCGCCCCAGCGCCTGGAAGATCGGCTCGGCCTCATAGCCCCAGGGGGTGAGCTCGTAGACCTGGACGGTGGCGGGCGGCGCCAGCCTGCGGCGGACGAGGACTCCGGCCTGCTCCAGCCCCTCGAGCCGCTGGGTGAGGACGTTGGCGCTGATCCCGGGCAGATCGGCGCGCAGGTCCCCGAAGCGCTTGGGGCCGAGCATCAGCTCGCGGATGACGAGCAGGGCCCAGCGCTCGCCGACCAGGTCGAGCGCATGGGCGGCGCCGCACGCATCCTCGTAGCGGCGGGAAGCCCTTGATTCCGTTTTGGTTATTTTTTCTAACTCCATGGTTGTTTTTAGTAACCAGAATCGACATGATCGTCAAACATCGATTCGCCAGGAGGACGCCCGTGTCGAAGCTGATCTTCATCAACCTGCCGGTCACCGATCTCGCCCGCTCCACCGCCTTTTACGAAGCGCTGGGCGCGACCCGGAACCCGCAGTTCAGCGACGAGACGGCGACCTGCATCGTCTTCTCCGACACCATCCACGCGATGCTCCTCACCCACGACAAATACCGCCAGTTCACCAGCAAGGAGATCGCCGACGCCCATGTCTCCAGCCAGGTGCTGATCTGCCTTTCCGAGGACAGCCGCGCCGAGGTGGACGCACGGATCGAGCGCGCCGCGGCCGCCGGCGGCAGAGCCGATCCCGGTCCCGTGCAGGATTATGGCTTCATGTACGGGCGCAGCTTCGAGGATCCGGACGGCCATCACTGGGAGGTGATGTGGATGGACCTCGCCGCCGCGCAGGAGGCGATGGCGCCCAGGGAGTCCGTTCCGGCCTGAGGGGTCGAACGATCCGAGAGGCCGCCGCGCGGGGCTGCGCCCGCCGGCGGGAGAGAGAGCAAGGAGAGACGATGACCTATGTGGAAGGCTTCGTCGCGGCCGTGCCGGCCGCGAACAAGGACGCTTATCGCGAGCACGCGCTCGGCGCCGAGCCTTTGTTCAAGGAGTTCGGCGCCCGCCGAATGGTCGAGGCCTGGGCCGAAGACGTCCCCGACGGCAAGGTCACCGACTTCAAGGGCGCGGTGCAGGCGCAGGACGGCGAGGAGGTCGTCTTCTCCTGGCTCGAATATCCGGACAAGGCGGCGCGCGACGCGGCGCACGAGAAGATGATGGCCGATCCGCGGATGGAGGCGCTCGGCGCCTCGATGCCGTTCGACGGCAAGAGGATGATCTTCGGCGGCTTCGAGTCCCTGCTCGACGAGGGGGCCTCGGACGGCAGCGCCTATGTCGACGGCTTCGTCGTGCCCGTCCCGCCCGGCAAGAAGGACGCCTATCGGGCGATGGCGGAGAAGGCCTGCCCGATCTTCCGCGAGCACGGCGCGCTGCGGGTGGTCGAGGGCTGGGGCGACGACGTGCCCGATGGCAAGGTCACCGACTTCCGCAAGGCGGTGAAGGCGGTGGACGGCGAGACCGTCGTCTTCTCCTGGATCGAATGGCCGTCGAAGCAGGCGCGCGACGAGGGCTGGAAGAAGCTGATGGCCGACGAGAGGATGAAGCCCGAGGGCGACATGCCGTTCGACGGGCAGCGCATGTTCTGGGGCGGCTTCGCCCCGATCGTCGATCGCTGAGGGAGCGGGCAGGATGGCGGAGACACCGACCTTCTTCTGGTACGAGCTGGTGACCAACGACACCGAGGGCGCCAGGGCCTTCTACCGCGACGTGGTCGGCTGGGAGAGCGAGGACCTCGGCGGGCCGCACGCCGGCTAGTCCCTGGTCAAGGCCGGCGACCGCGCCGTCGGCGGCGTGATGGCCTGCCCGGACGACTGCCGCGACGCTCCGCCCGGCTGGCTCGGCTACGTCTCGGTGCCCGACGCCGACGCTGCGGCGGCGCGGATCGAGGCGGCGGGCGGCAGGATCCTGCGCGCACCGGCGGACATACCCGATGTCGGGCGCTTCGCCGTCGTCGCCGATCCCGGCGGCGCCGCCTTCATGATCATGACGCCGCAGCCCCAGGGCGAGGTTCCGCCGCCCCTCCCCCGGATGCATCCGGGCAATGTCGGCTGGCACGAGCTCCATGCCGAGGACGGCGAGACCGCTTTCGCTTTCTACCGCGACCTGTTCGGCTGGCGCGAGGTCTCGACCATGGACATGGGCTGCTACGGCACATACCGGCTGTGGGGCCTCGGCGGCGGCAGCGACGGAGAGGCGATCGGCGGGATGATGACGCGGATGCCGCAGACCCCGCAGCCGGTGTGGAATTACTATTTCGTCGTCCAGGGCATCGACGCCGCCGCCGAACGGATCCGCGCCGCCGGCGGCCGGATCACCAACGGCCCGATGGCGGTGCCCGACGGCAGCTGGATCGTCTCGGGAATCGATCCGCAGGGCGCCCACTTCTCCCTGGTCTCGGAGACGAAATAGAACCGGCCGCTGCGCAAAGCACTCCGTTCGGGCTGAGCCTGTCGAAGCCCACCCCTTCCCTTACTCCGCCTAAGCGGAGGTGGCCTTCGACAAGCCCAGGCCGAACGGTGTTGATCGATGCTTCGCCTCTCTTAGCAGTCCGCCCCTGAGATGCCGCCGAGACGGCGGGGCCGGGCTCCGGCCTGCCCTTCGCGCCCGGTGCCCCCCACCCTTTCGTCGACCGCAGCGACGGGTTCGTCGCGGGGGTCTGCGCTTCGCAGCAGCGCCGCGAGGCTCGATCGCAGCAGGCGCGCCTCGCCGGGGCGCTTCACCTATCCCCGGATCACCGCCACGGGCCGAGCGCCCGCCGCGGCTGACCAGGAGACTTTCGATGAAAATTCTGCTCTCGTCCGTGCTGATCGTGCCGCTGCTCGCGGCCGCAGCGCCGGCCCCCGCCGTGGCGGCCGGCGAGAAGTCGGTCCGCATCCGCTATGACGATCTCGATCTCGCCGCCGACAAGGGCCGCGCCACCTTCGAGCGCCGCGTCCGCCTCGCCACCCGCAGGATCTGCGGCACGTTCGACCGCAGCGATCTCGGCGAGCTCGCCTCGATCGCCGAATGCCACCGCGAGGTCGCCGGCAGCGTCGCCGAGAAGATGGCGCCCGTGCTCGCCGCCCGCCAGCGCAACGCGCCGGTCCGCGGCACCCGCTGACCCCTCGGCGAGACCGGAGGATCCCGCCATGCGATCGAGCCTGCTTCTCTTCCCGCTCCTCGCGCCGGCTGCGGCGGTGGCCGCGCCGGACAGCAAGGAGATCGTCGAGATCGAGCGCGCCTTCGCCGCTTTGGCCGCGCAGAAGGGCATCAGCACCGCCTTCCGGACCTACGCGGCCGAGGACGGCGTGCTGTTCACTCCCGATCCGCGCCCGGCGCAGGCCTTCCTCGCCGAGGCCGGGGAGTCGCCGGGGAGCCTGAGATGGTGGCCGGCTTTTGCCGGCATCGCCCAGTCGGGCGATCTCGCCTTCACCACCGGCCCGTTCGTCCAGGAGCAGGCGGGCCGGACCGGCCACGGCTGGTTCTTCACGATCTGGCGGCGGCAGAAGGACGGCAGCTGGAAGTGGATGCTCGATCACGGCACGCCGACCGGCGAGGCCTCGACGATCACCGCCGACGCGCCGCACGCGACGCTCGCCCCGGGCCAGGCCGGCGGCACGCGCGCGGCCGGGGAGCTGGCGGCGATCGAGGCGCGGCTCGACCGCGGCC
>NZ_SPDV01000029.1 GCF_004564275.1 Sphingomonas parva (ex Maeng et al. 2020)
GCAACGGCCTGCACGCGTGCAGGCCGTTGCTTCACATGCGCCGATGCGCGATCACAACCGCCGGTCTCTGGTCCCGGCTGGATGAAAGTTGGGGGTCACGTCAACGACCAGAGCGGACCGACGGCTCTTATCCACCAATTCGGAGAGGGGCACGAAGGGCGGCTATGTGAGGAACTGCTCAGTTCGTAAGCCTAAGAAGGAGCAGATCGTCCACTCCTGTGAAGGCATCCGGCAGTAGTCGCCACCGCTTGACCAACGTCAAGATTCGGACACTGCTAGCCACTTCGTGCGCTGTCCTGTTGCGAAACAGTCGGCGGAAGCCTGTGACTTTCCGCGACACCAAAACAGGAGATGAAGCATGAACCGACATTTGCTCGGATTTTCCACGATTGCGCTCGCCGCGGCCGTTCCGGCTGCCGCGCAACAACCTTCCGGGGCCCTCCAGCCGCAGACCCGCACCGTCATCAATCCCGTGGCTCCTCCGGGGCTCGTTACCACCCGCGTCGGCCCTGGGACCTGGGTGGTCACCCCGGTCCCCGGGCTTGCCATGGCGACCCAGGTGCGCATCCAGAATTTCGCCGACTATGATCTCAACCATGACGGCGCCTACAGCCCGATGGAGTTCGCGCAGGCCATCTACTTCGTCGCGACCAGCGATCCAGTCGCGGGGAACCCGAAGCTGCCGGCTGCCGACAAATACATACAGCGGGGCGCGCCCCAGCCGATGATGCCGGCGACGGCGGTCGCGTTGCTCAATTCGACCGCGGATGAATTCGCCGCGGTCGACGCGAACAACGACTGGCGGATCACGCCGCAGGAGCTCGACGGCACGGTCGTCGGCTGAGCGCACGCCTACCCTTCAGCAACGAGGATCAAGATGATATCGACGCAAATGTTGGCCGCACTGACGCTCGCCGGCGTCGCGCTTCCACTCGGCGCCTGTTCCGACGACGCATCCGCGGCAAATGAGCAGGTCTCGAACGCCGCCGCACCGACCCCTGGCGATCGCCTCGCGCACGCCTGGAACGGCAGCTGGATAACGTTGAGCGGCCGAGTAGTCGAAAGCGGACCGAACCGGTTCCAGCTCGACTATGGGAACGGCAGGGTCACGGTTGAAATGGACGACTGGGACTGGTTCCACGAGGGGCGCGAGCTCGTCGCAGGAGACCAGGTTACGGTAACCGGTCGGATCGACAAGGACCTTGCGGAGCAGAAGACGATCGAGGCGTCGAGCGTCTATGTGAAGAATCTCGGCAGCGTCTTCTACGCCAATCCCCATGACGAGGAGGATCTCGTCGGCACCACCGTGCTGGTCCCCGGCCAGCCTGGCTGGGTGGTCGCCACCGGCAACGTCGCCGGCATCGAGGGGCGCGAGTTCAGCCTCGGCAGCGGCGGCGCGACGGTTCGGGTCGACACGGCCAAGATGGCTGAGAATCCGCTCGATTCCGAGGGCCGGTTCCAGGTGAAGCCGGGTGACCGGGTCCAGGTCTGGGGCAATTACAATGCCGGTCCGCGCGAGGATGCGGAGATCATGGCAGACGGCCTTGCCATTCTCACGCCCGACAAGACGAAGACCCAGAGCGCGTCCACCCAATGATGCCGCCGGGCGACGCCCCCAACCGCAGGAGCCGCGCCGGGCTGCGGCTCCTGTTCGGCTGCTTCGGCTTGGCTCTTCTCGTGTTCGTCATCCTCTGCGGGATCATCGTCGCCGGTCACCGGGCTTCACTAGGCGCCTATTCGGCGCCGGCGGAAGCGCGTCCCTGACCGAAGCCCTTCACCGAGATCATCACCGAGCCTCAACCCGCCTCCGGCATCAGGAGCGCCTCGCGCCCACGCCGTCGCTCGCGCGCCAGCGCCAGCCCGAGCATCAGGGCGAAGGCGCCGAGATAGACCGTGCCGGCCACCACCCACATCATCACCCCGCCGAGACTCTGATCGGAGATGCTGACCGCATCGGTCCCGTAGCTCCTGTAGAGCGGCGTCGAGGCGAGCGTGATCAGTGCCGCGAGCAGCCCTCCCTGGAAACCCATCAGGGCGAGGATCACGGCCGCTCCGGCACGGCTGAGCCGGCGGCCGCCGCTGGTCAGGATCACGCGCCAGAAGGAGAGCTCGGCGAGCAGGAAGAGCAGATGCTCGGCATCGTGCACGAGAGGATCACGCCGGGCCCATTCGTAGCTCGAGGGAAGATGCCAGAACCACAAGACAGCAATCGAGCTCAGGCAGACGAACCAGACCTCGGAGCCGTGCCGAGCGAGCGCCTTGACGCCCGGCAGGGCGGCGATGAAGCGCCCGGCCCGTCGACGCGCCCGGAGCGGAAGCGCGTGCAGCATCACGACGTACCCCTGAGACGCGGCGAGCATCGGCGGCGCCGCAACCAGGAGCACGAGATGCTGGGCCATGTGAGCGGAGAAACGCGCGTCGGCGAGGTGATCGAACGGCGGCAGCAGGACGAAGGCGAGTGAGGCGATGCCGGCGACGAACAGGACCGCCCGCCAGGTTGGCACGGCCTTGCCGCCGCCGCGACGGCGCGGCAGGCGGCGCCAGCCCGCCGCGAAGGCGCTCAGCGCCAACGCGAGCAGTCCCGCGAGAAGCACATCGCCGGCTGACGCAGAAGGGTGCTCGTGGCCGTTGCCGTGCGCCCAAGCCGGCGACGACGCGGCGAAAAGCAGCCACGCCAGAAGGTGAGTGCGTACTAGAGCCACGTGCCGGGCGCGCATCTTTGGAGGATGAGGAGCGCTGCCGCTTCTGCGGCGATCGCGACAAGGAAGATGCCGCTGACGATCAGCGCTGACACAGCCATGAACCGAGTCCGCCCTTCGCCGACGTCGAGGAGAGTATGCCTGCCGCCCGCTTTCTCGCGCCGGCTGCGCCGCCAGGCGGCCCAAGCCAGCCAGATCCCAACCGTGCCAGCGGCTAGGCTCGCCAGGTTGATGAGCAGGAGGAGCGTCCACAGACCTGGAACCACCTCCATGTCGACGGAGCTACCGCTTGGATCGCAGGCCACCGACGAAAGGGAATAAGAGGCGATCAACTGACCCAGCCAGGCGGTGGGCGCCAGGATGAGGGCGAGCAGCAGCCGCGGCGATGAGACGCGCTCGCGCTGCGGCGAAGGATGGCTGACCGCCGTCTCGGGCGCATCGCGGCTGCTCATGGCTGCTGTGGGACAAGATAGATGGTGGTGAAGACGGCAAGCCAGACGATGTCCACGAAGTGCCAGTAGATCCGGCCAAGCGCGAGCGGGAGGCTGGGCCGGCGGCGCAGCCGCCCCTGCCAGGACCAGACCGCAAGGACCAGCAACGCGAACAGGCCGGCGAGGACGTGCGCCAGGTGAAAGCCCGTCAGCGTGAAATAGGAGCAGGCGTAAGCATTGCTGTCGAACGAGAAGGGCTTGTTGGACCATTCCTTCAGCTGCACGAGGACGAAGGCGCCGCCCATCGCCGCGGTGACGAGCAGCGCCGGCAGCGGCGAGCCCGCCCTTGCCGTCTCGTAGCGCCGCAATCCGATCTCGAGCACGATGCTGCTCCCCAGCAGCAGGAACGTATTCGGCAGCGCAAGCGCGAGCGCCGGTGCGCCCCCCGGCGGCCAGTCCCCGACTGCCTGCGCACCGAGATAGCCGTGGCTGAAAATAAGATAGGCGAAGAGAATGCCCTCTGTCGCCACAAGGCAGAGCATTCCCCACCAGCCGGTGGAAAGCCGCCCCGTCCCGTTGACCGGCAGCAACCGTGCCGCGACCCTGATCTCAGGCATAGATCCTCGCTTTCTGCGCTTCGACCGGCGGTGCCGGCGCGAGCCAGGCGACCAGGACGCCGAGCGCTCCGGCAAGGCCGAGCCCGGCAATCACCCAGGCATGGGCCAGAAGGCCGAGGAACAGCAGCGTGACGCACAGGGCGAGCCCGAGCGGCAGCAGGCTGTCACCCGGCATGCGCAGGATGACGTTCGGCTCGGCGTCCATCGGCGTCGTGCCGATCGTCTCGCGACCGACGTCGAGCAGATAGCCTCGATCGAGCTGCGATCGCTCCTCCACTTCCTCCAGCCTGTCCTCCCACAAGGGGTGGCGGCTGGCGACGATCGGGATGATGTCGAAATTGTGCGGCGGCGGCGGCGAGCTCGTCGCCCATTCGAGCGTCGGCGCATCCCAAGGATTGGGCCCGGCGGGTGCACCCCGGGAGAGGCTCAGCACCAGGTTGACGAGGAACAGAAGGATCCCCGCCGCGAACAGGAAGGCGCCAACGCTGATCAGAAGATTCCAGCCGCCGAGGCCGAGATCGGCGGGGTAGGTGTAGACCCGGCGCGGCATGCCCTCGAGTCCGACAACGTGCATCGGGAAGAAGGCGATGTTGAAGCCGATGAACATCGTCCAGAACGACCAACGTCCCAGACGCTCGCCCATCATCCGGCCGGTCATTTTGGGAAACCAGTAATAGATGCCACCGACGACCGGGAAGAGGTTGATCCCCAGGAGGACGTAATGGAGGTGGGCGACGACGAAGTAGGTGTCGGTGAGCTGCCAGTCCAGCGCCGCGGAGGCGGTCATGAACCCCGAGACGCCGCCAATCACGAACAGGATCACGAAGCCGGCGAAGAACAGGAACGGTGTCCTGAACACCGGCTGCCCGGTCCAGATCGTCGCGAGCCAGGAAAAGACTGCGATCGCGCTGGGGATGGCGATGATGATGCTGGCCGCGCTGAAGAAGGAGATCGCCATCGCCGGGAGCCCGGTGGCAAACATGTGGTGCACCCAGACGCCGAAGCCGATGACCATGGTCGTGACGGTCGCCAGCGCGACCGCGGTGTACCCGACGAGGGGCCGCCGACAAAAGACGGGGAGCGCGTCCGATACGATGCCCATCGCAGGCAGCACGAGCGCGTAGACCCAGGGATGGCCGAAGGCCCAGAACAGGTGCTGCCAGAGCAGCGGCTGACCGTGTCCCGACACCTCGAAGAAATGCGCGCCGAATGAGCGGTCGAGCCACAGCATCAGACATGCGAGGCTCACCGAGGGCACCGCTAGAAGGTTCGCCGCCGAGGCGGTCACCGTGCCCCAGACGAGGATCGGCATGCGGTTAATCGACATGCCCGGGGCGCGGGTGCGAAGCAATGTCACCACGAAGTTCGCCGAGCCGACGGCGGTCGAGATGCCGAGGAAGATCAGCCCGAGCGCATAGATGTCGATGTTGATGCCCGGATCATATTCCCGGCTGGTGTAAGGGACGTAGTTGAACCACCCGCCGTTCGGCGCCTGTCCCAGCGGCACGCCCACGTAGAGGAACACCCCCGAGAGCAGGTAGAGCCAGTAGGACAGAGCGTTGACCCGCGGAAAGGCCATGTCGCGGGACCCGAGCATCAGCGGCCACAGATAATTGCTGAAACCTGAGAGCACGGGCAGCGCGTAGAGGAAGATCATGGTAACGCCGTGCAGCGAGAAGAGCTGGTCGTATTGCTCCGGCGCAAGCAGCTTCATCCCTGGCTGCGCCAGCTGCACGCGCATGACGAGCGCCTCGACGCCGCCGATCAGCAGGAAGACGATCGACGTGACGAGGTAGCGTATGCCGATCTGCTTGTGGTCGACCGTCGCGAACCAGCCGTAGACCCCCGGCGCGGTTTCCCACGTGGCCCGAAGCTTCTCACGTTCCTGGTCGGGCAGCCGGTTGCGCGCGATCGTGGCCATGACGTCTCCTCAGCGGGTTTCGAGATAAGCGACGAGCGGCTGCATCTCGCCGGGCGGAAGGTCGATGTCGGGCATGCGCGCCCCCGGCTTCACCGCCTGCGGGTGCGCAATCCAGCGGGCGAGGTTCGCGGGCGTGTTGGGCAAGGTTCCCGAGGCCAGGGTCGCGCGACCGGAGAGGTTGGTGAGATCAGGACCGTAGATGCCGCCGGACTCGGTGCCCCGGATTGCGTGGCAGGCGCTGCAGCGTCGGGCGAACACGCGGTACCCTGGCGCGATTGAGGCTCCGGTCGAAGCCCCCGCAAGCTGCCGCCTGCGCCACGCGGCGAATTGCGCCGGCGGCTCCGCCACGACCCGAAAGGCCATCAGCGCATGTTCTACGCCGCAATATTCCATGCACTGACCGCGATAGACGCCGGGGGTTCTCGCCTCGATCCACATGCTGTTGACACGCCCTGGGATGACATCGGTCTTCCCGGCGAGCTTCGGCACCCAGAAGCTATGGATCACGTCGTCTGCCCGAAGTTCGAGCCTGACCGGTACGTTGGTCGGTATGTGGATCTCGCTCGCGGTACGGAACGTCCCATCGGGCTCCGCTCCGGGGTAAGTGGCCTCCCACCACCATTGGTGGCCGGTCACCGATATGGCGAGTGGCGTGACCCCGCCGCCAGGTTGCGCAACCGCCCTCAGCGTCAGCAACGTCCAAATCGCCGATGCGATGAGGGCCACGGTCGAGACCGAGACGCCGATGTAGATCCAGCGCATTCCGCCGGCATCGCGGCGCACCGCGAGCCGGTCCGCGTCCCCCCCCGGCGCCGTCGCAAGATTGCCCCAGCGAGCAAGGCGCCCACGACGATTACGACCACCACCGAGATGATGAGCAATCCCCAGCCGAGCTGCGCGAGGCGACCGGCGATCGGAGCGTCGGCGTCGAGATAGGACAGAGGGCGAGCGGCGCACCCGGTGAGACAGATCGAAGGCGCCGTGAGCAGGCACCGGCGAGTCATTTGTCGCCCCCGGCGCCCTCGCCCGAATCGCCGTGGGCGGGGCTCTTGCTCGAGCCCGCGCCTCGTTCATCGGCAAGGTCACCCTGCAGACCTGCGTGATAGGCTTCGGTGGGGAAGCTGCCGCCGAGGGTCTCGATATAGCGGGTGAGCTGCCAGATCGACCTTTGCGGGAGTGCCCGGCCCCATGCCGGCATTCCCTTGGGCCGGCCTTCGTAGATCGACTTGTAGATCTGTACGGGTGTGCCGCCATAGCGCCAGTGCGCATCGGTGAGATCGGGGCCCATCCCACCCTTGGCAGCATAACCGTGGCAGCCGGCGCAGTTCATCTCCTTGTAGAGACGCTCGCCTTCGACGACGGCACCCGGATCACTCTCCAGAGGATTGGCAAGCCGCCCCGGCATCGTCGCCTTTGCCGCCCCGGCGAGGTCGCCGAGCGGCACCCTGGCCGGCGCGCCCTCCGGTGGAAGCGCGGAAAGGGAGGCGAGGCTCAGTGAGCGACCTCTAGCCCGCCCGTCCGTATGCACAAGCCAACCCGTGACGCCGGAGCCGAGCACCGCACAAACGGCGCCTGTGACGATCGTGCGCGCCAGATGGTTCATGGCTCAGTGCCTGCCTTTCTGGGTCTCGTCCGACTGGCTTGCGGCGGCACCCGCGGCGGTCACCATCATGCCGGGGCCACTGCCCGGCGAGGCGCCGTCGATCGAGAAGACGTAGAGAGTTCCGCCGCGCGCGGGGAAGCCTGGCTGGTCAGCCGAGACCATCGCTGCGCCGCCGACGCCGGCGAATACGGCGACATACTGCCTGCCGTCGGGGCCGGTGTAGCTAATCGGCTGGCTGACGATCCCGGAGGAAAGTTTCTGCGACCACAGTACCTTTCCAGTCCAGGCGTCGACCGCGCGAAACCAGCCGTCGACGGTGCCGTAGAAGACGACGTCGCCGGCGGTCGCAAGCGTGCCGCTCATGACCATGAACTTCTCGGGTATCTGCCAGAGCTTGCGCCCGTGCACCGGATCCCAGGCGATGAAACCGCCCCAATCGTCGCCCGAGGCCGGATACCGGACCATTTCCATCCCGTCATAGGGCGTGCCGGGGATGTAGGAGACCGCGTGGTCGGTGAGGTCCATGCACAGGTTGAAGATGCCGGTGTAGACGAGGCCGGTGCGCGGGCTGAACGCGGGCGGCTGCCAGTCCTTGGTGCCGATGTCGGGCGGACAGACGCGCTGGAGCTTCTGGCCGATCTTCGGCTCCATCGCGGCCCTGACGATGGGCCGGCCGGTGCCGAGATCGATCCCGTCCGCCCAGTTCTGATAGGCATATTGCGCGGCGACCAGCACCTCGCCGCTGTTCCTGTCGATCGTGTAGGCGAAGCCGTTGCGATCGAAGTGGACGGCGACGTCCCGGCGTACGCCCTTCCACGGGATGTTCAGCAGCATGTGCTCGTTGACGCCGTCATAGTCCCACTGGTCGTGCGGCGTGTATTGATAGGCCCACTTTGCCATGCCCGTATCAGCGTCACGGGCGAAGACGGCGCTCGTCCACAGATTGTCGCCGGGGCGCTGGTCGGGCACCCTCGGTCCTGGATTGCTGGTTCCGTAGAACACGAGGTTCGTCTTCGGATCGTACGACACGAAGCCCCAGGTCGCGGCCGCGCCGGTCTTCCACATCCCGGCCGGCCAGGTCTTCACGCCGAGATCCTTGCCCCGCATCCACGGGTAGTAAGGGCGGAAATCGGGACCGATGCGCGTCATCGTATCGGGACCGATCCCATAGGCCCGCCACAGGAGCTTGCCGGTTGCGACATCGAGCGCGGCAAGCCAGCCGCTGACCCCCATCTCGCCACCCGAATTGCCGACCAGAACCTTGTCGCCGGCGACGAAGGCCGCCATCGTCATCGTGACGCCCTTCTCGACGTCGGCGAGCTTGGTTCTCCAGACCTCCTTGCCGGTCTCCGCGTCGAGCGCGATGGTGTGCGCGTCGAGCAGGTTGTAGATCAGCTTGCCGTCCGCATAGGCCCAGCCGCGAAGCACTGCGTCGCAGCACGCTTTGCCGAGCGCGATCGGCGAGGTCTTCGGATCATAGGTCCACTTGATCGGTGCGCCAGGCTTCGAGAGATCGAGCGCGTAGGCCACGTTGGGATAGGGGGAGACGACATACATCGTGTCGCCCACCACCAGGGGCGGTCCCTCGTGCCCGTAGAGAGTGCCGTCGGAGAAGGTCCATGCCACCTTGAGGCGCGCGACGTTTGATCGATCAACCTGCCTCAGCGGACTGTAACGGGTGTTCGCATAGTCCCTCGCCGGACTCTTCCACTCGCCCGGAGGATCGTTCGGCGCGAAGTCCGCGGTCGCACCGGTGAGGGAGGTCGGCGGCGCCGCAGCGGCAGGCGCAGGATTGCTGTACGCGGTGTAGGCGGCATATCCGCCGATCAGCGGGAATATCGATCCGACAGCCGCCGCGACTATCAGGCCAGACCGACTTGTCGCATTTCCCGATGCAGATGCCATGCGCCCGCCTCTTCGAACAAGTTCGACAAAGATGAGCAGAAGCAATATTCTACATGATCAAGTCGTTCAATTGGCGGCAAAAGAATTGACCATCGTCAAGTTGAACCGCTGTTGATGACAAGGAACAGTCAAGCGACGACATGCTCGCCCGAGAGATCAACATCAGCAAAGGATGAAGGTAGCTAGCTTTCTGTCGCGACACCTCCGCTGGCCTGCTGGAGTGCCGGCGCACCTAGGCCGAAACCGGTCGGCACACCATGTCTTGAGTCACCGTACCGCCTTTTCCCCCGACGCATACCGGAGCGCCGCCTCTCAGCGTCCGACGTCCAGCGGACGTTCTCGCAGGGGAGATCGCGCCCGGGCTCGTTGCGGAGATGGTGAGGACTGGACGGACCGTGGCGCGCCTCGACGGCGTGCTCCGTCGCGCCCGCCCGGGCATGCCGACAAGAGGATGCCGGGCACCTGCCAAGGGACCTCCGCTTCGGCTCATACCCAACCTTCGTCATCCCCGGCCCGCTCCCGTCCCTGGCTGCTCGCGAACCACCAAAGCAGAAGGACCGGATGCCCGTTCCAAGACTTGTCCGCGGTCAAGAACTGCTCGCCACGCCGCCGCATCCGGCGCGAGCAGGATCCGGTCAGGAGCGGTTAGAAGGCGTGGACGCCAAGCTTCGCTTCGTCCCGGTCCGGGTAAGGATCAGGACCGCAGAACGCGTCTATCCGCGCCCGGTCCCGAACGATGATCCGGCTGCCCCGGACGTGCAGGCCATTCTCGGCAAGCAGCTGAAGCGTCCGCGACAGGGTTTCCGCCGTCATTCCGACCCGCGCCGCCAGATGGCGCTTCGGCACCGGCAGCTCGCCACTCTCGCTGAAAGGTCCTTCGTCCACCAGCCTCAGCAGAAAGGCCGCGAGCCGCTGGGGCGCGGAACGGCATTTGAGGTCCAAGATGTGCCTGACCGCCATCCGCCACTGGCCGCCGATCAACTGGATCATCCGCATGGCGAGATCGGGCGTGCGGAGCGCCTCCTCGTGCAGAACTCCAGCATCGAGCAGCAGGAGCCGCGCCGAGGTGAGCACGCGAGCCGAGGTCAGATAAGGTTCCTGGAAGAGTGCCGCGACCGGCACGAAGACGTCGCCGCCGTTGGCAAGCAGGACGCCGCACTCGCGGGGACCATCGACCCGCGAGAGCTCCACGATCCCGCTCAGCAGGACGTGCACGACCTTGCCCACCTCTCCTTGGTTGAAGAGGACGCTTCCCGGAGGGAAGCGCTTGACGCTCGCCTTGGAAAGGAGCCGGTCTGTTACGTCGGACGCGAGACCGGCGAACAACGGAACTCTGGAGGCAATTTCCTTGTCGCCGTCCTTCATGCGTGCCCGCTCCAAAGCTCGCTGCCGCGGCTGACCTCCAAGCTCTACTCCGCTGAAAGAATGGTCCATAAAATCCTGAACAGTCAACATTCTTGGTCACCTCATTTAGCACGCCCCTGGCCACCCGCGCTCTTGGCGCAGGCCTGCCCCGTCTGGAAAAGCCGGTTTCGTCCGCATGCTGCTCAAGCTCGACAAACATGAGAAAACTGAGTGAAATCAGAGCGGTCAGGTAGCGGGACTTGATCATCCTCAATTCTTCCGAACCATGGAACTCGCTCCGGTCCCCCGCATTTGGCGGCTGCAACAGCTTTGCGTCCCGCCGGTGCGGCGGGCGGGGGGTGCCGACCACGTCGCGGCAAAGCGGCAGGGCATGGCAGCAAGGAAGGCGGTGTCCGCAGTGGGCTCCAAAGCAGATCTGATCCAATGGCTGAGCCAGGAGCGCGAGCGCGTGCTTCGCGAGGTCGAGCGGTTCGCCACCGGCAAGTCCCAGTTGTGCAAGCAACGAAGCGGAGTCATGGTCGATGTAACCGGGGAGGCGCTGAAGGATCTTCGCCGCCGCAACAACGAGCTTGAACGAAAGCTTGAGGAGCTCGGCTCCCCCGTCGCTCCTGCCGACGCGCGCGCCAGCTCCCATGGGCCGAGAAGCAAGGCGTCTTCGCCGACCGCATCTGCGGGGCGGCGTCCCGGCGATCCCTGAGCAAACGACGCCTCTCGACAAGCCCAGCGAGAGCCGTGCTTTGAATGCTCCGCAATCGACTGAACTGAGCTGGACATGACGATTGTCCCGGTTCGCTCCCGCTCCCCATCTTGCCCCGTTTGAGCTTCATTGCTTGATTGCTCCGTGGAAGTCTGCGGAACGCCATCACGAGGAAAGGCCGGGCGGGGTCCCGGCGAAGAGAAGGCGCTAAGCAACGGGACCCGGCGGTGGTCGAAGCCGATCGATCCTCGGCCGCGGACGACCGAGGATCGACCGGGCAGTCATCGGCACATCGTGCTCGTCGACCGCGCCGCGCCGCTACAATCCCCTTTCGGCAACGACGCCAAACCAACGACAGAGAGGCGGGTGCGGCCGCAAAACTTGTCTGACGTCAACTCGTGCAACCCGTGAAGACGTTCCACGTCTCTGACCGCGCCCGGCAGGTGGGACGCGCCGGTCGCTGCACCGGATGACGACCGCCCTCTACCGCCGAGGAGCCGAAAGAGTCCTCATCAGCGCGCAATAAGCAGCAACAGCGCGAAGCCTGCCGCGCCGGCAGCCAGAGCGCCGAAGCGGCTTTCCCGATCCTCCGGCAGTTCCTCTTTCAAGACGTTCAGCACGAGTCCCCCGGCAAGAAAGCCGAAGACGAGCGCGATCAGCAGGGGCGAAAGCGCGAAGCCTGTCCCGATCAGCCAGCCGAGCGGCGGCGCGGCAGCGAGCAGCCATCTCCCTGTCCTGTCATAGGCGTCGCCGTGATATTCCCGCAGCCCCTGGTCATTGACGACGAAGTGCAGACCGAGCGCGATCGCATAGATGACGAGCCCGCGGAGGTCCGCTTCCTCGCGATGGACGAGCAGATAGCCAATCAGGACGGAATAGACCGCGTAGGAGGAGAGATGGATCCAGAACACGCGCGGCGAGGAGCCGGGTTGCCCGACATCCCGATTCTTGCGCTTCGACTGACGCACAAGGCGATCGAGGCCATAGAACACCACGAGCCCGAGAAGGGCCGCCAGATAGATGTGCGATTCGACGGCGAAGGCGTTGGCGCCGATGTGGCGCGCGCTCGCCTTCTGCCATTCCGCCAGTTCCGGCAGGAGGTGAACGAACACATAGGCAAGGGAAACCCCTCCAGCGAGAGACAGCCAGATGCTTCGCGGCGTACGTTGAAGGAAGCGCAGATCCTTGCCGACGATATGGACGAGCGCGAAGGCGGCAGCGATTATTCCAGTAAGGAGCAGGTTCGGCATGTACCCTCCGTTTCCGGCAGCCGATGGCTTGCCGGGTGGTGATGTCCGGCGGAGAACCCCGGGACCGGTTTCGCCACTTGAGCGAGCTCAAGTGGCACTCGCCTCTCGCGGCTCTCTAGAAGTCCCGTAGAAGCGCCGCAGGCGCGCCTCGTAGTCGCTGCCCCACGCGGGCGCAGTTCCATGCTCGTAGCTCGGTGCGCGGCAGAGTCTCCTGCGATCCACCTCCGCGGTGAACACCTGCCGGCGGACGTCGAACCGAAGCCACTCCCACGGGACTGGGTAGAAGCGTTCGCCGATGGGGAACAAGCCGCCGAGAGTGAGCACCGCGGCCCGGACGCAGCCGGTGCAAAGGTCGACCATCAGGTACCGAACACTACCAATCCTGGCTCCGCTCGCATCCAAGACGGCCACGGAGTCTATCGGGGCGCGCACGACGAGGCGTGAGTGCGGCGGCTTGCCCGGCAGGATCGACCCCTGCGCCTCCGCCCCGAGCACATGCCCGCTCATCACGCGGCGCCGAACGCGCACCTGCGCTGCTCACCGCCTGTAGATGCAGCGCGAAGCAACGCGATCGCGTTCGTGAAGCAAACGAGATCCGTGGGCGGACTGGCCAAACGACGCGTGCCCGCGCCACCGGCCAGCTTTGACCTTCGAACGCTCGGAGAGGACGCGTGCATGCGCGCATCCTTCATTCTGCCGACTCCCGCGGCATGCGCCAGGTCAGCCGCCAATAGCCTATGCCCTGCGCCAGGAGCATGATCCCGCCGATGACAGCGATCACCCCCACGATTGCGGCCAGGGAGAGCATCGTCCATTCGGGAGCAACCGCGAGAAGCACGAGCACCGCAAGAGCCGCGCAGATCGACAGGGCGCCATAGAGGATCAGCAGCAGCTCACCCCGGGTTTCCTTCCGGTGGCGAACCGCCGAAAGGATCTCGACTCCCCCGGTTGCGGCGCACCAGATCGCAATCAGTACCGCGCCGAGGACGCCGACGCTCACCATCGCGAGGAAGGGCGCCGCGAGGAAGGCCGCGCCCACGAGAACCCCGGCGACTCCCCGAAAGATCAGAGCGACTCGGCGGCTGCGGTGAGAACGGCCGGCGGCGAACAAGGCCATCATGCCGTCCGAAAGCGCGTAGACGGCAATGATGATCGTCATGCCGAACCAGGCGCGAAACGGGAATGCCACAGCGAGCAGACCAATCAGGACGGCGACGATGCCGCGGATCATGAACCACGATGGCTCGTGGGGCGCCGTCCATGACCCGAACTCATTTCCGACTGTGTGTTGCTCACCCAAGCTCGCCCTGCCCGTCATTGATCGCCTCCTTTTCCGACGATTGCACGCGTAAGAGGGGCCCTGCGTTCCGATGATTGAGGTTCGTCAAGGCCGCTGCCCCATCGTGGACGGAAGCCGGCACGACGATGACCGGCGGCGCGCTGCGGACGCCAGAGGCGGCGCCGCGCACCTTGATCACCGTCAATTCGCGGCACGATCTGCGTGGCGCGGAGTCACGCTCGAGAGAGGTTCGAAGTTCCTGCGGAGCAGGCTGTGGCCCGCCTCGCCGATGCGCCGGCGGCGCGCCGGAAAGATGGTATCGCCGCCGCGGGCCAGGGCGGCGGGAATGGAGGATCGGATGACTCCCACCGAAGCCCGCGAACGCCACGAGTGCCTCAGCTTCCTGGGGCTGCGCGCCCATGCGACGTCTTCCGCGCTGGTGCAGCTTCGCCAGGAGCTGGTCGCCGCTAACCTGCTCGACGCAGCAGCAATGGCCCGCATAAAGGAAGCGATCTGCGGCGAGATCAGCGTCTCCACGCCCCATGTCCACGCGCCGGCAGAGTTCGAGGCCTCGATCAGGAACCGTCTCGACACGATCTTCATAGGCGCCCAGGATCGGGGCACCGCTTGCCCCCTCGCCGGGCGGAATCCTGGATGAGGAGAAAGCGTGTTAGGCACGGACGCCCGGCGCGCGGAAACGGTGGCTAGTTCCAGGGGCGGCCGCAAAGACCTCGGACTCGATCAGTCAGGTCCCTCCCCCGGGTCGTATTTGTCGATGAACGGACCGCTGATCAGCAGCAGCAGCAGGACCGTGACGCCGAGCGCCACGGCAATAGCGAGAAACCCTGCGCCGGCGAGGGTCCCGATCGCTCCCGCCGCCCACACGGAAGCCGCCGAACCCGCTCCCTTTACGTAACGGCCCTCGCGGAACATCGCTGCGCCGCCCAGAAATCCGATGCCGGTGATGACCCCCTCGAATATTCGGGTTGGATCGACCCGCACCTGCGGATCGGTCGCGCGCTCGCCGAGCTCAATGCCCGCGAAGGCGAGTGCGCAAGCTGCGAGAGAGATGATGACGAATGGCCGAAAGTCGATCGGCTTCGACCGGAAGTAGCGTTCGAGCCCAATCAAAAGGGGCAGCAGGAAGGCGACTGCGAAGCGGAGCAAGGCTTCGTCCCAGCCGATCGAGATTGCGACGAACGTAGCGTCCATGTCGGTCAACGCGCACCCGGTATCGGCGTCTGCGTACCGAGCGCTTCCTTGACGTACAGCCGTTTCACCAGCACGTAGGACACGACGAGCAGCGGCGCTGCGAAGATCAGGCCGACCGTTCCGAAGACGACGCCCCCTGCCACCACGCCGAAGACGGTGAGCGCCGGCGGCAGATAGACCGCCTTGTGCTGGACGATCGGCATCACGAGGCTTCCCTCGACCTGTTGCACCCCCAAATAAAGGCCTGCCGCCCAAAGCGCCGTCTCGGGACCGTGCAGCAGCGCGATGAGCACTCCTGGAACGGCGGCCAGGATGGGCCCAGCGTAAGGGATGGCTTCAAGAAGGCCTGCGATCAGCCCGAGAGCAAGGGCGGTGGGTACGCCTATCATCCAAAGTCCAACACCCGTCATCAGGCCGACAACGGTCATCGAGACCAGCTGCCCAAGCAGGAAACGCTTCAAGGCCCGCCCGCTGTCATCGAGGGCATCCGCCACGACGCCCCGCCGCGCTTCTGGAACGAGCTTCAGCACGCCCTTGCGGTACAAAGGGGGGTTGCTGGCGAGGAACACGGCCCCGAACAGCACGAGCAGCATATCGAGGAAGGCAGCGCTGAGCCCGAGAGCGATGGATCCGATATCGGCGAAGAACCCTGCTCCTGACGGCGAGAGTCGCCGCAGCTGCCGCACGAGGTGCTCCCCTCCAGGAATGCTCATCAGCTTGCCCTCGAGCGTGCTCCAGGCAGTGGGCAGCGTCTCGGCAAGCCCGCGGAACTGATCACCGACCCGGTAGCCGAACAAAAGACACAACAGAGCGAGCGAGGCGGCAATGAGGAGGAGCGCGGTCACGAACGCCAGCCGCGCAGGCACGCCGGTCCACCTCGTAACGAGATCCGCGAGCGCCCGCACCGGCACCGCCAGCACAATGGCGCCGAACACCAGCACGAGAAGGTCGAGCAATCGGAAGGCCAGCATCAGAACCAGCATGATGGCTGCGGCCGTCAGCATCACTCGCAAGCAAAGGCGATATGCCTGATCCTGTTCACCCATCGTGTCGCGGGCGCTCCGCGTCGTCGTTGAAAGCCTTTCCGCAGAAAAGACGGCCGCGCGTGGAGCGTTCCATAACTTGTCCAAAGGCAAGATGCGGAGGGCTGCTAATGCCGCATCTTGCTCATCGTGCTTACCATGAAGGCCGTAGACCAGCCGATGACGACGAAGCCCACCAAGGCTTCGATAGCGCCGATGAGCCGCCAAGCCTCGGGGAAACGGTCGGCCGTCCGCCCCAGCGTCGCGTATGCGGAGGCCGAATAATAAAGCGCATCCTCGAGCGACCCGAATTTGGCGATCACCAAGTAGAATGCCGCAAAGACCCAGATCTCGAGGATGTGAAGCGCGAAGACGAGAAAGCCCAGGCATCCCAGGAGAAGGACGGCGCCGGCATCGAAGTCGCGCTGCTTCAGCCGTTCGTCCTTCAGACGAAGCACTCTCGCGATGCACACGAGGCCGGTACCGTGGATGATCGTCATCAGCAGCACGAAGGCTGCCGACACGGCGAGTTGAATGCCGAGTTGCTCCGCCGGGTTAGCAGCCTGCACGCTACGTCTCCCCGACGGTGCCGTCCGCTAGGGAGGCGCCGGCCGAGGGCGCCACATCGTTTCGCATCGAACCGGCTCGGCCTCCCCCCGCCTCAGGCCGGATGCGTTCGAATTCAGCGGGACTGACGGTCAGGTCGTCGTCGCGGTCCCGCTGCATGAAGGACTCGATCGACTGGTTGAGAGCGGCCGTTCCGACATAGGGCGGCATGTCGTCCGCCTTCTGCCCCTGCCGGCAGGGGCGTACCCCGTCGACCTTCCAGATCGCGAACTCCGCGGGACTCATCCGGCCGTCGCCATTCCGGTCGAGAAGTGCGAAGGGCGTTGCAACACCATCGGCGGGTGCCGGCTGGCAGCCTCGCGCGACCGTGCCCGTCGTAGCTGGAGCTGCTTCACTGGATGGCGCCGTCCCACCACTCAAGGCAGCGGTTGTGCTGCCGGGCACCGGCCAAGACGAGACAGCGAAGGAGGAGCCGGAAAACTCGGGGAAATCGCCCCCCAGTTTCTCGGCCGACGTGAAATTTTCCTCGAATGCGACGGCGTCCGGGTCCAATGGGCCGTCGGCTGCAACGCGCGAGCCGACCGCGCCCAGCAGCACGCCTGCAAGAAGAGCCGGTATCCAGCGATGGTGCGGCCTGTCGGGTTCCGCCTCGGCTGCCATGCTCGCTCTGCTCCTCGCGGTCCCCCGATGGAACGACGCACGTTCCGGAGCCGCGTTTCCAGGATTGACCGAGAGCAAGCCCGCGCCGTCATTCTCGAGCGCTTCGGCCGGAGAACGGCCGGCCGTGGGCACCGAACGTCGGCAGGCACGTTCATTACGGCGATGCATTGAAACGCGAGGGAAATCCCATGGATTCGTACCACGGCCTCGCCGGTCCCTCACCGTCAGCGATGGCGCCGCCGACAACGGAACGCCCAGGCGTTGTCCTGGCTGTGCTCCAAGGCAGCGAAGCGGAGCAGGTGCTCGCGGAAGCGAAACGGCTCGCCGACGGCCTCGGCCAGCCTATGACGGCGCTGCACGTCGAGACGCCGGAAGGCGCGCCGCCCGCGAAGATCCTCGAAGTCCTGCAAGCGTCCGCCGAAATGGGAGCGGAGACGGTGAGCATCCCCGCGTCGTCGGTGCTCGACGGAGTCGTGTCGCAAGCAGCTCAGGCGAGTCATGTCGTGCTCGGATCCCGACCGAGACAAAGTCGCATCGCCCGGCCCTCTCTCACCGAGAAGCTGCGCGCCGCTCTACCGGACAAGGTCCTCGTCTCCGTTGCCTATTCGAAGCAGAGCGAGCCTCTCACTCAGGTGCATGCCAGGTCCGCCGAACGAAATGCCGGGATCGTGTATCTCATCGCCTTTGCGGCCATCGCGGCCACCGTGTCGCTCGTTCTGGTCTTGAGGCCTCTCATCGGCCCGCAGGGGCTGGCTCTCCTATTCCTGGTCCCAACTCTTGCGGTCGCCGCCCGATGGGGTTTCAGGCCAGCAATGTTCGCAAGCGTGCTCGCCGCCGCCAGCTTCAACTTCTTTATCCTCAAGCCGGCTTTTGCCTTCCGTCCAGGCACGCCGCAGGACGTCCTGATGCTTGGAACGCTCGTGGCTCTGTCAGCCTATACGAGCTTCATCACCGGCAGCCTGCGCAAGCGCGCGATCCTCAGCGATCGAAGCGCCCAGGAGAATGCCGCCCTCGCCGCCCTGGCCAGGGATCTCACCAAGGCAGCCGATTGGGACAGCACCGCCGAAACCCTCTGCCGCGGCACCGCGCCGCTGCTGGGGCTGGAAGTCGCTGTCATGCGCGAGATCGACGGTGAACTGGTCATGGCCGGCGCGAGCCCTCCCGATCCAGTCTTCGGGCCGGTCGATCAGGCTGCGCTCGCCTGGGCCTGGAGCAACGGCGAGGAAGCGGGCAGCGGCACCCAGGTCCTTCCCGCGGCCAATTGGCAGTTCCATCCCCTCAAGACATCCCTTGGCCGACTGGCCGTGCTCGCCGTGGCACGACACGACGGCCGAAATCCGCTCGTGGCGGAGAAGCAATTGCTCTTCTCCACCATCCTCGCCCAAGCGTCACTCGCCCACGAGCGGCTGCGCCTCGAGGACGAAATGCGCTGCTCGCCCGGCTGACCGCGACGACGTTCGCAGGAGGAGCGCCACGGACGGCCCTTGACCAGCATCAAGTTCCGGAGCCCCCCTCCGCCTTCTCGGTTCGACACGGGAATGCCACCGCAAGGAGAACTACCATTTCCCTCAACAACGGGCGCTGGTTCGCACTCGCGGCCGCACGGATGGATTCCCGGAGTGCTCGCAGAAGCAGGGCGACAGAGGCGCGCGGCGTTGCGATCGATGTAGCGAGCATCAACGCCGCTGCTTCGACGGAAAGGCTCGCCGGAGTCTCTGACGGCGGATGGATCAACCTCGCCGACAACCGCGGGGCGGCGAGCCCCGGTACGGCCGCTCTCCGACAGGTTGGACAGTCCCGGTCGCGTTCAGGCGAGGAGTGAAGGACGAGGGCGGATGGCCACCACCCAGCAATGGAGCATGAACTCTCGGCGAGGCCGCCTTGGCCTCATCGGCCTCGCCCTCGCCGCGCTCGCAGTGGGAGTCATTCTCTATTGGGCCACCGAATCGCGGGACGGCAGCGGCGAAGCGTTGAAACGGCAAGCCGATGCCTCGCAACCAGCATCTTCTCCACCACCGCGCGAATGGATCAGGATCGCCGGTATCGTGAGATCGAGTTCGGGAAAGGGCTTCGTTCTCGCCCATGGCGGCGAGACGTTCATGGTCGAGATGGACGACGCCGATCCGACGTTCAAGGAAGGGTGTTCGATCCGGCCGAACGACCAGGTGATCGTGACGGGCACCGTGTCGAGGAGGGATCCGTCACCGCGCGTGATCGAAGCGGCGAGCGTCTACCTGCCTAACCTCAATACCTATTTCTACGCCAGCCCGGCCGACGAGGAGCGGGGCCTCGCACTGGGGCCTGCAGACGACGTGCAGTCGCCGATCGCGGTCACCGGCGTCGTCGAGGCCGTGCGCGGCTCCAAAATTACGCTCAGCGTCGGGAACTCGACCTTCTCGACCGACACGCGCGCCTTGCCCGCCGCGAAGATGCCGACGAGCATCGGAGTAGGAGATCGGCTCCGGGTCTCAGGCGAGCTGGCGCCCGGTTCAGGCGAGATGCGCCTTGTGCCGAGCCAGGTGACGCGCCTGCGCTCGCTGCGTCCCAACTGAAACGTGCTCGCCCGCCGAGACGACCTACCCGTCTGCTGTGGGAGCGCAACGGAGCGGCCAAATCGCCTCCGCCCGGATCCGCGCCGCGGTAAGAGCAATCGCTGCTCCGCTCGCCAATTCCCAGCCTGCGCCCCATCGCGACCGGGCCCGAAGCGAGGCGCAGGGCAGGCTCGGGCGTGTCGATGGAACATCTCCGCCTGAGTTGAACGTTCGGATCGCCCCAGCAGCCGCAATCGAGGAAGTGCACATGGAGGACAGGAGGAGGACGCTGGAAGATCTCGAGGAATGGCTTCGTACCCCGATGCTCGTGCTCAGCCTCTTCTGGCTGGGCATCGTTCTGCTGGAGCTCACCGGACGAGGCGGAGCTGCCCTGACGTTGATTGCGACGGCGATATGGATCGTCTTCATCGGCGAGTTCGGCCTGCGATTCTGGCTCGCTCCGGAGAAGATGCCGTTCCTCCGGCGCAACTGGCTCACCGCGCTGGCGCTCCTGGTGCCCGCCTTTCGCATCCTCCGGGGCCTTGCGGTGCTGCGCGCTGCGCGGGTGCTGCGCGGCGCCCAGCTCGTCAAGGTCGTCGGCAGCGTCAACCGCGGAATGAACAGCCTGCGCGCCTCCCTTCGCAGACGCGCGTTTCACTACGTGCTGGCACTGACCATGCTCGTTTTGCTGCTCGGCGCCGCAGGAATGGCGAACCTCGAGTCCTCGGGGCAGGTCGAGGGAGGTTTCGCCTCTTACGGCGATGCGCTCTGGTGGACGGCGATGCTCCTTGCCAGCATCGGCACCGATTTCTGGCCGAGGACCCTCGAGGGCCGCCTGCTTGCGTTCCTGCTCGCGCTCTACGGCCTTGGGGTCTTTGGCTACCTCACGGCCAGCTTCGCCAGCTATTTCGTCGGACGCGACGCCGACGCGCCCGAGGCGGAGGTCGCCGGAAGCCGGGACATCAGCGCGCTTCGCGACGAGATCCGTGCTCTGCGCGAGATGCTGGGAAACAGCACCGGCCGGGGTCCAGAGCAGGCATTGACGCCGGTCAATAACCGGAACGACGCGCCGGCCGATGCGATGAAGTGAAGACAGGCGCAGGGCCCGAAGCGGCCGCCGCCTGCCCTCCCACCATGAAAGGACATCCCGATGACACATGAAAACGACAGCGACACCTTGGCGCGCGACGAGACGAGCGATATGATCGCATCCGACAAGGTGGAGGGTACCACCGTCTACAACCAGAGCGGCGATCGGCTCGGCACGGTCAAGCACTTCATGGTCGGCAAGCGTGACGGCAAGGTCCGGTACGCGGTGATGAGCTTTGGTGGCTTCCTCGGCATGGGCAATCGCTATTACCCGCTGCCGTGGAATGCCCTCACTTACGACGATCGCCAGGGCGGCTACGTCGTGAACCTCACTCGAGACCAGATCGAGCAGGCGCCGTCATACGAGGACGGGCAGGAGCCGACCTACGACCGCTCTTATGGTCAACGCGTATACGGCTATTATGGCTTCGCCTATTGAGCTGCCGTCCGGGCCTGAGGCTCGCGTCGGCCCGGTCGCAACGCGGCAACGTCTCGTCAGCGCGCCGTCCGACTGTTTCTCCACGGGGAATTGATCTCGGGCAATTCGGCAGTCGTTCCTTGCAGTCGGGGGTTCATCTCCCGTCGGCAAGTCTGGCCATGACGCCGGCGCGGCCGAGGGAGCCTCATCACACTCCCTGAAGGCCGCCGATCCCCGGCCGTTGCTGGTGCGGCCGGGGATCGACTGCCACGCAAATCCTGACGGATTTCCCTCCCGCATGTGCGCGTCCAGTCGGTCCACCGAGGGAAAAAGCCGCGCTCGAGGAGGACAGTTCGCGAACATAGGCAACGGATGCTGGGCCAACGATGCGTCGACAGCTGATGACGCTCAACTTCACGAGGCTCACGGCGAACGGGCGATTATCTGGAACGTTAAAGAGGAGACCGGAACATGAAGATCGGTGCGGGACTGGTGCTCTTCGCCTGCCTCCTAGGTGCATGCGAAAAAGACAGCCTTTCGTCGGCCGAGGCAAGCGAGGCTGCCAAGCAGCACGTTCGCGAGCAGCTGGGTCTCGCATCTGGCGCCGCACTGTTCAGCAACGTCTATGTGGGCGATCCGGTCGACGGTGAACCGGTGCTCTGCGGGACGGTCAGCGGCAAACGAGAGGACGGGACAATCATCACCCCGAGGCGCTTCGCAATTTCGACCGAAAACCCGCGCTGGCTTCTCTTCGAGACGGTCGACCGCCAGCCGCTTCCTTCCCGCCCCGACAAGTTCATCGAATGGCACACTACCTGCTTCAACGAGGAAGAGACCTGATGGAACTGGATCCGCCGCCTTGCCGCGACGGTAAATCCAAGGGTCCGAAGCTCGGCAGCGCGCTGACTGCCAGGACATAGAGCAACGCTCTGCGGCTGAAAAGGCATCGTCCGCGATCTGCCTCTTGAGTGGAGCGGCCTACGGCTGGAGCGAACGAGCAGCCTTCCCAGCCGGCTCCTGCACATTCTGCGCCTCCCGAACGCGGTTGCTCTCCGCGAGGATCTTGCCCGTCTCTTCCTCGCTGCCGTTCGTGTCCGGCGACTCGCTGCTCAGTGATGCGTCGCTGTCCATTCAGAAGAAACTGATAGAGATTGAGCGCGTTCAGGAACCGATTTCGACCTCAGAATAGATGACGTGCTGGCCGACCCCTGCGAAGAACCGAGCATGACCTCACCGACCGACTCTCCGGAAGAGCTTCTCACGAAGGCGGGAACCTGCCGCCGCATCGCAGAAGGAATGGGCGCCGATCCGCTCGCGCGGAACTTGATCGAGATAGCCGAGGACTACGAAGCCCGTGCTGCCGAACTACAGGGCGTTATCACCGTGATCGCGGATCAGCCCGCTTAGCCCCTCCCGCAGGGCGTGTTTGCAGATTGCCTAATCGCCTCAGGATCGGGTGCGGTGCTGCCTCGAGGGGCTACGACGCGTGCCGGCGTCCTTTCGGGCAGCGGCCAGTTAAGTGTGGTCCCCGCGTTGCGAAGAGAGTGCCCGGTCAAATCATTCTTGCGAGCTTCGGGGACAGGGAGGTTGCGCCGTGCCCCCGTGCCTCCCTGCCCCTACCGAGAATGGAAGATCAGGACGTCCTGCTATGGATTGCCGCGGATAACGCTCTTGGTGACGAACTCAGCGCATCCCAGTCGACACCGCCACGCTCGCGCCAGGACTCGAAAGCCTCGTCATTGTAGGCGAGGTCGAGATAAAGCGCCGCCATATGATAATGTGATCTGACCACGCCGGGATGATCTGACGACTGTGCGCGGTCGAGTTCCTGCTCGGCGCGTCGGACGAAGTAGCGTTTGTCCGACCTCTCACGTGCATTCGGTGCTGGCGCCTTCGGCTCGTATGACTTCATCATGCCCTCCCATCTCCGAGATTTCCCGAGATTTGCGTCCGGGATCGACGATAGCGATCTGTCGCACGTCCCATCCGGCCCGCGCCCATGCGCGGACGCAAGCTCGGCCTATCGAGACGCAAGTTGGTTGCTGGAGCATCCAATTAGCACCGAGGAACCTCCCCGCGCCCGCTGACGAACACCGCGGCGACCGCCGACGTAGGCCCTGCATGAAGCAAGCGCGGGAGAGCCGTTCCGTTCCTATATTTGATGTGGGTCAAACTCGGGCGCAGTGGCTGCCTGCAGGACCGATGCGGCCCCGCTCTGTCTGGCCGCGGCGGAATCCAGTGACTGAAGTCAAAGCGCGTGGATACGGCAGCTCGTCGCTGACTAGTCCTACGGCTGAGGCACATCTCGCGCGGTGGGCGGCGGGAGCCTCGTTGGGCCCGCATGCACGACTAATCGTCGACCACAACGCTGACGATGCCGCTGCTCGCCCCCGACAGAGCATCGACGAGTTCGTACTTCAGCGTGAGCGGCTCGGCCGAGTTCGGCGCCTTCTCGAAATACAGATATCCTTCGACGCGGCCGCCGGGATCAAGAACGCCTTCGGGCAAACCCCAGCGGCGCATGCCAGTGGTCGGGAGCGGCTCGCCGTCGTAATAGCTCTCGTACAGGGCGTAATATGCAGGATCCAGGCCGATGGCCGTGTCAGCCAGGGGCTGCCCGGGATAGGCCCGCCCATAGAGCCGAGCCAACCTGAAGCCCGAGACTTCGAACTTCTGATCCCGCACCGCGAAGGCGTGCGGAAGCTCGGCCTCCCCGGCTGCGGAACGCTGCACCCGGTAAAGGGGCAAGGTGCGGAACTCTCGTCCATCGCGACCAACTAGCTTGATTCGGTTGTAGGCGAGAAGAACCGGCTTGGGTCCGTGGTTTTCGAGGGTGATCTTCACTGGAGTGAGCTTGGACGTGATACGAGCCGGCCCCGGCCAGCGATCTACTTCCGCCGCGCGCATGACCAGGCTTTGCACCGCGGGCGCCGAGATCTGCGCGGATGCGGGCAGATCGATGGGCGTGAGCGCCGTCATTGCGAGCAGGATCAGTGCGTGCGCCCAAGGGACGCGCCGACCTTTAATCGAGGGAACTCCGCTTGAAAGCATCCCTGCCATGGTCGCGAACTCCTGTCATCGACGCTATCGCAGTCACGCCCAGCAACATGGCCAGGACGGCTCATGGCCATGGGCGCGGGTGCGCATGTTCAGGATCCATGCTCTGGATAACCAGGAATGGACCCAGTGAAGCAATATACGCGGCGGGGCGGTAGCCGGTGACACGATTTGACCTTCGTCAATCCACTTCCGGGACTGTCAGCATCCTGCCGCACCCCGTCGCCAATGTTGCCCGAGTCGAACGCCCGTTCGGAAAGTGCCCGCTTCAATGGAGGCGTTAAACTAAGATATTCTTTTTCATAGGGAAATTCTAGGCCCACAGCCGAACAGGATAACTTCGAAGACAATCCAATACGCGGATTGAAGTGATAGGATTGAGAGGCCCCATGCATCAAAAGAGCGGCCCGGGAGACCCATTGCCAAGTTTCCGCGTGGACCAGAATCTCCGGACGATCGTTGTTAACCGTGTCTTCTATGTGTAGCCGTCGGCCCGGCGCCGAGGCTTGCCAACGTCAACGGCAGAAGATTCAGGCGAAGCAGTCGTGAATTCTGTTGATCCCGCCATTGCGCGTCCAGCGGCTTCGCAGCGTGGGCCGGCATGATCGCGCCGCTCGCCTGAGTGACGCCGTTTCAACCGTCGCACAGGAAAGGCCCGAGATGTACCGTGCGACGAGGATGAACTCGGCAACACCGTTGAGTTGGTGGAGTCCATTCGCCGCAACCCGGCTCCTGATGGTGCAGGTGCTTCTGGTTACCGGGTGCAGCCGCGAAGGCTCCACTGCGGCTCCGCCTCGCGACTATTCACCCGTCGAGATCGCCGAGCGGCAGTCCACGATCGTAGTTCCGGTCTCGACGTCGCTTGCGCGCGTTGAAGAGCGGCTGAACCAAGCGATTCCGAGTCGCCTGTTCTCTCTCGACCAGTCGTTCGATGCATGTCTGCCGGCGCAATACACGCAGCTCTGCATCGGCGTGACCTCCGGCGGCGTATGCCGGGGACGCTCGGTGAAAATCCAGATCACCCCCCCAATCGGCTGCCAGATCGCAGGTCACATCGACCGGGAACATATCCAGCTCTCTGGCGGTGGGAGCGTGATCAACCTCTCGGTGCCCGTCTCCCTTACCGCGGACGTAAGGGGGAAGGGTCCCGTGGGTCGACTTGTTGCCGAAGACGTCACCGGAAGCGTCACGATCACCGGATCGATCATCCCCACGATCGATCGGACCTGGGCGCCTCGCGCCGAGCTGTCGCTCGACGTAGAATGGCGGAACCGCATCGGAATCGATGTACTGGGACAGCGCATAACGCTCGCCCGAAGCGTTGATCCAATGATCGACAAGGCACTTCAGCGCGTAGCGGCCGAGGCGCCCGACGCGCTGAGGAGTCTGCGGCTCGCGCAGCGGATGCAGCGTGTCTGGACGCAACTTGGCCAGCCTATCCGGCTTTCGCAGGAGCCGTCGAGCTGGTTCCGGCTTACCCCCGCCGAGGTCGGATACTCGGGGCTCCACGTGTCCGACGGCAGGGCATCGACGACCATCACGATCAGCGGAAGAACGGCCACCTTCCTTGGCGGCGAGCCCCCAGCAACTGATCCGGGCGCCCTTCCGCCGCTCGCCCGCAGCTCCGCGTCGCCCGGATTTCGGCTCTTCCTGCCGATCCTGGCCAATTACAGCGTCATCTCCGCGGCCGCCGAAGACGCTTTGCGAGCGGGAAAGGCGCAAGTCTTGGACATCCCCGTCCTCGGGAAGTGCACCGTCACGTTCGGCAAGGTTGAAATCTACCAGACGCGCAATCGGAACCTCGCGATCGGGATCACCTTGAGCCTTTCGAACGATCGCGACTGGCGGGATCTCCGCGGCACCATATGGCTTACCGCGCGCCCCACGTTCGACAGCAAGAGCAGAACTCTCGGCGTGGATCGGATGCGCGTTTCCGCGGATACCAACAGTCCGGTGGCGGACCAGCTCGTGCGAGTGATCAACTTCCCTCCGTTGAACGAGTTGATCCGCTCCTCGCTTCGCTACGATCTGACCAGCGCCTGGGCTCAGGCGCTAAGCCAGGCGACCGCAGCCCTCAACAGGGATCTCGGCCACGGAATTCGTATGCGCGGCACCATCGAACGCGCGAGGCTGACGGAGACCTCATCGGCGCCGCGCGGGTACTATCTTGGCCTCGAAGCGGAAGGTACCGTAACAATCATACTGAGCGATTGAAGTCACGGACATCGCGCGAGCATCGAAGCACGTTCCGACACGTCGCGGCGTCGCCCGTCGACACGCAAACGTTAATTTCCTCGGCGGAACCCGACACCTGGCTGAAGGACCGTCAGCTGCCTAAATGTCCGCTAGCGGGAGCGCAGGCTCGGCGCTGGAACGGCCGGAATTGGCGCGAAGCTGCCGACGATTTCGAATGAGCAGCCGACGGCGGCAGCGACAGATAAGTGTGATGTCCCTGAAATACGCGGCTCCGAGCCGTCGCGACATCAGCTTCGATCAGGGGCGAGCCGGTGGAAGGTGCGCATGACCTCGTGGGGAAAGCGTGTCTTGAAGCTGCGCAGCTCCGCGCGAGCGTCGGGATCGAGTCTGGCAGCGTAGGCCAGGGCGGTTCGGTACCTGCGCATGTCGCCGCCGTTGCGATAGGTGATCGCCAGATTGTACGCCGAGAGCGCGTCCCCTCGCCGTGCTGCGCTTCTGAGCAGCCGAACCGCTTCTTCCTTGCTCACATAGTCGCTGAGCAGGTTGCAGGCGGGTGCGAACCCTCTTCGTGCCAGTTTGCGGATGATGATCGGCAGCGCATGACCGCTCGCGCGACCCTCGAGGATGTCGAGCGCACGCGCATAGCTGTTCCACATCCAGTCGGCATCCCGGTCCATGGTGCGCCTGATAGGCGCTGCCGCGATGTTTCCGGAAGGTCCGCAATCCACCCTCTCTGGCCGACCGCGGCGTGGCGTCGAGCGGTGGGTCCACGATCGGGACGCGACCTTCGCGCCTCGCCGGTGCCTGCCCCGGATCGCGACCCATTGCCGCCGGTCCCTACAGCAGGGAGGGAAGAGAGGCCGCAACGGGTGAACAGCGGACAAACGGCTCACGGCCCGGCCGCGGCGATCGCCGACAGATGAGTGGATCGGGGCGCCCCGATCCTGATCAGCCACCAATCGGGCGGAGCGCCCAGCCGTAGCGGGCTCGTTCCCGATCCGAGGCCGGCGGTCACGAGGACGACCCCGCCTCGGTCCTGCACGACTCCGCAGCGATATCGCGGGTCGTAGAGAGGTTTCCATTGCTGCTTCGGTCCCCGCGTCAGGAGCGGCCCGATCCACGGCAAGACGATCTGGCCGCAGTGCGTATGGCCCGCCATCACCAGGGGTAGGTCACCAGGCAGCTTTGGAGCCACGTCGGGCGAATGGGTCAGAACCAGTGGAATACCGCCGACGCGATTCCACGATGCAAGCGTCGCGCCGACGTCGTCATGGCCTGAGAAGGCGTCATCGATGCCCAGGATCGCGATCGGCCCGCGCCGAACCGCTTCGTTCCGGAGCATCGTCACGCCGGCACGGACCAGAGCGGCACGGACCGCAGTGGGCGAAGTCCAATGATCATGGTTGCCGAGGACTGCGATCACGCCCAGCCGCGCGGTCAGGCGGGACAAAGGTGCCTGCAGGCCGGCGACGCGCCGGGATGCACCAGCGACGTCGTGTCCAACCATGAAGTCTCCGGCCAGCAGCACCAGATCCGGTCGCGCCGCGTTCACCTCGCCGACGATCCGGTCCAGCCGCTCCGCGTCCATCGCGCGATTGCCGAAGTGAATGTCGGACAGCAGCGCGATCGTGAGCGGCGGCGCGTCGCCTGGCCACCCAGCGAGCCCCAGCGTCAATCGGCGCGCAACCGGGTCCGATCCTGCTTCCCGCAAGCCTGTCGCCATGAGCAGACCGGCAAGCAGAAGCAGCGTAAGGCTTGCGCCTTTCAGCCACCTCAAGGTCGGACGCACCTTCTCTCCATGGTCGCTCATTAGCCTTGATGGACATCAATGTCCGAGTCTCGTGGGGCGGGGCCGGGGGTGGCTTTTACTGCCTTCGTCCGCGCCGACGCTGCATCGGACCAGAAGAGCCACCCCCACGCCCTCCAGCACGTGCTGGATGGGGAGTCCGCAACGAGTCGCGATCCGTCTTCGGCGCCCGATCGACTTCGTCCGGCATTTGCCTGCGGCGCGCGGCGACTTGGCCGGGGCCGTCGGCTGTTGTCGTCGTGCAACATGAGAAAGAATTAGCGGCGCCCGGCTTTACGATCGCGAGGGTTGGTTGCACACCCGCAACGGGATGATCGGAAAAGGGGGCGCGCCTGGCAAAGGTAGCGACGGCCGTCCCGTGCACAGGGGAATGCTCGACATGAATCAACGCTTCGTCAACGCGCGGCTGCTCAGCGGCGCCGCCACCCTCGCGCTCGCGGTGCTCAGCACGCCCGCCCTCGCGCAGGCCGGCCCGGTTACCGAGGACCAGGCGAGTTCCGCCGATCAGACCGACGCGCCGACGACGGACCAGGCGACTCCCGCCGGCCAGACGCCTTCGGCCGGCGGAGCGGCCGAGCCCGAGATCGTCGTCACGGGCTCGCTGCTGCGCCGCGACCATGTCGAGACCGCTCTGCCGATCACGGTGATCACCAGCGAGTCGCTGGAGGCCGCCGGCATCACCAACACCGCCGACGCGGTCCGCCAGGCCGCGGCCGACGGCGCCGGCTCGATCGGCGTCGGCTTCACCAGCGGCTTCTCGGCGGGCGGCTCCGCCGTCTCGCTGCGCAACCTCGGCGTCTCGTCGACCCTGCTGCTGGTCAACGGCCTGCGCTCGGCCAATTTCCCGCTCAGCGACGACGGCCACAATTCCTACGCCGACCTGACCAGCATCCCGCAGGTCAACGTCGAGCGGATCGAGGTGCTGAAGGACGGCGCGTCGTCGCTCTACGGCGCCGACGCGATCGGCGGCGTGGTCAACATCATCACCCGCCGGGAATTCAACGGCCTCGAGGTCGGCGGCGAAGCCGGCGTCACCCAGAAAGGCGACGGCCAGAAATACCGGGTGAAGGCGCTCGCCGGCATCGGCGACTATGAGGGCCAAGGCTGGAATTTCTACCTCGGCGGCGAATACGAAAGGAACGGCAAGATCACCGCGGATTCGCGCGGCTTCCCGTTCAACACGCTCGACCTGCGCGCGATCGGCGGCACCGACAACAACCGCGCCGATGACACGCTGACGACGCCGACGCCGGATGCGGTGGTGACGCGGGTGCGCCAGACCGACCTCAACAACCCGCTGGCGGGCTCGGTCGCAAACGCGACCACGCCGGCGGTGTTCGTCTCGCTCACGCCGCTCTCGAATTGCCGCTTCGGCACCTTCTCCGAGAACACGTCGGCCCGCGTCGGCACGGCCTGCGCCCACGACCTGACCCGGGAATATGTCCAGATCCTGCCCCCGCAGGAGCGCTACGCCGGCGTCGCCCGGTTGAGCTACCGCCTCTCCGACACGATCGAGGGCTATGTCGAGGGCAGCTATTCGCACAACAAGGTCGACATCACGCTGCTGCCGCGCGGCATCCGCCAGAACCAGGCGTTCGGCGGCTCGCCGGCCACCTCGACCACCAACCCCGGCATCGTGCTGCCGGTCTATATCTGCTCGGCGGGGGTGAATTGCGCCACCGCGGCGGACCGCCAGCTCAACCCGAACAACCCGTTCGCGGCCGCCTTCGCCAACGATCCGGCGAACGGCGCGGCGCGCATCTATTATTCGTTCGGCGACGTGAAGGCGGGATCGGTCCGCATCAACGAGCTCTACCGCATCACCGGCGGTCTGCGCGGCACGATCGCCGACAGCTGGGACTGGCGGGTCGACGCCGGCTATTCGCGTGACGACCTGAAGCTGACCCAGACCGGCTTCGCCAATCTGGAAGGGCTGGTCCGGGCGATCAACACCGGATCGTACAACTTCAGGAATCCGAGCGCGAACCCGCAGTCGGTCCGGGATTCGGTGCTGCCGCCGATCACGTCGCTGTCGAACTCGAGCGAGCTGACCGTCGACGCCTCGATCGGCCACGCCCTGGTCGACCTGCCCGGCGGCCCGCTGCAGCTCGCCGTCGGCGGCCAGTATCGCAAGGAGAAGCTGACCAACCGCAGCGCCAATCCGGACCTCGCCGTCCCCGGCCTCTCGACCGCGCAGGCCTATGGCAATCGCGACGTCTGGGCGGCCTTCTTCGAGCTGAACGCTCCCGTCCTCGACATCCTCGAGCTCACCGCCTCGGGCCGCTACGACCATTATTCGGAAGGGTTCAGCCACTTCTCGCCCAAGGCCAGCTTCAAGTTCCAGCCGATCCGGCAGGTCTCGATCCGCGGATCCTATTCGGAGGGCTTCCGCGCCCCGACCTTCGCCGAGGCGAACCCGCTCAGCTCCTTCTCGGGCTTCGTCGGCTTCAATCCGGGCAACATCCCCGCGTTCCGGGCCGCCCACGCCGCCAACGCCGGCTATTTCGCCAATTATTCGATCGGCCGCGGCTTCGTCGGCAACCCGGACATCGAGCCGGAGACGGCGAAGAGCTATTCGCTCGGCGCAGTGTTCGAGCCGACCCGCTGGCTCACCTTCACCGCCGATTATTTCCACGTGAAGAAGGAGAATCTGATCGTCACCGGGCCTTTGGCCGGCGCGGCGATCGATGCTTATTATTCGGTGTCGGGCCAGACCTTCGCCTCGGCGGCGGCGGCCTCGGCGGCCGGCTGCGCCGCGGTCGCCGCGGTCGCCCCGGGCTATTCGTGCAACGTCATCGACGGCGCCGATCCTTCGGCGCTCAACGCGCTGCCGCGCCTGCTGGTGCTCAACGCGCCGTACGTCAACGCGAACTTCGACGTCGTGACGGGCCTGCAGTTCACCGCCGCGGCCAACGTGCCGATCACCGACGAGCTTCGCTGGCGGAGCCGCCTCGACCTTCAGGAGACCCTGAAGTTCGACCGTCACCTCGACACCGGCCAGGTGCAGCATTTCACCGGGACGGTCGGTCCGGCCGACCTTTCGTCGGGCGGCGGCACGCCGAAATGGCGCGGCAACTGGCAGAACACCCTCGACCTCGGCCAGTTCTCGCTGACCGCGACGACCTATTTCGTCGGCAAGATGAAGGGGGTCGCGGCCGACCAGGGCAATCTCGACACGTCGTGCACCGCGACGCTCTACAAGGACGCGAGCGGGGGCAACAGCTTCTGCAAGATCCGCCGCTTCCTCTACACCGACCTGAACGCGACGTTCGACGTGAACGAGAACTTCAGCTTCTACATGATGATCAACAACGTCACCAACGCGCGCGCGCCGCTCTACGCGAACGTGCTCTACACGACGCAGCCGAACTATCTGGCGTCCTGGCACATCCCCGGCCTGGTCGGCCGGACGTTCCGGGCCGGCGCCAACTTCCGCTTCTAAAGCGGCGGAACGGCCAAATGCGGGCGGCGCCGGCGGCGCCGCCCGTTTCGTTCATGCCCCTGGAGCGCGACGAGCCCTGCGTCGTCGGCGGCCGGAGATCTCGACACGACAGGCGAATGAGCGAATTGGAAGAAGAACGAACCCGTACCTCCCGCGCAGCGGGTTCGTTCCCCGACCCGATACGGACACGCCCAGCCGCCTGTGCGAAGACGGCGACGTGGAGCAGTCAGGGGGTCTTGAGCTTCATGAAGACGAGGGTGAACCTGGCAGGATCTTTCGCGTTCGGGCTGACCGACACGGTCATCTTGGAAGATGGGGCGCGTCGCTCGCTCGCATGGATGGTGCGGCGACCATTCAGAGTCTCGTCCTCATCGATCCGGTAACCCCTCTCGGTCAGAGCCGCGGAATAGAAGTTTCCGAGTGCCCTCACGTCAGCGGCAACGGTGACACCCAGGGCCATCCCACCCATCATCGATAGATCGACACGTGCCCCTGGATAGAGCGGCAGGCCGTAGGGAGCGGTTGCGCCGGAGGCATGTTCTCCAGTCTCAACACTGCGCAAGACCGCGCGGGCACCCTCGTCTGCAGGCTCTGGCGCGAAAGCGCTGCACAACGTCGCCGCGATGACCAGGCTTGCAAGCTTGTAAGACATGAGCCCCCTTCTCGAATAATCGTCGCCCATCTAGGCGCGCCCGGGACCAAGACACAACAGATCCCGAAGGTCCCTGACGAGCAGAAATCGAACGCGCGCGTCGATCCGACGGGAGCTAGTGTGACAATGCGCTCGATGCACTCCCGGGATCGCGGACCGAAGACGGCGCATGCCTGCCATGGCGCGCGATGCGGCCCCCTGGACGCCTGGAGCCAGCGGCGGACGCCTGCGGCGGCGTGAACCGAGGCCGCCCGTTCCTCGCTACCGCGTCAGCCGGAACCGGAGCGCGGCGCCGAAATCGTCCTGCATCGTCTCGATGTGGCCGGGCTCGCGGCGCAGGAAGGCGTTGAGGTCGAGCCAGCCGCCTCCCAGCCGGACGCCGTACGCCAGCTCGTAATCGATCTCGCGGCCGGTCGGGGCGAGATTGAAGAAGCGCCGGGCGGTGCGGGCGGTGCCCGTCGAATAATCGTAGGTCACCGGCAGATCGAGAGCGAAGCCGCCGCGTGCGACGCGGAGCGGCTGCATCAGCCGGAACGACAGGCTGTCACCGGGTGCGAACATCCCGCGCCGGGCGAGATCGACAGCGAAGGCGTCGGTCTGAAGGCGGCCGTCGCGCACCAGGGCGCCCTGGCCGGGCACCGACGTCCAGCCGCGCCGGTAGCTCGCGAAGGCGCTCCAGCCCCGGCCGAGATCGAGGCTCGCCGCGCCGTCGACGAAGGCGGTCGTCGTTCCGCCGATCGAGAAAGCGGGGGAGAAGCGCGCGCCGAGCAGGGTCGCTTCCTCGGTCAGCCGCGACGCGCCGAGGCTGAGCCGCGCCCGCCCCAGCCGGCGGTCGAGCGTCACCGTGCCGAGCGCATAGCCGGGCAGCTCCACCGTCGGACGAAAGCCGGGGTTGTAGGCCTTGCCGCGCTCGCCGGTCACGGTCAGCGCCACCGGCCCGAGGTCCTGGCGGACGCCGATGCTGGCGTTTGCGTCGGGATGGAAGCCGGCGCGGCTCATCGGATCGCGGGCGACGAGGAAGCCCGCCTCCCATGCGCCGGCGAGCTGCTGCTGCAGCGTTCGCCCGCTATGCGAGAAGCCGAACGCGGCCGTGGTCTTCGGCGTCAGCCGGCTGATCACGGTGCCGGCGATCGCCCGCGCCCTGCGGCGGTCGTCCGGGTCGAGCAGGGTCTGCGCGATTCCGACGGTCGGCGCGCCGGCCAAATCGTTGCGGACGGTGAGCGTCACCGAGATCGGGCCGGCCGCCGCGGCGGCGGTGCGGTAGGTGCCGCGGCCGCCGATCGCCTCGCGGAGCGGCTGCTCCTGCGGCATCCGCCGCAAAGTCCTGGCAAGATCGAGCGCATAGGCGCGCGAATAGCCGTCGAGGATGACCGCGCCGTCGCCGGGCTTCGCCGAGGCGTCGCCCATCGGGCCCGAGGTGATGCCGTTGTCGGTGATCGAGACGGCCATGCCCGTGCCGGCGAGCGTCGTCGTCCCCTGCGGCTGGAAGGCGCGGCCGATGTTGAGGATGCCGCGCCCGAAGATCGCATCGGTGCCGGGGACGCCGGCGTCGTCCGCCGTCTTGAGCAGCAGGTCGACGATCTGCGCGCCGGTCAGGTTCGGGAAGGCGCCGGCGACGAGCGCCGCCGCGCCGACGATCGTCGGCGCCGAGAAGGAGGTGCCGTTCGGGGTGACGTGCTGGCCGAACTGGTTGACCGTGGCGTTGCCGCGGCCGAGCGCCGCCAGATAATATTGCGCGCCGACGCCGGAGCCCGCCCGGTTCGAGAAGCTGCTGATGTTGCCGCCGACGTCGATCGCGCCGGCGATGATGAACAGGCCGCTCGCGCCATGGTCCTGGATGTTCTTGACCGCGAACGAATTGGGATCGGCGATGCCGGAATTGCCGGCCGACATGACGATGACGATGCCGGCGTTCACCGCCCGCTGGATCGCGCCGAAGATGTCCGGCGTCATGCCCTCCTCGTCGCCGAACGACATGTTGATGATCTTGGCGCCGTTGGTCCGGGCGAGATCGATCGCGGTCGGCAGCGCCGAATCGAGGAAGCAGTCGTTGCCCGGCTTGCAGCCGGCCGGATCGCCGACGTTCAGCGACAGGATCGTCGCCTCATAGGCGACGCCCTGCATGTAGAGGCCGTCGCGATTGGCGGCGATGACGCCGGAGACCATCGAGCCGTGCCCCTGCTGGTCGGTGATGCCGCGGCTGGCGGCGACGTCCTGGCTGGCCGGATCGATCCGCCCGGCGAACTCGGGCAGGGTCGGGTTGATCCCGGTGTCGACGACGGCGACCTTCACGCCCTTTCCGGTCGCGCCCGCCTCGTAGGCGGGAAGCGCCTTGGCCGTCGTGGCGGAGTTGGACGCAGCATATTCGGCATCGTTGAGCCCGCTCGAGGGCGGCGGCGGCGGCGGCGGCGGGGGTGGTGGTGGAGGCGGTGGCGGCGGAGCGGGCGGCGCCGGCGGGAGCGGGTTGACGCCGCCGCCGCCGCCGCCGCCGCCGCATCCGCTCAGCAACAGGCCGGCGGCGCAGACCGAAAGGACCAAGGCTGCCTTGACGGATCGTCTCACCGCGTCCCTCCCCTGCGCCGCACCGGCGTCCTGCTCCTGCTTCGACTCGCGCTGAGAGCGGGAGCGACGCGTCGCGGCTATCCTACCATCAACGCTCGGGAATTCCACGCCGGCGGCAGGGCGGCGGCGGGCACGGCCGGCGGGACGCTCCGCCCCCGCTTCCGCAACCGCGGCAAACCGGCTAGGCGGGGCCGGGGATCAGGTCAGCGGGCGGAGCAGGCAAGTGCAGTCGAGCATTCTCAAGGATCGGCGGGGCCTCTGGGCCTTCGTGCTCGGCGTCGCCGCCGTCACGGCCGGAGTCGTGCTCCACCTGCCGATGTTCCTGATGGCGCGCGACATGGGCTTCCGCCTCTCCGGGATGGAGATGGGAACGGACATGCTCCTCGGCATGGCGCTGATCGTCGCCGGCGTGGCGGTCGCGGCTTATGGGCTGCTGCCGCGCAACGTCGCGCAGCAGCTCAGCGCGGCCCAGGACATCGTCGTCTCGCCGCCCGAGGACGCCCCGCTCACCGGCGCGCACTGGCGGCTGATGGCGGTGCTCGTCATCGCTCTGGTCATCGACGTGATGAAGCCGGCGAGCCTCGGCTTCACCATCCCCGGCATGATCAGCGAATATCATGCCGACAAGGCGACCGCGTCGCTGCTGCCCTTCTTCGCTCTGGTCGGCACCGTGGTCGGCTCGGTGGTCTGGGGGGTGATCGCCGACATCTACGGCCGCAAGGCCTCGATCCTGCTCTCCGCGGTGATGTTCGTCGGCACCTCGATCTGCGGCGCGATGCCGTCGCTCGCCTGGAACGTCGGCATGTGCTTCATGATGGGCGCCGCCGCCGGCGGCATGCTGCCCGTCACCTACGCCCTGCTCGCCGAGATGATGCCGAGCAAGCATCGCGGCTGGAGCCTGGTGCTGGTCGGCGGCCTCGGCGCGGTCGGCGGCTATTTCGCGGCGAGCGGCTTCTCGGCCCTGCTGGTGCCGACCTACAGCTGGCGAATCCTGTGGCTGCTCAACCTCCCGACCGGGCTCAGCCTGGTGCTGCTCGGCGCGCTGATCCCGGAGAGCGCGAAGTTCCTGTTGGCGCGCGGGCGCCGCGAAGAGGCGCAGAGGATCATGCGCCGCTTCGGCTCCGAGGCGCGCGGCACCACCCAGGCCGAGACGGCGGCGCTGACCCGCGGCCGCGACGTGCCGCTGACCGGCAAGGCGTTTTTCGGCAAACTGGTGGCTCTGTGCCTCGCCGCTACCTGCTACGGCCTGATCAACTTCGGCCTGTTGCTCTGGCTGCCCGCCGATCTGGTCAGCCGCGGCTACAGCATGGAGGTGGCGAGCGGGCTGCTCGCCGCATCGGCGCTGATCGCCTTTCCGACCATCTTCGTCGCGGCCTACGCCTATACGAAGTGGAGCACCAAATGGTCGGTCGCCGGCTCGGTCGCGGTGACGCTGACCGGGCTGCTCGGCGTGTTCGCGCTCGAATTCCAGCTGATCGCCAGCCCGGTGCTTCCGGTCGCGCTGCTGATCGTCGGGACCAACGGCCTGATCGCGATGCTCCTGCCCTACACGGCCGAGAGCTTCCCGCTGCGCATCCGCGGCCGGACCACCGGCGCGGTCGCGGCGTGCAGCAAGGGCGGCGGCATGTTCGCGCAATTCCTCGCGATCCTCGCCTTGGTCCCGCCGCTCGCCCTGGTGGCGCTGATCATCCTGGTCCCGACGGCACTGGCGCTCGGCCTGATCGCGCGCTTCGGCAAGGAGACGCGCGGGCGCGACCTGCGCGACCTCGATCCCGACGGCCACACCTTCGCGGCGACCGGGGTGTAGGGCGGGCGCGCCGCGGCCGGCTCTATTTCGGGGACACTATACTAAATACGTCCAGCGCCCTCCCGCCGGGGCCGCGCCACGCGTCTAATTAGTATAGTGTCCCCGAAATAGGTAACGGGCAGCGCCCTCCTGCTGGGGCCGCGCCACGCCTGATTAGTATAGTGTCCCCGAAATAGCGTGGGCAGCAGCTTTGGGTTTGGGTCCGCGCCGGGCGGGCGCGAGGGGGCGCGCCAGGGCCGTTTCCTGCGCCGCGATCCACGGCGCCGCGGCGAGCGGGCGGCCAGTGCGCAGCCGCGCCTCGATCGCCGCGGCCAGCCGCTCGCCCTCGACCGTCGCCCCGCCCGCCTCGAGCCCGTAGCGCAGCATCGCCCGCCAGTTGGGCACGTGTCGGGAGAGCGCCGCCACGTCGGTCAGCGGATCGCCGGCGGCGCGGCGCCCGGCGAGATGGCTGCGCGCGCTCGACCAGCGCCAATCCTCGGCCCGCGCGGCGAGGCCCGCCGCGACCGGGTTCCGCTCGACGTAGCGGACCGCCGCCATCAGATGGGCGTCGTCCATCGGGTAGCTCGCGAACCTGCCCTGGAAGAGGTAGCCCCGCCATCCCTCGCGCGCGTTGACGTGGCTGGTGTAGCGGCGGTGGGCCTCGGCGAGCGCGCCGCGCAGGCCGTCCGCCGTCGCCGGCACCAGCACGAGATGGACGTGGTTGTCCATCAGGCACCAGGCCAGGCAGGTCACGTTCGCGGCCTCGCAGCCGGCGCGGAGCAGGCGAAGATAGAGCGCTCGGTCGGAATCGCCGAAGAATATGGGAAGGCGGCGATTGCCGCGATGGGTGACGTGGTGCGCCACGCCTGGAACGACGATGCGCGCGATCCGGGCCATCGCCTCTTGTACCAGATCGGCGCGGGGGCGGCCAATTCGCAGAAGGTCCGCGGATTTCGGGGACACCGGATTTCGGAGACACTATACTAATTGCCTCCAGCATCGCTCCGCCCGGGGAGAACCGTGGCGGATTTCGGGGACACTATACTAATTACCTCCAGCATCGCTCCGCCCGGGGAGAGCCGTCGGTAATTAGTATAGTGTCCCCGAATTAGGGGCGGGCGGCCCGTCGGGGGCGAGGGTGCCGCGGTAGGCGACGATCCGGCCGACCAGCGGCAGCGCGATCTCGACGTCGAAGGCGAAGCGGCCGTCCTGCTCGGCCTCGAAGCTCGTCCCTCTCGGCAGCAGCGCGCGGGGCATGGGCACGCCGGCCAGCGACCAGCGCCGCGGGACGAGCAGCAGCCGGTCGCCCTCGACGACCAGCGCGAGGGCGAAGCTTGCCAGGCCGAAGCGCTCGACCAGCAGGTGGCGGTTGCGGCCGGTGCCGGCCGCCTGCAGCGAGGCGAAGCTGCGGCCGGCGAAGCGGCGCGTCCAGAGCTCGGCGCCGCCGGCGCGCGGCGCGAAGGCGACGGAGACCGGCACCTGCGCCGCGGCCGGCGGGAAGCGGAACAAAGCGGCGACCAGCCGGGCGAGGGGGTGGCGGCCGCGCCGGACCTCGGCGGTGCCCGACCAGCGGCGCGGCGCCATGCTGTCGTGAAGCTGGCGGAGCCGGGACGGAAGCCCGTCGAAGGCCGAGCCGAGGATCCGGCGGTAGAGCGGCGCGGCCTCCTCGCCCGCGTCGCGAAAGCCGGTGAAGATCCGCCGGCCGGCGAACAGCGGCGCATAATCGGCGAGCGCGAGCGCGCGGGCGCCGGAGCGCGCCCCGGGCGGCGGGCGCTCCCCGGCGAGCAGCTTGCGGACGATCGCCTCGATCGCCATCGACGGGATCAGCGGCCCGTCGTCGCCCTCGGCGATCAGGTGCCAGCTGCGCACCACCGGCCCGCCGTTCGCGACGCCTTCGGCACGGACGTACATGCCGCCGCGGTGCTCGCCGAAGCGCATCCGGTCGAGCACGAAATGGAACAGCCGGGCGAACGGCACCAGCGAGGGCAGCCGCAGGCGGGCGCGGGCGGCGGCGAGCAGGTTGAGGATGCGGTGCAGGATCTCGGGCACCGGCCCCGCCCCCATCCAGATGTCGCGCATCGCCGGATGCTCGGGCGGAAGGACCTGCAGGTCCGGCACGTCGACCAGCGAGAAACGGATGTTGCGCAGCGGCAGGCGGCCCGGCACGGCGATGGTGAAGCGGCGGCTCTCGGCGAGGCCGATGCCGTGCCCGGGCCGGCCGCCGCGGGTGAGCTTCACCGGCGCGCCGGCATAGCCGAGCACCGCGCGCATGACGTTGCGCCCGATGCCGGCGAACGGCGAGGGCGCGATGCCGCCTTCGACCGAGACGATCTCCATGTCCTTCGCCATCTCGCGCAGCACCGCGGCGGTGAGCACCGGAAAGCTGCTCACGCCCGAGAGGACGAAGACGCCCGCCGCCCTGGCCGCCGCGTCGAAGCGCGGCACGCCGAAGACGAAATCGGCGGCGTCGGCGAAATCGCAATAGTCGACGCGCGCGGCGATGCAGGCCGCGATCACGCGATAGGGGTCGGCGCCGTAATGCTGGAACGGGCCGGAGGCGTCGACGACCAGATCGGGACGCTCGGCCTGCAGCCCGGCGGCGACCTCGGCGCGGTCGAGGGCGAGCGGCCGGACCCGCGCCGCCCCGGTCCATCCGGCGCAGAACGCCTCGGCGCGGGCGAGGTCGCGGCCGGCGATGACCAGCTCCAGCGTCGGCACGTCGGCGAGCAGCCGGGCGAGGCGGCCGCCGAACACGCCGTAGCCGCCGAGGATCAGGATCCTCAAGCGCCCCTCTCCGGTCACAGCAGCCGGTCGCGATATTCGGGCGCCGGCAGCCAGCAGGTCTCGCGCCGGCCGAACCAGCGATAGCGGTTGCGCGCCACCCAGAGGTAGAGCGGATCGCGCACGAACGCGGGCACGAGCCGCAGGACTCCGGCGAGCCGCCACGGGAGACCGAGCCCTTCGTAGATGGCGAGCACCGCGTCGCTGTCCCGCCGCACCCGCTCCCCGTCGACCAGCAGGATGCTCAGCGGATCGCGCGGATCCATGCCGTGCTCGCGGCACAGCCGCGCCCCCACCTCCCCCTGCACCGAGGCGAGGCGGAACCGGCCTCGCCTGTCGTGCGCGAGGACGAACTGGGCGTTGCGCGCGCAGAGCACGCATTCGGCATCGAAGAGAATGATCGGGCCGCCGGCCAGCTCGCGCATGGGGTGGGGTTGCGCCGCTTCCGAAGCCATTTCCACGTGCTTAGCGCGCGAGAGGTCTCCGATCGGGCGCTCGCCGCCGTCAGTCGTTGGCATCGAGATGCGCGCCCTCGTGGTCGAGGTGGAGATAATTGTCGTTGAACATCGCCGCGTTCTTCAGCCGCGGCAGGTCCGGAATGGTGAGGGTGCGCCGCTCGAGCGCGATCAGGCCGTCGCGGCGCAGGTCCTGAAGCGTCCGGTTGACGTGCACCGCGGTCAGCCCGGTCGCATCGGCGAGGTCGGTCTGGGTGAGCGGGAACGGGCACGTATTCCCGGTCGTCAGGCCGACCGCGCGAAGGCGGAGGAACATCTCGACGAGCAGGTGCGAGATCCGCTCATAGGCGTCGCGCTGGCCGACGTTCAGCGTCCATTCGCGCTGCACCGAGGTGGTGACGAGCGCGTCCCACCACAGGGCCTGGGTGATGCGGGGATGGTCGAGGGTCAGCGCCTCGAGCTGTTCGCGGCCGATCTCCGCGAGCCGCACCGCGGTGATGGCGCCGATATAATGGTCCATCTCCTTCAGGATGAGAACGTTGGCGTCGCACAGGTCGCCGGGAATGAAGAGCGAGACGATCTGGCGGCGGCCGTCGGGGAGGCTCTTGTAGCGGCACGCCCAGCCCTCGAGGATCAGATTGACGGCGCGCGGCCGATCGCCTTCCCGGGCGATGTCCTGCCGCGCGGCGACCTGCCTCACCGACGATCGGCTCACCCGGTCGATCGCCTCGCGGTCCGCCACGGAAAGCTTGGTGAAGGCCTGCAGCCGAAGTGTCAGCGGGCTCAGCATGATCTGGAACATCCTCGAGGGCCCGGCCCTTCCCGCCCTTATCTCATCTCCGCCATGGAGAAGGAACGCCGGAATCGTCTTCCCGGCGCAGCCGGACGATCCGGGGGGACGCGCCGTTGCCGGAGGCACGGCGGGCGCGGCGCGCCGGCAGGAGCGCCTTCCGGATCTTTCGGACGTGTCGGCGCCTGGGCCCGCATGTCAAAAGATGATTCAGGTAAGCGCGCGCCGGGGGCGAAACGCCTAGCTGGGCCAGATCGTGGAGGAGGATGGCCTTTGCCCTGCTACAGAGTCGACGCATTCCGTTGGGCGGGAACCTGCCGGTACCGGGTCCGCACGGCCGCCGGCGGACGGAACGGAGCCGGGCATCGCCGATGATTGAGAAGCATCTCGCGAAGCTGCGCGCACGCGACGACATCAGCGAGGAAGAAGAGGCGGCGATCCTCGCCAGCGTCGCCGAGGTGATCGAGGTCCGGGCCGACCGGCGCGTCGTCACCGCCGGCGAGACCGTGAACGTCTGCACGATCCTGCTCTCCGGCATCGCCTGCCGCCACAAGGATCTGCGCGACGGCAGCCGCCAGATCACCGAGCTGAACGTCGCCGGCGACTATACCGATCTCCACAGCTTCACGCTGAAGCGGCTCGACCACGACATCCTGGCGCTCACCGACTGCAGCCTCGCGGTGGTGCCCCACGAGCGGCTGCGGGCGATCACCGAAGCCTTCCCCCATCTCGCCCGCGTCTATTGGTTCGCGACCAATCTCGACGCCGCCATCCATCGCGAATGGGTGCTCTCGCTCGGGCGGCGCACCGCGCTGGCGCGGATCGCGCATCTGTTCTGCGAGATGCAGGTACGGCTCGGCCTCGTCGGCCTGGCCGAGCCCGCCCGCTACGCGCTGCCGATCACCCAGACCGACATTGCGGAATGCCTCGGCCTCACCAGCGTCCACGTCAACCGCACGCTCAAGGACCTGCGCGAGCGCGGGGTGGTCGAGTTCCGCAACGGCATGGTCGAGATCGGCGATCCCGCCCGGCTGAAGGCGGAGGCGGAGTTCGACCCCGCCTATCTCTATTTGGAGAAGCGCGTCCGCTGAGCCGCGCCGGAGCCGGCAGATCGCCGAGCGGCGCCGTGACGCACGGCTAGCGGACCTGCTCCAGGCCTTCCGAGATCCACCGCACGTCGCCCTGGAAGAAGGTGCGCAGCGACCATTGCGCCGCCTCCTCGCGGGTGAGCTGGCGCGACGGCGCGGCGCGCGCGGCCGGGGCCGCGCCGCGGCCCGACGACCGATATTCGGCATAATCGGTGGTCGGCAGCCGGTTCGACGTTCCCGGATACCATTCGCGCCAGCCTTCCGGCATCACCGGCGCGTCCATCCGCGTGTTGAGGAAGACGACGCGGGCATGATCGCGCCAGGGGCGGCCGAGGGAGACGTTGCGCGCGTCCGGATCGGCGGTGAGGCGGCAGCGATCGAAGACATAGCCGCTGTCCTCGTCCGCCGAAGCGCGGCTCTGCGCCGTGTACCAGACGTCGGAATGGGCGAGCCCGTGGATATGGCAGTTGCGGAACCACGCCTTGGCGTTGCCGAAGATGAAATCGACATGGCCCTCGATATAGCAATCGGAGAAGAATTGCCGCGCCATGCGCCCGCCTTTGCCCTTGTTGGCGAAGAGCGTGTCCTGGTGGCCGAGCAGGCGCACGCGCGTGATCACCGCGCGGTCTCCGGTGACCGACAGGGCCACCGCCTGCGAGGGCGGGTTGCCGGGCTGCAGCCACCAGTCGTTCCGGATGGTGAGGTTCGCGATGCGCAGATCGTCCCCGCTCGCCGTCACCGTCGCGGAGTTGAAGGTGCCGCCGGCGCTCTTCGCGGAATCGCCATAGACGAGGACGGTCGCCTGCGGGTCCCGCCCGGTGCCGATCAGGGTGACGCCGTCGCGGGCGATGGTCAGCTTCTCACGCCAGATCCCCGGTGCGATGCGGATCACGCCGCCGCGGTCCGGCAGCGCGTCGATCGCCGCCTGGACGCTGCGATAGGCGCCGGCGGCGGAGCGGGAGACGTGGAGATCGCGCGCGACGGCCGGCGCGGCGCTCCACAGCAAGGCGAGCAGCCCGAGCAGCAGCGCCGGCCAGCGCAGGACGAGGCGCGCTTCAGCCGGCATCGCGGCACCCCGCCTGCACCGCGGCGCGGCCCTGGTGGCGGGCACGCCAGCGCTCGAAGCGGGAGAAGGCGCCGGCCGGCGCAGCGTTGAACCAGCTGTAGCCGCGCCGCCTCTCCTCGCTGACATCGGCGATGTCGTCATGAATGGTGCCGCCGCGGTCCCCGAAGATCGGCCGGGCGGTGTGCAGATCGTAGAAGCGCGCCCAGAGCGGGGCGGCGCCCGGCTGGGCGTCGAGCCGCCCCTCGGCGCGGTTCCACGCGACGTCGGCGAGCGCGTGCGCCCGCAGCCAGGCGATTCCGTCGCAGACCGAGGCGGCGAGCTCGGCCGAAGGCTCGGGCACCTCCATCAGGAAGCGCAGGATGCCGGCGCTCTCCGCGCTGGAGAGCGCCGCCGGCTCGAACGCGCGCGCGCCGACCGGCGCCAGGCTCAACGCATCGTGCTGCTGCGCCCAGATCGTCCGCCGTCCGTCGACCCGCACCTGCGTCGCGAGCAGCATCGCGATCGCCCGCGCGGCGGCGCTCCGGGCCTCGCCGGCGAGCGCATCGGGCACGAAGGCCGTCGCGCCGCTGCGCCGTCCGACCTCGTCGAGCAGGCGTGCGGCGTCGGCGACCGCATCGTCGTTGAACGTGATCGCGTCGTGATAACCGCCCTGCAGCGGAAAGACCTGGGGCCAGCCGCCGTTCGGATATTGCGCGGCGAGGAGGTAGCGGACGCCCTTCAGAAAGGCGGCGCGATAGCGCGCCCCCACCGTCCCCGGCAGCTGCGCCTGGACCCGGGCGAGGAAGCGCAGCTCGCTGGTGGTGGCGCCGTTGTCGAGCGTCCCGACATAGGCCCAGGCCTTGTCCGCCTGGATGTCGCCGGCGGCGGCCGGGGGCAGATGCTCGACGATCGCCCAGCCCTCCCCGGCGACGCGCGGCGGAGTCGCCCGGTTCTGGTTCTTGCCCCAGCCTCCCGCCGGGGTCTGGAAGCTGACGATGTTGTCGGCGACGCGGCGCGCCTCGGGGCCGGCGTACCACGCGTCCGCGCGGTCGAGCGGCATCGCGTTCCCGCCGCCGCCGCGATCCGGCCAGGGCCCTCTCGGCGCGGTCCTCCGCTCGGCCGCGAGCGCCGCCTTGTCGGCGGCCATCAACGCCTGCGAGCGGGCGAGATAGACCTGCCAGGCGGCCCGTTCGGCGGCCGGGCGCTGCGCGATCCGCGCGGCGGTGAGCGGCGCGGCCGGAACCATGTTGCCGATCACCGCGGCGCTCGCGGTGAGCGGCGCCGCGGCGAGCGCGATCGGCAGAAGAAGCGACTTGATCATCGACGGTCTCCGGTCTGGGTCAGCCAGAAGATGGCGTTTTCGAGGAAGCGGCGCTGCAACGGCGCCACCATGTCGGGCAGCCGGTGGACGAGCACCCGCATCCCGCCGCGGCGCGCGATCAGCGTCGCCGCGCCGTTGCGGCGGTCATGATCCCGACTGTAGGCGGCAAGGATCTCCACCCCCTCCCCGTCCACGACCAGGCCGTTCGAAGGCTGGCCCTCAACCTGGTGGAGAACGCTGGTCGCGGTGTCGGCGGGGATGCCGTCGAACAGGGCATGGGCCCTCAGATAGTTCCAATTGCCCATCCAGGGCGCCCGCAGATTGCCGACCTGACCGTCGTAGCGGAAGAGGCCGAGCCCGGCGAGCTGGCGGGCGACGCCGTCGGCGAGCCCGTCCTCCGGCACCATCGCCAGCAGCGGCGTGCCGGCACGGACCGCGGCGAGCACGGCGTCCGGCAGAGCCCCGGGGACGAGCTTGGGCGCGTCGCCGGCGGCCGGCTGGGCCTCGAGCCCGGTCTGCTCGCCGATCTGCCGCCGGGCGATCTCGTCCGCGGCGAGGCCGGATCCGATGATGCCGTCGTAGCGCACGCCGGCGCGGAAATCCTCGAAACGGGCGGCGCCGGTCGCCTCGAGCTGACGGCGGAGCGACTGGGCCACGCCGGCAAGGGCGATGCGGGGCCTGCGCGACGGCCGCGGCCCGGGCCCGACCACCCAGAACGTCCGCTCGAACCCCGCGTCGGCATGGGCCGAATGGACGAAGCGGAGACGATGCGCTCCCGCCCGGTCGAACGCCGGCAGCGCCGCCGCTTCGGCGACGAGCGCGCGAAACACGTCCGGAGCGTGCGACGGCGCCGGGTAGCGCGCCACCTCCCGCTCGCGCCCGCCGGGATCGACCAGCGACAGGCGCAGCGTGCCCGGCGCGGGCCGGCCAGTGTCGTTGAACAGCCAGAGATCGACCAGCGCCTGCTCGCCCGGCGAATAGACCAGCCGCCGCTGCTTCGCGCACGGGCGAACCGGGAGCAGGCTGCGCCGGACGATGGCCGGATCCGCCTTGAAGCGGCGGAGGTTGTCGACGATGCCCGAATGGTTCTCGATCGCGGTGGTTTCCCAGCCGCTGATCGCCGCGATGTCGACCTCGTCGCCGATCCGGATGTTCTCCAGGTAATTCTCCCACGCCTCGTAGCATTTGAGGCCGATCGACAGGAACAGCGCCTCGGCGGTCGGGAAGGCGGCGCGGAAGCCCCAGCGGTCGAGAAAGGCCTCGGTCCCGCGCAGGATGATGCGGTGATCGTCGAGGTCATAGGCCTTGCCGCCCCGCGCCTCGAGCTCGGCGACGATGCCGGCGTGATTGTCGGCGACGGCGCAGCCCTGCATCTCGCCGAACTCGACGATGAACGGCTTTCCGGTCTGGCGATGGATGTAGGAGTCCTTCGACTGGTAGAAGCGATCGTACCATTGATCGCCCGCCCCCTGGTGATTGACCCACCAGCCGCCGTGCCGCTCGACGTCCGACCGGTAGTAATGATCGCTGTACGGCAGGTACATCGCCTGGGCGGCGCCGCGCTCGACGAAGCCGTCGTTGAGGATCACCGCACGGCTCGGATCCATGGCGTGGATCGCCTTCAGCACGGCCTGCACGTCGGGATTGGCGAGATTGGCGCCGATCTCGTTCTGCAGCGTGTAGTGGACGAGCGACGGGTTGGAGCGGAAGACGCGCGACATCTCGACGCATTTGGCGACCATGAAATCGCGGCTGAAGCGGTCGGCCGGCGACAGCGCCTCGCCGGGCTTGAGATCGCGGGCAATCGCGTGGCGGCCGCCCCCCGGCTCCATCACGCGCAGCAGACCGAGACGGTTCTGGGCGGCGAACACCTGCTCCTTGCCGACATTGCGGTGGAAGTGGAGGCAGTTGAGACCGAGCGCTTTGGCCGACGTGACCTCGCGCTCGGCGAGCTCCGGCGTCGGCCAGAGACCGTTATAGCCCCAATAGCCCCAGGAGATGGCCGAATAGAGCCGGATCCGCCGGCCGTTGAGCCGGAGCATCGCGTCGGTGCCGACTCCGTCGACGCCCAGCCAGCGGAAGCCGAACTCGACCAGCCGGGTGTCCTCGCCCCAGCCGAGGCGGAGGCGATGGAGGGCGGGTGTGTCGAGATCCCAGAGCGCGGCATCGGCGGCGCGGACCCGGAAGACGACCGTCGCGACGCGGCCGTCGAGCGTCAGGGTCTCGAGCGTCGCGGCGGCCGCTTTCGGTACGCCTTGCGCATCTGCGAGGGCGATTGTCGCGCGGCGGCGCAGCGCGTCGATGTTGCGGGGCGGACGGGCGAACGCCACTTCCATGTGCGCGGTGACGACATGCGGATCGGGGGTGTTGAGCACCCAGGCGTCGCGGATGTGGGCGTCGATCGGATGCGCGCTGAGCGTCATGCCGCGATCGAGGCCGCCGAAACCGTGCGACGCGAACAATTTCACCGCGCCCCAGCTCATCGTCGTCGAATCGCGCCAGTCGTAACGGCCGCCGGGATTGGTGATCCGGATGGCGAGCCGGTTCGCGCCGCCCGGGCGCATCGCCGCGGTCAGATCGCAATGGATCGGCAGCTCCGACATGATCGAATAGCCGACCAGCTGCTCGTTGAGGAACACCTCGGCCCGAAGCCGCGCGCCGCGGATGTGCAGCAGAACGCGCTTGCCCGCCGCCGAGGCTGGAATGTCGACCTCGCGGAACCACCAGGAGACGCCGCGATAGGCGCCGTTCTGCGGGACCGGATCGTCCGCGGCGTAGCGATATTCGTCGCCGGTATAGGGCCTGAGCCCGAACGCGCCCCAGAGATGCTCCTCGACCGTGGTCGGCAGGGTGACGGGCAGTGACTCCGCCTGGCTGAGCGAGGCCCAGCCGCCGGTCGGCGGATTGACCGGCAGGGCCGCGAGATCGACATCGGCAGGGAGGTAAAGGCGATCCTCCTCGTAGCGCGCCGCCCGGTCGATCCACAGCCGCCAGCCATGGTCGGGAACGGACGCCAGGACGGGCGCGGCGTGCACCGACGGGATGAAGGCCGCAGCCGCCCCCGCGCCCGCCGCTCCGAGGAATCCGCGCCTGCTCAGCTCCATCATCCCACTCCCCTCAGGACTGCAGCGACGCGCGTCGGAGCGGCTTCTGCCCAGCCTCTGCCGGCCCTTGTAACGCAGCTGAAAAGCTTATGACACCGGTTTCTTGACACCGGTGTCGTGTTAGCGTTACCACATGATTCGGGCAGAAGATCGGGGCAACCGGCGCGCTTTGAAAACAGGAGGAGGACTTCGATGGGGCTCAAGCTCACGACGCCGTTCGCATGCACGGTTTCCTCGGCCGCACTGGCCATCGGCCTGATCGCCGCGCCGGCTGCCGCGCAGACCGCGCCCTCGGCGCCGCCGCCCGGCCAGGCGCCCCAGGACGTGTCCGGCCCGTCCGGCGCCGCGACCGACGCAGTCGACGTCGCCGACCAGGCCGCCGATGCCGAAGCGGCCCCGCCGCAGGACGAGAGCATCGTCGTCACCGGCTTCCGCGGCGCGCTGCGCAATGCGCTCAACATCAAGCGCAACTCGGACGTGCAGGTCGACGCGATCACTGCGGAGGACATTGCCGACTTCCCCGACACCAACCTTGCGGAATCGCTGCAGCGGCTTCCCGGCGTCTCGATCGATCGCGACAATGGCGAGGGCCGCTCGATCACCGTCCGCGGCCTCGGCGGCGACTTCAACCGGACCCGGCTGAACGGCCTCGAGGCGCTGTCGACCTCCGGCGCCAACGATGCGGGCACCGCGCCGAACCGCAGCCGCTCGTTCGACTACAACACCTTCGCCTCGGAGCTGTTCAGCTCGCTGAAGGTGCAGAAGACGCCGTCCGCCGAGACCGACGAAGGCTCGCTGGGCGCGACGATCGACCTCCAGACCGGACGGCCGTTCGACTATAGAGGCCGGCAGTTCGCCCTCTCGACCGAGGCGAGCTACCAGGACAACAGCGGCAAGACGAGCCCGCGCATCGCCGGCCTCGCCTCGACCCGCTTCATGGACGGACGCATGGGCATCCTCGTCTCGGGCGCGTACAGCCGCGCCCAGAACGAGATCGACCAATATGCGCGCGCCCCCGGATCGGCCGACTATCTGTATCGCGGCACGCAATGGCAGGGGAACGAATTCCCGCAGCGCGCCGGCTTCTCGGCGCCGGCCGGCACCACCTTCGGCACCGCGATCACCAATCCCGAAGCGATCTCGATCCTCACCGGATCGGACGCCGCGGCCTATGCCAAATTGTTTCCGAGCGGCTATTCCACGACGGGCCGGTTCAACGACTCGCTGGTGCGCATTCCCGCCCTCGCCGCGCTCCAGCAGCAGGACGTGAAGAACGAGCGGATCGGGCTCACCGCCTCCTATCAATGGCGGATCACCGACCGCACCCTGCTCAGCGTCGACGGCCTCTATTCGAAGTTCGACAATCTCAGCCGCAACAACCAGATCTCCTCGGTCGGCCTCAACCGCAACAACACCAACTCGGTGTTCAACACCGCCGGCAACAATCTGACGCCGACGGCGGCGCGGGCGCTCTACCCGGGCCTGTGCGTGCCCAACGCCGGCTCGGAGATCACGCCGGCGCAGGATTGCGGCCAGCAGCTCTACGGCACCACGCCCGCGTTCGCGACGGCGCTGAACCAGGCGGGCGTCCTCGTCCCCTCGGTGCTCGGCGCGGCGGCGGTCGTGCCCGGCGGCACCAGCCCGGCCAACGCCAACATCTTCAGCACCAATCCGTTCAACCTCGATCCCTATGATTATTACAACAACCCGAATTCGGTCGGCTACATCCCGACCTCGAACCGGCTGGCCTTCCGCGGCGCGCTGATCGGCCGCCCCGGCGTCGACGTGCTCGACGCCAACGTGACCGACGGCACCGCCGACTATCTGGCGCTGCGCAACGTCGACTTCCGCTCGGCGGTCGACCAGTCGAGCTACACCACCGAGTTCAACCAGGTCTCGGCCAACCTCCAGCACGACTTCACCGACAATTTCCGCGTCGACCTGATCTACGGCCGATCCGAATCGACCAACTCGTCGACCGGTCTGCTGGTCGAGTTCAACCGCATGGATTCGCCCGGGACGTTCATCTACGACGAGCGCGACCATGGCTCGATGCCGGTGATCGACTTCGGCTTCGACGCCGCCGATCCGGCGAACTGGGACACGGTGAAGGGCTTCTCGGCGATCCGCCACTACCAGCGCTTCGTCAAGAACACCTACGAGGGCTTCAAGGCCGATTTCGACCTCCGGCTGAACGACCAATTCTCGGTCGCCTTCGGCGGCACGCGGCGCGAGTTCGGCTTCGACACCAGCCAGTTCGAGCGCAACAACGACCTGCTCAATCCGACGCTGCGCGAGGCCGGCGCCACTGCCGACCAGGTCGGCCGCGTGGTCGACTTCGGCCAGGGGCTGAACGTGCCGGCCGGCACGGTGACCAGCTTCTACGTGCCCGACATCGCCAAGTTCGAGCAATTGTTCGACTTCACCTGCAATTGCGCCAACAAATGGGGCGACTGGCGGATCACCGACCGGCGCAACAATTCCGCGGCGTTCGGCGTCGACGAGACCGACACCGCCTTCTACCTGCAGGCGGACTTCAACACCGAGATGTTCGGGCGGCCGCTGCGCGGCAACATCGGCTCGCGCGTCGCGATCACCGAAGTGCGCTCCGAGGGCCGCACCACCGCCGGCCGCGAGATCGTCGGCACCAACAAGTACACCGACTGGCTGCCGTCGATGAACCTGGTCTACGAGCCGGTCGAGAACCTGTTCCTGCGCTTCGGCGCGTCGCGGGTGATGGCGCGCCCGCTGCTCGGCAACCTCGCGCCGACGATCACCGCGATCTCGATCCCGAACAACGGCTCGCTCGAGGGCGGCTCGCTGACCGTCGGCAACCCCAAGCTCTCGCCCTTCTACTCGAACAATCTCGATGCCAGCATCGAATGGTATTTCGCGCCGGGCGGGCTGCTGTCGATCGCCGGCTTCCAGAAGAACATCAGCTCCTTCCCGCAGACGGTGCTGTTCTCGGCGCCGCTGTCGAGCTTCCTCGACGCCGACAATGTCGCGGCGCTGCGCCAGCAGTTCACCAACGCCAACCAGCTCGCCTATATCGATGCCGACGCGCCGTTCACCGCGCGTCAGTTCCGCGACGCGCCGGGCGGCTATCTGCGCGGCTTCGAGATCAGCTACCAGCAGGACTTCACCTTCCTGCCCGGGTTCCTCAGGAATTTCGGCGCGCTGATCAACTACACCCGGATCAAGTCCGAGCTGAACTACATCCTCGATCCGGGCACGGCGACGATCGCGCCGACGACCGGCAAGGCGCCGTTCCTCAACGTCTCGCCGCAGGCGCTGAACGGCACGCTCTATTACGAGACCGAGCGCTTCCGTGCGCGCGTGTCGGTGGCGCATCGCAAGGGCTACAGCACCAGCTACCCGATCGCCGCCGGCAATTGCAGCCCGGGCCTCAACCCGGTGCCCGGCAATCCGGCGACCGAGGGCACGGCGTGCGACAGCCCGCTGATCAACGACTTCGTGTTCAGCCGCTCGACCACCAACGTCGATGCGTCGATGAGCTATCAGCTCACCGATTTCCTGACGATCACCGCCGAGGGCCTCAACCTCACCAACCAGGCCAGCGAGCGCTACGCTTATTCGGACTCGCCGGTGGTGACGCAATATGCGAGCTCGGGCCCGATCTACCGCATCGGATTGCGCGCCCGCTTCTGACCGCGAATATCGCCCGGGGCGCCGCAGCTCCGGGCACCCGATCGAGCGGGAGGCGAGCGTCATGGGCGTCAGTGCCGGCAAGAGATGGACCGAGGAGGAGCGGCGGCGCCTTGCCGCCCTCGCCCGCCGCGGCGCGTCCGGACCCGAGGCGGCGACGGCGCTCGGCCGCTCGATCGGCGCGGTGCATCAGAAGGCGACCGAGCTCGGCATCGCGCTCGCCCGCATCTACCGCAGCGGCGGACGGCGCATGACGCCGAAACGGTAAAGCAAGAGAGGAGAGGAAGAGTGGACCTCAGCAGGCGCGACACGATCGGAGCCGCCCTCTTGGGCGGCGCAGGCCTCGCCGCGGGAGCAGGCCCCGCCGCCGCGGCGCTGGCCGCACAGGCGCCCCGCGCCCCGGCGAGCGGCTGGCGCCGCGGCCACGACAACCAGCGCGTGCCCGATCTCGGCAACGGCTTTTTCCTGAATCCGCTGATGTCCGGCGACCATCCCGATCCCACCATCCTCAAGGACGGGCGGGATTATTACATGACCTTCTCGACGTTCGATTCCTATCCGGGCCTGGTCATCTGGCACTCGCAGGACCTGGTGAACTGGCAGCCGCTGAACGCCGCGCTGACGCGCAACATCGGCTCGGTCTGGGCGCCGGAGCTGATCAAGCACAAGGGCCGCTATTACCTCTACATCCCGACGAAGAAGACCGACGCGCCGGGGACGAAGACGACCTCCTGGGTGATCTGGACCGACGACATTCGCGGTCCCTGGTCGGATCCTGTCGACCTCGACCTGCCGAGCCATATCGACCCCGGCCACGCCGTCGGCGAGGACGGATCGCGCTGGCTGTTCCTGTCGGGCGGCGACCGGGTGCGGCTGACCGACGACGGCCTCGCCACCGTCGGCAAGCCCGAGCATGTCTACGATCCCTGGCGCTATCCCGAGGATTGGGTGGTGGAGGGCTTCGCGCCCGAGGGCCCGAAGATCACGCGGCATGGCGACTATTTCTACCTGATCACCGCCGTCGGCGGCACCGCCGGCCCGCCGACCGGCCATATGGTGATCGCGGCGCGCTCGCGCTCGATCAACGGGCCCTGGGAGAACCATCCGGCCAATCCGCTGGTGCGCACCACGTCCGCGGCCGAGAAATGGTGGTCGCGCGGCCACGCCACTCTGGTCGAGGGGCCGGACGGCGGCTGGTGGACGGTCTATCACGGCTTCGAGAACGGCTTCTGGACGCTCGGCCGCCAGACCCTGCTCGACCGCGTCGAGTGGACTCCGGACGGCTGGTTCAGGATGACCGGCGGCGACCTCTCGCAGCCGATCGCCAAGCCGAAGGGCGGCCGCGCGGTGCCGCACGGCCAGCCGCTCTCCGACGATTTCCGCACCCTGAAGCTCGGCAGCAAGTGGAACTTCTTCAAGCCCGGTCCGGACGAGAAGGACCGGGTGCGGACCCAGAACAACACCCTGCTCTTCCGCGCCCGCGGCAAGGCCCCGAGCGACAGCTCGCCCCTGCTGCTGATCGCCGGAGACCAGGGCTATCGCTTCGAGTGCGACGTGGAGATCGCGCCCGGCGGCACCGCAGGGCTGATCCTATTCTACGACGAGAGGCTCTATGCCGGCCTCGGCTTCGACGAGACGCGCTTCGTCACTCATCAATATGGCATCGAGCGGGGGCGTCCGGCCAATCCGCACGGCCGCCGCATGCGGATGCGGGTGACCAACGACCGCCACATCGTCACCTACGACACCAGCGGCGACGGCGGCCGGACGTGGAAGCGCTTCGATCGCGGCATGGAGGTCTCCGGCTACCACCACAATGTCCGCGGCGGCTTCCTGATGCTGCGCCCCGGCCTCTATTCGGCCGGCGCCGGCGAGGCGAAATTCCGCAACTTCAAGTTCGAGGCCCTGTAATCAAGGAGAGTCTGCGATGGACGTCCACCCGATCCTGCTCTGGCTCGCCCGCGCGGCGGCCGAGGCGCGGCGGCCACGAAGCGGCGCAATCCTCCTGTCCCCGTCCGGCAAGGGCGCGCGCGATGCGGCTCGCCGCTAGCTTCGCCGCCGCCGCGCTCGCCCTCTCGGCGCCCGCGGCTGCGCAGCAGAGCGCCGAACGCCCGCCGGTGCAGCCGATCCGCGCGTCCAAGATCGTGCTGGTCGGGGATTCCACCGTAGCGGTGCAGGGCGGATGGGGGCCGAGCTTCTGCGCCCGCCACGTCACCTCGTTCCTCGCCTGCGTGAACCTCGCCCGCGGCGGCCGCAGCTCGTACAATTATCGCGCCGAGGGATCCTGGGACATCGCCCTGGCCGAGATGCGCCGGCGCCCGTGGGAGCAGGTCTATGTGCTGATCCAGTTCGGCCATAATGATCAGCCCGGCAAGCCCGGTCGCTCGACCGAGCTCGCCACCGAATTCCCGGCCAATCTCAAGCGCTACGTCGCAGAGGCGCGGGCCGCCGGCGCGATCCCGGTGCTGGTGACGCCGCTCACCCGCCGCCAGTTCAAGGACGGAACGCTGATCCGCGACCTCGAGCCCTGGGCGGAGGCGACCCGCCGGGTCGCCGCCGAGACCGGCGCGCCGCTGGTCGACCTTCACGCGCGCAGCACCGCCGCGGTGCAGGCGATGGGCGCGGCGGCCGCGACGCGCTTTGCCCAGCGACCGCCCTCCCCCACCGTCTGGGCGGCGGCGGCGACCGGCACCACGATCGACGCCAATGGCGGCGCCGTGCCGGCGCCCGCCGCAGCGAACGCCGCGGCCGAGCCGATGGGCCAGGCGAAGCTGTCGTTCGATTACACCCACATCGGCCCGGAAGGCGCCGACTTCTTCGCCGGCCAGGTGGTGGAGGAGCTGGCTCGGGCGGTGCCGGCGCTGCGCCGGAACCTGATCCCGTGACCTGGGACCTCAACCGACGCCAGGCGCTGCTCGCCGGTCTCGCCGGCGGCGCGTTGCTGGCCGGTCCGGCGCGTGGCCAGGCCGCCGCGCCGCCGCCGGTCGGGGCATCGCCCTGGACCCTGTGGTACCACCAGCCGGCGACGCGCTGGGTGGAGGCACTGCCGGTGGGCAACGGCCGGATGGGCGCGATGGTGTTCGGCGGCGCCGGGGCCGAGCGGCTGCAGCTCAACGAGGACAGCTTCTGGGCGGGCGGGCCGTACGACCCGACCAATGCGGACGCCCGCGCAGCGCTGCCGCAGGTGCGGGCGCTGCTGCGCGCGCAGCGCTACGAGGAAGCGCAGGCGCTCGCCCAGGAGAGGCTGATGGCGCGGCCGATCCGCCAGATGTCGTACCAGACCCTGGGCGAGTTGCTGATCGACATGCCGGGCCAGGACGATCCCGACGATTATCGCCGCTGGCTCGACCTCGACGGCGCGATTGCCGCGACCGAATGGCAAAGCGGCGGCCGGCGCTTTCGCCGCATTGTCTTCGCCTCGGCGGCCGACGGCGTCATCGCGGTGCGGCTGGAGGCGCTCGACGGCGCCCCGGCCGCCTGGTCGCTGCGCTTCGCGGCAGGCGGCGGCACCGCGCGCGGCGACACGCTGGTTCAGACCGGACGCAACCGCGAGGAGCATGGCATCGCCGGCGCGCTCACCTATGCGATCGCGCTGCGCGCGCTGGACGGCGCCGGCCGGATCGAGGGCGAGCGGCTCCACGTCGACGGGCCAGCGGCGACCGTGCTGATCGCCGCCCGCACCAGCTATCGCAACTGGCGCGACGTCTCGGGTGCGCCGGAGGCGGAGGCGCTCCGCGACTTGGACTCCGCCGGCCGTCGAACCGCAGAGACGCTGCTCGCTCGCCACCAGCACGACCATCGCAGCCTGTTCCGGCGCTTCGACATCGATCTCGGGCCCGACCGTTCTGCGGAAACGCCGACCGACGCGCGGGTGCGCTACAGCCATGAGCGCGGCAACGACGATCCGGTCCTCGCCGCGCTCTACGTGCAATATGGCCGCTACCTGCTGATCGCCTCGTCGCGGGCCGGCGGCCAGCCGGCCAATCTGCAGGGGCTGTGGAACGACAGCAACCGGCCGCCCTGGGGCTCCAAATATACGATCAACATCAACACCGAGATGAACTACTGGCCGGCCGAGCCGACCGGCCTCTCCGAGACGATTGAGCCGCTGATCGCGATGGCCGAGGATCTGGCGGTGAGCGGCGCCCGCATCGCTCGCGCCCATTTCGGCGCCCGCGGCTGGGTCGCGCATCACAACACCGATCTGTGGCGGGCGGCGGCGCCGATCGACGGCGCCTTCTACGGTATCTGGCCGACGGGCGGTGCCTGGCTGTGCAAGCATCTCTGGGACCGCTGGGACTTCAGCCGCGACCGCGCGGTGCTGCAGCGCATCTACCCGGTGTTGCGCGACGCTGCCCTGTTCTTCCTCGATGCGATGGTCGAGCACCCGGCCGGTCTCGTCACCTCTCCGTCGATCTCGCCCGAGAACGCCCATCATCCCAAGGTCAGCCTGTGCGAGGGCCCGGCGATGGACCGCCAGATCCTGCGCGAGCTGTTTGCGAACGTGATCGAGGCCTCGCGCCTGCTCGGCCGCGATGCCGCGCTGCGGGCGCAGCTCGAGGCGGCCCGGGCGCGAATTCCGGCCGACCGGATCGGCAAGGCCGGCCAGCTCCAGGAATGGCTCGAGGACTGGGACCTGGAGGTGCCGGAGATCCAGCACCGCCATGTCTCGCACCTCTACGCGCTCTACCCGGGCCACGAGATCCGCCCCGCCGATCCGGCCCTGTTCAAGGCGGCGCGGCGGGCGCTGGAGATACGCGGCGACGATGCGACCGGCTGGGGCATAGGCTGGCGGATCAACCTGTGGGCACGGCTCGGCGACGGCGAGCGCGCCTATACGGTGCTGCGGAAGCTGCTTGGCCCCGACCGCACCTATCCGAACCTGTTCGATGCCCACCCGCCTTTCCAGATCGACGGGAATTTCGGCGGCGCCGCCGGCGTGGTCGAGATGCTGGTCCGCGACCAGCCGGACGGCGTCACCCTGCTGCCGGCCTTGCCCAAGGCGTGGCCCAGCGGCCGCCTGCGCGGCGTGCGCCTGCGCGGCGGCCTGACCATGGACCTGGCCTGGCGGGACGGCGCCCTGGCGGAGGCGGCGATCACTGCCGCAGGACCGGTCGAGCGGCATTTCACCTATGGCGCGGCGCAGCGCAATCTCGCCTTCAAGCGCGGCGAGAGGAGGATTTTCGATGGCACGGCCCGCTGACGTCACCCGCCGCGTCCTGGCATCCGCGGCGCTGGCGCTGCTGCCCTGGCTCGCGGCCTGCGCGCATGAACAAGGCGCGTCCGGCGGCGCCACCGCCTGGCGCTTCGACCGTATCGACCGGATCGGCAACATGCCGGTCCGCGCCGAAGGCGGACCGCAGGTGATCGAGACGGAGCACGGAAAGGCGGTGGCGTTCGACGGACTCGACGACGCACTGTTCCTGCCGACCCATCCGCTGGCCGGCGCGTCCAAGTTCACGATCGAGGCGGTGTTCCGCCCCGACGGGGGCGCGTTCGAGCAGCGCTGGCTGCACCTCGCGGAAGCTTCGGGCAATGCGCCGCCCGACGCCTCGCCCCCCGTCCCGCCGAGCGGCCCGCGCTTCCTGTTCGAGATCCGAGTGGTCGGGGATCGGTGGTATCTCGACGCCTTCACCGCGGGGAACGGCTACAACAAGGCGCTGATGGCGCCGGACAAGACCTTCCCGGTCGGCCGCTGGTACCATGTCGCCCAGACCTATGACGGGCGGACCTACCGCGCCTATGTCGACGGCGTGCTGCAGACCGAGGCCGAAATCGCGTTCACGCCGCAGGCCGAGGGCTTCACCTCGATCGGCACGCGGATCAACCGGCGCAACTATTTCCACGGCGCGGTCCTCTCCGCGCGGTTCACGCCGCGGGCGCTGCCGCCGGAGCGCTTCCATATCCCCGGAAAGGCGCGGAAATGACCGGCGCGATCACCCGGCGGAGCGCGCTGGCCGGCGCCGGCGCACTCGCCCTGCTCGCCGCCGCGCCGGCGATGGCCGCGGGCGCCGGCCGCGAGACCCTGCTCGCCACGATGCGGCGCGCGACCCGCTTCATGACCGATCGGGTCGCGACCGAGGGCGGTTACGTCTGGTCCTACCTTCCCGACATGTCGCGGCGCTGGGGCGAGATGGAGGCGAAGCCGACGATGATCTGGGTCCAGGACCCGGGCACCGCGGCGATGGGTCACCTCTTCCTCGATGCCTGGCACGCGACCGGAGAGGAGCAATATTACCGTGCCGCCGAGCAGGTCGCCGGCGCCCTCGTCCGCGGACAGCATCCGTCCGGCGGCTGGCATTATTTCATCGACTTCGGCGGCGACGCCTCGGCGCGCGACTGGCACGAGACGATCGGGCGGCAGGGCCGGCGGCTGGAGGAGTTCCGCCATTATTACGGCAATGCCACGTTCGACGACGGCGGCACGGTGGAGAGTGGCAAGTTCCTGCTCCGCCTCTACCTCGCCAGGAACGATCCGACCTGGCGCGCCCCGCTCGACCGCGTCGTCGATTTCGTGCTCGACGCCCAATATCCGATCGGCGGCTGGCCGCAGCGCTTCCCGATCGACCGCAGCTATTCGAACGGCGGCCTGCCCGACTATACGGCGAACATCACGTTCAACGACGACGTCGCGTCGAACAACATCGCGTTCCTGATGCTGGTCCACCAGGCGCTCGGCGAGCGGCGGGTGCTCGATTCGATCCGCCGCGGCATGGGCGTGTTCCTGCTCGCCCAGCAGGGCCAGCCGCAGCCCGGCTGGGCGCTGCAATATACGCGCGAGCTGGAGCCCGCGGGCGCCCGCACGTCCGAGCCGCCCTCGCTGGCGACCCACACCACCTACGCCTGTGTCCAGCAATTGATGCAATTCTACCGCTGGACCGGCGACAGCAAATATCTGGCCCGCATTCCCGAAGCGATCGCCTGGCTCGAGAAGCTCCAATTGCCGCCCGAGCGGCAGCTGAACGGCTTCACCCACCCGACCTTCATCGAAGTCGGCACCGACCGGGCGCTCTACCTCAAGGAGAGCGGCAGCTGGACCGGCGATACCAGGAACGAGATCGTCTACGAGCCGAAGGACGGGGTGAGCTGGGTCAATCGCAAGCTCGACCTCGCCCGCCTGCGCGAAGGCTATCGGCGGCTGCTGGCGCTTTCCAGGAACGAGGCGACCAGGGGATCGCCGTTGCTCGCCCGCGACCGCATTCCGCTGCCGCGCTATTTCGTCGTGCGCGAGGTGCGCGGCTCCGACCTCAACATCGCGGAAGGCGATGGCAGGCGAGCGGCCGACGTGGTCGCCGCTCTCAACCGCGAAGGCTATTGGCCGACGCCGCTCCGCGCGACGAGCAATCGCTGGCGCCCGCCGGCCGAAGCGGCGCTGCTGCCGCCCTCCCGCGCGGCGGACGGCCGGCTGCTCGATGCCCGCGACACCTCGCCCTACATCACCGACACGCCCGCGGTCGGAATCTCCACCGGCACGTACATCAACAACATGGCGGTCCTGATCCGCGCGCTCGACGACACAGCGCGCCTCGACAAGAAGGCGTGACAGACGCCATGTGGCGACACGGGGAACGGCGAAGGGGAGGAATGCAGCCATGACACGAATCCGGGCTTTCGCACGCCGGCGGCCCTCATGGGCTGTCGCTGTCGCCATCGGCGCATGCCTGACGGCGGCGACGGCGCCGGCCCAGGGCCCCGCGGCCGCGCCCCCCGCCACCGGGCGACCGCTCGGCGTCGCCGAGGAGGCGAAGTTCACGCCGATTTCGTCCAACGTCACCGTCTATGGCGGGATCGTCAACGCCGAGAGCTGCTCCTACGACCCGGGGCGCAAGCTGATCCTCGCCTTCAACCGTGGCGCCAATCCGAACCAGATCGCCGACGACGGCTTCGTCTCGCTGATCAACCCCGACGGATCGGTCCACACGCCGCGCTGGATCGGCCTCGACCCCAAGGGGCCCCTGCTCCACCATCCGTTCGGCAGCGCGATCCACCAGGACAGCCTCTACGTCGCCGACAGCAAGGGCGGCACGGCCGATGGCTCGCCGCGCATCGCATTGCTGCGACGCTTCGACCTCTCCACCGGCGCGCTGCAGGGCGAGGTGACGGTGCCGGAGTCGCAATGGCTCAACGACATCGCGGTCGCGGCGGATGGAACGGTCTACGCCTCGCAGACCGGCGCAGCGGACGGCAGCATCCCCTACCGCATCTATCGGGTGACGCCGGACGGCAAAGTCTCGGTCTTCCTCGAGGGCGCGCCGCTCGCCCGCCCCAACGGCGTGGCGATCGACCGCGACGGCAACATCGTGATCGTCAACCTCGAGGACGACAGAGTGATGACCTTCTCGCCCGCCGCGCGGCTGCTGCGCACGGAACAGGCGGCGCTGCCCGGCAACGACGGGCTGGTGATCATGGCGGACGGCACCAAATACGTCAGCAGCGTGCTGCATGGCGGAGTCTCGCGCATTCGCCCGGGCAGACCGGCCGAGCTGATCGCCAGCGGCATCCCGAACGCAGCGTCGATGTGCTGGGACAGCGACGCGAACCAGCTCGTCATCCCGATGAACGCCAACAACGGCCTCGCCTTCATCAAGCTGGGACGGCGCTAGAGCCTGTTCGCGGGCGCTGGAGGCGATACCGGGCCGCCCCACCCCCAGCCCCTCCCGCAAGCGGGAGGGGAGTTGCGCTCGACGGGCGGGGCGGCGATGGTGGCCGCGTGGGGGCATTGTTCAGACGTCGCAACATCGTGATCGCGCTCTTGGCGAGACGATCGGCCGTCCCTGACGCGCGGTCCGCGCGCCCACGCGCGCCGCGTTGAACCCTGCGGCCCGCGGGCGTAGGATTGTCGCAGGGTCTGACAGGAGGCTGCCATGCGTCTCGATCCTTTCCCTGCCCCGCACGCCGTTCTCGCCGCTGCGCTCCTGCTGCTCGGCATCCCTGCGGCCGCACAGCCGGCACCGTCGCTCGAGGCGCGGCTGCGCGCGATCGAGGCGCGCCTCGCGGCGCTCGAGGGGCGCCAGGGATCGCCGCCCGCGGCGGCGCCTGCCGCCGGCCCCGCCTGCCGCAAGCTCAACCTCAACGGCTCGTCGATCACCCCCGAGGCGGCGCTGACCGTGACCGTCAACGGCACGACGGTCGGCACGTTCGAGGAGAATGCCTATAGCGATCTCGAGACGTTCATGCGGCCCGGCGCGAATACCATCGGCATCGCGTTCAGGGCGCCCGGCCCCGGCGCCTCGGCCGAGCTGCGCTGCCTGCCGCCGGGCAGCGACAGCAGCCGCAACACGATCTTCAGCTTCACGCCGCGGCCGAACCGCCTGTCCGCGCAGACCGAAGTGACCCTCGCGCCGCGCTAGGGACTCCGCTTCGCGGCCCGAGAATGTTCTCGCGCTTCCCCGCCCGGACACGACCGCCTAGACCAGGATCGCCTCAGGCTGAATCAGCCTGAGGCGATGCTGGTCTCAACTATCTGAATAGAGCGCGATTCCCGCCGTCGGTGGAAGCGCGAAGCGCTTCCACCTCAGCCGATCGCGCTCTAGGGCGTTCCGATGGACGAGATGCCCGAGCCGATTCCCGCCGCGACCCTGATCCTGATGCGGCCGGCGCCGCGGGATGGCGCGCCCGAGCTGCTGATGGTCGAGCGGGCGAAGACCATGGCCTTCGCCGCCGGCGCCCTGGTCTTCCCGGGCGGGCGGATCGATCCCGAGGACGAGGTCGCGGCGGCTTTGCTCGCCCCGCAGCTTTCCGACGGCGCGGCGCGGATCGCCGCGATCCGCGAGACGATCGAAGAGACCGGGATCGCGCCCGCCCTGCTCCCTCCGGCCGACGAGGAGCGCGCGCAGGCGCTGCGCCGGGGCCTCGCCGCCGGCGAACCTTTCCATCGGCTGCTCGAAGCCTTGGGTGTCGGGATCGATCCTACCGCACTGACGCCGTTCGCCCGCTGGTGCCCCAATTTCCGCGAGACGCGGCGGTTCGACACGCTCTTCTATCTGGCGGAGGCGCCCGACGACGCGCCGGCGAGCGCCGATCGCGGCGAGGCGGTGCGCACCTTCTGGGCGAGCGCCGAAGCGACGCTGGCCGAGCTGGCGGCAGGCCGCGCCCATGCGATCTTCCCGACCCGCCGCAACCTCGAGCGGCTCGCGCGTTTCGCCTCGCTGGAGGAGGCGCGCGCCGATGCCGCCCGCCACGCGGTGCGCAAGATCACCCCCTGGGTCGAGGAGCGGACGGGCGGGCGCTTCCTCTGCATCCCGGAGGACGCCGGCTATCCGGTGACGGCGGAGCCGCTCGAGACGGCGCGGCGAAGTTGAAGCGCAGCCGGCGATCGCGACGCGGCGCGCGGCGCCTTCCGCTGCTGCGCTGGCTGAAGATCGCCCTCGCGCTCGGCCTGCTCGGCTTCGCCGGCCTCCTGCTCTACGGCTATGCGCGCGGCCACCCCGAGGACATGCCGTGGACGCCGCTCGACCTCGCACAGCCGGTCGGCGCGTTCACCGGCCGCAAGCTGGTGGCGCTGCGCGACGATCCCGCCCAATGCCGGGCGCTGCTGCGCCGGGCGGGCGTGACCTTCGTCGCCCTGCCCGCGCGCGAAGCGGGCGAGCAATGCGGCTATAAGGATGGGGTGCGGCTGGCGCCGGGCGGCGCCCTCACCATCCGCTACCGGCCGGCGGGGCTCGGCACGAGCTGCCCGGTCGCCGCCGCTCTGGCGCTTTGGGAATGGCACGGCCTGCAGGAGGCGGCGATCGCCTATCTCGGCAGCCGCGTCACCGCGATCGAGCATTTCGGCAGCTACAATTGCCGGCGCATCTACGGCCGCGCGGAGGGCGCTTGGAGCGAGCACGCCACCGCCAACGCAGTCGACGTCGCCGGCTTCCGCCTCGCCGACGGCCGGCGGATCAGCGTGCTGCGCGACTGGCCGGACAGCGGCGCCAAGGGCCGCTTCCTGCGCGCCGCCCGCGACCGCGCCTGCCCGGTGTTCGCCACCGTGCTCTCGCCCGACTACAAGTCCGCGCACCGCGACCACCTCCACCTCGACCAGGCCCAGCGCGGCGCGATGGGCTGGCGGGGGTGCCGGTAACTCTCCCTGCCGGCGGGACGCCGGCAGGGAGGAAGCTGGTGCCTCAGCCGAATTCGTAGGTGACGCCGCCGACCTGGAGGTTGTCGAGATACATGACGCCGGTGCCGTTGCCCGAGCCGTAGGCGACCGACCAGCCGAGGACGAGGCTGTTCTCGTCGAAATGGAGCGCGCCCGGAGGCCCGCCGACCGGCGTGTAGCCGCTCGCGTCCGCCCAGTCGCTGAGCGGAACGATGTTCGGATAGCCGTCGCGATTCTGTCCGCCGGAGCGCTGCCACGCGTTCCAGTCGGCGCCGGCGAGATCGGCGTGCTGCCAGCTGCCCGTGGTCGTCGGCCCGAGCCCCTGATAGGCATATTCGAAGACCAGCTCGCCGCGATCGCCGGTGGTGGCGAGATTGCCGTCGGCGTCGATCGCCAGCCGGATCACCGGCGTGACGTCGGTGCGGGTCGAGCTCTGGATGTAATAATCGAAGCTCAGATCCTCGAGATCGCCGAGCTTGATCTGCTGGTCGGTGGTGAAGGCGTCGTTGAGGCGCAGCCGGCCGTTGTTGGTGTCGGTCTCGAGCCGCAGCGCACTGCTGTCGCCGCCGAGGGCGGGCGCGGTGCCGGTGCTGATCGAGCCCTGGCGCACCTCGGTCCACATCTGCGAGCCGTCGGCGAGGGTGGTGGGCGCGCTGGTCTGATCGACCGGCGTCGGATTGTCGTGGTTTATCCCCGAAATGACGATCGTATATTCGCCGTCGTCCATCGCGGCGTGCTGATGCTTGGTATGGCCTACGCCCTTGCCGTTGCCGTGCTGGGTGTGGCCCTTGCCGCGGCCGTTGCCTTCCTCGACGATATAGCTGCTGATCGGCATGATCGCTTCTCCCTGGTCATTGCTGGAGCGACTTACGCGTGCCGGCCCGGACGCGCGGGATCGAGATCCCCCCACGGCGCCTCCCGAGTCGATGCGCGGACTGTGCTCCCGTCGTCCAAACGAGTCCAGCAGCAGCGCCCCATCGCGGGACCCGCGGAACAATGAAGCGGGACGAGCGGGACAGAGCCTGCGCACCGCAAAAAAGTAGCGGCCGCTTCGATCCTCCCGAACGAGAGGGCCGAAGCGGCCGCGAAACCGTCAGACCGGCTGGTGCCGGGCGAGGCTTACTTCAGATGATTGGACAGGTGCTTGTTCATCTCGAACATCGACACCTTGTCCTTGCCGAAGATCTTGCGGAGCTTGTCGTCCGCCAGGATCTCGCGCTTGTTCTCGGGGTTCTGCAGGTTGTTCGAGCGGATGTAGTCCCACATCTTGCTCACAACCTGGCTGCGCGGCAGCGGATCGGAGCCCGTGATCGGAGCCAGATCCGCAGAAGGCTGCACCGGACGCTGAAGTCCACCGCCGCCGCCAGAAGTCCCTTTTGCCATATAACCCTCCCTGTGGATGTGTGGGTGATAAGCCCCAAACGCGCGGCGAGTGCAAGCGATTCTGAGAGGGAAATCGTCACGTCGCCCTCTGAGGCCGGTTTACCGTGAATTAACCCTTGTTAGGGCCGGCGCCGAACGGAACCACCCGGTTGGCGCCGTCGTGGCCGATGTCGGCCCGGCCGAGGAACGCGATGGCCGCCCGCTCGCACCAATAGCGGACCACCTCTTCCTCGTCGGCGACGAAGTCCGGCTCGTTGACCGGCACGTCGCTGACCCGGCCGAGCCTGATGCCGGCGACCGCGCGCACGCCCGGGTTGCTGGTGATGTGGAACATCGAGCGATCGATGCTGTACATATATTCGGAGACGTCCTCGAGCAGCAGCACATGGCCGGAAAGATCGGGCTGCAGCGCGGTGCCGAGCAGCTGGCTGAGCACGGTGATGTTGAAGGCGACCGAGGGGCGGCCATCCAGCCCCGGCTCCAGCGCATCGGGATCGCGCCGCACGCACCAGCCGAGCGCGCGGCGCACCGCCGCCTCCCCGCCCGAGCGCCGCAGATCGCCGATCATCGCGCCATGGGCGAGATGCTTAAAGCCCGCCCGCCACAGGCCGGCGAGGAGGAAGCCGGCGTCGCTATAGCCGAGATAGAGCTTGTCCCTCGCCTGCGGTTCGAGCCGGGCGATCGCTTCCTCGGCGATCCGGCACGATCCATAGCCGCCGCGCGCGAACCACAAGGCGTCGAGGCTGCGATCGTTGGCGAAATCGGCGAAGGCGGCGGCGCGATCGTGGTCCTCGCCGGCGAAATGGCGGTGGGTGAGGAAGCATTGCGGATGGAAGACGAGCTCGGCCTCCGGGAAATCGGCGGCCGCGATCTCCACGGCGCGGTCCGCGAGCTCCCGCTTGATCGGCGTGCTCGGCGCCACCACTCCAATCCGCATGTTCGCTCCAATCTCATCGAGGCGCGCGCACGCTGAATCAGCGGGCCGCCGGAATCAACCGTAGGAGTCCGTAAAAAACCGGAGCGGCATCACATTTGAAATGACGGAAAAAGTCAGTAGGGCGAGACGCATGGCCGAGACACGATCCTATTTCTTTTGCGGCATCGGCGGCAGCGGCATGCTGCCGCTGGCCAGCATCGTCCGCGCGCAGGGCGCCGAGGTCGCCGGTTCCGACCGGTCGCTCGACCAGGGCCGGCTCGGCGACAAGTTTGCCTTTCTCGAGCGCCAGGGCATCGGCCTCCATCCGCAGGACGGCAGCGGCCTGACCCGCAAGGACCAGATCCTCGTCACCTCCGCCGCGGTCGAGGAGACCGTGCCCGACGTCCAGGCGGCGCGGCGGATCGGGGCCGAGCATCTCACCCGGCCGCAATTGCTCGCCCGGCTGTTCAACGCCGCGCCCACTTCGATCGGAGTCGCCGGGACCAGCGGCAAATCGACCGTGACCGGCATGGTCGCCTGGATCTTCCACGCCGCCGGCCGCGATCCGACCGTGATGAACGGCGCCGTGATGAAGAATTTCGCGACTCCCGACCGGCCGTTCGCCAGCGCGCTCGCGGGCACCGGCGGCCTGTTCGTCAGCGAGGTGGACGAGAGCGACGGCTCGATCGCGCTCTACCAGCCGAGCGTCGCGGTGCTGAACAACGTCACGCTCGACCACAAGTCGATGGACGAATTGCGCACCCTCTTTCTCGGCTTCGTCGCGCGCGCCGACACGGCCGTGTTCAACCTCGACGATACGGAGACGCGGGCGCTCGCGACGCGCGCGGCGCTGCCCAGGGCAGTGACGTTCAGTCTCTCCGAGCCCGCTGCGGACCTCCACGCCGCGGACATCGTCGAGGCGCCGCTCGCCGTCTCGTTCGCGCTCCATGCCGACGGCGCGACGATCCCGGTCCGGCTCGCCGTGCCCGGACGCCACAATGTCTCCAACGCGCTTGCCGCGCTGGCCGCCGCGCGCGCGGCCGGCCTGCCGCTCGCCGAAGCGGCCGCCGCGCTCGAGGGCTTCACCGGCCTTCGCCGCCGCTTCGACGTGATCGGGACCCGCAACGGCATCACCGTGATCGACGATTTCGGTCACAACCCCGACAAGATCGCGGCGACGCTGGACACCCTCCACGCGTTCCCGGGGCGGCTGCTCGTCTTTTTCCAGCCGCACGGCTACGGGCCGCTCAAGGTGCTGAAGGACGAATTGATCGCGACGTTCGCCGGGCGGCTCGGCCCCGACGACCTGCTGGTGATGCCCGATCCGGTCTATTTCGGCGGCACCGTCGAGCGGACGGTTACCAGCGCCGACATCGTCGAGGGCGTCCGCGCCGCCGGCCACAGCGCCGAGCACATCGCCGAGCGCGCCGCCTGCGGCGAACGCCTCCGCGGCGAAGCCAAACCCGGCGACCGCATCATCGTGATGGGGGCGCGCGACGACACGCTGACCGTGTTCGCGCAGGAGCTGCTCGACGGACTCTGATTGGAGTCCCCACGGGCGCCACATTGACTGCCCGGCGGGATCGACCATGATCCGGCCATGGCAGCCTTACGCATTCGCAAGCGGCACCTTGCCATCGCTGCCGCAATAATCGCCGCGGCGGTGTGTGCAGTCGCCGCAACCCGTTTCTGGCGCGACGCTGCTCCCGCTGAGGCCGGCGAAGAGGATTTGCAGCGCATCGTCTTCGCCGACGGTCGACTGTGGATGCTCACGATCAAAGGCCACCTCCTCTCCCTCGCTCCGGACGAGGCAGAGCCGCGGCGCTCTGCCGGCAAGACGATCGACATCTGCAGGCTTGGAGACGGCATGCTGGCCCTGGCGCAGCGCGGCGAGGTCTGGAGGCTCCGCCTTCGCACCGACGGGCGCTGGAGGAACCTGCCGGCGGTTCCGACAGAAGGAGACACGCTGGTCGCACTCGGTTGCGAGGGCGAGCAGGCCATGCTCGTCACAAGCCGCCGCCTGATAGACCTGCAGGCAGGAACCCCTCGCGCGGTTCGCCTCAACGGCGAGCTGCAGCGCTTGCATATGGCAACAGCCGCCCCCGGTGACGCCGAATTCGCATGGATCGGCTTCAACGTGGGGGAATGGGGCGGCGGGTTGATGCGGATCCACCGGCGCAGCGGACGCCTCGAGAAGGTGCACAGCAACAGGTCGGGCGAAATCTGCGGCGGTCCACTCAACACCGACTGCGATCCAGTCAACGGTATCGTCGCCTCACCCTCGGATCCCTCTTGCGCCGTGGCGGCAATCGGAATGCTCCACATGATGTCTCACGGCCGCATCGTGGAAGTGTGCGGCACGAGGATACGACGCCTCTATTTCAAGGCGCTGGCCCCCCAACCGCCGGCCGGCACGCTCGATGAAGGCGAACCGTCCAGCACCGTCTCTTTCTTCGGGCTCGCCCTAGCCGGCGGCGATCTGTGGGCCGTCGGCATCGATGGCCTTCATCGTTTGAGGCCCGGCCAACCGCCCCAGTTTCGCCCATTGCCCAAGTTCACCGATCGGGGCGGGTACATGGTCAGCTTCGACGTTCCGGGCGTGGTGCTCGTCTTGTCCAACGCCAATCAGCGGGTGTCGTTGAGCGGCGCAATTCCTCTGATGGCGGTACGGTGACCAGACTGACCGCCTCCGCCAAGGTTCGGCTGCCGCCTCCCCTTCGCAAAACGAAAACGGCGGAGCCGGGGCCCCGCCGTTCGCGTGTTCGAGGTTGAGAGGTCAGCCGGCGACGGTGACGTCGACCTTGTCGACCCACTCGGGGAAGAAGGCGGGCTCGCGGTTCGACCAGCCCGGCGCGGTCGCGGCGGCCTCGCTGATCGACTGCAGCAGGGTACGGCGGCGCTCCGGGTGGAGGTGGGGAAGCGCGGCGGCGGCGCAGAAGGCGGCGGGGAGCCACGGGCGCACGGCCGCGCCGATCAGCCGCTCGTAGAGGAAGCGATAGGACGCGAAGTCCGGCAGGCGCTCCTGGGCCAGATCGAAGGCGGTGACGGTGATCAGCGGGCCCATCAGCGGCTCCATCTCGTCGAGGCCGCTGTCGTCGGGGACGCTGGCGCGGATCTGCTCGAGGCGGCGGTACATGCGTTCCTGGGCGCGGATGCTCGCGGCCTCGCCGACGTCGCGCGACCAGCGGCGAAGCGCGTCTCGGCGGCCGAGACCGACGTCGAGCGCGCGGCGGATGTACCGCTGCGTGGCGGGCGAGAAGCCCGCGAATTCCTTCATTTCGACCAGCGTCAACGCCCCGTGAGCCGGCTTCGTATTCGTAGCCATGTACCCGCTCCTTCTACCCGGCGAAGATATGCGCCCCAAACAGTTACATCGGGCTTAACCACGTCTTCGCTCCCCGTTCACAAATGAATCATGCTTCGAGTCCGCTCGCAACGGGAATGTGTCCCGGAGGCCGGCGCGAGGGCCGCCAGTGTCGCGCCGCCGCCACAGCGGCCCGGCGGCAGTCGCGGATTTCCGCCATCCGGACGGCTCCGAAACATTTTCTCCACACAAAAGTGCAGAGGGGGTACTTGCTGGAATCGTGCATTGCGTCTCACCGGAAAATTCCGGCTAGGTATTCGCACGTAGGGAGCTGCCGGAAGCGCCCCGTCGTCAGGACGGGGCGCGGCGGCGTGCGGGCTCCGCCTTGGAGAGGATCGACTTGAATCTGCTGCGCGCCCGGCTTCCCGACCTGCCCCTCGCAGCGGCGACGATCGGCGGCTTCTGGCTGTTCTACCTCGCGACGATCGTGCTGCGCATGGCGCTGCTCGAGGAGAGCTTCCATTCGCTCGAATATCGCGCCGCCGGCTGCCTGATCGGCGTGCTGCTCACCTTCCTGGTCTATCTGGTGCTGCGGCGCGCCGCCGCGGAGAGCATCCGGATCAAGGTGATCGCGGCGGCGATCGCCTGCGTGCCGGCGGCGGCGATCTTCTCCACCTTCAACCTCGCCTTCGCTTTGTACCAGCCGCTGGTGGCGCGGCCGCTGCCGCCCGAGGGACCCGGGACGGCGACCGCGCCGTCGGCGCCGTCCGCGCCGCCGGCAGCGCCTCGCGCACCGCTGCCCGACATCAGCCAGCGCGCCGGCCGGCTGATCGCCGACGGCCTCGTCACCTGGTATTTCTTCTTCGCAGCCTGGGCGAGCCTCTACCTGGCGATCAGCTCGTCCGGCCAGCTGCGGCGGGCCGAGCGCCGCGCCGCCAATGCCGAGCGCGCCGCGCAGACGGCGCAGCTGCGCGCGCTGCGCTACCAGGTGAATCCCCACTTCCTGTTCAACACGCTGAACTCCCTCTCCTCGCTGGTGCTGGCGCGGCGCGACGAGGAAGCGGAGAACATGATCGTCGGCCTCTCCACCTTCTTCCGGGCGAGCCTGTCGATCGATCCGACCGGCGACATCAGCCTGGCCGAGGAACTGAAGTTCCAGGAGCTCTACCTCGACATCGAGAAGGTGCGCTTCCCGAACCGGCTGCGGGTGCGGTTCGAGGTCGACGAAGCGGTGATGGGCGCCGAGGTTCCGCCGCTGATCCTCCAGCCGATCGTCGAGAATGCGATCAAGCACGGCGTCGCCCGCACCAACGAGACGGTGACACTGACGATCTCGGCGGCGGAGGAGGACGGCCTGCTGCGGATCGGCGTCGAGAACGATCGCGGCCCGAGCGCGATGACCGGCGATCCGAGCGAAGCCGCCCAGCTCGGCGGCAACCCCGCGGCGCCCGGAGCCGGGGTCGGCCTCGCCAACGTCAGCGAGCGGCTCCATGCCCGATTCGGCGCCGAGGCCGCCTGCGAGCATGAGCGCTTGCCCGCAGGCGGCTACCGCGTCACCATCAAGATGCCCCTGAACGACCATGTCTGATCCGCTTCGCTTCCTGATCGTCGACGACGAGCCGCTCGCGGTCGAGCGGCTCCAGCTGCTGCTCGCCCGGATGGAGGGCGTGGCGCTGGCCGGCACCGCGCTGGAAGGCGCGGCGGCGCTGCGGCTGATCGAGGCGCTCGCCCCCGATGCGGTGCTGCTCGACATCGCCATGCCGGGGATGGACGGCATCGACGTCGCGCGGGCGATGAGCCGCATGGAGCGGCCGCCGCTGGTGATCTTCATCACCGCCTTCGACACGTTCGCGGTCGCCGCTTTCGAGCTCGAGGCGGTCGACTATCTGATGAAGCCGGTCTCGGCCGAGCGGCTGGCCAAGGCGGTGGAGCGCGCCCGCCATCGCCTGGCCGACAAGGAGAGCGGCCCGCTGCCGCCGCCGGCCACGCCGCATCTCGAGGAATTCTGGGTCTCCGAGCCGCGCGGCCTCGTCCGGCTCGCGGCGAGCGACGTCGACCGGATCAGCGCCGAGCGCGACTATATGCGCCTCCACGTCGGCAGCCGCAGCTGGCTGATCAACCATACGATCGCGCGGCTCGAGGAAGAGCTCGATCCGCAGCGCTTCGTCCGGCTCCACCGCTCGGCGATCGTGCGCCGCGACTTCGTGACCGGCTTCCGCCGCGACGAGACCGGCCGCTGGTACGCCCAGCTCGCCGACGGCGAGGAGCAGAAGGTCGGCCGCCTCTACGTTCAGAACGCCCGCGCGCTCGCCGGGCGGAGCTGACGGCGAGTTTCACGAACGCCGGAATCGATGCGGGCGCATGATCCGGCCGATCGGATCATGCGCCCGTCAGGCGGCCCAGGGGTTGGGGCGGCCTCGAAGGCGGAGGGATACGAGCCGGACCGCGCACCGGTCCGGCTCCTGCCCCGCCCTCAGTCCATGCGGCGCGCCAGCCGCACCTTGCTCTGGGCACGGGCGGCGGCGAGCGCCACCTGCTCGCGCGAGCTCGCCATCACCTCTTCGTGGCAGGCCTGGGCCATGGTGCGGAACTGGAGCGGGACGATCGCGATCTGGCCGCAGATCTCGGTCGCCGCGCCGCGCAGCCGGCGCTCGAGCTGGGCATTGCCGGCGGTGGTGGACAGATCGAGATCGCCGATCCGCACGGTCGCGCTCTTCTCTTCCGCCAGGGCGGGGCCCGCGAAGGCGCCGGTGGCGAGTGTGAAAGCGGCAAGGGCCGAAACAGCGTACTTGATCATCGTTCGCATTCCTGCATAGTTCGGGTGCGGCGGGGGTGGTTTCCTGCGGGATGAAGACAGGCCCTTCCCCCGCCGCATTTCCGAACTAGCCCGGCTCCCGACGCGACGCTCGCGCGCTTCTGCGCAGCGGCTCGCCGCATCTGCGAAGCGCGGCCGGCGCCGACGAACCGACATCCGGGATCGACGAACGACAGGGACACCGCGCCGCGGCGGCGGGCAAAGCGCGCGACCGGACGAGCCGAGCGATCGGCGGGGACGATCCGGGGAGACCTTTGGCGCCGCGCCGCGTTCGTTGCGCAGCGATCAGGAGACAGGACATGCGCGACAACAGCGGCGGCGGAAAGAGCAGCAACAACACCGGCAACCCGACCCTCAAGGATCACGAGCGGGAGAAAGGCGTCTCCGGCAGCGCGATCCTGGGCGAGAAGAAGGTCGACGCCGAGCCGAGCCGGACCAGCGCCCGCAAGCACCAGAACAGCTGAGCGGCGCGCACCGGCGTGCGTCACTCCCTCCCCCTTGAGGGGGAGGGTTCGACGCTTCGAGGGTGATGACGCGCATCTTTCCCTCTCCCGATCAGGGAGAGGGAGGGCCCCAGGCCGAAGGCCTGGGAGGGTGGGGGGCCTGCCTTACGGCCCGATGTCGGCGACGTGGGTCTTCACGCGCGGACGGATCTGGCCTTCGAAGCCGAGCGACTTGGCGAGGAGGTCGTCCCAGCCATAGGGATCGGTGCGGAAGACGACCCGGCCGCCGTCGAGATAGGCGCTGTGGTAGAGCAGCCGCACCGGGATCCTGTTCGGCAGCGACACCGGAGTCTCCTCCTTCGTCGCCAGCGCCTTCTCGAACTGCTCGCGCACGCCGTTCTGGTCGGCGAGCATCCGCGCGAAGCCGAGCGCGTCCTCGACCCGCGCGCAGCCGTGGCTGGAATGGCGGTTGGTGCTGGCGAACAGCGCCTTGGCCGGCGTGTCGTGGAGGTAAATGGCGTGGTCGTTGGCCATGTCGAACTTGACGAGGCCGAGCGCCGATTTCGGCCCGGGCTGCTGGACCAGCCGCCCGTTCTTCATGACGATATTCTCCTTCGCCATATAGGCCGCGCCCTTGGGCAGGATCTCCTCCTTGGCGATCGACTCCGGCACCACCCAGTCGGGGTTGGCGACGAGGCGGAAGATCGGCGAGCCGAGCTCCGGCGTCTCCCAATCCGGCTGGCCGACGACCACGCGGCGGCGATCGGCGACCTGCCCGTCGCGCCAGTAAGCGAGCTCGGCCGCGGCGGTGTTGACGTCGATCCGCGTCTTGGGCGGCGTGCGCTCGAGCCAGCGGCGCCGCTCGAGGTTCACCGCCAGGATGCGCGCGCGTTCCTTGGCGCCGGTGTTGAGCGCCTCGAGAGTCGAATTGCCGATGATGCCGTCGGCCTCGATCCCGTAATCGGTCTGCACCTTTTTCACCGCCTGCACCATTTGCGGCGTGTAGATGTTCGACGGTTTGGCGGCCGGCGCGGCGGCGTTGCCTTCGGCGCTTTCCCCGCCCTGCGGCGCCGGCTGGGCCGCGGCGAGATAGCCGTTCGACTGCAGGGCCTGGGCGATCTGCGGGACGCGCGGATCGCGATCGCCGGGGGCGATCTTGTCGCCGGGCTGGATCGCCGCGCGCTGCTCGGCATCGGCGCGCTGGCGATATTGGACATAGGCTTCCTGGAGCGCCTTATACTCCTCGTCCTGCGGCGCGAGGCCGGCCAGCCAGGTCTTCACCGCGCCGTCGCCGCCGCCGATCGCCTGGCCGAGGCCGCCGACGACATCGACCTTGTTCATCGGCACTTCGTAGACCTCGAAGATCTTGCGCGGATCGACCGCGCCCATCGCGAGCGTCTGGGCGTAATCGAGCGCGGCGACGGTGAGGCTCGCCTCGCGCTCCGCCGGGGAACCCGCCGCCTTCACCTTCTCGAGATAGCCATCGACGTTGAGGCCGTGGCGCACCGCCTCGCCCAGCGCGCCGGTCAGCTCCTCGGCGCGCGCGTCGCTCCACACCGCCGCCCAGTTGCGCGCGGCGTAGAATTTCCGCGCCCGCTCGTCCTTGACCGCGGCCTGCAGCGCCTCGGGCGAAACCTGCTTCGGATTGACCTCGGCGCTCTCGGCGCCGCCGCTGCCGCCCTCGTTTCCGCACCCGGCGACGAGCAGAGCCGCCACCGATACGCACACCAACACTCTACGCATGCAATACGCCGCCTCGCGATCTGGATGAGCCGGTGAAACGTGCGGGGTCCGGATATCGATCCCTGACCCCCCGGGAGCGCCGCCGGTTAAGGGATGGCCGCGAACGGTGCCATAACGGGACAACCGGAATCGAGGGGCGGCGGGACGCAACAACATTAGTTATTCGAGCATAGGCGGGCACTCGAACAGGCGAAGCTGGCGGTGGTGTCGAAGTCCTTGATGGTCAATCTGCTGATCGAAGCGGCCCATTGGCGCGGGCGCGAAGCCGGCTGCCTGGCGCTGCTGCTGCTCAGCGCCTCGTGCGTGCCGCTGCAGGCGGCGCCGGCGCCGAGCAAGGATCTGCTCGCCGCCGGACGCGGTGGGCAAGCCGCCGCGGCGCCGGCCGGACCGTCGACAACGCTCGCCGAAAATCCTGCCCTGGCCGAGGAGGGGATGGTGCTGCAGAGCGTCTCGCCGACCGATGCCGCGGCGTTCAACGCCGCCATCCCGCTCGCCCAGGTCAGCAACCCGCGCGCCGCCTCGATGGTGTTCCGCGCCGCCGATGCCGCCGGCCTCCACCGCTCGCTCCAGTGCCTTGCCGAGGCGATCTATTACGAGGCGCGCTCGGAGAGCGAGGAAGGCCAGCGCGCCGTCGCCCAGGTGGTGCTGAACCGAGTCCGCCACCCCGGCTATCCGGCGAGCGTCTGCGGCGTGGTCTACCAGGGGCCGATGCGCGCCGGGGGCGGCTGCCAGTTCACCTTCACCTGCGACGGCTCGCTCGGCCTGCCGCCGGCCGGGGTCGCCTGGCAGCGGGCGCGGCGGATCGCCTCCGAGGCGCTCGCCGGCTCGGTCTACGCCCCCGTCGGCCATGCCACCCATTACCATACCCAGCAGGTGCTGCCGGTCTGGGCCTATCGTCTGGCCAAGGTGGCGGTGATCGGCAGCCACAATTTCTACCGCATCGCCGGCGATCTCGGCGCCCCGTCCGCCTTCCGCCAGGCCTATTCGGGCCGCGAGCCCTCCCCCGCCGCGGTGATCGCCGCCCGCCTGCCGATCAGCCTCGGCCGCCCGACCCTCGCCGCCGCGGCCGCTCCGGACCTGCCGAAGCCCGGCGCTCCCCTCCCCGTTTACGCCGCGCCGGCCGAGGAGCTCGCCGCCTCCGAACCGGTCAACGAGAAATTGCCGGTCTCCACCGTGCGCGAGGAATATCGCAACTCGGGCCGCTATCTCGACGAGGTCGCCCCGGCGTCACGCTAGTTCAAGGCACGTCATCCGGCGAAGACCGGGATCTCGGGCCACGGAGCCGCAGGCGCGATTGGAGCCCGCCATCCAGCCGCGCTTCCCGCCCCTGAGCCGCCGGCTTTCGCCGGGGTGAGGATCCGGGATCGGGCGCCAGCCTCATGGATCAGCGGCGCGCGGCCGCGCTCTTCGCGCGCAGCGGCGCAAATTCGGAGCCCTGCTTCCATTCCGGCCAGGCGCGGCTGAAGGCGAGATCGCGGCCGAGCGTGTAGAACAGGGCGACGTCCTGGGCGGCGCCGCGCAGGTCCCAGTCGGGCGACCAGGCGTCGCAACTCTGGTGGTAGCAATGGGCGGTGAACTCGCTGACCCAGCGGTCCCCCGCCTCGCGTCCCCCCTCGACCAGATCGACGCCGCCGCCGAGCGCCATGATCAGCAGCACCGGCACGCCGCGCTTGGCGAAGGCGAAATGGTCGGCGCGGTAGAACAGGCCCCGCTCGGGCCGGGCATCGGGGGTGAGGGTGCGGCCCTGGAGCCGGGCGGCGGCGGCGAGCCGCGTCTCGAGATCGCTCTGTCCCGCGCCGATCAGCACGACGTCGCGGGCCGGACCGTTCGGCTGGAGCGTATCGAGGGTCAGGTTGGCGACCGTCGTCTCGAACGGGAAGGTGGGATGGGCCGCGTAATGCTCGGCGCCGAGCAGCCCCCTCTCCTCGGCCGTCCAGGCGGCGAAGACCAGGGTGCGTTCCGGCGGCGGCCCCGCCTTGAAGGCGCGGGCGAGCTCGAGCACGCCGGCGATGCCGAGCGCGTCGTCGAGCGCGCCGGGGCGAACCGTTCGGCCCTGCGCGTCCGGCGCGCCGATGCCGTAGGCGTCCCAATGGCCGGCGAACCAGATTGTCTCCTGCGGCCGCTTGCTGCCGCTGATCCTGGCGAGGACATTGTGGCTCTCGACCCGGCGGGCCTCGACGTCGAACCGCGCATCGAGCCTGGCGCCGAGGTCGATCGGCCGGAAGGCGGCGGTCCGCGCCTCGCGCTTCACCGTCTCGAAATCGAGGCCGGCGCGGCGGAACAGGTCCTCGGCCGCCGGCCGCTGCAGCCATCCCTGGAGCAGGACCGGCTGCTGTGCGCCCGGGGACAGCATTATGTTGTAATTCTCGCCGCCGGGCGCCTCGACCGTGCTCCAGCCGTAGCCGGCGCCCTCGGTCTCGTGGACGACGAGGGCGGCGATCGCGCCGCGCCGCGCCGCTTCCTCGAACTTGTACGACCAGCGGCCGTAATAGGTCATCGCCTTCCCGCCGAAGCGGCCTGCCACCGGATCGCCGGGCGCCGCCTCGAAATCGGGATCGTTGACCAGGAACAAGGCGACCTTGCCTGCGAGGTCGACGCCCTTGAAATCGTCCCACTGCCGCTCCGGCGCGGAGACGCCGTAGCCGACGAAGACGATCGGCGCACCGGCGATGCGCGCCGCATCCGTCTCCCGCACCGTGCTGAGATAGATGTCGCCCGGAACGGCGAGCGGGATGCGCGCATTGCCCTTGGCGATCGACACCGCCCCGCCCGGCTTCAGCCGCGTGCGGACCAGGGGGACGCGCTGCGCATAGCTGCCATCGTCTCCGGCCGGTTCGAGGCCGAGCTGGCGGAACTGCTCGGACAGATAGGCGATGGTCTTCGCCTCCCCGTCCGTGCCCGGCCCCCGACCCTCGAATTCGTCGGAGGCGAGCGTGCGGGTGACGATCGACATCCGCGCCGGGTCGATCGGGCCCGAGGCGAAGGCTGCGTCCGTTCCGGCGGAGCGGTTCGAGGCGCAGCCGGCGAGCGCGAGGAGCGGCAGAAGGAAAGCGGCGAGCTTCATCGGAATCTCCGGGAGGGTCGCGCGTCAAACCCGCCGCGACGGCCATCGTTTCACGCGGAGGTGGCGGGAAAGGCGCCGCTTCCGCCGCGGTCGTACGCACGCTAGGCCGGCCGGATGGAAGATCCCCTTTCCCCCTGCACCGGACTCTGCCGGCTCGACGGCCGCACCGGCTGGTGCCTCGGCTGCGGCCGTAGCGGCGACGAGATCGGGCGCTGGCCGGGCGCGAGCGGGGACGAAAAGCGGGAAATCCTCGCCGCTCTGCCGACCCGGCGCGCCGCGCTGCAGGCGGGCGCCCGCGCCGAAGCCGCGGTCGATCCGGCGCTGGTCGAGGCCTGGCTGCGGGGACGCTCGGCGGCGCGGCGCCTGCCGCAGCCGGTGGCCGACCAGGGCGGCCTGCGGGTCGAGACCGGCTCGGTCGACGAGCTGCGCCGCTATGTCTTCGCCGCGCCGGCGGAGGGCCTGCGGCGGCTCGGCGCGGCGATCGACTCGCCGGGTATTGCGCTCAAGCTCTGCGGGACGGCCGAGGCGCTCGCCGCGTGCCTGCCACCGCGCTGGCGGGTACGGACCACGGGAGAGATGATGATCCGCTCCGGCCCGGCGCATCCGCAGCGGGCGCTGCCGCCGGGCTTTACGCTGGCGCTCGACCGCGAGCCCGGCCGCAGCGCGGCGCGCATCCTCGCGCCCGACGGGCGAACCGCCGCGAGCGGCTATGCCGCGGCCTGGGACGGCGTGTTCGTCTACGATCGCATCGCCACCGCCGAAGGCTTTCGGCGCATCGGCCTCGGCACCGCGCTGATGGCGGCGCTCGGGTCGACCCGGCCGGACCCGAAAGCGACCGAGATCCTGGTCGCGACCGACGAGGGGCGCGCGCTCTACGAGACTCTCGGCTGGCGCGCGGTCTCGCCTTACGCCACGGCGCTGATCCCGCCAACATGACGGCGCCCTCCACAGAGGAGTCGTTAACCATCGACTGCTAGCTTCCGAGTCGTGAGGGCGAGGGAGACGAGCGGCGTGCACGGGGGCAATGCGGCGGACCAGGCGGTGACCTCGGCGATGCTCATGCTCGCCGGCGCCGCGACCGGCGGCACCATCACCGCCGCGGCGGAGACGCAGCTCCAGAATGCGATCGATCTCGTCCGCCGCAGCGGAGCGCCCGCCGAGCTGCTGCCGCGGCTGGAGCAGATGGCGGTCGACCTGCGCACCGCGGTCAACGCCAAGATCTACGGCCGCACCAACCTGCTCGATTCCCGCCTCGCACGCATTCGGCGCGCGCTCGCGTCCTGACGATGCTCGCCGCCTGCGACATTCGAGACGAATTTCCAGGCCCGACGAAATCCCGCTGTAACCCAGGCGGCGCCATAGAGCAGCATCGCAATCGCCAGACCGGACAAGGACAGATGGAAGACATTGTCGATCCCCAGGGACGCTTCCGCTCGCTGATCGTCACCGTCATGACCCTGGGCTGCCTCGTCAGCATGGCGAGCGCCACCCTCCTCACCTTCGTCACCCCGGCCTGACCACCAGGGATTGATCGCGACGCAAATGCGATCCATCACGGCAGCCGCCATGAGGAGGGGTGCCGGACGATGAGCCCAGTCGCGACTGCCGATCCTGCCCGGCGCAGCCGCCGCGGCGCGACGCGAACCTTCTCTCTCGCGATCGCCATCGCCTCGCTCGGCTGGAGCTTTCCCGGTGCCGCCTGCCAGTCGCTTCCCAGCATCTATTTCGGCCTGGACTCGCTCGCGGTCGACGCCGCCGGCCAGGCGCAATTGTCCGAGTTCGCCGCCGAGGCGCAGTCGCAGCTCGACGTGCTCGAGGCCGTCGAGCTGGTCGGCCATTCGGAGCGGCTCGGAACGGCCGAAGCCCGCGCCAGGATCGGCCTCGCGCGCGCCGAGGCGGTACGCGACCTTCTGCTCGCTCTGGGCATGCCGGAGCGCCTGCTGCGGACCCGCAGCGCCGCCGACACGGCCCCGCAGGTCGAGACGGACGACAATGTTCGCGAGCCGCGCAACCGCCGGGTCGACCTGCGCCTCACCTACACGCCCGAGGCCCTCGCCGCGCAGCGCGCCGAGCGTGACGCCGCCATCGCGGCGGGAAGGCCGGTGCCGCTCTGCTGACGTCGGAGCATCAGGACCAGGGCTGGGCCGGCCGGCCAGTCTCTGAAGTACGAGGGGGGAACAGCAATGATCGGACGAATGCTTGCCTGGCTGACCGCCGCGGCGCTGGCGCTGGCGCCGGGCCTCGCCGACGCGCAGGCGGTGCTGCCGCGCTACGAAGACGGGATCGTCGCCTCCAACGCCTTCTGGTTCCTGGAGGAGTGCAGGAGCAACGAGCCGCTGAGGCTGGCGCGCTGCGACGGCTTCATTCAGGGGGTCGCCGCAACCCTGCGCGCCCAACGCTGGCCGCGCTCGCTGGGCAAGCCGAACTGCCAGCTGGAGTTCGACTCGGCGCGCCTGCGTGAGGCCGTCCTCACCCATATGAAGAGCGCACGCAGCCCGGCGCCGGGCGGGATCGTCGATGCGCTCAACACGGCCTTTCCCTGCGAGCTGCCGCCGCGCTGAAACGGCTCGGCTGCGGGTCTGGCGACGCGCTGGATTCCCGCTGACTCGGCGACCGAACTGAAGTACAAACAAGGAGTTGCACGAAAGAGGGAGGCGAGGATGCTGAACGTCGCTTTGGCCCTTCTGCTCGGCGGGCAAGCCGCCGCCGCCACGCCGCCGCAGGACGAGATCGTCGTCACCGGCCAACGCCCCGACCGCAGGACCGCGCAAGCCTTCGTCGCCAGCATCTCGCGCCCCGTCGGCGGCCAGCTGCCGGTGTTCACCCGCCCGGTCTGCCCCGAGATCATCGGCCTGGCCGCCGACCAGGCCGAGCGGATCGCCGCGCGGGTGCGCAGGCTCGCCGATCACGTCGGCCTCGATGTCGAGACGGCGGGCTGCCGGCCGAACCTCCACATCGTCGTTGTCTCCGACGGCCAGCAATTCGTCTCCGAGCTCAACCGGACGCATGCCGATTATTTCACCGGCATCGAGGGCGCCGAGATGAAGGCGCTGCTCAAGAGCGAGGCGCCGGCGCGGGGCTGGAGCAACACCCAGCTGCAGAACGAGGACGGGCTGGTCTATGCCGACGTCCAGTCCGGCGGCAGCAGCTTCGATCCGCGGATGCGGATCCGCACCCGCGGCGAGCGCGGGATGCTGAGCCCGGTCACCAACGGCGACGGCAGGGTCATGCGGGTGATGTCGGCCTCGATCACCAAGCTGCCGACCCGCCAGTCGACCGTCCATTCGTTCGTCGTGCTCGACCAGGCGGCCCTGATCGGCAAGAGCCTGGTCCAGATCGCCGATTATGCCGCGATGCGCACGCTCGCCGCGGCGCGCCCGCCCGCTGAAGGCACGCCGGTCGACACGATCCTCACCCTGTTCGACGACCCGCAGGCGCCGCTCAGCGTCACCGTCTCGGACGTCGCCTATCTGAAGGCGCTCTACGGCGGCCTGCCGACGGCGAGCTATTTCCAGCAGCTCAGCCGCCTCTCAAAAGCGGTGATGGAGAGCACGCCCGCCGCGGCCGAAGCGGCGACCGGAACCGCCAGGCCCTGACCGCGCCAACCGCCGGCCCCGCCATGACCGCCCGAGCCGGTCCGGCGCCGCGGCCCGGACCCGCGGTCCTTTGGCTGCTGCCCGCCGCCTTCCTGATTCACGACGGCGAGGAGCTGCTCGTCTGGAAGCGCTGGATGGCGGCGCATGGCGCGGCGCTTCCCGAAATCGTGCGGCGCCTGTTCGGAGAGAGCGGCGGGGTCGCGGCGATCCCGATCGCGGGGATCGCGGCGGCGATGGGTGCCCTGTTCGTCCTGTTCGCGGCGGTCGCTGCGGCGGCGGCGACGGGCCGGCGCGGCGGCGTCCAGGCCTATGCGGTGCTGCTCGGCGGCTTCTTCGTCCACGGCTTCGGCCACGCCGCCCAGGCGCTGCTGCTCGGCGGCTACACCCCCGGGGTCGCGACGGCGGTGCTGGTCGTGATCCCCGCCTCGCTGTTCCTCTACGCCCGGCTGTTCGCCGCAGGCGCCCTGCCGCGGCGCAGCGCGGTCCTGCTCGGCGCGGCGGGCGCGCTGCTGGTGCTGCCCGCCATCCTGCTCGCGCTGTCGCTCGGCCGGCTCGCCGGGTGACGCGCGATCGACGGAGAGAAGCCGCGGCCGCCCCCAAAGACGCCGCGGCTCTTTAATCCACAGTCTCGGACTGCCGCCGGATCCGGCCGCAGCCGAGCGCGTCAGCGCGGACCCTTGGGACCCGAATTCCAGCCGGTCAGCTGCGGGTTGTGATCACCCGAATTGCCCGGGGGCGGGCCGGACTCCGGACCATTGCCGTAGCCGTTGTTGTTCTTCTGCTTCTTGCCGTCGTCGCAATCGCAGGAGCAGGGCGGCGGCGGGGTGTAGCAGCCGCCGGCGCCGCTGACGTGACGGACTTCCAGATCGGTGAGAGTGCGCATGTTCGTCTCCCGTGGGTTCGCGCAACATTTGCGCGTGCCGAGACCAAGCCTGCAGCGGCGATCAGAATCAATCGGGCATTTTTGCGCGTCCCGCGCCGAGACAAAGATAGTCATTTACTTGCGCAGTTCGGCGCGGTGCTGCGCGAATGCGTGAAGGCCTTCCTGCCGAGGCAGAAAGGCCTTCACTGGCGTCTTTGCGGGCCTCAGCCGTCGCGGGCCATGTCCTTGGCGGCCTGGCGCATCTCGCGGGCGCCGTCCCGCATGTCCTCGGCGCCTTCCTCGAGATCGTCGGCGGCTTCGATCAGCTCCTCATGGGTGACGTGCTCGCCGCGCGCCGCTGCCTTGGCGATCTGCCGCTCGCGATAGTCGCGGTTGCGCAGCTTGCCGGCCTCGCGCCGCATGGTGTCGGCGCCTTTGTCCATATCGTCGGCGCCCTTCATCATGTCGACGGCGCCGGCGCGCATCGCCTCCCGCGCGGCGCGCTTCGCCTCGCGGGCGATCCGCTCGCCATCGATCTTGGCGAATTCGGCGTGGCGCAGCGCCTTGGCGACCTCGGCCTCGACCTCGGCGGCGATCGCATCACCATCGACCACTGGTTCAGGAGCGCGTGCGAGGGCGATCGCGACCCGCGGCGGGGCCGGCGGCACGGGCACGGCCGCATCGGCCGGCGGCGGCGGAAGGGCGGCACCGGGGGCGGGCGGAACCGGTGCGGCTGCGGGGTGGGCGGGGCTCGCCGGCGCGACCCGGGCGATCGACACCAGGGCGGTGGTCGGCGCCGCGGGCGCGTCGGGCGCGTCCGGAGCCTCCGGCGC
>NZ_SPDV01000030.1 GCF_004564275.1 Sphingomonas parva (ex Maeng et al. 2020)
TGCGCATGAAAAACACTCTTGGCGATATCCAGACCGATTGTGGTAACTTCCGACACGGACGCCTCCCTCAGTGGTGTTTCAACACCTCCACTTTGGCACATCGATGCCGTCGGGGGGCGTCCACCCCATCAGCTTTCCTTTCGTGCACCCGTCGTCGACACGAGCGCGAGACGATCGGCTGGAGAGGGTGGATTGCTGCCGGTCCGATGCCAAAAATCCTCCCCTCCACGACTTCGTGGAGGGGCTGGGGGTGGTTCTTCTTAGGCTTCTCTGGCGCTGAGGCAGCGCAGGAGGAAGAAGAGCCACCCCCCACCCCCTCCAGCAAGTGCTGGATGGGGAGCAATGTCGTCTATGGGTCGGTTCCGGTCGTAATCTGCTGCGCCGGAGCTCATTTCGCTCGTCCGGTTACCCGCCCGAGACTGCTGTTCGCACCGCGACCCGCAGAACGTCCAATCATGTACCCGATAGCCGACGATCGACCGTCCGGCTCTGAGTGCCCGCAGATGAGGTCCGGAGCGGACCTTCCTTCATCCTGACGCTATGTCGGCTTTCGGGAACACCGCTCCCGTCCGGCGACGTCGCGAAATCGCGCTTAGTGGTCGCCGCTGGTTGCCCCCAATTCCCATTCCACCTCCGGCCCGACCCATGCTAGCCCTCCCGCATCACACGCATCCAGGGGGTCTCGCCTTGTCCAACTTCCTCCGCTCCGCCCGCAGCCGCTTGCTCTCCTCGCTCGCCCTCGGCCTCGTCGCGCTTCCCGCCGCCGCGGCGCTCGCGCAGGAGGTGCCGATCCTTCAGCCGGGCGCGCCCGGGCAGCCGCCGAAGCGGCTGACGGCGCAGGAGGCGGTGCGGGTCGCCGACACGCGCTTCTCGGCCGACGACGTGCGCTACATGCAGGACATGATCCATCACCATCACCAGGCGGTGCAGATGGCGGCGCTGGTCGAGGGGCGGACCAGCCGGCAGGACCTGCGCGACGCCGCCGCCCGGATCACCGCCTCGCAGGCCGACGAGATGCGCTTCATGCAGAACTGGCTGCGCGAGCGCGGCCAGCAGGTGCCGGAGCCGGCCGCCGCCAATGCCGCCGCGCCCGATCCGCACGCGGCCCATGCGATGCATGCCGCCGCCGGCTCCCACTCCCGCATGGAGGGCATGGCGACGCCCGAGCAGATGGCCGCGCTCGCCGCCGCCACCGGCCCCGAATTCGAACGCATGTTCCTGGAACGCATGATCGCGCACCACGACGGCGCGCTGAAGATGACCGAGCATCTGCTCGACCGGCCGGGCTCGGCTTATGAGCCGGTGCTGGAGGCCTTCACCACCGACGTCAAGAACGACCAGAAGGCCGAGATCGCGCGAATGATGGCGATCCTCGGCCAGCTCTCCCCCGATCCGCGCACCGGGCTCAAGGCCGGCTTCCGCGATGCCGGCCAGGCGGCGAGGAACATGAAGCTGGTCGCCAGCCTGCCCAAGCCGACCGGCTTCTTCGATCCGCGCAACCCGGCCGGCCTGCCGCCGGTCAAGCCGGCGAAGGGCGCCGACGCCGCCGTGACGCCGACCGCCACGCCCGCCGCCACGCCGCCCACCGCTGCCGCGCGCGACGCCAAGTCCGATCCCGATTTCGGCACCCGCTCGCCTCTGCTCAGCTTCGCCAACACCGACATGGCCTTCTCCAAGGACCTGCTCGCGGTCGGCAATTACCACGGCTTCAATCTCTACCGCCTCGGCCGCGACGCCGCGCCCGTCCTGATCAGCTCGGTGGTCTGCCCCGGCGGACAGGGCGACGTGTCGATCGTCGGCAATCTGCTGATCATGTCGGTCGAGCAGACCCGCGGCCGGGTCGATTGCGGAATGGAGAGCATTTCGGAGGACGTCAGCAAGGAGCGCTTCCGCGGCCTTCGCATCTTCGACATCGCCGATCCCCGCCGCCCGGTCCAGGTCGGCCAGGTCCAGACCTGCCGCGGCTCGCACACCCACTCCGTCGTCTCCGATCCCGCGGCGCGCGACGCGGTGATCGTCTACGTCTCCGGCACGTCCTCGGTCCGCGACGCGAAGGAGCTCGCCGGCTGCGTCGGCAACATCCCGGGCGACGACCGCACCGCTTTGTTCCGCATCGACGTGGTCGAGATTCCGCTCGCCGATCCGTCGCGCGCCCGGATCATCGACAGCCCCGCCGTCTTCGCCGATCCCACGAGCGGCCGCCTCGCCGGCCTGTGGCAGGGCGGCAAACATGGCGACGACACTCAGGAGACGTCGCGCACCGATCAGTGCCACGACATCACCGTCTTCCCGTCGAGGAAGCTCGCCGCCGGCGCCTGCTCGGGCAACGGCATCATCTTCGACATCGCCGATCCGCGGAAGCCGAAGCGGATCGACGCGGTCTCCGACCCTTCGTTCGCTTACTGGCATTCGGCGACGTTCAACAACGACGGCACCAAGGTGCTGTTCACCGACGAATGGGGCGGCGGCGGGCGGCCGCGCTGCCGCGTCCAGGACCGGCGCACCTGGGGCGCCGACGCGATCTACGACATCGTCGGCACCAAACTTGAGTTCCGCGGCTATCACAAGCTCCCGGCCGCGCAGGGCGAGCAGGAAAATTGCGTCGCCCACAACGGCTCGGTCGTGCCGGTCCCCGGCCGCGACCTCTTCGTCCAGGCCTGGTACCAGGGCGGCATCTCGGTGCTCGACTTCACCGACAGCAGCCGGCCGGTCGAGATCGCCTATTTCGATCGCGGCCCGCTGCACGAGAAGCACGAATTGCTCGGCGGCTTCTGGTCGTCTTATTATTACGGCGGCCGGATCTACGGCACCGAGATCGCCCGCGGCCTCGACGTGCTCGAGCTGACCCCGAGCGATCAGCTCAGCGCCAACGAGATCGCCGCCGCCGCGCTCGCCGACCAGGGCGAATTGTTCAATCCGCAGCAGCAATTCGCCGTGACCTGGCCCGCCCATCCGGTCGTCGCGCTCGCCTATGTCGACCAGCTCGCCCGCGCCGACGCGCTGCCCGTCGCGACGCTAGCCGACCTCCAGGCCGCGCTCGGCCAGGCGAAAACGCGCGTGGACGCCAAGCGCCGCGACCGCGCCCTCGCGACGCGGCTCGAGGCGCTCGGCACCGGCCTCGCCGTCACCGGCGGCGACCCCGCCGCCACCCGCCGCGTCGCCGCCCTGCGTGACACCCTTACGGCCGTCGCCGCCAGGCTGCGCTAGAAGCACCCGCGCACCCCCTTCGGCTCTTGCTGGAGGGGGCAGGGGGTTGCCCTTGTGCGCGGGGACGCGGCGCCCTTCCTTCCTCCTCGCGTGCAGCGCCGGCCCCGCGCGCCGGTGCGCGCCTCGGCGAGCCCGTGCCCACGGCGCCGCGGACGGCGGCGTACGGCACTTGGCCCGTATCAGGAACAACGCCGCGGCCCTCGGGTTGTCCCGCCACCCTCAGGATCGCGGATGCTGCACAGCCTGGCCGGCGCGTCGGCCGGCGCGCTCCTCGACTCGGTGACGGCGCGGCGCGCCGCCGCCCCTTTGCGAAAGGTGCTCTCAATGCGATCGATCGGTTACGCCGCCAAGGGCGCGCACTCCAGGCTGAAGCCCGTGCTGTTTGATCGCGAGGATCCGAAGGCCAACGAGGTCGAGATCGAGATCCTGTTCTGCGGCGTCTGCCACTCGGATCTCCACCAGCTGAAGAACGACTGGGGCAACACCGTTTACCCCTGCCTCCCGGGCCACGAGATCGTCGGTCGCGTCGCCCGTGCGGGCAATGAGGTGCGCAGGTTCAAGCAGGGCGATCTGGTCGGCGTCGGCTGCATGATCGACAGCTGCGGCGCGTGCCCGCCGTGCAAGGCGGGCGAGGAGAATTATTGCGAGGGGCCGAAGAGCTGGACCGCCACCTACAACGGCCCGATGAAGCCGGACGGCACCAACACCTATGGCGGCTATTCCGATCGCATCGTCGTCCGCGAGGACTTCGTCCTCTCGATCCCCGACGGCATCGATCCGGCCGAGGCGGCGCCGATCCTCTGCGCCGGCATCACCACTTACTCGCCGCTGATGCACTGGGACGTCGGGGACGGAGACAAGGTCGGCGTGGTCGGTTTCGGCGGCCTCGGCCACATGGGCGCGCAGCTCGCCAGGTCGCTGGGCGCCGAAGTCTACGCCATTACCCAGACCCCGGAGAAGGAGGAGGCGGCGCGCGCGCTCGGCGTCGACGGCGTGATCGTCTCGACCGACAAGGACGCGATGGCGGTCCATGCCGAGAGCTTCGACTTCATCCTCGACACCATCCCCTACGAGCACGACGTCGATCAGTTCGCCGAGCTGCTCGCCCAGGACGGCACCATCGTTCTCGTCGGCGCGCTGGAGCCGAACAAGCCGATCGACAACATGACTTTGGCCAAGAAGCGCCTGTCGGTGGCGGCCTCGCTGATCGGCGGCATCGAGGAGACCCAGGAGGTGCTCGATCATTGCGCCCGCACCGGCGTTCGCCCGCAGATCGAGATCATTCCGATCGACGAGATCAACGAGGCGCTGAAGCGGGTGAAGGGCAGGGACGTGCGCTTCCGCTACGTCATCGACATGCAGAGCCTGCGCGCGCAGGCGGAAGAGATCGTCGCCGCCGGCCGCCGCATCGACGATCCCGAGATCCATGCGCAGGACCACCCGGGCGAAGACCCGCACGGCTGACGGCCAGCGACCAGTTCGACGCCGTCGAGCATGCGTCGAACCCGTTCGGGCCGGGCGTGCCGAGCCCTCTTTCCTGCCTCAGGGGAAGGAGAGGCCCTTCGACAGGCGCGAACGGGGTGGAGCCCGCCGCCGCGCCCGCGTTGCCGCCCACCACGGCGGGCACTGCCCCCCCGTTCAGGCGAGCGGCGAATGCTGGTGGAAGGCAAGTCTCCAGCCCTCGCCGCGGCGGACATAGGCCGAGCTGACCAGCGCCCGGTACCGCTCGCCGTCGGCCCGGCTCACGGCGGCGCGGTAGCTGAGGATCGCGGTCTCGCCGAGATCGAGCACCTGCCGCTCGCTCATCGTCAGGTCGCGCCAGCGGTTCGACGGGGTCGCCGTCGCCGCCACCGCCTCGCGGTCGAACACGCCATGCATCTCGCTCGCCTGCGGGAACGCGAGCAGGCATCTCTCTTCGAGATAAGTGCGGAAATGCTCGGCCCCGTTCAGCCAGAAGCCCTCCTCGATGCGGAACAGATCGTCATTCATCGCGGTACCTCTCGCCGCACCAACGGCGGGAACGGAGCGGGCGTTCCGGCTTCCACAGTACGCGTATCGGCGAGGCGTCGGGACGGAGAAGGGCCAATCTCGCTGCGCTGCCGAGCGGGAATCCAGCGCGTGCCGTCCTTCAGATCGCGCGGTTCGTTTCCCGGCGCATCTCGATGCTGCAGCCAGAGGTCCGGCTCGTCCGCCGGAGGTGGATCGTCCGCTGCGGTGCGACGCCGATGGTCAGCCCTGGCAGGTGGTCGGCGTCGAACACATGTGTCGCCGCACTGACCAGGAGCGGCAGGTTGCGTGCGTCGCCGCCGACGTGGCGGAGCAGGATGGAGAAAGCGCGCCGGCGGTCACCCTGCCAGCAACCCGGATCGTAGAGGCCGATGCGATCGAGCGCGCCGGCCCGGTTCCATTCGAGATCTACCGCGCGTTTTCCGGCGTAGAACAGCCGCCTTTTTCGCGGCGACTGGCGGACCAGCGCCATCGCGGGAGACGGATCGATCCGCGACGCGAAATCCTGCGGCGGCGCGGACTGATCGCGCCACGCCGGTCCGAGCTCGGCGACCGCGCGCGCGGCGTCCTCCTCGGAGGCGAAGGGCTCGCTGGCCGAGGCCGCACCGGTGGTCGCGATCAGCAGGGCCAGGAGGAAGACGCGCATCGCGCGAAACTACCGGGGGACGAGGAGCCCGTCCATCGCGGGCGGAGGTGAGCTTACGGTTCCCCTTCGTCATTCCCGCGAACGCGGGAGTCCAGGTCGACCGGCACTCATCCCCATGATGCGCTCCGCCTGCGGTGAAGGAGTCCGGCGCTTCCTCGATCATTGGTTCAATCCTCCCGCACCACGACCTCACCGCACGTGTCGGTCGGCACGTTGAGCAAATTGCCGGCAGGCCCGCGCACATCGGTGCCGACGATCTGGCTTTGCCGGCCGCTGAGTGTCGACCAAAAGGTCACGCGCTCTTCGACCGGGAGATTCCGCGCCACCGTGCAGCAGTCCCGCGGATCCATCGCGCCGAGCCCGGGATGCTGCACGTTCGGATGCGCGCGGTAGTGGCGCACAACCTTCTCGATCCGCTCCGAAGGACCGACGATGTGCGGCGGGATCAGGCAGATCGAGACGTTCCGGTAATATGCCAGCGCCGCCCGGCCGAGCAGCAGCCCGGCGACCAGCGCAAGGAGGACGAGCCCGAGCCTGTGCGCGCGCTTCGCACTGCGCGCGCTCATGCGGACGCTCGCTGAACGCGGCGCGTCCGCTTCGCCGCCACGGCCTCCGCGGCGGCGATGCCGGCGGCGCCGAGGCAATAAGCGGTCAGGTCCAGCGGATCGAATTGCGCGCCGAGCACCACGCGCGCCACCGTATTGTCGCTCAGGCCGAGCAGATCGATCAGGCCGAGCAGCTGGCCGGCCTCGATGACGAAGGCGGTAACGAGAGCGAGAGCGATCGCCGCCGCCGGCCGCAGCCGGGTCGCGGCGCGCAGGGCGAGATAGACGAGGACGACGGCGAGCGCGTCGCCGACCAGCGGCCGGACCAGCCGGTCGCGCACGAACAGGGCGATCGCCGCCTCCAGCGCGAACACGGCGAGGGCGAGCAGGGCGTAACGGCCGCGTCGCCCGGTCATCTCATGCCCCCCTTACGATCCCGAGCCCGCGCCGGTCCCCGCCGGCTGGACGATCTGCGGTGATTACGGCCGATCCGGCGCGGCTGGCAATCTCGCTTGTCTCCTTGCCGAGCGGAGGCTGGTGGTCGTGATCGCGCGGCGGGATCCGCGGTGCGCCATTCGCGGAGACGGCCGGCTGCATCCAGCCAGGGTGAACTCGATATCGAGGGGGCGAGGCCGGCTCGCCGGGACCGAGGGCGGCATGAGCGGCGGCAACGGACTACCCGCTCACCCCGCTTTCTGTCCGCAAGGGCGCAACGCCGGGTGATCCGCCGGCGGCTGCGAAGCTCAATAGAAGCAGATTTCAGCGCGCCTGTTTTCCGGCCTGTCGACCTCGGTCTCGATCAGCAACCTGGTCTCGCCAAAAGCCTCCACCCTGATCCTGTAACCGGGCACGCCCGCGGCGACCAGCGCCGCCTTCACAGCCTCCGCGCGGCGCCGCGAGAGCAGGAGGTTGTAGGCCTCTGACCCTCGCGCATCGGCGTGGCCGCTCACGGTCATGTGGGATCGAACCTGATGCTTCGCGGAAGCGATGTTGGCGATGACCTGGCGGGACTGCGGGCTCATCCTCGTGCCCTCGTCGAAGAACACCATGAACGGATCGCACCAGATCGGCGCGGCAGGCGCCGGCGCCGCTGCCGCCTGTGCAAGCGCGGCGAGAATGAAGCTCAAGGCCATCCGACCGTCTCCAGTTTCCCGAGTAGAAACGATGGCCGCCGCCTCTCGCCAGCGCAAGGCGGTGCTTGCCCATCATTGGCGCGCGATGCAGCATCGGCGTGGGGAGATCGCCGAAGCTTGCCACGTTGCTCACGCCTCAGGCTGATTCAGGCCGAGGCGATCTTGGTCTAGCGGCGCCCGCCGGCCCTCTTGTTCATCCGCATCTGCTGCTGCTTGCCGAACCGCGTCTTGCGCGTCCCCGGCTTGCCCTCGGTCGAATTGCCGAGCAGCGGCGCCTTCTTCTCGTGATCGGGGATGCCGAGCTCGTCGGCCTCGAGCCGGCGGATCTCGTCGCGCAGCCGCCCGGCCTCCTCGAACTCGAGGTCGGCCGCCGCCTTGCGCATCCTCTGCTCGAGGTCGGCAATGTACGCCTTGAGGTTGTGGCCGACGAGGTGCGGCCGGTCGTCGTCGCCGGTGTCGACCACCACGCCGTCGCGCTGGGAGACGTGGGCGATGATGTCCGAGATGTTGCGCTTGATCGTCGTCGGCGTGATGCCGTGCGCCTCGTTATAGGCGACCTGCTTCTCGCGCCGCCGGTTGGTCTCGTTGAGCGCGCGCTCCATCGATCCGGTGATCCGGTCGGCATAGAGGATCACCTTGCCCTCGACGTTGCGGGCGGCGCGGCCGATCGTCTGGATCAGCGACGTCTCGGAGCGGAGGAAGCCTTCCTTGTCGGCGTCGAGGATCGCAACCAGCCCGCATTCGGGAATGTCGAGCCCCTCGCGCAGCAGGTTGATGCCGACCAGCACGTCGTAGACGCCGAGCCGCAGGTCGCGGATCAGCTCGATCCTCTCCAGCGTCTCGACGTCGGAGTGCATGTAGCGGACCCGGAGGCCGGCCTCGTGGAGGAACTCGGTCAGATCCTCGGCCATGCGCTTGGTCAGCGTCGTCACCAGCGTGCGATAGCCCTTCCTCGCCGTCTCCTTGGCCTCGTGGATGAGGTCGTCGACCTGGTCCTCGATCGGCCGGATCTCGACCGGCGGGTCGATCAGGCCGGTCGGGCGGATGACCTGCTCGGCGAAGACGCCGCCGGTCTGCTCCATCTCCCAGCCGCCCGGAGTCGCCGAGACGGCGACCGTCTGCGGGCGCATCGCGTCCCATTCGTTGAAGCGGAGCGGCCGGTTATCGATGCACGACGGCAGGCGGAAGCCATATTCGGCCAGCGTGATCTTCCGCCGATGGTCGCCGCGCGCCATCGCGCCGATCTGCGGCACCGTCTGGTGGCTCTCGTCGACGAACAGCAAGGCGTTCTCGGGCAGATATTCGAACAGGGTCGGCGGCGGCTCGCCGGGCAGGCGGCCGGTGAGGAAGCGCGAGTAATTCTCGATGCCGGCGCAGCTGCCCGTCGCGGCGATCATCTCCAGGTCGAAATTGGTCCTTTGCTCGAGCCTCTGCGCCTCGAGCAATTTGCCTTCCGCCTGCAGCTCCTTCAGCCGTTCGGCGAGCTCGTGCTTGATCGCCTCCATCGCCTGCTTCAGCGTTGGTCCCGGCGTCACATAGTGGCTGTTGGCGTAGACCTTCACATAGTCCAGCGCGGCGATCTTCTTGCCGGTCAGCGGGTCGAACTCGACAATCTCCTCGATCTCGTCGCCGAAGAAGACGATCCGCCAGGCCATGTCCTCATAATGCGACGGGAAAATCTCGAGATTGTCGCCGCGCACCCGGAAGTTGCCGCGGCCGAACGCCTGGTCGTTGCGCTTGTAGTGCAGCGCGACCAGCTTCCTCACCACCTCGCGCTGGTCGACGGTCTCGCCCTTCTTCAGGCTGAAGGTCATCGCCGAATAGGTCTCGACCGATCCGATGCCGTAGAGGCAGGAGACCGAGGCGACGATGATCACGTCGTCGCGCTCGAGCAGCGCCCGGGTCGCCGAGTGGCGCATCCGGTCGATCGCCTCGTTCACCGAGCTTTCCTTCTCGATGTAGGTGTCGGAGCGCGGCACATAGGCTTCGGGCTGGTAGTAATCGTAATAGGAGACGAAATACTCGACCGCATTGTCGGGAAAGAAGCTCTTGAACTCCCCGTAGAGCTGGGCCGCGAGGATCTTGTTGGGCGCGAGCACGAGCGCGGGGCGTTGCAGCTCCTCGATCACCTTAGCCATGGTGAAGGTCTTGCCCGATCCGGTGACGCCGAGCAGCACCTGGGTCTGCTCGCCCTGCAGCGCGGCCTCGGTCAGCTCCTTGATCGCCGCCGGCTGGTCGCCGGACGGGGAATAATCGGAGACGAGCTTGAAGCGGCGGCCGCCCTCGGCCTTCTCCGGCCGCTGCGGCCGATGCGGGACGAAGTCCTGGCCGGTCTCCGGCTCGTCTAGGCCGGTCCTGATGATGATGCCCATGGCACACATATGGTCATTCGTTCCGGCGCGCGCTAGTTTCCGGCCACAACAACAAGGGGGGTTACCTGATGCGTGGACTGATGCTGGCGTCGCTTTGCCTGGTCGCGGCCTGTTCGGGCGGCGAGGAGAAGAAGGCCGAGGACACCGCCGCGGCCCCGGCGGCACCGGGCGCGGGGCAGTGGGAAACGACGTTCGAGACCACCGCCTTCCGCTCAACCGATGGCAAGACCCCCGCGGTGAAGGCCGCGGTCGGCGACAAGGTCACCGGGGCGGCCTGCGTCGCCGCGGGCGAGGAGAGCAAGCCGGCGCCGGCGCTGCTGGTCGGCGAAGGCTATGACTGCACCTATTCGACCAGCTACATCAAGGAAGGCCGGGTCAACGCCCAGCTCAGCTGCAAGCGTGAAGGGGTGAGCGGCGACATCCAGATGAGCGTCTCCGGCACCTCGACCGCCGACAGCTTCGAAGGCACGGTCGACACCAATTCCTATCTGCCCGGCGACGGCGATTTCTCGATGAGCCGCAAGGTCGTCGCGAAGCGCACCGGCCCCGCCTGCCAGGCCGCCCCGGCCAAGGCGGCATGAGGGTGGCCGTCCTCCCCGTGAGGCAAAGCCTCATGGGGAGGGGGACCGCGCAAAGCGCGGTGGAGGGGCCGGGAGCTATTTGCCGCTCTGCCCGGCCCCTCCACCAGCCTTCGGCTGGTCCCCATCCCCACGCGCTTCGCGCGCAGGGAGGATAGGATGCCTCTGATCCCCTGCCAGCGTCACCTTTTCGACATCCCCGAGCATGTCGCCTATTTCGACTGCGCCAAGATGGCGCCGCTGCTGCTCGCGGCGGCCGAAGCGGGGGAGAGGGGGCTCAACCGCAAGCGGCACCCCTGGAACATCCGGGCCGAGCATTTCTTCGATGAATCCGAACGCGTCCGCGCGCTCTATGCCCGGCTGATCGGCGCCGCGCCCGACGACGTCGCGATCGTCCCCTCGGTCAGCTACGGCATGGCCACCGTGATGCGGAACGTCCGCGTCGCCCCCGGCCAGACGGTGGTCACCCTGGCCGACGATTTTCCTTCCGGCATCTACGCCGCCCGGGCGCTCGCCAGGGATGCGGAGGCGCGGGTGGTCACCGTGCCGCAGCCGGAGGACGGTGGCGACTGGAGCGCCGCCCTGCTCGATGCGATCGACGGCGATACCGCCCTCGTCGTCTCGCCGCACACCCATTGGGTCCACGGCACCGTCATCGACGTCGAGGCGGTGGCCCGGCGCTGCCGCTCCGTCGGCGCGACCCTGGTGCTCGACACCACCCAGTCGACCGGTGCGCTGCCGCTCGATCTCGCCGCCGTCGATCCCGACTATCGGATCAGCGCCTCGTACAAATGGCTGCTCGGCCCCTATTCGCTCGGCTTCCTCTACGTCGCGCCGCGCCACCAGCAAGGCCGGCCGCTCGAGGAAGGCTGGATCACCCGCCGCGGCGCGCGCGATTTCCGCACCCTTGCCGGCTACTCGGAAGAACTCGAGCCGAGCGCCCGCCGCTTCGACATGGGCGAGCGCTCCAACTTCGCCCTTCTCCCGGTCGCCGGCGCCGCGCTCGAGCAATTGATCGACTGGGGCGTCGCCGACATCGCCGAGACGCTCGGCGCAATGACCGGCCGGATCGAGGCGGCGCTCGCCGCACACGGCATCCACGCCCGCCCCGGACGCGCCCCGCACTTCCTCTCGGTCCGCTTCCCGGGCGGCCTTCCCGAAGGCATCGAGGCCCGCCTCGCCGCCGCCGACGTCCATGTCAGCCTGCGCGGCGATACGATGCGCATCACGCCGCACCTCTACAATCACGACGCCGATGTCGACCGATTGCTCGAGCAATTGGTGTCGGCGGCCGAACGGGGGTAAGCTCCCCTGCCCATCGCCTGCGGCGACAGGGAGGATGAAGACCAGGAGGGGAGGCAGATCATGATCATCCGGATTCCACTGGCGGTCGCGAGCGTGCTCGCGCTGGCGGCATGCGGCGGCGGCGGCGAGAGCAAGGCTGGCGGCAACGCCTCGTCCGAGACTGCCGCGGCGAGGAAGGACGGCGGCCACTCGAGCAACGGCGCGGTCGGCGGCGACATCAAGCTCCGCCCCGGCCAGTGGGAGGTCACGGCCGAGGTCGACATGCCGGGCATGCCGAAGGAAGTCGCCGAGATGATGAGGAAGAGCCAGGCGAACGCGAAAACCGTGATGTGCATCACCGAGGAGGAAGCGAACCGCTCGGACGCCAACGTCTTTACCGGCAAGAAGGACAAGAACTGCACCAGCGAGGGATTCGAGGCGCGGAGCGGGCGGATCAGCGGCAAGGTCGTCTGCACCGGCGATACCGGCGAGGGAAGGATGACCATGGTGGTCGACGGCACCTTCCAGCCGGAGAGCTACGAGGTCCGGATGAAGATGGACACGGAGGGTCCCGACGGCGCCGGCATGAAGATGGAAACGAAGGCGACCGGCAAGCGGATCGGCGACTGCCCGGCGAGCGAGAAGGCCTGATGCTCGGCTACGCCACCGTCGGCACAAACGACATCGATCGCGCCCGCGCTTATTACGACGCTCTGCTCGCCGAGATCGGCGCGCGGCGGGTGATGGAGTTTCCGCAGAACGGCTTCACCATGTACGGCACCGGCGCCCGCGCGCCTGGCCTCGCCGTCACCCGCCCCTACGACGGCGGGGAGGCGCGGCCCGGCAACGGCACCATGGCGGCGATCGTCGTCGATGCCCGCGACAAGGTCGATCGCGTCCACGCCAGGGCGATGGCGCTCGGCAGCAAGGACGAGGGACCGCCGGGCCTTCGCGGCCCGGAAGGCGATCACGCCTTCTACGGCGCCTATTTCCGCGACCTCGACGGCAACAAGCTCTGCGTCTTCTGCATCGGTCCGGGCTGAGGGTGCGGATGGCGAGGAGGATGCGGCAAGCCTCTCTCCCCTTCACGGGAGAGGCCGGGTGTGGGGGAGGCGATGCCGCGCCTGCGCCGCTCTGCAGATCCCCCTCCGGTACCGACGTGGCGTACGGCGTCTCTCGCCTCGGTGCTGGATCCGCCGGCCATGCTCCCGCCTGACCGCCTCCCTCGGATCGCCGTCATCGTCAACCGCGGCGGCGGCTCGGCCGGCGAGGCCGATGCCGCCCGCCTGCACGAGGCCTTCGCCGTGCACGGCATCGATCCGGAGATCCGGATCGTCGCCCCGCGCGATCTCGACGAGGTCTGCGCGGCGGCGGCGCGGCGGGAGGGATGCGACGTGCTCGTCGCGGCCGGCGGCGACGGCACGATCGGCGCCGCCGCCGGCGCGCTCGCCGGCACCGGCCGGCCGCTCGGCATCCTGCCGCTCGGCACGCTCAATCACTTCGCCCGCGACGCCGGAATCCCGCTCGATCTCGATGCGGCGATCGCGGTGATCGCGGCCGGTCATCGCCGCCGGGTCGACGTCGCCGAGGTCAATGGCCGGGTGTTCGTCAACAACAGCGCCCTCGGCCTCTATCCGGAGATGGTCCGCTTCCGTGACGCCGAGCAGGCGAGGACCGGCCACGGCAAGCGCCTGGCGATGCTGCGCGCGGCGCTGCGCGCTCTCCGCTCCTTCCATCGCCGCCGCCTGCTGGTCAGCGCCGCCGGCGCCGGCCTGCCGCTCCGCACCCCGCTGCTGATGGTCGGCAACAACCGCTACCGCGTCGATCTGTTCGCGCTCGGCCGCCGCGAGGCGCTCGACCGGGGGCAGCTCTGCCTCTACGCGGTGCGGGCGCGCAATCGGCTGCACCTGCTCTGGGCGGGGCTGCGCGGCCTGCTCGGTGGACTCGACCAGCAGCGCGACTTCCTCACCCTCTGCGCCGAGACCATCGACATCGCCTCCGAGCGGCCCGCGCTCACCCTGTCGCTGGACGGCGAGACGCTGACCTTGGCGACCCCGCTCCGCTACCGCATCCGGCCCGGCGACCTCGTCATCGTCGCGCCGGTTCCCGAGGCGAGGGAGGGCTGAGCCCGCCGCCGCCGACGACGATGCATCAGGCGGCGGGCACCTCGAAGCTCTGGCCGGCCTCGCTGGTGACGAAGCCGTCCATCCGCCCCCGTGCTGTCCGCTTCAGCGCCTCGAGCCGCTGGCGAGGCTCGTCGATCGCCTCGAAAGTCAGCTGGAACGTCCCCCAGTGGATGCCGAGCGCGTGCTTGGCGCCCAGTCGGGCGAAGATCGCCGCCGCCTCGTCCGGATCGACATGGTGGTTCTTCATGAAGTCGCGCGGCGCGTAGGCGCCGATCGGCAGGATGGCGAGGCGATAGGGGCCGCGCGTCGCCGCCTCGTCCACCCAGCGGCCGTCGCTCATCCCGGTGTCGCCGGCGAAGAAGATCGATCCGCCGGGCAGCCGCACCGAGAAGGCCGACCACAAGGCGCGGTTGCGGTCGACGCCCCAGCGCGAGCTCCAATGGTGGTTGCGCAGGATCCGTACGCCGGCGGCGGGCCCGATCGGCACCTCCTCGCCCCAGTCGGCGGCGATCGCCTCGATGCCCTCGGTCCGCAGGATCGTATCGTTGCCGAGGCCGGTGACGATCTTCGGCCGGTCGCGCGCCCAGAGCTGCTTCAGCGTCGCCAGGTCGAGATGGTCGTAATGGTTGTGGCTGATCAGGACGAGATCGATCTTCGGCAGGTCGGCCATGCGCACGCCGGGCGCGCGCACCCTCTTGGGTCCGGCGAACGAGAAAGGCGAAGCGCGCTCCGACCAGACGGGATCGGTCAGGATGTTGAGCCCCTGGGTCTGGACCAGCACCGTGGCGTGGCCCACCCAGGTGACCAGCATTCGCTGCCCGTCGACCCGGACCGGCGGCTTGCTGGGGCTGACCGGCACATGTTCCGGCCAGGCCGCGCGCTGGTCGCCCTTGATCCAGCGGTTGAGATAGGTGGCCGGCCCGCCGCGGCCGTGGCTTGCCGCCTTCACCCCGGGGTTGAAGAAACGGGCGCCGTCGAAATGATCGCTCGCCGGCCCCTCGTAATAGATGCGGTCGAGGAACGGCATCGCGACGCTCGGTGCCAGGCAGATCGCGACCATGGTGAAGAGAAGGACCGTTCCGGCCCAGCGGAGAAACGCACGCATCGCCAGCGACATAAAGGCCGCACGGCGGCGTGCAAGCCCGCGGTCGTGCGGCCCTCCGTCGCTTGCAAGGGAAGACGGCCCTTAGCGAGCGACGATCGCGAACCCTGCCGGAGCGCGGTCCTCGCGATGCTCCTCGTGGTACATGTCGAGCATCAGGCTGGTCCGGCCCGGCGCCGCCGCGCCGCAATCGAGCGGATAGACGCTCACCACCGAGCCGAAGCCGCCGACGCCGCCGTCGGCGCGGGCGCCGATCTGCGGGCGGCTGCCATCGGCGCAGCGCAGGCGGGCGATATAGGCGCGCTCGCCCTCCGGCCCGCCGACCCGCACCGGGTTGGCGAGCGAGCCGAGCGGATGCGCCGCCGCCGCGGCGATCTCGGCCTCGAGAGCCGAGTCGGAGGTCCCCTCGCCGATGCCGGAGAAGAGCTGTTCGGGCTGGCCGGTGCGCTGGCCGAGCTCGGGGGCGGCTGCCGCGGGCGCGGCGATCAGGAGAGGCAGGAGGGCGAGGAAGATGCGCATGGGGACTCCGGCTTGATTGCGGCCAAACTAGAGCGGCCGCCGACGAAGTACAGGGCAGCGGCTTCCGGAACGTCGGCCAAGCCGCTGATCGCCAACGAGAAACCGCCCCTTGCCGGACGCCCGACCGGTTCGCCTCGCGCACCGGAGATCGTTTCGGCAGGAACAAGAGCCTCAATCAAGCGTCTTACCCGCAGACCGCCGCACGAACAGCCCGGTTCGTCGGCTAGTAACAGGAGGGAAGTCATGGATCCCATTTCGATTATCGTGTGGCTCGTCATTGGCGGCATCATCGGCTGGCTCGCGAGCATCATCATGCGCCGCGACGCTCAGCAGGGCGTCCTGCTCAATGTCGTCGTCGGTATCGTCGGCGCTTTCCTCGGCGGCCTGCTGTTCGGCCGTGGCGACATCAACGAAGGCCTGAGCGTTACTTCGTTCATCGTCTCGCTGCTCGGCGCGATCATCCTGCTCGCGATCGTCAACCTCTTCACCCGTCGCAGCCTGCGCTAAGCAGACCGCACGGTTGGCAAGCGAGGGGCCGTCCGGATCCGTCCGGGCGGCCCCTCTCGTTTCATCTCACTCCAGTTCGAAGCTCACCGTCAGCGAGACGCTGAGCGACTGCTCGCCCGGATCGATCTTGGTCGATTCCGCGCGCATGTTGGCGACCCGGCCGTAGACCGGCCCCGGAATGCCGCCGCCGCTCTCGCTGATCGACAGGATCCGGCCCACGCGCTTGCCCGCGGCGCGGGCGTAGAGTTCGGCGCGGGCCCGGGCATTGGCGAGCGCCTTTACCCGCGCCTCGTCCAGCGCCGCTTCCGGCTTGTCGATCGACAGCATCGGCCCGTTGATCTGGTTGGCACCCTCGGCGACGAGGGCGTCGAGGATCTTGCCGGTATTGGCGATATCGCGAAAGCGGACGGTCACCTCGTTCTGGGCGCGATAGCCGATCAGCTGCGGATTTCCGCCGCGTTCGTCCTGCCGATAATCGGGATAGAGATTGATCGCGCTGGTCTGGATGTCGCGATCGGCGATGCCGGCGCGGCGCAGCGCGTCGCGGACCCGGCGCATCTGTGCGGCATTCTGCTCCAGCGCTGCGGTGGCAGTCGGCGCGGTGGTGATCACGCCGGTGCTGACCTGCGCGATGTCGGGCACCCGCGTGACTTCGCCGGTCGCCACGACGTCGAGGCGCGTGCCGGTGATCGTCTGGACGGGGAGGGCCGTCTGGGCGTGCGCGTCGGCAAGGGGCAGCGCCGACAGCGCCACGGCGGACGCCATCAACAGGGAACGCATCATTGAAAGAACTCCTCGAATGCGAGGTCCACGTTTCGGACCCGAAAGATGCTAACGCGAGCGCGCCTGCATCGTTTCTGAACGACGCCGCGGCTCGGTCATTCCCGCACCATCGGCGAAAAGGCGGTTGACGAAGCGCCGTTTAGAGGCGACTTGAGGAGCATGACGATGCCGACGATCGCTCTTGCATGGCGCTGGTGGTGGGAAACCCCCTCGGCGGCGGCGCGCGTGCATCGATGGTGAAGAGGACGTCCTAGTCCGAACTCCGAAGCAAGGCCCGCCCTCGGCGGGCCTTTCTTTTTTCGCGCCATTTCCCGGAAACGACCCAGCTCCAGGACTCACCCATGCCGCCCACCAGCAATGCCGCTTTCGCAGCCGATCCCGACGAGATCCGCGAGGAGATCGTCGAAACGGCGCTGGCCGCCCTCTATTCCGGCCATTCGCTCGACCGGGAGCAGGCGCGGCACCTATTCGGCGCGCTCGTCCAGGGCGGCCTCGCCGAACCGTCGATCGCGGCGATGCTGATCGCCCTCCGCCTCAAGGGCGAAACTCCGGAGGAGCTGATCGGCGCGGCGCGGGCGCTCCGCGCGGCCGACGAGCCGTTCGAGCGGCCCGATTATCTGTTCGCCGACAGCTGCGGCACCGGCGGCGACGGCTCGGGATCGATCAACGTCTCGACCGCCGCCGCCTTCGCCGCCGCGGCCGCCGGCCTGCCGGTCGCCAAGCACGGCAATCGCTCGGTGACCTCGCGCTGCGGCTCGGCCGACGTGCTCGAGCAGCTCGGCGCCCGGATCGACGTCAGTGCCGCGGTCTCGCGGCGCGCGCTCGACGAGACCGGCTTCTGCTTCCTGTTCGCGCCGCATTACCACCCCGGGCTCCGCCACGCGGGCCCGGTGCGGCGCGCGCTCAAGGTGCGCACGATCATGAACGTGCTCGGGCCGTGCCTGAACCCCGCCGAGCCGCGGGTGCAATTGCTCGGCGTCGCCGATCCGCGGCTGATCGAGCCGGTCGCGCTCACTCTCGACGCCCTCGGTGTCGAGCAGGCGCTGGTGGTCCACGGCGCCGGTCTCGACGAGATCGCGCTGCATGGCGAGACCCGCGCCATGCGGCTGGCCGGCGGCACGCTTCACGCGCTCACCCTCACGCCCGAGGATGCGGGCATGAAGCGCCGTCCGCTTGAGGTGCTGAAGGGCGGAGCACCCGAGGAGAATGCCGGAAGGATGAAGGCGGTGCTCGAGGGGAGGGGCGACGAGGCGGAGACCGACGTCGTCGCGCTCAACGCGGGGGCGCTGCTGTTCACGGCGGGCCTCGCCGCGACGCTCGGCGAGGGTGCCGGGCTCGCGCTCGAGGCCCTGCGCAGCGGGGCGGCATATCGTCGTCTCGTTGATTATGTCGAGGTGACCAATGCTTGATCCGGGTGGTGTGCTGGGCGAAATCGTCGCCCGCAAGCGCGTCGACGTTGCCGAGCGGCTCGCCGGCATCTCGCTGGACGAGCTGCGCGGACGCGCCGAGCCGACGCCGCGCAGCCTCAAGGCTGCGCTGCGCGCTCCCGGGGCGCGGTTCATCATGGAGGTGAAGAGGGCCTCGCCCTCGAAGGGCGTGCTCCGCGCCGGCGCCGATCCGGCGGTGATCGCCCGGGGCTATAGCGGCGCCGCGGATGCGATCAGCGTGCTCGTCGATACGCCTTATTTCGGCGGCTCCTATGCCGATCTCGAGGCGGTGCGCCGCGCCTTCTCGGGGCCGATCCTCGCCAAGGATTTCGTCGTCGATCCGCGCCAGGTGGCCGAGGCGCGGCTCCACGGCGCCGACGCCGTGCTGGTGATGCTCTCCGTTCTCGAGGATGAAGAGGCCGCCGCGGTCATGGCCGAGGCCCGCCGGCTCGGCATGGACGCCCTGGTCGAGACCCATACCGAGGAGGAGGTTCGCCGCGCCCTCGCGCTCGATGCGGAGATCATCGGCATCAACAACCGGCAGCTGAAGACGCTGGAGGTCGATCTCGCCGTCACCGAGCGGCTCGCGCCGCTGGTGCCGTCCGACCGGATCCTCGTCGCCGAATCCGGGATCGAGAGCAGGGCCGACGTCGAGCGGCTCGCGGCGCACGCCGATGCCTTTCTGGTCGGGTCCTCGCTGATGGGCGCGCCCGATCCGGCCCTGGCCGCCCGCGCGCTGACCTTCGGCCGGGTCAAGGTTTGCGGCCTCACCGATCCGCACGACGCCGCAACGGCGGCGCTGAACGGCGCCTCGTTCGCCGGCCTGATCATGGTGCCCCACACGCCGCGGGCGGTCAGCGTCGGCCAAGCCCATGAGATTGCGGCGGCCGCGGGAATCCCGGCGGTCGGCGTGTTCCGCAACGAGAAGGTGGCGCAGGTCGCCCATGCCGCGCTGGCGCTCGGCCTCCATGCCGTCCAGCTTCATGGCGAGGAGGACGCCGGCTATATCCGCGCGCTGCGCGCCCACTTGCCTGCGGAGGTGGAGATCTGGGCCGCCGCCGCAGTCGGCGCGGACGTTCCCGATCCGCGGCTGGGGGCTGACCGTACCTTGTTCGATACGGCGCGCAGCGGCGGGTCGGGCGGCACCGGCGTTGCCTTCGATTGGGAGCGGCTCGCCGGCCGCGCCGATCTGCCGCGGGCGATCCTCGCCGGCGGCCTCGAGCCCGCGAACGCCCGTGCGGCGTCGCAGGTCGGGGCCTATGCCCTGGATGTGAGCTCGGGCGTCGAGATGGCGCCGGGCAGGAAGGATGCCGGCCGGCTCCAGGCCTTCTTCGAGGCGTTGCGGCTGCCGGTCAGAAAGGATGCAAGCTCGTGCTGATGAACGGCCGTTTCGGCGCCTTTGGCGGCGCCTATGTTCCGGAGATATTGATGCCGGCGCTCGAGGCGCTGGAGCAGGCCTTTGTCGATGCGCAGAAGGATGAGGCGTTCCGCGCCGAGCTCGACGAGCTCCTCGTCAAATATGCTGGCCGCCCGACGCCGCTGACCCGCTGCCGCAATCTCGGCAATGCCCGCGTTCGCATCTATCTGAAGCGCGAGGACCTGCTCCACGGCGGGGCGCACAAGACCAACCAGGTGCTCGCCCAGACCCTGCTGGCGAAGCGGATGGGCAAGACCCGGATCATCGCCGAGACCGGCGCCGGCCAGCACGGGGTCGCGACCGCGCTCGCCGGCGCGCTGTTCGGGCTGAAGACGCGGATCTACATGGGCGCGCACGATGTCGAGCGGCAGAAGCTGAACGTCTTCCGCATGCAGCTGATGGGCGCCGAGGTGATCCCGGTGACGAGCGGCGGCCAGACGCTGAAGGACGCGGTCAACGAGGCGCTGCGCGACTGGACGGCCAGCTTCGAGGACACCCATTATCTCCTCGGCACGGTCGCCGGACCGCATCCCTTCCCGCTGATGGTGCGCGAATTCCAACGCATCATCGGCCAGGAGGCGCGCGCCCAGATCCTCGAGGAAGAGGGGCGGCTTCCCGACGCCGTCATCGCCTGTGTCGGCGGCGGGTCCAACGCCATGGGCATGTTCGCCGATTTCGTCGACGACGAGGGCGTGCGGCTGATCGGGGTCGAGGCCGGCGGCCGCGGCATCGATGGCGACGAGCATGGCGCGACGCTGCTGCGCGGCCGTCCGGGCATCCTCCACGGTTCTGAGACCTACCTCCTGCAGGATCGCGACGGCCAGGTCGCCGACACCTGGTCGGTCTCCGCCGGCCTCGATTACCCAGCGGTCGGTCCCGAGCATTCCTTTCTCAAGGACAGCGGCCGTGCCGAATATGTCGGCGCCACCGATCGCGAGGCGCTCGCGGCCTTCGCTCTTCTCGCGCGCACCGAGGGGATCGTCTGCGCGTTCGAATCGGCCCATGCTCTCGCTCATGCCCTCAACATGGCGGAAGCGGCGCAGGAGGAGACGATCCTCGTCGTCAATCTCTCCGGCCGCGGCGACAAGGACATGGAGCAGGCGCAGCGCCTCCTCGCGGGAGATGCCGCATGAGCCGCTATGATGCCATGTTCCGCCGCCTCGACGCGCAGAGGGAGGGGGCGTTCGGCGCCTTCGTCATGCTCGGCGATCCGGATCTGGAGACCAGCGCCGGCATTCTCGACGCTCTGGTCGAAGGCGGCGCCGACATGCTCGAGGTCGGCATTCCCTTCTCGGATCCGGTGGCCGACGGGCCGGTGATCCAGGCGGCCGCGGTGCGCGCGCTCGGCCGCGGCGTCACGCCGGCGGACTGCTTTGCGCTTCTCACCGATTTCCGGGCGCGGCATCCCGAGATCCCGGTCGGGGTGCTCACCTATGCCAACATCGTCGTCGCGCGGGGCCGGGAGGCCTTCTACGCCGCCGCCCGCGCCGCCGGCGTCGACAGCGTTCTGGTCGCCGACGTGCCGCTGTTCGAAGCCCCGCCCTATCTTGAGGCGGCGCGCGCCGCCGCCGTCGCCCCGGTGCTGATCGCGGCGCCGAACACGCCGGAGCAGACCCTCCGCCGCCTCGCCAGGGAAGGGGCGGGCTATACCTATTGCGTCGCCCGGTCCGGCGTCACCGGCGCGGACGAGGAGGTGCGCTTCGCGCATTCGCAGCTTCTCGGCACGCTTCGAGCCTTCGGCGCGCCGCCGCCGGTGTTCGGCTTCGGCATTTCCCGACCCGACCACGTCGCCTCGGCGATCGAGGCGGGGGCGGCGGGCGTGATCTCGGGATCGGCGATCGTCCGCCTGATCGCCGACAATCGCGGCGGGGAGGCCGAAGCGGTCCGCGGATTCGTCGCCGGGATGAAGGCCGCGACCCGGCGTTAGGCCCGGGGGAGAAGCGCCGTTGTTCACGCTTTCGGTGGAAGCGCAGGGGGCTTCCACCTCAGGCGTTCAAGCTCCGGCCGCGGCTCAGGTGCGCCGGTTGGCGATCAGGCGATAGATGAAGAGGATCACGATCGCGCCGAGGATCGCGGCGATGAATCCCGCGCCCTCTCCCTGGCGGTACCAGCCGACCGCATTGCCGATGAAGCCGGCGAGCAAGGCGCCGGCGACGCCGAGGAGAATGGTGACGATGCAGCCGCCCGGATCCCTGCCGGGCATGATCGCTTTTGCGATGATTCCGGCCAGCGCGCCGATAATGATCCACCCTAGAAAGCCATAGTCGCTCATCAGGTTCATCTAGTCCTCCCTTGCCCATTTTGCGGCGTAATCGGCGCCGGCTCTTATGCACGATGGTCTTGTTCCAACAAAATCTGTAAAGCGGGGTTCCGCTGGCGCAGGGGGCGCGCCGGGCAGTTTTGGCTTGAGGCGAGTGACTTATTCAGCTAACACAGTGGCTGAAGCGGGGCGCCGCACGCGGTTTTGGGGAATGAAAAGAGATGAACGTGCAGCAGGGTAAATGGAGCAGCGACGCTCTCGAGGTCGAGCAGATTGACGACGTGACGCTCGCGCGCCGGCGCAAGCGTCGGAACATCATCCTGGCCGCTGCCGCCGCGCTCGTCCTGATCGTCGTCGCCGTCTTCCTGTTCGGTCGGGGCAAGCCGGCCGGCGACGAGACCAAGGTCGCCGTGAACGTCGAGGGCGGGGCGCCGGGCGGACCGGGCAACGGCCAGATGCCTCGCGTCAGCGTCATGGTTCCCGGCCGCCAGCAGGTCGTGCGCGAGATCAGCGCGACCGGCTCGCTCGCAGCGCGCCGCGACATGCCGGTCGGCATCGCCGGCGAAGGCGGCATGGTCACCCGCGTACTCGTCGAGCCCGGCCAGTGGGTCGGCGCCGGCCAGACCCTCGCAGTCATCGAGCGCTCCGTCCAGTCGCAGGAGGCGCAGCAGCTCGCCGCCTCGATCGAGGTCGCCCGCGCCGACGCCCGCCTCGCCCAGCAGGAGCTGGAGCGCGCGCAGGCGCTGGTCTCGCGCGGCTTCGTCTCCAAGGCCGACGTCGAGCGGCGCCTCGCCACGCGCGATGCGGCGAACGCCCGCGTTCGGGTCGCCCAGGCCCAGCTCGGCGCCGCCCGCGCCCGCATCGGCCGCCTCGATGTTCGCGCACCCGCGGCCGGCCTGGTGCTCGCCCGCAACGTCGAAGCGGGCCAGGTGGTCAGCGGCGGCTCCGGCGCGCTGTTCCGCATCGCCCAGGGCGGCGAGCTGGAACTGCGTGCCCGCCTGAGCCAGGAGGACCTCGCACGCGTGTCGGTCGGCGTTCCGGCAACGGTGACTCCCGTCGGCTCGAGCCAGAGCTTCCAGGGCCGTGTCTGGCAGGTTGCGCCGATGATCGATCCGCAGACCCGCCAGGGCGACGCCCGAATCGCGGTGGCGTACAACAGCGTCCTGCGCCCCGGCGGCTTCGCCAGCGCGACCATCCGGGCCGGCGCTTTCGACGCGCCGCTGCTGCCGGAGAGCGCCGTGCAGAGCGACGACAAGGGCAATTTCGTCTACATCCTCGACGACAAGAACCAGACGGTCCGCCGCGACATCACCGTCGGTGAGGTCTCCGATCAGGGCGTCGCCGTCATGGCCGGCCTGAACGGCACGGAGCGGGTGGTGCAGTCCGCCGGCGCCTTCCTCAATCCGGGGCAGAAGGTCATCCCCGTCCGCGCCGCGGCCGCCCGCTAAGGATCGAAGCGATGAACTTCCGCAACATCTCCGCCTGGGCGATCCGCAATCCGGTCTCGCCGCTCGTCATCTTCCTGGCTCTGAGCCTCGCCGGCCTGGTCAGCTTCATGCGGATGGAAGTTCAGAACGATCCGGACATCGACTTCCCGGTGGCGATCATCTCGATCTCGCAGCCGGGCGCCGCCCCGACCGAGCTCGAGACCCAGGTCGCGCAGCGCGTCGAGGCGGCGGTGCGCTCGATCTCGGGCGTCGACGAGATCACCTCCTACGTCAGCGAAGGCAATTCGACGACGGTCGTCCAGCTCGACATCGGCACGCCGATCGACCGCTCGGTCAACGACATCCGCGACGCGGTCCAGCAGATCCGCGGCGATCTTCCCGAGGGCATCCTCGAGCCGCAGGTCATGCGCGAGGATACCAGCGGCAACGATCTCGCCAGCTACGCCGTCGTCTCGACCAGCATGACGCTCGAGCAGCTGAGCTGGTACGTCGACAACACCGTCTCGAAGGAGTTGCTCTCCGTCCCCGGCATGGCCGGCGTCGATCGCCGCGGCGGCGTCTCCCGCGAAATCCGCGTCATCCTCAATCCCGCCAAGCTGCAGGCGCTGGGCATCACCGCCAGCCAGGTCAATCAGCAGCTGCGCGCGGTCAATCTCAACGCGGCCGGGGGGCGCGCGGAGATCGCCGGCTCCGAACAGTCGGTCCGCGTCCTCGGCAACGCCAAGAACGCTTTCGAGCTCGGCCAGACGCAGATCTCGATCGGCAACGGCCGCAGCGTGAAGCTCGCCGACATCGCCGACGTGAAGGACCTCTATGCCGAACGCCGCGGCTATGCGACGCAGAACGGCCAGCAGGTGCTGAGCTTCGGCATGCAGCGCGCCAAGGGCGAATCCGACGTCTCGGTGTTCGACGGCGCCGTCGAGAAGCTGAAGGCGCTCGAGAAGCGCAATCCGGACGTGAAGTTTGTCCAGCTGACCAACTGGGTGAAATACACCAAGGAGCAGTACAAGTCGGCGCGCGATGCGATGCTCGAAGGCGCGCTGCTCGCCGTCATCGTCGTCTTCCTGTTCCTGCGAGACTGGCGCGCGACCGCGATCTCGGCCCTCGCCATCCCGCTCTCGGCGATTCCGACCTTCTGGTTCATGGATCTGATGGGTTTCACGCTGAACAGCATGACCCTGCTGGCGCTGAGCCTGGTGGCGGGCGTGCTGGTCGACGATGCGATCGTGGAGATCGAGAACATCGTCCGGCACATGCGCATGGGCAAATCGGCCTATCAGGCCGCCATCGACGCGGCCGACGAGATCGGCCTCGCCGTTCTCGCGACCACCATGTCGATCGTCGCCGTGTTTCTGCCGGTCGGCCTGATGCCGGGCATCGCCGGTCAGTTCTTCAAGAACTTCGGCTTCACGGTCGTCGTTGCGGTGCTGATGAGCCTTGCCGTCGCCCGCATGATCACGCCGATGATCGCCGCCTATTTCCTGAAGTCGAAAGGCCATGCGTCGCACGGCGAGGGCTGGCTGATGGACGTCTACATGGCGGTGCTGCGTTGGACGATGCGCCACCGCTGGGTCGCGGTGCTCGGCGGCTTCCTCGCCTTCGTGGCGACGATCGGCACGTTCATGATGATCCCGCAGACCTTTCAGCCGGCCAACGATGCCGAGCTGATCACCGCGAACATCGAGATGGCGCCCGGCACCACGGTGCCGCAGACCGGCGCCGTGGCGCGCCAGGTCGAGGAAATCCTGAAGAAGGTACCCGAGGTCCAGTCGATCTACGCCCGGGTCAACGTCGGCAGTGCCAACGTCACCGCGCGCCTCAAGGAGGATCGCGAGCGCGAAAGCACCGAGATCGAGCGGGCCGTGGCGCCGCAGCTGCAGCAGATCGCCGATGCCCGTGTCTCCTTCCGCTCGCAGTTCGGCGGCGGCCGCGACATCATGATCACGCTCGGCAGCGACGATCCCGCCAAGCTGCAGGTGGTCGCCAACAAGCTCGCCGAGGAGATGCAGCAGATCCCGGAGATCACGGCACCGCGCGTCCAGGGCGATCTGCAGCGGCCGGAAATCACGATCCGCCCACGCCTCGATCTCGCCGCCAACCTCGGCGTGACGACGGGAGCGCTCAGCCAGGCGATCCGCATCGCGACGCTCGGCGACATCGATCAGAACAGCGCCCGCTTCTCGCTCTCGGATCGGCAGATCCCCATCCGCGTCGCGCTGAACCAGAACGCCCGGCAGAAGCTCTCGACGATCCAGAACCTGCCGGTGCCGACCACGACCGGCGGCTCGGTTCCGCTGAAGCTGGTCGCAGACATCGGCTTCGGCGCCGGTCCGACCCGGATCGAGCGGATCAATCAGGTCCGGCGCGTGACCGTCGGCGCCGATCTCGCCCCCGGCAAGGTCAGCGGCGACGCGATGCCGAAGATCCTGGCGCTGCCGACGCTCCAGAACCTGCCGCTCGGCGTCAACCGCATCGAATCCGGCATGAGCAAGTGGCAGGGCGAGCTGATCACCAACTTCATCATCGCCGTCGTCGCGGGCATCCTGCTCGTGCTCGCGGTGCTGATCCTGCTCTACAAGCGCTTCATGCCGCCGTTCGTGAACATGGCGTCGCTGCTCGTCGCTCCGCTCGGCGGCACGCTCGCCCTGATGGCGACCGGCAATCCGATCTCGCTGCCGGTCTACATCGGCATCCTGATGCTGATCGGCATTGTCGCGAAGAACTCGATCCTGCTGATCGATTTTGCGCTGGAGGAGATGGACAAGGGCGTCGACAAGTTCACCGCGATCATCGACGCGGGCCACAAGCGCGCCCAGCCGATCGTGATGACCACGGTCGCGATGGTCGCGGGTATGGTGCCGACCGCCATCTCGCTGTCCGGCGACAGCTCGTGGCGCGCGCCGATGGGCATCACCGTGATGGGCGGCCTGATCCTCTCGACCGTGCTCACCCTGGTGATCGTGCCGGCCTCCTTCTCGCTCGCCCTGGGCGTCGAGCGGCGGCTGGGCCGCTACACTCGCCGGCTGATCACCTATCGAGGCCCGGAGGACCACGGCCCCGCTCCGGCGGCGCAGCAGCCTGCCGAGTGAACAAAAAGCGGAGCGGACGATTGGTGGGGCAATGAACCCCGCCGGTCGTCCGTCCCCGCTGCGTCTCTCCACTAATGGCAACGGCCAGGCGGTCGCCGGCTATCGCCGCATGCGGCTGCTCGCCACCTTCATGCTGGTCGCCATGGCGGGGGTCTTCGCCCTCGCGACGTCGCTTCAGCACCTGCACCCGGGCTGGGGCTTCGTCCGGGCCTTCGCCGAGGCCGCGATGGTCGGCGGCCTGGCCGATTGGTTCGCGGTCACCGCCCTGTTCCGTCACCCGCTCGGCCTGCCGATCCCCCACACCGCCATCATCCCGCGCAACAAGGACCGGATCGGCGAGACGCTCGCCTCCTTCCTGCGCGACAACTTCCTGATCCCGTCGGTGGTCGCGAGGCGGATGCGCAACGTCGACATCGCCGGCGCGATCGGCCGTTTCCTCGCCAATCCGCCGCCCGAGGGACGTCTGCGCGAGGGCGCCTCGCGGCTGCTTGCCAGCCTCCTGGAGTCGCTCGACGAGGAGCGGCTCGGCGGTATGGTGAAGGCCGCGGTGGCCTCCCGCCTCAGGACGCTCGACGTCTCGCCATTGCTCGGCAAGACGCTCGAGGCGGCGATCACCGAGGAACGGCACGTGCCGATGCTCGATTCGATCGTCACCTGGGCGGGCCGGACGCTCGACGCGAACGAGGACATCGTCCGCGCGATGGTGCATCAGAAGGCCGGCTGGATCATCCGCCTCGCCGGCCTGGACGAGAAGCTCGCAGACGCGATCATCGACGGGCTGCGGCGCCTGACGATCGACATGGCCGTGGATCCCCACCATCCGCTTCGAGAGAAAGCGGAGGAGGGGCTCGCCGCCCTCGCCTGGGACATGCAGTGGGACGAGGAGACCAAGGCGAAGGTCGAGGGCTGGAAGAACGAGATCCTCGCCAACCGGTCGGTCAACGACTGGGTCGGCGGCCTCTGGGAGAACAGCCGCGCGGCGCTGCTGCGCGCCGCCCGCGATCCGGACACGGTGCTTGCCGGCAAGTTCGGCGAGGCGCTGCGCCAGCTCGGCGAGACCGTCCAGCAGGATCCGCGGCTCAAGCGCGCGATCAACAAGTTCGCCCGGCGCAGCGTGGTCGGCGTGGTCGCCGCTTACGGCAGCGGCATCGTCACCCTCGTCTCGGAGACGGTGCGCGGCTGGGACGCGCGGACGATCACCGGGCGGCTGGAGAATGCCGTCGGCAAGGACCTGCAATATATCCGGATCAACGGCACTCTGGTCGGCGGCCTCGTCGGCCTGCTGATCCACAGCATCGAACTGCTCGCCTGACTCCCTTCCTCCCCTTCGAGGGGAGGTGGCAGGCGCAGCCTGCCGGAGGGGTGTCAGCACCGATCTCTACGCGAGGCAGGGTCGTTCGCTATGGAGGCCGCGGGGCGTCCAGGCGCTCCGATGCCGAGCCTTACACGAAGCCGCTGACACCTCTCCGTCGCGCTTGCGCGCGCCACCTCCGCTTGCAGGGGAGGAGAAATCCCCTCAGCCGTCGCTGGCGCGCTCGATATCGGCGCCGACCGCCGATAGCTTTTCCTCGAGACGCTCGTAGCCCCGGTCGAGGTGGTAGACGCGGTGGACCTGGGTCTCGCCCGAGGCCGCGAGCCCCGCGAGCACCAGGCTCATCGAGGCGCGAAGGTCGGTCGCCATCACCTGAGCGCCGTGCAGCGCCGGCACGCCCTTCACCACCGCCGAGCGGCCGCGCACGTCGATCTCGGCGCCCATCCGCTGCAGCTCCGGAACGTGCATGTAGCGATTTTCGAAGATCGTCTCGGTGAGCAGGCTGGTGCCTTCGGCGAGGGTCAGCATCGCCATGAACTGCGCCTGCATGTCGGTCGGGAAGGCCGGATAGGGCGCGGTCGAGATCGACAGCGGCTTCAGCCCGCCGTCGGCGCTGACGCGGATGCCGTCCGCCGTGTCCTCGACGATCAGGCCCGCATCGGTGAGGCTGGAGAGGATCGAGGGCATCGTCTCCTTGCGCGCGCCGACCAGCTCGAGAGATCCGCCGGTAATGCCCGCAGCGCAGGCATAGCTGCCCGCCTCGATCCGGTCCGGCATGACCGAATAGGTCGCGCCGTGCAGCCGGTCCTTGCCGTGGATGGTCAGCGTGTCGGTACGCAGGCCCTCGATCTCGGCGCCCATCGCGATCAGGCACTTGGCGAGATCGGTGATCTCCGGCTCGCGCGCCGCATTCTCGATCACGGTCGTGCCTTCGGCGAGCACCGCCGCCATCAGCGCGTTCTCGGTCGCTCCGACCGAGACGAAGGGGAAGCTGATCGTGCCGCCCTGCAGCCGGCCTTTCGGCGCAATGGCCCTCACATAGCCCGAAGTGATCTCGATCTCGGCGCCGAGCGCCTCGAGCGCCTTGAGGTGCAGGTCGACCGGTCGCATGCCGATCGCGCAGCCGCCCGGCAGGGACACGGTCGCCTCGCCTTCGCGTGCGACCAGCGGACCGAGGACCAGGATCGAGGCCCGCATCTTGCGGACGATGTCATAGGGCGCTTCGGTCGAGACGATGCTCGACGCGCGCAGCGTCATCACCCGGCCGAACTCGTCCGGCTTGGCGCCTTCGACCGTGGTCGAGACGCCGAGCTGGTTCAGAAGATGGCCGAAGCTGTCGACGTCGGCGAGCCGCGGCAGGTTGCGCAGCGTCAACGGCTCGTCGGTCAGCAGCGCGCAGGGCAGCAGCGTCAGGGCTGCGTTCTTCGCGCCAGAAATGGGAATGCGGCCGTTGAGGGGCTTGCCGCCCCGGATGATGATGCGATCCATCGTCGGGCTCTTAATATCTTGGCGTGCGCACGCAAGTGGCCGCTTGGGACCCCGTAAGGGCCGCAGGTCCGGTGGAGAAAGCTGGTAGCGGGCGATCGCCGGCCGGTCAGCCGCGCGAGAGACGGGTGTCAGGCCTTTTCCAGCGTGCACTGCAGCGGATGCTGGTTCTGCCGCGCATAGTCGATCACCTGGGCGACCTTGGTCTCGGCGACCTCGTAGCTGAACACGCCGCAGACTCCGACGCCGCGCTGGTGGACCTGGAGCATGACTCGCGTCGCGTCCTCTATCCCCATCTTGAAGAAGCGCTGCAGGACGAGCACGACGAACTCCATCGGGGTGTAATCGTCGTTCAGCATCAGCACCTTGTAGGGCGACGGCGTCTTGGTGCGGGTACGGGTGCGCGTCGCGACGCCAAGGCCGGTGCCCTCATCGTCGCCTTTCCGCTCGCCGGCGGCCGTGATCGTGTGTTCGTCCCAGGACATAAGCATGCACTAAATATTGCACCGGGCGCTTTCCCGGCAAGGGTCTCGCTCCTGCCGCAGCCGATAATGTCGCACGTCCCGGCGGGTTCCGCGGCCTTTAGGCCAGGGCACGGACAAAGGGAACGCCTGACGTACCGCGCGCGCGGAAACGAAAGAGGCGGCCCGCCCCCCACGGGACGAACCGCCTCTATTCGGTTGCAGTCGCTTAGAGGGCGACGGCGGTGCGGACGCGCTCGGCAGCGACGGTCGCGCGATTGGTGATCGGCTCGGCGACCTCGCCGGCGAGCTTGATCACGGTCTCGCTCAGCTTCGAGCTCTCGGCGACGAGGGCGTCGAACTGGCTGCGCGCGAACTCGCCCTGCAGGCGGAAGAAGTCGGTCGGCGACTTCACCTCGGCGAGGCTCTTGAGGGCCGCCGAGGCGTCCTCGAAGCTCTTGCGGCCGAACTCGGCGACTTCCTGGCCGATCGTCTCGACGCCGCGGGCGGCAACCTTGGTCGAGGCGACGAGCGCTTCGACATTGCCGCGGCCGAGCTCGGTCAGCTCCTCGGCGATGCGGGTGTTGCGCTCGATCGTGTTCTTGGCGCGCTCGTTGACGTCGCCGAAGACGGCCTGGACGCGCTCGGCAACATTGTTGGTGTCGTTGAACATGGTCTTGGTCCCTTCGTTCGTGAATCTGGTCTGGATCGTGGTCTTGGCGCCGGCAGGGGCGGCCGCGGCCGCCGCCGGAGCGGTGTTCTTCGGCGCCGGCTTGCGCGATGCGCTGGTCGGGCCTTTCGTCCTGGTTCCGCCCTTGGCGGCCTTCCTGGCCACGGCCGGAGCGGGGCTCGCCTTGGCCGGAGCAGCCTTGCGCCGAGGCGCCGAGCGACGCGCCGGCTTCGGCGCCGGAGCCGCCGCCTTGGGAGCGGCAGCGGGTTCCGGCTGCGGAGCAGCGATCTCGGCCGGCTGCGAGGCCTCGGCCGGTGCGGCGGTCGCCGCGTCGACGGTTGCTTCGATCTTGGTGTTCTCGTCAGCCATATCGATCACCTCAGCCCTTTGCTGCATCGCAACATAAGGCATCGTGCGCGCCGATTCAAGCAATTTTGTGCGCTGCACAAATCGAGCGGAGTTCGACGTCGGCGGACGCCGGCGCAATCCGGATCAGCGCGCCCTGACGTAGCTGCCGGGTGCGTCTTCCAAGGCCTTCAATTTGCCTCCGCCGGGCTGCCGCGCGCCCTTGGCCTGGACCTTGCGCTCGGACTGCGCGCCGATCCATCCGATCCAGTCGGGCCACCAGCTGCCCTTGGTCTCGGTCGCGCCGGCGACGAACTCCTCGAGGCTCGAGACCTTCGCACCATTCGTCCAATACTGGTATTTCTGCGCCTCCGGCGGGTTGACCACGCCGGCGATGTGGCCGGATCCGGCGAGCACGAAGCGGACCGGCCCCGAGAAATGATCGGTGATCTTCCAGACGCTGTGGGCCGGCGCGATATGATCCTCGCGCCCGGCCTGGACGTAGCTCGGCGTGCGGACTTTGCCGAGGTCGATCGGGACGCCGGCCACGGTGATCGCCCCTGGGGTCACCAGCTTGTTGTCGCGGTAGAAGTCGCGGAGATAGGCCTGGTGCCATTTCGCCGGGAGGTTGGTGGTGTCGCCGTTCCAGTGCAGCAGATCGAACGGCGGGTAATCCTCCCCGAGCAGGTAATTGTTGGCGACATAATTCCAGATCAGGTCCCGGCCGCGCAGCATGTTGAACGTCGCCGCCATGTAGCGTCCGTCGAGATAGCCCTTGTCGGCCGACATCTGCTCGATCAGCTGCAGCGTTTCGTCGGCGACGAACAGGTTCAGATCCCCCGCTTCGGAGAAATCGACCTGGGCGGTGAAGAAGGTGGCGCTCGCGACCTTGTCCGCCTCGCCGCGGGCGGCGAGCAGGGCGAGGGTGCAGGCCAGGGTCGTTCCCGCCACGCAATAGCCGATCGCGTGGACGCTTTCGACGCCGAGCAGGTCCCGCACCGTGTCGATCGCGTCGACCTGGCCGTTGACGACATAATCGTCGAGCGTGGTGCTCGCGAGGCTCTCGTCGGCCGATTTCCACGAGACGACGAAGACGGTCAGCCCCTGTTCGACGGCCCAGCGGATGAAGCTCTTCTTCGGGTTGAGATCGAGGATGTAATAGCGGTTGATCCAGGGAGGAAAGATGATCAGCGGCGTCTCGTGCACCTCGTCCGTCGTCGGCGAATATTGCACGAGCTCGTAGAGCGGCGTGCGCTTGACCACCTTGCCGGGCGTGACGGCGATGTTGCGCCCGACCTCGAAGGCAGTCGGATCGGTGTGGGTGAGCTGCCCCTTGGAAAGATCGCGCAGCATGTTCTCGAGGCCCTTGAGCAGGCTCTCGCCCTTGGTCTCGATCGCGCGCTCGATCACCATGGGATTGGTCAGCGCGAAGTTGGACGGCGCCATGGCGTCGACGAAGCTGCGGGTGAGGAAGCGGAGCTTCTCGCGCTGCCGCGAGTCGATGCCTTCGATCGCGTCGACCGAGCCGAGCAGCCGCTCGGAGACCAGCAGATAACTCTGGCGGATCATGTCGAACAAAGGGTTGTCCTGCCATTGCGGGGCATTGAACCTCTTGTCGCGATCGGCCTTCTCCGCCAGCTCGCTCCTGCCGCCGTCGAAGCCGAGCGCGCGCTGCCACAGCGTCATCCCCTCGGTCCAAAGCGCGACCTGCTGCTCCGCCAGCTTCGCCGGATCCGGGAACATGTTCATCCACGGCAGCTGCTGGGCGAGCGCCGCCGGCTCGGGCGGCTTCGCCTCGCCGAACTGGCGGGCGACATGCTCCATCATCAATTGCTGGGCGCGGCCCATCACCCACGTCCAGTGCTGCATCTCCTCGAGGCTGAGGAGCGGCGGGGTTGCGAAGCCTTTGTCCGCGGTCTTCTGGTCGGTCATGGCGGTCCTCTTCCCCCGTTCAATACAAGCAAACGGCGGAAAAGTGCCAGCCGCAGCGCTGCCGCTAATCGTCGTCGCCGAGGATGTGCTTGCCGATCTTCACCAGCACCTTCCCGGCCTTGAGGAAATCGATCGTCGCGCCGCAGGCGCGGCTCTCCGCGCAGCTTCGCTCGCCCGCGCTCATCGCCGCGAGGGCCGAGGGCGGCTCGCTGGGAAGAAGGTGGACCCGCTCGCCGGGAACCCGTTGGGCCGCGAGAGGCTCGCGATCGTCGTTGCGACTGCCGCAGACGACGATCTCCTCGTCGCCGCCCCTCCGGCAGCCGATCCCACTTCCGTCGAGGAGCTGATCGCGCTGCCGGCTTATCGCCGCTTCGGCGCTGATCGCCGGCGGATCGGCGGCGGCAGGCGCGGGAAAGGTCGAAAGGGGCAACGCTGTTAAGGCTACCATCCTCGACTTTGCCATAGGCCTCCCCTATCGCGGCCCTTGGGGGCATTAGAGAGGATGACAGATCAGATGGTCACGGCAAGCCACGTTCTCGATCGCGTGCTGGTGCTGGAAATGGTGCGCGTGACGGAGGCGGCCGCGGTCGCGGCTTCGAAGCTCGTCGGACGCGGCAACGAGAAAGCGGCGGACCATGCCGCCGTGGAGGCAATGCGCGAGGCGCTGAACCAGCTCGAATTCGACGGCACCGTCGTGATCGGTGAGGGCGAGCGCGACGAGGCGCCGATGCTCTACATCGGCGAGAAGGTCGGCGCGGCACAGGGCAGCGGCCCCCGCATCGACATCGCCCTCGATCCGCTCGAAGGGACGACGATCACCGCCAAGGCCGGCCCCAACGCGCTCGCCGTGCTCGCCATCGCCGAGGAGGGCTGCCTGCTCAATGCCCCCGACGTCTACATGGACAAGCTCGCCGTCGGCCCCGGTTATCCGGAGGGCGTGATCGATCTCGACAAGTCGCCGGCCGAGAACGTCCGGGCCGTCGCCGCCGCCAAGGGCGTCGATCCGGCCGAGATCATCGTCTGCGTCCTCGATCGCCCGCGCCACTCGGCGCTGATCGCCGAGCTGCGCGCCGTCGGCTGCGGCATCCAGCTGATCCCGGACGGCGACGTCGCCGGGGTGATCGCGGTCACCGATCCGGACACCACGATCGACGTCTACATGGGGCAGGGCGGCGCGCCGGAAGGCGTGCTCGCCGCGGCGGCGCTACGCTGCGTCGGCGGCCAGTTCAAGGGCCGGCTCGTCTTCCGCAACGACGCCGAGCGGGGCCGCGCCGCGCGCTGGGGCGTCGAGGATCTCGATCGCATCTACGATCTGAACGATCTCGCCCGCGGCGACGTGATCTTCGCGGCGACCGGGGTCACCGACGGCTCGCTGCTGTCGGGCGTGAAGCGGCGCCGCAACATGGTCACCACCGACAGCGTGGTGATGCGCGCCTCGACCGGAACGGTGCGCTGGGTTCGCGGCGAGCATCGCCACGAACCGGGCGCGCGCGAGTAGCCGAGACGCGGTGAGGGGGGAGGCGCAGGCAGCGATCCGGGCCGAGCCTCCCTTGCGTGACCGGCCGTGACGGCGCCGGTCTTCTTCGCCGTGCTGTTCGCCGCTTTGCTCCATGCGAGCTGGAATGCGGTGGTGAAGCTCGGCCTCGATCGATTCGCGTCGATGCTGGTGATGGCGCTGATGCAGAGCGGCATCGCGCTCCTCCTCACCCCCTTCTTCGCGCCGCCCGCGGCCGCGGCCATGCCCTGGCTGCTGCTCGGCTCGGCGCTGCACACCGGCTACAAATTGTTCCTGATCCGGGCCTATAGCCACGGCGACCTCAGCGAAGTCTACCCGGTCTCGCGCGGCACGGCGCCGCTGATCGTCGCCGACGTCGGCCTGGTCGCGCTCGGCGAAACGATGACGCCGGGCCGCTACGCCGCGATCGCGGCGATCGCCGGCGGCATCCTGCTGATGGCGGGCGGCGGGCGCGGCGGCGCGAGCCGTCGGGCGCTCGCCTGGGCGCTCGGCACCGCCTGCTTCACCGCCGGCTATACGATGGCCGACGGCATCGGCGCACGTCTCGCCCAATCGGTCTCCGGCTTCGCCCTATTGCTGTTCGTGATCGACGGGCTGGCGATGATGACGGCCGGCACGGTCGTCCGCGGCCCGAGAGCGATCGGAGAGGCCGTGGCGGCGGCGTGGCGGCCCGGCCTCGCCACGGGGGCGATGTCGCTCGGCTCCTACTGGATCGCGATCTGGGCCTTCACCCAGGCCCCGCTCGCTCTGGTCGCCGCCCTGCGCGAGACCAGCGTGCTGTTCGCGCTGCTGATCGGCGCGCTGTTCCTCGGCGAGCGGGTCGGCCCCCGCCGCTGGCTCGCCGCCGGGCTGATTGGTACCGGGATCGTGCTGATCCGGCTGTAGCGCCAATCCTCCCCATCGCCTGCGGCGACGGGGAGGCATTGGTCCGTTGTTCAGCCGCGCTGCGCCTTCTTGGCGCGATTGGCGCCGATGCGGAGACGCAGGGCGTTGAGCTTGATGAAGCCGGCGGCGTCGCGCTGGTCGTAGCTGCCCGAACCTTCCTCGAACGTCACCAGATCCTGGTCGTAGAGCGCGAGCGGGCTCTCGCGGCCGATGACCGTGGCATTGCCCTTGTAGAGCTTCATCCGCACCGTCCCGGTGACGTACTCCTGGCTCTTGTCGATCAGCGCTTGCAGCATCTCGCGCTCCGGCGAGAACCAGAAGCCGTTGTAGATCAGGCTCGCGTAGCGCGGCATGATCTCGTCCTTGAGGTGGGCGGCGCCGCGGTCGAGGGTGATCGACTCGATGGCGCGGTGCGCGGGGAGCAGGATCGTGCCGCCGGGGGTCTCGTAGACGCCGCGCGACTTCATGCCGACGAAGCGGTTCTCGACCAGGTCCAGCCGGCCGATGCCGTTGTCGTGGCCGAGCTGGTTGAGGCGGGTGAGCAAAGCCGCCGGCGAGAGGATCTCGCCGTCGATCGACACCGGATCGCCATGCTCGAAGCCGATCTCGATCACGGTCGGCGTGTCCGGGGCATCCTCGGGCGAGATCGTGCGCTGGTGGACATATTCGGGCGCCTCGACCGCCGGATCCTCGAGCACCTTTCCTTCCGACGAGGAGTGGAGGAGGTTGGCGTCGATCGAGAAGGGGGATTCGCCGCGCTTGTCCTTGGCGATCGGGATCTGATGGTCCTCGGCGAAGCGGATCAGCGCCTCGCGGCTGCCGAACTCCCATTCGCGCCACGGCGCGACGGCGCGGATGTCGGGCTCCAGTGCGTAATAGCCGAGCTCGAACCGAACCTGGTCGTTCCCCTTGCCGGTGGCGCCGTGGCAGACCGCGTCGGCGCCGACCCGCCTCGCGATCTCGATCTGCTTCTTGGCGATCAGCGGCCGGGCGATCGACGTGCCGAGAAGATACTGGCCCTCGTAGACCGTGTTGGCGCGGAACATCGGGAAGACGTAATCGCGGACGAATTCCTCGCGGACGTCCTCGATGAAGATGTTCTCCGGCCGGATCCCGAGCAGCTCGGCCTTGCGCCGCGCCGGCTCGACCTCCTCGCCCTGGCCGAGATCGGCGGTGAAGGTGACGACCTCGGCGCGATATTCGGTCTGCAGCCACTTGAGGATGATCGAGGTGTCGAGGCCACCGGAATAAGCGAGGACGACTTTCTTGGGGTGGGGGAGGGTCATTGTCTCGGTCCTGTCTTCTGAGATGGCGTGGAGCGGGTCAGCGCGCGGCGGCACCGGCGAGGTGGCGGAAGCGCGCCTCCACCGCCGCCGCCTGAACGCCGTCGCGCAGCGCGACGAAAAGGGTGTCGTCGCCGCAGATCGTGCCGGCGATCTCGGGGAGCTTCGCCTGGTCGAGCGCGAGGCCGACCAGATGGGCCGAACCGGGCGGGGTGCGCAGCACCAGCAGGTTTCCGGCCGCCTCGACCGAATGGACCCATTCGGAGACGATCTTGCGCAGGCGCGAGGCCGCCCAGTCGCTGTCTGAGATCTGGTCGGGCAGAGCGTAGCTCATCACCCCGCCGCGCTTGACCTTGACTGCGCCCATCCGGTCGAGGTCGCGCGAGATCGTCGCCTGGGTGACGGCGAAGCCCTGGGCGCGCAGGCGCGCGGTGACCTCCTCCTGGCTCGCCAGCGGCGCGGCTCGGATCAGCTCGGCGATCGCCTTCTGCCGCCTGGAGCGTGCGTCGGTCACGGCGCGCTCGTCCGTCAGGCCCCGAGCATCCAGGCGAGCGCGCCGCGCGCGCTGTGCATGCGGTTCTCGGCCTGGCGCCAGACGGCGCTGCGCGGCCCGTCGATCACGGCGTCGCTGACCTCCTCGCCGCGGCGGGCGGGGAGGCAGTGGAGGAAATGCGCATTCGTGCAGCGCGCCATCAGTGCCTCGCCGACCTGATAGGGGGCGAGCGCCTTGAGGCGCGTCTCGGCCTCCGCATCCTGGCCCATCGAGACCCAGACGTCGGTATAGACGATCTCGGCGCCTTCGACCGCCTCGGCCGGGTCGCTGACCTGGGTGACGCCGTCGAGACGGTCCGGCAGGCCATAGCCCTCCGGGCTGGCGATGGTGAGCTCGGCGCCGAGCAAAGAGGCGGCCTCGGCCAGCGAGCGGCAGACATTGTTGTCGCCGTCGCCGACATAGGCGAGCTTCGCGCCGGCGATGCGCCCGGTCAGCTGCTTCACGGTGAGGAGATCGGCCAGCGCCTGCAGCGGGTGCGAACGGTCGGAGAGCATGTTCAGCACCGGCGTGTCGGTCGCCGCGGCCATCGTCTCGAGATCGCGATGGTCCATCACCCGCGCGGCGATGATCTCGTGATAGCAGGCGAGGGTGCGGGCGACGTCCTCGGCGCTCTCGCGGGTGCCGAGCCCGACCTCCTCCTTCTGGATGTAGATCGGGTGGCCGCCGAGCTGGACCACCGCCATCTCCATCGAGTTGCGGGTTCGCGCGCTCGGCTTCTGGAAGACCAAAGCGACGCCCTTGCCCGCCAGCGGGCGGCCGAGGTCGCTCCGCTCGGACAGCGCGAGAATCTCCTCCAGCCCCTGGCGGCCGAGCGCGGCGATCGTGAGAAGGTCTCTCACCAGCTCTTCTCCCTCTTCACCATCGTGCCGATGCCCTCGTCGGTGAGCAATTCGATCAGCAAAGCGTGCGGCACGCGCCCGTCGATGATGTGGGCGGTGCCGACGCCGGCATCGACCGCATCGGCGCAGGCCTGCAGCTTCGGGATCATCCCGGCGCTGACGCTGGCGTGGCCGATCCGCTCGCGCAATTCGGCCGAGGTGAGGCGCGGCACCAGCGAGCTCTCGTCGGCGACGTCCTCGAGCAGGCCGGGAGCGGCGGTCAGATAGACGATCTTCTCGGCCGCCATCGCCACCGCGATCGCCCGGGCCGCCTCGTCGGCGTTGATGTTGTAGGGCTGGCCGTTCCCGTCGGCGCCTATCGTCGAGACCACCGGGGTCAGGCCTTCGTCGAGCAGGCGATGCAGCACCGAGGCGCGCACCAGGCTGACGTCGCCGACATAGCCGAGCGAGGATTCGCGCGGAGTCACCTGGAGCAGGCCGCCGTCCTCGCCGGAGACGCCGACCGCGACCGGATCCTCGAGCGCCTCGCGGTTGATCGTGCCGACCAGGTCGCGGTTGATCTTGCCGACCAGCACCATCCGGACGATCTCCAGCGTCTCCTCGTCGGTGACTCGCAGGCCGTTGCGAAACTCCGGCTCCTTGCCGACCCGGCGCATCATCGCGTCGACCTGCGGCCCGCCGCCGTGGATCAGCACGCAGCGCACGCCGACGCTGCGCAGCAGCAGCACGTCCTGGGCGAGCGCGCGGTCGAGCTCGGCATCGATCGCGGCGCCGCCCAGTTTCACCACCACCGACTTGCCGTGGAAGCGCTGGATGTAGGGCAGGGCCTGGACGAGGACTCGTGCGGTGTCGTTGGGGCTGTTCATGAGGTCTTGCTGTTCTCTTTGATGTAGCCGGGGCCGAGATCGATGCCGATCACCTGCGCCTGGCCGGAGCCGAGGCCGAGCGCGACCTCGATCTCGATCTTCTCGTTCTTCATGTGGGCGGCGACGGCCGCCTCGTCGTGCTCGGCGTTGGTGCCGCCACGCGAGACGATGATGCCGCCATAGGCGACTGCGGTCTTCTCCGCCTCGAAATCGATCCCCGCCGATCCGGCGGCGCCGAGCAGCCGGCCCCAATAAGGATCGCCGCCATACCAGCTGCACTTGACCAGATTGTTCTCGGCGATGCTCTTTGCGGCGGCACGCGCCTCGGCGTCCGAGCGCGCACCGGTGACGCGGAGCTGGACCATCTTGGTCATGCCCTCGGCGTCGCGTGCCATCTGGTAGGTGAGGTCCTCGCACAGCCGGTGCACCGCGTCGGCGAACTCGGCCTTGTCCGGCCGGCCGCGGCGGCCGGAGGCGAGCAGGATCACCGTGTCGTTGGTCGAGGTCGCGCCGTCGACGTTGAGCGTGTTAAAGGTGCGGTCGGCGGCGTCGCGCAGGATCGCGGTCATTTCCGCCGCGGAGACGTCGGCGTCGGTGGTCAGGAAGGCGAGCATCGTCGCCATGTTCGGTGCGATCATCCCGCAGCCCTTGGCCATGCCGCCGAGCGTGAAGGTGGAGCCGCGGATCACCGCTTCCTTGACCTTGTGGTCGGTGGTGAGGATGCCCTTGGCAGCGTCCGCCCCACCTTCGACGCTCAGCTTCTTCGCGAGCTTCGGCGTGGCGGCGAGGATCCTGTCCATCGGCAGCGGATTGCCGATGATGCCGGTCGAGCAGACGAGGACGTCGGCCGGCGAGATCCCGAGCGCTTCCGCCGTCGCCTCGCACATCGCCTCGGCATCGGCGCGGCCGGCGGCGCCGGTGCCGGCGTTCGCGTTGCCCGAATTGACAATGATCGCGGCGGCGCGGCCGCCGTTCGCCGCCAGCCGCTCGCGACACGCCGCGACCGGGGGCGCGAAGAACTTGTTCTGGGTGAAGACCGCGGCGGCGGTCACCGGCTTGCAATCCTCGGTGGCGACCAGCGCCATGTCGTAGCGGCGCGGCTTGATGCCGGCGTGGAGGCCCGAGGCGACGAAGCCCTCTGCTGCGGTGACGCTCACGGGCACATTCCGACGGTCGACAGCCCGGCCGTCTCGTCGAGGCCGAGCATCAGGTTCGCGCACTGGATCATCTGGCCGGCGGCTCCTTTCACGAGATTGTCGAGCGCGGCGACCGCCAGCACCCGCCCGGTGCGGGGATCGTAGCGCGCGGTGAGGTGGACGGCGTTCGATCCGAGCGTCCACTTGGTCGAGGGCGGCCGCTCCGAGACGTGGACGAACGGCTCGTCGGCATAGGCGTTCCGAAGCAGTGCCAGCGGATCGCAGGGACCGTGCGCCTGGCCATAGCAGGTGGCGAGAATGCCACGGTTCATCGGCGCGAGGTGCGGTGTGAACAGCACCCGGCCGCCGAGCGCCATCTCCATCTCGGCGGTGTGGCGATGGGTGAGCAGGCCGTAGGCGGTGAGATTCTCGTCTACCGTGTTGAAATGAGTCTCTTCCTTCAGGCCCTTGCCAGCCCCGCTGACGCCGGAGGCGGCGTCGACGACGATCGAGGCGGGATCGATCGCCTCGATCAGCGGCCGCAGCGCGAGGATCGCCGAGGTCGGGTAGCAGCCGGCGGCGGCGACCAGCTTCGCGCCGCGGATCCGCGCCCGGTTGATCTCGGGGATGCCGTAGACGAAGCGGGAGAGCAGCTCGGGCGCCTGGTGCGGCTCCTTGTACCAGGTCTCGTACTCCTCGGCGGTATCGAGCCGGAAATCGGCGCCGAGATCGACGAAGGCGAGGTCGCGCGCGATGATCTCGGCGGCGAGGCGCTGCGAATGGCCATGGGGGAGCGCGGCGAAGACGAGATCGACGCCGTCGAGCCGCTCGGGCGCAAAGCGCTCGACGGCGAGGCCCGGAAAGGCGAGGGCGAGCTGCGGGTGCACCGCCTCGAGCTTCAGGCCGGCCTGGCTGTCGCCGAACAGCCGCACCGGCTGCAGCTGCGGATGGGACGCGCAGAGCCGAAGCAGCTCCGCGCCGACGAAGCCCGAGGCTCCGAGGATGGCAACGCGAATCATGGGAGCGGCGCTATGCATCCAGCTGCATAGTTATGCAACCCACCGCACCATGAGGCGACGGGCGGACAGGATCAGCCGTTCGCGTCGGGCGCGTCCGCTGGCTCGCCTCGCGCGATCCGGTCGCGGCCCCTGACGGCGAGAATGGAGATCGAAGGCGGCAATTAACTTGATCTACATCAAGAAGGTGCTAGCGAGATTCGTCCTCGAACGATCGAACCATGCACAACGACGATCCCCGCTATCTCCGGCAGAAAGCCGAGCAATGCCGCAGGCTCGCGCGCGGCTGCAACGATCCCACCTCGGCACGCGTGCTGACCGACATGGCGGCGGAATATGACGCGCGGGCGCGCGCGGCCTTGTTTACGGGGATGAGCGCGCCGCCTCCCGAATCCGACGCGCGCGGCGCCGGCGATAGTCCGCCGATCGGGCGCGGCCCTTCGGGACAAAACGAACCTGGCTGAGCGCGGCAGCGCGGCGGTTCATCGGGGAGACGGAAGGCGGGCCGGAGATGTGCTCGTGGGGGGAAACATCCCCGGCCCTGGCCGCCCGGTGAACAGAACGCGTCGGACGGTTGGCGCGTCGATGACTCCCCTGCACCGGCGAAACCATCTGTGGAAAACACGGGGCGGCCCGTTTGCGCTTGCACCCACCGATCACCGGCGAAGATCCCATGCGCGATGTGGCGTCAGATGCGTAAAGATCGCACGCCAGGCGTCGGGAGCGCGGCGCAGGCAGGATCGGCCGGACGCGAGAACGGCTCCCGCCGCGTGACCAGACGGGAGCCGTTCCTCTTCCGACGCTTACGCATCCGCCCACCGGATGCAGGGTCAACGTCCCCGGCCGAGGCCGGGTTCCGTCAGCTTCCGGAGCCGCCGCCGCTCGGGGCGGAAATGTCCACGTCAGCCTTGATCTCCTTGGTCTCGCCGCCGCCGATCAGGCCGCGTCCGAAGACCAGGAACAACACGACCAGCAAGGCGATCACGGCGATCACCGCCACGATCGTGCCGCCGCCGCCGCGGCCACTGTCCCCGACCACCACCGTTTCGCGTTCGCGTTCTGCCATCGTCCATCTCCTGTTGCCGTGGCGCTTCGAACGCGCCGACCCTTCCGGGGTTGCAACGAACCCGCGTTGGCGGCGAGCGGGCGCCCCTGGCGAGAGCCGTGCCGGCGCGGACGGTCAAGCAGATGTCGAAGCAGTCGGACTCAGCCGCCGAAATAGACGTGCTGGACGAGGACCTTGGTGCCGATGACGAGCAGGGCGAGGCCGCCGAGGATCTCGGCTCTCTTGCCGAGCCGCTGCCCGCCGGCGGCGCCGAGGAAGACGCCCGCGGCGCACAGGGCGAGGGTGACCGCGCCGATCACCGCACAGGCGAGGACGACATGGGCGCCGAGCGAGGGCAGGGTGACTCCGGCGGCGGCGGCATCGATGCTGGTCGCGACCGAGGCGCCGAGCAGCGCCCAGCCGGACAGTCGCGTGCAATCGGCCTCCTCGCCGCCCCGCAAGCCCTCGTGCAGGGTCTTGAGGCCGAGCAAAGCGAGCAGGCCGAAGGCGATCCAGTGATCGACGTCGCGGATCACCGAGGCGAAGGCGATGCCCGCCGCCCAGCCGAGCAGCGGCATCACCGCCTGGGCAAGGCCGAAGGCGGTGCCGATGCGCACCGCATCGCGAACGCCGGGCCGCGACGCCGCGCCCTGGCAGAGCGCGACCGCGAACGCGTCCGCCGCCAGCGCGCCAGCCAGCGCGAACAACATCAGCCATGTCGCTATCGTCACGTCATCCCCGCCCGCCGGCTCGTCTGGGGCGCCTATAGTCGCTCGAACCTTTCGCTGCCATTGCGAAGTGACGTCGGGCCCGCCGGCGGCCGGGAGCGACGCCGCTCCCCTCACCGATCAGGCGTTGTCGGGCGCCTGATCACGCTCGAGTTCCGCTCGAACGATCAGGCATTGTCGAGCGCCTGGTTCACGCTCGAGCTCCGCTCGAACGATCAGGCGCGGCCGGGGCCGTTGGCATCCCAGCCGCGGGTGACCAGCACGTGATCGCCGAGCTTCGCCTGGCCGAACAGCAGCTGCGCGAATTCGTCGGGAATGCCGATGCAGCCGTGGGTCGCGTAGTCGTCGCTGACCACGCTCGAATGGATCGCGACCCCGTCCCAGGTGAGACGCAGCATGTAGGGCATCGGCGCGTCGTAGAGATTCGAGATGTGGTGGCGCTTCTTCTGCAGGATCGGGAAAATGCCGAGCGGCGTCGGCTTGTCGACGTCGCCTTGGATCAGCGAGGTGCGACCGATCTCGACGCCCTGGCGGTAGACGTAGAGCATCTGCGCCCGCAGATCGGCGACGATCACCGCGGCCCCGGCCGGGGCGCCTTCCTCGTTCCAGGCATATTCGCCGGGGGCGAGCGGATGGTCGAGCGCGAGGATCGAGCGGATGGTGAAATCGGGCCGCGCGGGCGGCGGCGCGGGCGCGACGGGCGCGGTCTCGGTGGAGCGCAGGCGGAGGCCCGGCGGCGGATCCTTGGCCGGAGCGGGCGCCGGCGCCTCGCGGATCGCGGCGGCGCGCAGCGGCGCGTCGCGGTGATTGCCGGGCGCGGGCGCGGGCGAGGCGGCGAGGAACAGCGTCATCCCTCCGAACAGGAAGAGCCGGGCCGACATTCGACTGGTGCGCGCTTCGAGCAATGTCCTCTCCTTTGCCCCCGCCGAACGTCCATGCCGCCGCGAGGTTCGTCCCGCCAAGCCCCTTTCGGGACGCTGTCGCGAGATGGGACAGGCGGGACGGATTCGATAATGCCGGAGACGCGGCGAGACGGCGGCACGGTGGCGCTCCAGCGCCCCAATTGGACGCGCGATGACCACAATTTGGCCGCAAGCATTCGGAATAGAGCGACAAAGGGGAATGGTACGAACGCGGCCGAAGTGCCGGAACGACCGCCTCGAGGAGTGGCTGCTGGATGTTGAGACTGCGTATTCCGTTTGCCGCCGCGGCGCTGGCCTTCGCGCCGGCCGCGTCCGCGCAGGCGGCGCTCGGCCCCGACGCCGCCGCCTGCCAAGCCAACCGGCCGTCGGTGCTGGTCAGCGTCACCGGCTTCAAGAACCGGATCGGCAAGCTCCGCGTCCAGCTCTACGGCAGCAATCCCGCCGAGTTCCTCGCCACCGGCAAGTGGCTGCGCCGGATCGACCTGCCGGTGACCCGGTCGGGCGCGATGAACGTCTGCGTCGCGGTGCCGAAGGCCGGCACCTATGCGATTGCGGTCCGCCACGATGCCGACGCCAACGGCAAGTCGGGCTGGAACGACGGCGGCGGCTTCTCGAACAACCCCAGAATCTCGCTGCTCGACCTCAAGCCCTCCCATCGCGAGGTTGCCTTCGCGGTCGGCTCCGGCGTGAAAACTGTGAACGTCGTGCTCAACTATCGCCGCGGCCTCTCCGTCGGCCCGATCGGACGGTGACCTCGATGGCCCGCGTTGCCCTGCTTTCCAATCCGCGCTCGACCGGCAACCGCTCGCTGCTGCCGCGGGTGCGCAGCTTCTGCGCCGAGCACCAGGACATCTTCCATTACGAGGTCGAGCGCGCCGATCAGGTCGGCGAGGCGCTGAAGACGATCGCCAAGGTGAAGCCGACCGTGCTGGTGATCAACGGCGGCGACGGCACCGTGCAGGCGGCGCTGACCGAGATCTTCAATGGCCGGCATTTCGGCGATGCCGCTCCCCCGGTCGCGGTGCTGCCCAACGGCAAGACCAACCTCATCGCCCATGATCTCGGTGCCGACGGCGATCCGATGGCGGCGCTCGAGCGGGTGCTGGAGATCGCCCGGTCCGATCTCGATCCGCACATCGTCCGGCGCGAGCTGATCGCGTTGTCCGGCGGCACGCCCGACGGCAAGCCGGTGCTCGGCATGTTCCTCGGCGGCGCCGGCCTCGCCGATGCGATGCTCTACTGCCGCCACAAGATCTATCCGCTCGGCCTGCCGAACAGCGTCGCCCATTTCCTCGCCCTGCTGCTCGGCATCATCTCGGTGGCGGCCGGGCGGCGGATAAAGATCGGCCCGGTCCGGCCGAAGCCCTTGCGCGTCTCGGTGCTGAAGCAGGGGGAGCTCAACGGCCAGTTCGCGGTGCTGATGGTGACGACGCTGCAGCGGCTGCTGTTCAAGGGCCACATGCCCGGCGCCGGCGCGCGCACCGGGGCGATGCAATTGCTCGTCATCGACCGCAGCTTCATGGCGCTGATGCGGGCGCTGACCGCGGCGATCCGCGGCACCCTGGGAAGGATCCGTCTTTCGGGCGTCCATCTCGAGCGCGGCGACGAGATCCGGATCGAGGGCGAGCAGTCCAACGTCATCCTCGACGGCGAGATCTTCCAGGCCGGCGAGGGCGAGGCGATCGTGCTCAAGCCGACGCCCCCGGTCCACTTCCTGCGGCTGGCGGCTTAACGAGTCGAGAGACTAATCTCACCCCTCCCCTGCAAGGGGAGGTGGCAGGCGAAGCCTGACGGAGGGTGTCAGCGTTGACGCCCCCCGCAGCCCAAGCGACTTGTCGCAGCAGACGCCCTGATGCTCCGCATCAGCGTCACTCCGTGGCCGAGTTCACTTCGGAGTCGCTGACACCCCTCCACCGCGCTTCGCGCGGTTCCCCTCCCCTTTCAAGGGAGGAACGATGCTCAACAGCTGGCGGTCGCCTCGCGCAGAGGCGCCTGGCGGATCTGGGCGTGCCAGAGGGAGAGGGCCCAGAAGGCGAGGCCGCCGAGCGCGAGGGCGGCGCCGACCCAGCCGGTCGAGGTCCAGCCATAGCCCGCGGCGATGGCGAGGCCGCCGAGCCAGGGGCCGAGCGCATTCGCAAAGTTGAACGCCGAGTGGTTGAGCGCGGCGGCGAGGCTCTGGGCGTCCTCGGCCACGTCCATCAGCCGGGTCTGGAGCACCGTGCCGAGCGCGCCTCCGACGCCGACCGCAAAGACGGCGGCCGAAATCGCCCACAGGCTCGACGCGGCGACCGTGTAGAGCGACAGCGACACCGCGCTCCACAGCAGCAGAGCGCCGGCGGTCGGCATCAGGGCGCGATCGGCGAAGCGCGGCACGATCAGATTGCCGGCGGTGGTGCCGAGGCCGAAGACGACGAGCACGAACGGAACGGCCGAGGCGCCGGCGCCGGTGACCTCGATCAGGGTCGAGGCGAGATAAGTGTACACCGCGAACAGGCCGCCGAAACCGATCGCGCCGGTGGCGAGAGTGAGCCAGACCTGGCCGCGCTTCAGGGCGCCGAGCTCGCGCAGCGGGCTGGCGCCGGGCTCAGGCCGGTCGTGCGGGGCGACCAGCCAGATCATCGCCACCGTCGCCAGCGCCACCGCGGCGACCACGCCGAAGCCCCAGCGCCAGCCGATCGCCTGGCCGAGCCAGTTGGCGAACGGAACGCCGACCAAAGTGGCGGTGGTGAGGCCGAGCATCACGCGAGCAATCGCTTGGGTGCGCCGCTCGGGCGGGACCAGCGACGCGGCGACCAGGGCGGCGATGCCGAAATAGGCGCCGTGGGGAAGGCCGCTCAGGAAGCGGAAGACGAGCATCGTCTGGTAGGTCGGGGCGAGCGCGCTCAGCGCATTGGCGACGGCGAACAAGGCCATTAGCAGCAGCAGCAGGCTGCGCCGCGCCATGCGCGCCGCGAGCACGGCGAGCAGCGGCGCGCCGACGACGACGCCGAGGGCGTAGGCGCTGATCACATGGCCGGCGGTCGGCTCGTCGATGCCGAGGCCCTTCGCGAAGAAGGGAAGCAGGCTCATCGTCGCGAACTCGGTCGTGCCGATGGCGAAGCCGCCCATCGCCAGCGCGAAATGGACGAGGGCGGGAGGCGCGGAACGGCGCGCGGCCGGCGCGGTGGACATCGAGGGGCTCCGGGGAGGGGGTCTGCTGCAGTGCAACAGGCGAGATAGGGCGCGGTTCCGTAGCGTCAAGGCAGGGAGGAATGGTGCGGCGCTTGACGCGGCCGTGCGGTATCGCGAAGCGGTGCGGATGGCTGCTGCCTCACCACCCCTGGAAGCCCTCGTCGCCGCCGAGCTTGCCGAGCCGGTGGAGCCGCGCGTGTCGGCGATGGCGGCGGCGATCGCCGCCTTCTATCCGGGGGCGGCGCGGGCGGTGCTGTTCTACGGATCGTGCCTGCGCGAGAAGCAGCTCGAAGGGCTGATGCTCGATTTCTACCTGATCGTCTCCGACTACCGGGCCGCTTATGGGAAGAGCTGGATGGCGCCGGCCAACCGGCTGATTCCGCCGAACGTCTTCCCGTTCGAGCACGAGGGGCTGGTTGCCAAATATGCGGTGTTGAGCGAGGCCGACTTCCTGCGGCTGAACGGGCCCGAGACGCTGTCGGTCTCGGTCTGGGCGCGCTTCGCCCAGCCCTCTCGCCTGGTGTGGCGCGCGGACGACGAGGCGGCAAGGCGGGCAGTGGCGGCGGTGGCGCGCGCCGCGCCGACCCTGCTCGATGCGGCGTGGCCGCTGTTCGCAGGCAGCGATCCGCTCGATCTCTGGCGCCACGGCTTCCAGCTCACTTATTCGGCGGAGCTCAGGTCCGAGCGCAAGGGGCGGGCCGTCTCCGTGGTCGATGCCGATCCGGAGCGCTACCGCAGGTTCAGCGAGCCGGCTCTAGCCGCGGCGGGGATCGCGCTCGCCGCACCAGTGCCGCCGGAGGCGCGGCGGCGGGCGCTGCGGCGCTGGGCGCGGATGCGGCGGGCCGGCAAGGCGCTGACCATGATCCGTCTCGCCAAGGCGAGCGGCACCTATGCCGGCGGCATCGATTACCTCGCCTGGAAGATCAACCGGCACGCCGGGACGGCGATCGAGATCAAGCCGTGGCAGCGGCGCTGGCCGTTGCTCGCCGCCGTCACTCTGCTGCCGAAGCTGCTGCGGCGGGGGGCGATCCGCTAACGGATCGGCGTCACGCCCGGGACCGGAACGCGACCGCTTCGTTCGCGGACGATCCGCCGCGGTGGGCGAGCGCGGCGGCGACCGCCGCGGCGAGGCCGGAGACGGTGAACGGCTTGCGCAGGATATCGTAGCCGGAGAGGTCCTCGGCGTCGCCGGCCTCGCCGACATAGCCGGTGACGAACAGCACGGCGATCCACGGCCAGCGCCGGCTCGCCTCGCGGACCAGCTCCGGCCCGGTCATCTCCGGCATCATCACGTCGGTGATGATCAGCTGGAGGCCGCTCTCCCGCTCGAGGATCTCCATCGCCTCGCGGCCGCTGGCGCAGGCGATGGTGGTGTAGCCGAGTTCCTCGAGCGCGCCGACGGTGGCGCGGCTGACCCGCGGATCGTCCTCGACGACGAGGATCGGCGTGCCCGGCGGCGCCGCCCGTTCCTCGACATCGGCGCGCGCGGCGTGGACCTCGCCGCCAAATTCCCCGGTCTCCTCGCTGCGCGGCAGGTAGATGGCGACGGTGGTGCCCGCACCGACGGTGGATTTCAGCGTGATGTCGCCGCCCGACTGGCGCGCGAAGCCGAAGATCTGGCTGAGGCCGAGGCCGGTGCCCTTGCCGACCGGCTTGGTGGTGAAGAACGGCTCGAAGACGCGCTCGATCATCTCGGACGGGATGCCCGCGCCGGTGTCGGCGACGCTGATCCGGACGTATTCGCCAGGGGCGAGCGCGTTGACCTCGCCCGCCGCGAGGACGAGGTTGTCGACGGCGATCGAGAGCTGTCCCTGGCCATCCATCGCGTCCCGCGCGTTGACCGCCATGTTGAGGATCGCGTTCTCGAGCTGGTTGGTGTCGACCCGGACGTGCCAGGGCTCGGCGGGGAAATCGGTGGTGACGTTGATCCGCTCGCCGATCGTGCGGTCGATCAGGTCGAGCATCCCCTCGACCAGCTCGGACGGCGCGGCGGAGACCGGCAGCAGGGGCTCCGCGCGGGCGAAGGCGAGCAGCCGGCGGGTGAGGGCGGCGGCGCGGGTGGCGCCCTCCATCGCATTGTCGAGGTGGAACTCGACTTCGCGTTTCGAGCTGCGCAGCCGCCGCCGGGCGAGATCCAGCCCGCCGACGATCACCGCCAGCATGTTGTTGAAATCGTGGGCGATGCCGCCGGTGAGCTGGCCGACCGCCTCCATTTTCTGGACCTGGCGGAGCTGCGCCTCGGCGGCAGCGCGCTCCGCCGCCTCGGCCTGCAGCCGCTCGTTGGCGTCGACCAGCTCGCGGGTGCGCTCGCGGACCGCCTCCTCGAGCCTTTGCGCGCGCATCGCCTCGGTATCGGCGGCCGCGATCGCCTCGAGCCGCTGGCTGATCGCGCGATAGGCGAGCAGGCCGAGGATGACTGCGCCGGCGCCGATCAGCACGGCGATCCAGCCGAGCCATTCGGTGAGCTCGGTGGCGCGCGCACCGGAAAGGCCGGTCGCGGCCATACGGTCGGAGAGATCCTTGCGTTCGGCCGAGGCGATCTCGGAGAGCTTGCCGCGCAGCGCCGGCCCGGTCGGGGACATGCCCGCCTGGTAGAAAAGCGAGATGCCGCCGCTGCCCTTCTTCGCGGCCGCGGCGGTCGCCGCAGCGGCGAGCTCGGTGGCGCGCTTGCGGTACAGCGCGCGCAGCGCCTTGACCCGCTCGAGCTGGTCGGCATCGCCGCGCACCATCCGCTCGAGCTGGCCGATCTGGCGCTCGGCGAGCACCCATTCGTTGTAATAGACCGTGCCGGTCGGCTGCGCCTCGTCGAGCACGTAGCGGCCGAGCGCCGCTTCGGCGCGCGCGATCGAGCCGTCGGCACTGCGGGTGAGCAGCATCACGTCGTAGCTGTGCCGCTCCGAGGCGATCGCCTGCTCGCGCGCGCGGTTCGAGCCGGTGACCATCACCATCAGCGCGATGAGCAGGAGGGTCGCGACGACCGCGCCGGCGGCCGCCAGCGCTCCGCGTCCCCGGCCCGAGACGCCGATCTCGGGCGTGTCCAGTCCTTCACCCGCCATCAGGGGACTCTAGGCCGCCGCGGGGCGGCTGCAAAGACCGGGAAAGTGCGAAGGGTGCCGGCCGGAGATGCGGCAGGGCGGAGGCGGACGCGCGCGATCGGGCGTCCGCCCGGGCTCAGGAGAGCACCCCGGTGGCGCGGCCCGCGACCTCGAACATCTCGAGGATGCGGCCGACCTCCTCGCTCGAATGCTCGGCGCAGAGCGAGCAGCGCAGCAGGTACATCCCGGCCGGTGTCGCCGGCGGTCGCGCCATGTTGACGTAGACGCCGGCCTCGAGCAGCGCCTGCCACATCATCACCGTGGTCTGCTGATCGGGCAGCAGCACCGCGATAATCGCCGATTCCGCCTCGGCGGTCGCGAGGGTGAAGCCGAGATCGCGCAGGCCCTGGTGGAGGCGGCGGCTGTTCTCCCAGAGATGGGCGCGCTTGTCTCCGGCGTGCATCAGCTTGCGGATCGAGGTCGCGGCGGTGGCGACCACCGACGGCGGCAGCGAGGCAGTGAAGACGTAGGGACGGCAGACGAGGCGGAGCACCTCGAACTTGGGATGGTTGGAGACGACGAAGCCGCCGACCGTGCCGACCGATTTGGAGAAGGTGCCGACGACGAAATCGACCTGGTCGGCGACGCCCGCCTGCTCGAACACGCCGCGGCCGTGCTCGCCGAAGAAGCCCATGCCGTGCGCCTCGTCGACCACGACCATCGCGCCGTGGCGCTTGGCGACCTCGACCATCTCCTTCAGCGGCGCGATGTCGCCGAGCATCGAATAGACGCCTTCGAGCACGACCAGCCGGCCGCCCTCGGCGGGCAAGCGCTTCAGCCGCCGCTCGAGATCCTCGACGCTGTTGTGGCGGAACCGGACGATCTGGGCGTTCCCGAGCGCGCAGCCGTCGTAGATCGAGGCATGGCTGTCGGCGTCGAGGATGATGTAATCCTCCTTGCCGGCGATGGTCGACATCAGGCCGAGATTGGCCTGGTAGCCGGTCGAGAAGACCATGGCGTGGGCGGTGCCGTAGAATTCCTTCAGAGCCTCCTCGACCTCGCGATGGCCCTGGTAGGTGCCGTTGAGGACGCGGCTGCCGGTGGTGCCGGCGCCGAACTCGTCGAGCGCCTGCTTGCCGGCGGCGACGACGTCCGGATCGAAGGTCATGCCCATGTAATTGTAGGTGCCGAGGAGGATGGTCTCCTTGCCCTTGACGACCGCGCGGGTGGGGGAGAGCACTCTCTCCATCACCAGGCCGAACGGATCGCGCACGCCGGTGTCGAGCAGCGCCTCGCGCTCGGCGATCAGCGCGTCGAACTTCGAGAACAGGTCGCGGCCATGCGATGGCGCGACGGCGGTCTCGTCGGCCGGATCCATCGGCGTGCGGGCGGCCTCGGTCATCAGCCGTCGTTCCGGAGCTGCTCGACGGCGTCGACCAGCTGGCCGACGGTCTCGATTTCGGCCTGCATGTTCATCGTGATCAGGATGTCGAACTCGTCCTCGACCGAGGCGACGAAATCCATGACGATCAGGCTGTCCCACTCGAGATCGCCGGCGAAGGTGGTCGCTTCGGTGAGCGGAGCGCCCTTCTTGTTGAAGGGCTCGATGAGCTGCTGCACCTTGGCGAAGGTCTCTTCTCTGTCGGTCATGGCCGTCCCTTAGGTTCCGACGGCCGCTCTGCCAAGGAATTTGGGCCGGATTGCGACGCCGGCGCGGCGGTCGGGTGAACGGCCCGGGCGACGCAGCGCAGAGCGCGCCGTCGGCGCGCCGCGGTATGCGTTACGGATACGGAACAAATGCTCATTGCGCGTGCGGCGTCGGCACGCCTAGTCGGCGCCCGATGGACCGGGACGAACTGATCAGGAAGATGCGGGCGCGGGCGGAAATGTGCCGCAGGCTGGCCGGCGCGACGCTCGACGCCGATGCCGCCAGGACGCTGCGGCGGATCGCGGAAGAAGGCGAGGCCGACATCGCCCGCCTCCTCGCCGAGCGCCGGCAGGGCTGACCGGCGCGGAGCCGCGGCACCGGCGGCAACAAAATTGCGGCGCGGAGCGCAGCCCGGCCCCGCGGCGATGCTAAGAAGCGGCTATGGAAAGCTTGCATCCCGAGTTCCAGCGCGCCGTGCGCCTCGTGCTGGAGGGGCGCCGCAACGTCGGCCGACAGATCGAGAAGATCGCGGCGCTGAAGGCGAAGGGCGCCGACGTCGCGCTGGCGGAAGCGCGGCTGGAGGGCCTGACGCTGGCTCTCGAGGGCGATTGCGAGCGGCTCGAGCGGCTGCTGACCCTGGTGCCGCCCGAAGAGATCGAAGCGGCTGCGGCGGCCTCGCTGCGCGCCTGACCGAGGCGGCGCGGCGAGGTCGAGCCCGAGCCTCGCTGCGCCCGCGGGGTCCGGGCGCGCATCCGTGCAGCGCGGCAGTCGCCCGCACCCGCACCCGCCGGGGCTCGGCCGGCCGGACGGCAGCGATCGCAACCTGTTCTTAACCATGGGAGCCCTAGTCTCGGGCCACGGTCAGTCGCGGCCGCCATCGGGGACAAACGCCTTGAAGCTGATCATCCAAATCCCCTGCTTCAACGAAGCCGGCTCCCTCCCCGAGACGTTGCTCGCTTTGCCGCGGCAGATCGCCGGCATCGACACGATCGAATATCTGGTGATCGACGACGGCAGCCGCGACGGGACCAGCGAGATCGCCCGGCAATGGGGCGTCCACCACATCGTCCGCCATCGCACCAACCGCGGCCTCGCTGCCGCCTACCAGAGCGGCATCGACGCGGCGCTGGCGGCCGGCGCCGACATCATCGTCAATACCGATGCCGACAATCAATATGACGGGCGCGACATCCCCGATCTGGTCGCGCCGATCCTCGAGGGCCGCGCCGACATCGTGATCGGTGATCGTCAGGTGCGCACCAACGCCCATTTCGGCCGGGGCAAGCAATGGCTGCAGGCGCTCGGCTCGTCGGTCGTCCAGCGCCTCTCGCGCACCGAAGTGACCGACGCGGTGAGCGGCTTCCGCGCGATCAGCCGCGCCGCCGCCCAGCGCATCTTCATCACCTCGCGCTTCTCCTACACCACCGAGATGCTGATCCAGGCGGGCGGCAAGAGGATGGCGGTGGTCTCGGTCCCGATCCGCACCAACGCGCCGATGCGACCGTCGCGCCTCTTCCGCAACATTCCGCACTTCATCTTGAACACCGGCGTCACGATGGCGCGGGCCTGGGCGATGTACAATCCTCTTCGCCTGTTCGTGATGGCCGGTGCGCTGGCCGCTCTGGCCGGCCTCGCGCCGATCGTTCGCTTCCTCTATTTCTTCGCCGTCGGCGAGGGCGGCGGGCACGTTCAGTCGCTCGTCCTGGGCGGCGTGTTGCTGATGCTTGGCGTGATCTCGATCATGTTCGGCATCGTTGCCGATCTGATCGGCCGCAACCGCCAGTTGCTGGAAGCGACGCTCGAGCGCGTCCGCCGGATCGAGGCCGGCCTCGATGCCGAGCGCGGCCAGGCGGTTGCGCCCGCGCCGCTCAAGCGCAGCGCGTGAGATGAACGCCCTCGGCTCGGAGCTTAGCTTTCGCCAGGCTTCCGCTCTGCCCCGGGCGGCGGCGATCTGGGCGGCCGTCGCCTTGTGCGCGGCGCTGCAGCTCCACCTCGCCTTCGCCCAGCCGATCAACTGGGACGAGTTCCGCTTCCTGTCCGACGTTCACGCCTATCGCAACGGCACCCTCGCCTCGCCCGTGCAGACCTTCCACGTTCATCTCTTTGGCTGGCTTGCCGGTGCGTTCGGGAGCGAGATCGACGAGGTCATCGCCGGGCGGCTCGCGATGCTCGCGATCGAATGGGGCACCGCCGCTTTGCTCTTCCGCATCAGCCGCGCCTTCGCGGGACGGGAAGCGGCGCTGTTCGCGGCGCTGTGCTTCCTCAGCTTCAGCTTCGTGCTGAAGCACGGCGCGAGCTTCCGCTACGATCCGATCGCCACCTTCCTGCTGACCGGCGCGGCGGCGCTGCTGCTCGGCAGGCTGCGCTGGACGGCTGCGGCCGGTGCCGGTGCCGCGGTCGCGCTCGCCGCCGTGGTGACGATCAAGGCGGTGCTCTTCCTGCCGCTGCTCGGCCTGATTGCGGTATGGCGCGTGGCGAAGAGCGAGGACCGGCGCGACACGCTGATCCGGCTCGCGATTGCCGGCCTCACCTGCGCCTGCGTGTTCGTATCGCTCTACCTCGCCCACAAGGCTGCCTTGCCCGCTGCAGGCGATGGGCAGGCGGTGGTCGCGGCCAGTGCGCAGAAGACGCTGGGCGAGGGCCAGTTCTTTCCGCGGCGCCTCGACTTCATCCGCAGCCTGCTCGGCAATCCGATACACTGGACCCTGCTCGGCCTCGGCGCCGCGATCGCATGTCGCCGGCGGCTCTGGATTGCGCTTGCCTTCGCGCTGCCGCTCGCGAGCCTGCTCTTCTACCGAAACGCGTTTCCCTATTTTTTCGCCTTCATGCTCGCGCCGGCTTCCCTGCTGTGGGCGCTTGCCGCGGCTCGGCCCTACACCCGCCGCCTCCTGCCGGTGCTGGCGATCGGGCTGGTCGTGGGCGCGGTCGGACACGCGCTCGCGGTCGATGGCGATGTGCTCGCGCGTCAGCGCGCGACCGTGGCCGCCGCGCGCGCGATCTTTCCCGGCTCGCTGCCCTATATTGACGGCTGCTCGATGCTGGCGCGCTCGCCCCAGGCAGGCTTTTTCATGAGCAGCTGGGGCATCGAGAATTATCGTGCGGCCGGCCGGCCGGTGATGCGGGACGCGATCACCCGCGGAGGCGCGCGCTATATCGTCGCCGGCAACCGGCAGCTCAGCCTGGCCCTCGCCGGATCGGCGGAGAGCCGCCTGCTTCCGCAGGACACCGCCGTCCTGCGGGACGATTTCGTGCCGCATTGGGGCGCCATCCGGGTGCTCGGCAAGCGCCTGCCGCCGAGCGTCACGCCGCTCCGCTTCGAGCTGCTCGCTTCCGGCCCTTACACCGTCGAGAGCGCGGCCGCGGCGCGGATTGACGGGATCCAGCGTCGCCCCGGCGACGTGGTGACGCTCGCCGCCGGCGGGCACGACGCCGTCGCTCCGGCCGGGCTGACGCTCCGCTGGGGCAACCACCTCCACCGTCCCGCAGGGCCCCCGCCCGGCGGCGACCTCTTCACGGGTTTCTGACATGACTGGATCCCTCCCGCCTTTGGCGATCGGCGCCGCGATGCGCTGGGACATGGTGCGCCGCCTGTTGCCGGCCAGCCCCGGCGATCTGCTCGAGATCGGCTGCGGCCAGGGCGGCTTCGCGGTGCGGCTGGCGGCGCGCAGCCGCAGCTTCCTGGGACTGGAGCCGGATCGGCGCTCGTTCGCCACGGCGCACGGCCGGCTGCCCGGCGCCATCCTCAACATCACCGCCGACGATCTGCCCGCCGGCCGCCTCTTCGATACCGTCTGTGCCTTCGAGGTGATCGAGCATCTTCCCGACGACAAGGGCGCGCTGGCGTCCTGGGTCGCGCGCGTGCGCCCGGGCGGCACCCTGTTCCTAAGCGCCCCGGCTTATGCATCGCGGCTCGGCGCCTCCGATGCGATGGCCGGCCATTATCGCCGCTACGATCCGGCCGACATGGCCAGGCTGATGACCGAAGCGGGTCTCGTCGACGTCACGGTGCGCGTCTACGGCGGTCCGCTCAGCTGGGTGCTGGAGATGCTCAGAAACGGGCTGGCAAAGCTCATTCTCGCGAGGTCGCAGGGGGCGAGCTTCGACGAGCGGACCGCCGGGTCCGGACGCTTCCTCCAGCCCGGATCCGGGCTTTTCTGGCGGACCCTGCAGGTCGTGATCCGCCCGCTCCTTCTCGTGCAGCATGTCTTCCCAAACCGCGGCGTGGCGCTGGTCGCGATGGGCAGGCGCCCGGCCGAGACCGCATGAACGCCGCCGCCGCGCAGGCATCGATCGCTGCAGGGCTCAAGTCCCGGCCGGCAAGAGCCGCGTTCCTGCTCGTTGCGGTCGCCGCCGCCGTCGCAGCCCTGGCGACGATGCGCGATCAGGTGAGCGAGGGCCTGTCGCGAGTCGCCACCGCAGATCTCGGCGCGGCGCTCTGCTTCAGCCTGCTCCATCTGCTCTGCGCCGCCGCCGTGTGGCGAGCGGTCCTGTCCGAGCTGCGCAGCGGGATCACGGCGCCGGCCGCGCTGCGCATCTTCTTTCTCAGCCAGATCGGCAAATATCTTCCCGGCGGGATCTTCACCTTCGCCGCCGCTGCGGAGATGGGCCACGATGCCGGGCTGTCGCGACGCTATACGGTCTCGACGCTGGTCATCACGCTCGTGCTGACCCTCGCGACGGGGACGTCGCTCGCGCTCGTCCTGCTTCCGCTCGCCGATCCGGTCGCGCTCGCGCCTTATTGGTGGGTCGGCCTAGCCGTGGTGGCGATCGCGCCGGTGCTGCATCCGGCCGTGCTGCGCCGCCTGCTCGCCTTCGCCCGCGTTCGGACCGAGCGGGATCTGACCGGGCGCGGCATAGCGATCGCCTCGGCCTGGGCGGCCGCCTGCTGGGTGACGATCGGCCTGCAGGTGTGGCTGCTCGCCGGCGCGGTGGGTGCTCCGCTCAGCTTCGCCACGCTTTGCCTCGCGACGGGGGGCTATGCTCTGGCCTGGGTGGTGGGCTTCCTGGTGATCATCGCCCCGGGCGGCTTCGGCGCGCGCGATGCCGTGCTGGCGCTGGTGCTCGCCAGCCACCTCGGGCCGGCGGAGGCGCTGGTCGTCTCCCTGCTGTCGCGGGTGGTGACCACCGCCGCCGAGTTTGCCGGCGCGGCGGTCGCCCTGGTGCTCAGCCGCCGCTGAGGCGCCGCAGCAGGCTTGCGACGCCTCGATCGGGGCCGAGCTCGTCGAGCGCCGCAGGCGGAAGCGGCCGCAGGCGCGCCGGATCGGCGAGACAGCGGCGGACGGTCTCGGCCAGCGCGACCGGATCGGCGGCAGGGACCGTGATCACCGTGTCCGGGAATTCCGCCGCGAGCGCCGCCACCGCCGGGCTGGCGCGGGTGACGATCGGCTTGCCGGCGCTCAGCACCTGGAACATCTTGTTCGGGATCACCCGGCCGGCCTTGGCGGATGCGCCGAAGATGCCGAGGCAGAGATCCGCGTGGCCGATCAGCGCCGGCAGCGCCGCATAGTCGACCCAGGGGAGCCAGCTGACGTTGGGCATCGCCTTTGTCTCCAGCGCGGCGCGCAGCAGCGGCTCCTGTTGGCCTCGCCCGACCAGAAGCCAGTGGAAAGGCGCGTCGACCGTCCGTCGCGCCGCCTCCAGGATCGTCTCGAGCCCGTGCAGCGGGATCAGCTGTCCGTAGAACAGCACCAGCGGCCTGCCGGCCGGGGCGGGCAGGGGCGGAACCGGCCCCGCCGGCGCTCGAAACAGGGGCTCGGCGCCGACCAGCACCGTCTCGAACCGGCTTCGATCGATGCCGAATTCGACGGCGAAGAAATCGCCATGCTGGTCGGTATCGACGAGGATGATGTCGGCCAGCCTGAGGCCGATCCGCTCGGCCAGCCAGATCAGCCTCGCGGGCAGCGAGCGCGGCCGGAGCATGGCGCGATCCCCGACGATCGTGTCGTGCAGCGGAAGAAAGGCGTCGAGGACGATCCTGCGCCCGCGCAGCCGCGCCGCGATCGCGGCGAAAAACACGTCGGGGATGCCGGGATAGGGCAGCAGCACCGCGCCGCCGCGCGGCGCCCGCAGCAGCTTCAGCATCGCGGCGGGATAGGCGGCCAGCAGGGTCAGCGCCGCCCTGAGCAGCCGGCCTCGCCCGGCGACGGCCTTGTCCTCAATCCCGCGCCATGCCGCGATGTTGATCTCGCCGTCGAGCGCACCCACGCGGCGAAGGGCGTCGAGCAGAAGCCGCACGCGCGGCTTGCTCTCGTCATAACCCCCCCAGGCGATCACATGAGCCCCTCGCATGCCGCCTTGTTGGCCGAACCCGCCGCCTCCGTCCATGTCCTTGCGCCGGTGGACGACGACAATGATGGGCGACCCGAATCGTCGACGCTCGCGGGGCGGGTTTCGCAGCCGCTTTGCCTCAAAGCGGCTTGGGAAGCGCGGGACCCGGCCGGCGCATCATAAGCGGCGCATGGCGGTGGAGCCGATCCTTGACCGCGAGCCGCAGCTTCTTGAGCCGCAGCAACCGCATCCAGTCCGGTATCCTCCGCTTCAGCTCGCGCGAGATCTCCTCGTCGAGCTTCCGGTGGATGAGGGTGAGGCGATAGGTGATGATATTCATGCCACTCTCCAATCGATGGTTGGTCATCGATCGGGTCGGCTGGCGATGCGGAACGGCCTTTTCATACGAACGAGCGGCATCGAGCTGACCCGATGCGGTCCGACATCACGATCGTTCCCGGAAGAACGGCCGCCAGAGGGGCCCGGTCCCGCAGACTCGAGATGGGGCGGGGGCCGCCGGTTTCAAGCCGCGCGTCTTACGGAAAGCGGGCGTTTACTCCCGCCGTGTAGGCCATCCGTCGGGTGAGCCGCGCGACTGGGGAGGGGACATGCGCTCGATTGCCTTGGTCGCGCTGGCGCTGACTGCTCTGGGCTTTGCGGTTGCGGCCAACGGCTGGCTCGATTTTCGGCCGGTGCGGCGCATCCTCTGGCTTGGGGACAGCTATACCTACTCCAACAATCTGCCGGCGATGGTGGCGGAGATGGCCGATTCCGCCGGCTCCGAGGTGCGCTACGACATCACCATGAAGGCTTTCGCCAACGCCTCGCTCGAGGACCATTGGCGCAGCGCGAAGACGCAGGCGTTGCTCGCCGCGAGCGATTGGGACCGGGTGCTCGTCCAGCCCGAAAGCACATTCCGGGCGCTGGAAGCGGGCAGTCCGTTCTTCGCTTATGGCGCGCGGCTGCTCGGCGGCGGCAGGCCGCGGCCGGCGATCGTCGTCAGCTGGACGGCGAGCGAGGCGTTGTACGAGGACGACCCGATCAGCCGCCCCGAGCATTTCCAGAATATCGAGCGCAACCACAAAGGTCTGGCGATGAAGACCGGCGCCGAGCTGATCGACGCGGCCCAGGTCTGAGAGGACCTGCTCGCCGAGCCCTTGCCCTTCTCCCTCTATCGCGAAGGCAATCACCCGTCGCTGGCCGGCAGCTACGCCGCCGCGCTGGTCGTCTATGCCTGCCTGTCGAAGGGCGATGTGGACGCGGTGCGCTGGGTGCCGCGCGGACTCGGCGGCGAGCACGCCGCCCTGCTGCGTGCGAGAGTGGGGCAATCGCTGCGGGCGCGGCACATGGCGGGCGCGGCCGCCTAGACCATCTGAATAGAGCGCCATCGCGGGCGGCAGCTCAGCGCAGCCAGCCCTGCTCGCGATACCAGTCGGCGGTGTCCTTGAGTCCCGTCGGGGTGCGGACCTCGGGTGTCCAGAGGCGCGCCGGCGGCTTGCGCTCGGCGGTGACGACCCAGTCCGGGTGGCAGAGATAGCCGACGCGATCGGCGGTCAGCCGCGCTTTGCCGCGCCGGACCAGGCGATCGAGGGCGGAGGCGATGTGCAGCACCGGCTTCGGCATCGACAGCGCCAGGGCGCGGCGGCCGTAGATGCGCGCGACCGTCCGCGCGAAATGGCGGTGCTCCCATCCGCCCTCGCGGCCGTCGTCGGGCTCGTAGATCTCCGACCAGCTGTCGGGATCGTCGAGCAGGGCGAGCAGCAGCCGGCAGAGATCCTCGGCGTGGATGAGGGAGAAGCGGCCCGCCGGCGGCAGGCCGACGACGCCGCGCCGGGCCATGCGGAACAGCTCGAACATGTCGCGGTCGCCGGGTCCGTAGACGGCGGGCGGGCGGACGATCGTCCAGTCCAGCCCCGAGGCGGCGACCAGCCGCTCCGAGCGCAGCTTCGAGCGGCCGTAGGCGGAGAGCCCGGGCTCCCGGGCGGACAGCGACGAGACGTGGATGAAGCGGCGGACCCCGGTGCGCCGCGCCGCGTCGATCATGTTGGCCGTGCCGCCGACATTGACCGCCTCGAACAGCGCCGCTCCGCCGTTGACGGCGCCGCCGACGTGGATCACCGCCTCCGCGCCGTCGCACAGCTTCTCGAGCGTGTCGGGCCGGTCGAGCGCGCCCTCGACCCAGGCGATCTCGTCCTCGGGCGGCTTCCAGCCTCGGGTGAGCGCCCGCACGTCGAAGCCCTGCTCGACCGCGAGGCGCAGCAGATGGGTGCCGACGAAGCCGGTGCCGCCGGTGATCGCGAGCGTTCGGATCGCGCGGCGCCGCCTCACAGCGGCGACCACCCGCCCGTCTCGTCCGCCTCCGCCTGCTTCTGCTCGGGCTGAAGGTGCTCGAGCAGGGCGTCGAGCACCGCCTCCGCGCCCTCGCCGGTCGCGCCCGACAGGCGCAGCGGACGCACGCCGGCCTCCGCCTCGAGCTCGTCCGACAGGGCATCGAGAAGCTCCTCGTCGAGCGTGTCGGCCTTGTTGAGCGCGAGCAGCTCGATCTTGTCCTCGAGGCCCTCGCCATAAGCGTCGAGCTCGTCGCGGACGATCCGATAGGCCTCGGCGACGTCCTCGTTGTTCGCGTCGACCAGATGGAGGAGCACCCGGCAGCGCTCGATATGGCCGAGGAAGCGGTCGCCGATGCCGGCGCCCTCCGCCGCGCCCTCGATCAGGCCCGGGATGTCGGCCATGACGAACTCGCGGCCCTTGTGGCGGACCACTCCGAGCTTCGGGTGGAGGGTGGTGAACGGATAGGCGCCGACCTTCGCGTTGGCGTTGGTGACGGCGTTGAGCAGGGTCGACTTGCCGGCATTGGGCAGGCCGACCAGGCCGACGTCGGCGAGCAGCTTCAGCCGCAGCCAGACCCACATCTCCTCGGCCGGCCAGCCGGTGCCGTGCTGGCGCGGCGCGCGGTTGGTCGAGGTCTTGTAGCTGGCGTTGCCGCGGCCGCCGTCGCCGCCCTTCAGGAAGACGATGCGCTGACCGGCCTCGGTGAGATCGGCGAGCACGTGCTCGCGGTCGTCGGAGATGATCTGGGTGCCGACCGGCACCTTGATGACGAGGTCCTTGCCGCCCGCGCCGGTCTGGTTGCGGCCATGCCCGCCCTTGCCGCGCGGCGCCTTGAAATGCTGGGTGTAGCGGAAGTCGATCAGGGTGTTCAGGCCCTCGACCGCCTCGAACACGATGTCGCCGCCCTTGCCGCCGTCGCCGCCGTCGGGGCCGCCATATTCGATGAACTTCTCGCGCCGGAAGCTGACCGCGCCGGGTCCGCCGGCGCCCGAGCGGATGAAGATTTTCGCCTGATCGAGGAAATGCATGGCGGGGACTTAGGCGCGATGCGGCTCCGCCGCCAGACCCATGGATGCGAGTAAATGGTCTCTCGCGAGGTCGCGTGCTCTTCCCGGGGGCAGGCCGAGCGCGGCCGCCATCGATTCGCCGAGCAGGGAATCGCCGAGCGCCGCCAGCACCAGCCAGAGCGTGGTCTCGTGCACCGGGCGGTCCTCGTGGCCGGCGCCGAGATGGTCGACGAGATCGTGGATCGCCTCCAGCACCGGGTTGAGCGCGTCGCGATTGCCCGAAAGGATCATCCAGGCGGCCAGCGCGCCGGCCCCCTCGCGGCCGAAGGCGTCGAAGGTGCGGTCGACGATCTCGCGCGGATCGGCCTCGCCCTGGCGGGCGCGCACCACCGCATCGCCGATCGCCGCGGTGATCCGCTCTGACAGATAGCGGCCGAGCTCCGCCTGGAGCTCGGAGGCCGAGCCGAAATGATGGAGGAGGTTGGCGTGGGTCCGGCCGATGCGCGCGGCGACCGCCTTCAGCGTCACCGCCTGCGGCCCGGCCTCGATGAGCAGGGCGCGGGCGGCCTCGAGCGCGGCGGAACGGCTTTCCTGGGGTGAGAGGCGGGCGCGAACTGTTGACATCAGTGTAAGTAACGGGCATGGGTCATGGCCAAGGAGATACAGCATGGCGAGCGTTGCGACACCCTCCGATCTCACCATCACGCCGCGCGACCAGCGCTTCGGGCGCGGCAGCAAGACCGACCGCTGGTGGCTGGGCGGCGATCCGGTCGGGACGGCCCTCTACAACGCGCTTTCCGCGACCTTCCCGAAAGGCGAGGCCTTCTTCGTCGAGAGCGTCCGCGCCTATCGCGAGGGCGCCGATCCGAAGCTCGCCGCCGACATCAGGGCCTTCACCACCCAGGAGGTGATGCACAGCCGCGAGCATGTCGCGTTCAACAAGCGCGCGGTCGACGCCGGCTACGATCTCACCGAGCTCGTCCGGGTGGTCGACGAGCGGCTCGCGATCATCCGCGCCCGTCACCCGATCGTGAACCTCGCTGCGACCATGGCGCTCGAGCATTTCACCGCCATGCTCGCGCACCAATTGCTCGCCGATCCCGCGCACCTGCGCGACGCCGATCCGGAGACTGCGGCGCTGTGGCGCTGGCACGCGGTCGAGGAGATCGAGCATAAGGGCGTCGCCTACGACACCTGGCTGCACGCCACCCGCGGAATGACCCGCTTCAAGCGCTGGAGCATCAAGGCGCGGGTGATGCTGCTCGTTACCGAGCATTTCCTCGTCGACCGGGCCAAGGGCGCGCTCGAATTGCTCCGCCAGGACGGGATCACCGGCCCGAAGGCATGGTGGCGGCTGTTCTGGTTCTCGTTCGTCCGGCCGGGAATGATGCGCAAGGTGATGGGCGCCTGGCTGAGCTTCTTCCTGCCGCGCTTCCACCCGTGGAACCACGACGACCGCGCCCTGATCCAGGCCGAGGAGGCGAAGCCGGCCTACGCCTGACGATCGGGCTGTTCGGCGTCCGGCGGCGCAGTGGGCTGCGCCGGCGCCACGGGCGTGTAGGTCGGCGCCGCCTCGACCAGCAGGGCGAAGGCGACCCAGATGGCGAGCGTCGCCTCCAGCCGCTGGAGATCGCCGGTGCTGAGCGCCTCGGCATAATCGCCCGAGCTCAAGCGCAGGACGAGGGCGATGCCGATCAGGGCGAGGGTGGCGAGCGCGAGGAGCCGCCGATCGGACGTGGAGATCAGCCGGAGGCCGACGACGGCGGCGGACAGGAAGATCACCAGCTCGACATAGTCGCCGAGCGGCATCCGGCCGAGCGTGCCGAGATTGGCGCCGAGCAGCGCGCCGAAGAACAGGTTGAGGCCGTCGATCGTGCCGGCCTTCTCGCTTTTGGTCTGAAGAAGAAGAGATTTCATGCCCGCCCCCACGGTTTCGGGGAGGCTAACCCGAAGCCGCGGGAGGGGGAAGGGGAGGGTTCAGGCCGCCATGCGCGCGTCGGCCACGCAATCGTCCGCGGCCGCGGCCTCGCCCGAATCGAGGATCAACTCGTACTCGCGGCACGGCGCCGCCTCGCGCCGGCCCGCGCTGTAGCGCTGCACGACGCCCGCGGAGCGAAAGCCGAGCTTCTGCAGCACCCGGCCCGAGGCGGGATTGTCGACGAAATGGCCGGCCTGGATCCGCGATAGGCGCAGGCTGTCCCGGGCCATGGCGATCACCGCGCGGCCGGCCTCGGTGGCATAGCCCAGCCCCCAGAAGGGCCGCGCGATCCAATAGCCGAACTCCATTTCCCCGTCGGGGCGGCGGCCGAAGCCGATCGCGCCGGCGAGCTGCGGCGCGCCGAGCGTGCGGCGGAAGATCAGCATCGAAGGCGCGGTCAGGCAGCGCTCGGCGGCGAGGAAGGCCTCGGCATCGGCGAGCGTGTACGGCCAGGGCGCGCTGGCCAGGTTGCGAACGATCGCCTCGTCGGCCACCGCGGCGAACAGGGCGGGGGCGTCCTCGGCCCAGCCGGGCCTCAAGGCCAGTCTTTCCGTCCGTGCAAACATGGTCTCGTCCTCTCTTCCCCTTGCCGGCCGCTACCCCCCACGGGTTACGGGCCGGTGACAGTTTCGAGGGAGAAACAAAAAGGGAGAGGGGGTGACCCCTCTCCCTCGAACGGTTCTCAACTGAGCACCTTGGGCCACCCCTGGACGGGCGACCCTTTATCGGTGGCCCGTTATTCCGCTGCTTCGCTAATCATGTCCACACACACGTATTTGCGGCCGAGCTTCCCGTCGCGGAACGAGACTCGACCTTCGGTAAGCGCAAAAAGGGTGTGGTCCTTGCCCATGCCGACGTTGGCGCCCGGGTACCAACGGGTACCGCGCTGACGCACGATGATGTTGCCGGCGAGCACCTGCTCACCGCCGAACTTCTTCACGCCGAGACGGCGGCCCGCAGAGTCGCGACCGTTGCGCGAGGAGCCGCCTGCTTTCTTATGTGCCATCTCTACTCTGCCTTCGTCTTACTCGTCATCGCCAGCGGCGATTCGATTGTCTCTTACTCGGAATCGCTCTTCGAGGCGACCGGGGTGTCGGTCATCGGGCTCTCGGCCCCCTCGGTCTTGAGCGGCGCCTGCGCCTTGGCGTCGGCCTTCTTGGCGCGCGGCTTCTTGGCCGGCGCCTCGGCCGCGACCGGCGCCGCGGTCTCGGCGGCCGCCGGAGCCTCGGCCGGGGCGGCAGCCTTCTTGGCGGCCTTCGGCTTGGCGGCGGCCTTCTGGTCGCCGATTCCGACGATGCGCAGGATCGTGTGCTGCTGGCGGTGGCCCTTCTTGCGCCGGTAGTTGTGGCGGCGGCGCTTCTTGAAGACGATCACCTTCTCGCCCTTCGCCTGGGCGATGATCTCGGCGGAGACGGTGAGGCCGTCAGTCGCGCGCAGCTCGGAGCCTTCGCCCGCGAGCAGGACGTCGCCCAAAGTGATGGTGTCGCCTGCCTCGCCAGCAAGCTTTTCAACGACGATCTTGTCTCCAGCGGCAACGCGATACTGCTTGCCGCCCGTGCGCACGACTGCGAACATGGCTTGTCTCAACTACCTTCCAGCTTTTTCCCGCAAGCGGAATCGGCGAGGCCGACGGCTCCGCGCAGGAGAGTTGAGGGCTGCTACAGGGAGGGGCGCGTCATGTCAACCAAGCGCGCGCCCTAATTTCGGCCCCGCGTGCGGACGCCGCGGCCGCGCGCCCGATCAGTGGGTGCGCTCACGGCGCAGGCGATAGCGGCCCGCGGCATAATCGTCGAACAGCCCGGCGATCTCGGGATGGTCGACCGGTTCGTCGCTCTCGTCGGGCAGCAGATTCTGCTCGCTGACGTAGGCGATGTAGCTCGATTCGCCGTTCTCGGCGAGGAGGTGGTAGAAAGGCTGGTCCTTGGCCGGACGGATGTCCTCCGGGATCGCCTGATACCATTCCTCGCTGTTCGAGAAGACCGGATCGACGTCGTAGATCACGCCGCGGAAGTCGAACAGCCGGTGGCGGACGACGTCGCCGATGGTGAACTCGGCGTGGGAGACGGCGGGAGCGGCGACGGGAGAGACGGTGGCGCCGCCGTCCAGATCGGACGGGGAATTCTGGAAACCCTGCATGCCGCCAATCTAGGTATTGTCCGCAAAATCGCAAGCCGAGCCTTGGCAAGCGCGGATCGCTGGGCTAAGCGCCCCGCCGTCGACCCCGCCGAACCGGCGGCAGACCTTTCGCGGAGAGGTGCCAGAGTGGTCGATTGGGACGGTCTCGAAAACCGTTGTGCCTTCACGGGTACCGTGGGTTCGAATCCCACCCTCTCCGCCACTTCTCCTGATCAAGCGCCTCCAATCGACGTGGATCGTCGTGCCGTCTCTCGGGGAACAGGCGCATTCTCGTTCAGGCGACGTCGATTCTTGTCAGCCATAGTCACCCAAACGGTGGCACGGGTGGGGGCACGCTCCGCCCATTTGGGGGCATCGGCCGCCTTGAGCTCGCGACCCAGTACCGGAGATCGCTTCACCAGTGTCGGGGAGGCCGGTAAGCGGACATCGGCAAGGGCCGCTGCGCTGCGGTTCGAAGGTCGGAGGCTAGACTAGACTCCTATGTCGCGTCTGCGAATCCTCAGCGCTTGAAGAGCCGCCGCGGCGGCGGCGGATGCCTGAAGTGGGGGCTATCGGCGGGGCAGCGTAGCGCCCAGATAATGGCAGGAAGGTGGGGCATGACTCGGCCGAGTACGAGCCCGACAGCTACTATGAATGCCTCCGCCATCGCCAGTCCCTCGCCATCGTTCCATTCGCGTCCGTCCACTCCTATGGGGGTGGCACCACGCGTTACAGCCGTCAGCAATACCGCGTCCTCACGCGCACAATCATGCAATTCCTCGCCGAGAATCCACAGGATTCCGCGGGTGTATTCCGCTCATCTGCGGGTCCGCTGCCCGTGCTTCTTACCTCTCGAACGGATCCAACCTGACGGCGCTACGCTTCCCTCCGATCTCCGCTACCGCCCTCAGACTTTTAGCGGCTCTCCCGCGTAAGACCCTGTATCCCGAATCCAAGATCTTGTGCGCCACAGCGACCTACGTGGTCGGCCGGCCGATGCGTTCCTGGGCGTCGATCAGGCTACCTCATCTAGCGCCAGGAGACCTCAGGCTTGGTTGATGCATGTCAGAGAAATGTAAGTATCGCCAAGAATGCCTAGCAGGGTATACGAAAGCTTCTGGATACTTAAGGTCATGATTGGATCTTAAGGAAATAGAATGCTTACCGATGCAGAGTGTAGAGGCGCCAAGGCCCGTGAAAAAGCCTACAAGCTTGCTGATGGCGGAGGGTTGCTGCTCCACGTTTCTACCAGCGGGCATCGGTCATGGCGCTTTAAATACAGGTTTGGCGGCAAGGAGAAGCAGCGCGTTCTCGGGAGCTATCCTGAGCTTGGCCTCAAGGAGGCTCGCGCGATGCGCGACGACGACAAGCGCCTCCTGCGGGAAGGCAAGGATCCCAGCATCGAAGCGAAGCGAGCCGCTCTGGCGAGCCGTGTGTCGGCCGCCGACACGTTCGAGCTCCTCGCCCGCGAGTGGTACGGAAAGCAGAAGGCGCGTTGGAAGCCGGTCCACGCTGCGGACGTCCTCGAGAGCCTCGAGCGCGATGTTTTCCCGGACCTTGGCGCTTTGCCTGTCGTTTCGATAAGCGCGCCTCTTGTCCTCGCAACGCTGCAGAAGGTCGAGAAACGCGGCGCTATCGAAACCGCGCATCGGCTCCGTCAGCGGATTTCCGCGGTTTTCGTCTACGGCATCGCTGCCGGACGCGCTGGCTTCGATCCCGCCGCGTCCCTTGGCAAGGTGCTCGAGGCGAAGCCCTCCGGCCGTCGCTGGCCGGCGGTGACCACGATCGAGCGCGCTCGGAAGGTTCTTGCGGCCACCGATTCAGCGGAAGCCACGCCGACTGTGAAGCTCGCGTCTCGGTTCCTCGCTCTGACCGCGCAACGCCCGGGAATGATCCGCTGGCTGAAATGGGACGAACTGCAGGGGGTGGACCTGAAGGGCGACTCGACGCCCGGAATGGCCATGTGGAAGATACCGGCAGGCAAGATGAAGCAGGAACTTGCCTTGCGCGATGATCAGGCTTTCGAGCACCAGGTCCCGCTAGTCCCCGAAGCTGTCGAGGTCCTGCGGCAGGCCTATGCGTTCAGCTCCGGCAGCGAGTACGTGTTCTCGGGCGGTCATTCGATCCTGAGGCCGATGTCAGAGAACGCCTTGAGCTATTTGTATCTGCGCGAAGGCCTGCGCGGAATCCATGTTCCGCATGGCTGGCGCGCGACGTTCTCGACGCTGATGAATGAGTGGGTCAACGCGCAGGGGCTGGAGAACGATCGTATGGTCATCGACCTGATGCTGGCGCATGTCCCGGCGGGGATCTCGGCGAGCGAGCTTCGCTACAACCGCGCGATGTTCATGAATCGTCGCTGGGAGCTGGCAGCGATCTGGGCAGAGAGCTTGCTGAAGGGGGCGTCCAGCGCCGCCGCCGTTGTGGAAGGGCGGCGGCGTGGACGTGTGTGACGGACTATCTGCGAGAGCGCGGACGGTCCAAGAACCAATTGCGCACTTCCTCCGAAATCCAAACCTTCTTCCCAGGGCTGAAATAGCGCGGTTCCGGAAAGTCTGACTGACCGGAATAGCGACCAGCGGTGGAGACGCTGACATTGCCCATTGCCGCCACTCCCTTGATGCTGATGAACGCTGGTACCGTAGGCTTCATTCTGATCTCCTTTCGCTGAGGAGCCCATTCTCGCCTTGGTGGCCCGTCCGAATAAACGCAGGGAAATGAGTTTTTCCTAAGCCGCTGATTTCGCCTTATAATCTTCATCGCGTGAAGACGAAATCCACATCTTCAGTGCCGTCTCTATCGCATCGATAGAGGGAGTAGGCTGAGGATCCGCCAGCATCGTCCGAATCTGCGGCTCCTGGAACTTGTCGAAGATCCGGGTGACGAAGCGGGCAAAGGGCGAGAGGGCGCCTTCGTTGGCTTCACTCCCTCGGTTGGCCGAAGGCAACTTTCCAAGCCCGTCCTGGTATATCGCCGCCAGGTCTCCGAGAAACTCGGCGCGCAGCCGATTTGGACGGCGCCCGCTCTTCATCGCGAGCACCCGCTCACCTCTTTGCCGCAATATCGCAGCCGTGCGCCTGTGTTCGGCCAGGACTTCCTCGGCCGCGTGGGCAAGTCGCCGGCAGTTGTCGAGCCCGTGCTGGAAGACACGCTCGCCATCCGCCACCGCATCGCCGGGCATCGTCTCGTAAGGTATCCCATCGAGATCGTCGTAGAAGGCGTACCCGTCGTTCAGAGCGATCGTGAGTGTCAGAAAGGCGTCCTTCCTGACGTGATCGAGTTCTCCTGTTTCCCGCCTGTGCTGCCGGATCTGATTGGCAAGCGCGGTGGCGGCGAGATCGATCTGCCGGGCTCCCGCGTGGATCTGTTCGATCAATCTAACGAATGAGGTATCGTCGGGTCGCTCCGGGCGCCAATGGCTGGCGAGGATGTAAGCGTCGCACGCAATTGCCACGCGAGTGCGCCCCTCTCTCAGTATCCAGCTAATCAGTTCCGCGGGCAGCGCCTGCCCCTCCGCCCCGGGCGACTGACGGCCACGTGGCTTGTGCGCGCCCGCTTTGAACGCTTTCGTGACGAAATCCTGTGAGACGAGTTCCCTGGCCGCCTCCACATCCGCGTGCAGTTTGTAAAACTGGTACGTGGTCAGGCTGCCTGTCTCTTGAGGGCGTCGCTTATCTATCATGGTACCGTCCCGGGGAAGGTACCATGGTACAAGCCTAGGCGTTGCGAGAACCTTTCACGAACGCAGCAATCTGCGGAGCGCCGGGACTTCACGCCGGAAATCCTTCGCCGCTGCGAGAATTTGGGCATCATCCAGCTGCGGGAGCAATAGCGCATCTTCCGCCGCGGCAGCGCGAGCGTTCTGAGTGATCACCGCATCCCTGGCGTGCGCTCGAGTGCGGATTACCGAGAATATACGACCAGGCCCCCGGCTGGCTGCCTCTTCCAAGGTTCGAAGCGCCTCAGGTCCGGCGAAGTCTGAGATGGGGGCCTGAACCGCGAAGTTCAGAATGCGCCGAGCCATCATGGCGCTGGCGAATTGATATTCAGGCTGCGGGTTCTGGAGCACTGCGCTGAGACGTTCCCGGCGCGAGAGGCGAACTGCCTGAATGCCTGCCGGCAACTGACCCAAATCGATTTGGGGTTCGTGACGTGCGGCGAGTTCCTCAGGGAAGGCCTTCGAACCGTCCTGATTGTTGCACACGATAAGGACGTCTCCGAGCATTCCGAAGTTTCGGTCGATCCGCTGGACAAATGTCGACGTCGGGGCATTGGTCGACACGACCGCGCAGAAGACAATGCGAGCCCCGCGGTCGCGAAGGATACGCCAAGTCGAACACAGGAAGGCCATCACAGGCAGCTCCGCACTGTCGATGCCAGCCCCGAGATCGAAGATCAGACACTGCGCGGTGGCGGCATCTCGCTCGATCCAGGCCGCGGCGTCGGTCGCTGAGGTCGTCCACGGAATCTTGACCACCTCCTCCGAGCCGACACGCCGTCCCAATCCCCGGTTCCCGTCGTCAACGTCGACCAGGAGGCACTCTCGGCCGCCGAGCGAAGCCAGTGCCTCCAGCGCATCGGCCGTCTCGGTCTTCCCGGCGCCGCCCTTCGGCGTCATCGTCACGAAAATGGTTTGTTGTGGGGTGCGCCTGGCATCGCTCCCGAACAGGGTGGCCGCCGACGGAAGTCGTGCCGGGTTGTTCGACAATGCATCGCTGGCAGCGGCGGGGGTCTGATCATTCACCATCGTCGACCCACCGCTCTGGCACTGCGTGGAAGAGTGACGTTTGAGATTGCGCCGGTGACGAGGTTTCCCGGACCTCGGTTACGGACGGGTCGCTAGCCTTGACCGCAGTACCAGTGAGGACGGCACTTTTGCGAGCAGGGGCGGGAGCCGTCTTCGAAGCCGGAGCCGGAGCCGGAGCCTTGGCCGGAGCTGAAGCGGGACTCGGAGCTGGAGCCGGAGCTGAATGCGCAGCCGCGACCTGCCGAGCTGCGCCCTTCTTCTTCGGGACCGGGAGATCGCGTTCCTTGCAGAGCCGCTTGACGGCGCTTTCCACCGCATCGACCTTGAGCGTCTCCCCGTCCTCAAGCGCTGCCGCGATGACTTTCCAAGGCATGCCACGCTTCCGCGCGTCATAGATTGCCTCGAAACGGTCCTCCACCTTTCCGATGACGGACGCGATGGCCCGCGTCCGCGTGACGGGTGCGGCGAGCTTTCGATCCGCCTCCCGACGCCAGCTGTTCAGCTTGTCCATGAATTACCTCCTGAATCGTGAGTACAGCCGCCAGATGTTAGGAGCCAGATGTCGAAGTCCATTGGTAGAACTTGGGCCAAGATGGTGTTGAGTGACAGATTCTGATTATCATTGCACAACGTGGTAGTTGATCAATCAAAGAGTTTCTGCGCTCACATCTTCGGATGAGCGAGAGTGATAACTTCGCGGGTCTTCGAGAGCGGACCTGCGGTCGGGCATTAGCCGCTTCCGCGCCGGAGGGACGACCGTCTGCAAGGCCACGCGCTGCGTCTTTCCGTGTGAGCGCGCAAGCTCGGGTATCTCGGTCGCGCTTTGGCCGCTTTCTCGACAACCATGCGACCGTCGTCGCTCGGGATTTGAGGCCGACGTGCCATCCTCATCCGATCGGCTGGCGCGTCGGCCGCCTGCCCCTCTTTCGGCTGCCAGCAGCTCCCCGGCGTGGCCCCTGCGTGCCGGCGGTCAAGTTTCACGCGGGGCGATCAAGCGCTCCCCACAGCTGTTCTCCTCCCATCGGGTGCCTTGCCACTTCGGGGGCGGGTGGAAGTCGGCCGCGGAGGCGTCCCTCGGACCGGCGCCTCCTTCCCTCGGCAGGCCCGTCGTGTCCCCCGGAGAAGCCGGTAGCGACCGCCTCCAGATCTATCCGCCGCGCCCGATGCTTCGCCCGACGGGGCGACGGCAAAACTCCGCTCCTGCGGCGGGCGCTTGATCATTTGGAGGCCAGAAGTGGTGCCTCGTTGGCTGTCGCCAGAGAGGTCCCGTACGCACCGGGGGCGTGGTGGGTTGACCGAGCGACCGGGCGTCACCCCGATGCACCGGGAGTGCTGGATATCTTGACGGCCCCAGTTCCGAATACCCGCCGCTGTGGCTGTTGGCTGAGGACCGCCGTGCCGGCCGCTCTGGCGACCGCCGCTCGCCCGACTGCTGTCGGAGGATCAGCCCTTCTGATTGATCCGTATCTTGAACGGCTCGGTGACTCCGGGCCGGCGGTCCGCCTACCCGGAATGGACGAGGAAAAAAGGGAGCAGGATGGGCCATGTACACATGGCCGTCGAAGTGCTGCTCGGCGGGGGGCCTTCTCGCAGCCGGAGAGAGTGCAGTGAGGGAGAGGAAGGAGACGGCGGCTGAGGCGACCGAGACCGTTACGATCCGCCTCCGGGTCGAGATTGTCCGTCGTCTTGAAGCCCGTGCTGCAGTGGCGTGCATGAGCCGCTCGGCCTTCATAGGCTCGCTCCTGGACCACGAGGACCCGGAGGAGTTTCTGCCCTTGGCCGCTCTCGGGCGTCTCATCGCAATCGAGCGGATGGTGCGAGACGGCGGCGAGGCCACTCCAGACCTGATCGCGGAGCTTGGAAAGCTGGTGCGGGAACTCACGCTTCCCGCACGAGAGGCGTTCCGGTGATCTGCAAGGTCATCTTCATGAATCGCGCTGCCCGACGGGCGCTTCAAGGGCGGATTCAGAAGCTGGGCGGCACCGTCGTCGCGCTGACGCGGTACATCGTCGATGCGGATCCGTACGCCCTCATCGGCCAGCAGAGCGGCGATATCCTGTCGCTCACGGACTACGCGCTGGCCGTCAGAACCGCCGGGATTGAGCCGGGCGAGAAGGTCGAGGCCCACGGTGCTCGAAACTTGATCGGCGAGACTCTCGAGGACTGGCAGACCGAGATGATCGCGGTGGCGGCGAGGGCACCGCGCGTGCGCAACGCGCTCGTCCACATCATCGTTAGCCTCCGGGAGGGTGAGCAATGGTCGCCCGATCAGCGGGAGGAGGCGATCACCATCCTGCTCGAAACGCTCGGTCTCAGCCGTTGCCAGGTAATCTGGGCGGAACACTCGAATACGCAGCACCCGCATCTGCACCTGTCGATCGTTCGGGTCGATCCCGCCACGGGTATGGCGGCGGGCAGTGAGTGGCTCGTGGACGACATGCACCAGGCTATGGCTCTGATCGAGGAACGCCAGGGCCGATCCCCTGAGGCGAACGCGCTCTACGTTGCCCGCGACGGTGCTGTTTATGACAGAGACTCCGAAATCATGGTCCGGGACGCCAACGGCCGCTACATCAGTGACTGGTACAAAGCGCTGGGCAAGAAACACAATCGCCTTGCCCCTGAGTTGATGCGCATGCGCGCGAGCTTCCTCGCCGCGGCCGAGGAGGCGACGTCCTGGACCGAGTTCCACGCCGCAGCCGAGCAAATGGGCTTCGCTTATGACCGCGCCGGGAGCGGCGCGCGGGTCACGTTCAACGACAAGTCCGTCAAGGCGTCCGAGGTGCACAGGGCGCTCTCGCGCAGTTCCCTGGAGGAGAAGTTCGGACCGTTCGAACCTGCGCCCAGCAACCACGAGCCTGCCTATGACTCCTACAGCAACGCTTTGGAGGAACAGCGCCTGCAGCTGCGCCGGTCTCGAGACGAAGAGTACCAGCGCCTGGACGAGTGGGTCGCCGCTTCCATCAAGGCAGTTTCGAGAGGTCGCACCAAAACGCTGCAGCAAGCGATCAGAGCCGAAGCTCAGGTCGCCAAGAAGAGCCTAAGCGAGGCGTTCAAGCGGTCGATGAAATGCTGCACTGCCCAGCGGCTGACCGAGGAGGCGTGGCGAGCGGCTGGGCGGCCCGCTCTGCCCCAGCCGCCTCTCACACCCTCTCTTCTGCTGCCCGCCGATCTGGGTGGCCTGGAACGATCCTGGGGTCCCTCGGCTCGCTTTGATGCTCGTGAGGTCGGCTGGGCGACCGAGTATCGGGGCGGCGAAGGAACACCCCTGTTCACCGACCATCGTGTGGTCATTGTGGTGCACGCGACACACCGGAGCGACGCCATCGATGAAGCATTGCGCATCGGCGCCGAGCGCTGGGGACGGGTCGTCGTCAAAGGACCGGAGGAGTTCATTCGACTGTCCGCCGAGAGGGCTCGGTCACTGGGGATCGTTGCGGTCGGATCCGATGGAAGGCCGTTGTTGGTCGAGGTGGGAGACGATCGCCGAGCCCGAGCGGTGAAGACCAGTTCTACCACCTCCGATCCCGTTCGCCCGCCCATCCGAACCCCAGATCTGGCGCAGGACCCTGCTCGCCGGACGAGACTTAGGGACGCGATCAAGTTCCTCGATGATTATCCTGGCCTTCCGTTGCGAAGGCGACAAGCCCCCGATGACTCCCCGGCGACGGGGCGGACTGGTCCTTTGGAGATCGTCACGGAGGGAGATCAGCTGGACGAGCGCATCCAGGGGCTCGGGCGACATGCGGTGTTCGACGATGTCCCCGAGGTTCAGGAGTTCCTGGAGGCGAAGCGAAAGAAGATGCTCAGCGATTGGGCTCACCAGCTGCACCGAATGGGCGGCCTGCTTCCGGAGCAGCACGCGGAGATTGTACAGTTGCTTCCGCTTGCCCGCGCGACAAGGTGGCCGGCCATCCTCGCCGAGCATGATCATGACTACATGTCGATGCTCCGAGAGGTGAGGGAAGCCATTTTTGGCAGGAATAAGGAGTTGGCTGAAGCGCGCGCTCAGGCGGCCCAGGAATGGTCACAGCGAAAGGAGCTCCATCACTCGACGAAAGAAGCATCTCGGCAGACGACATTCTCCACCGAGCACGCAGAAGAAGGGATCTCGGTCGTGGATATGGCAATGCACCAAGGGAAGGGTGGGCGGGGATTAGGGTAGGCCATGGCGCCGCCGAGGTCGGTGTACGCTCTGTCGTCCGATCCGGCGGGTCGTCTGTGGCCTGAGATCGCCTTGGTCGACCTCACGATGCTGCCAGAGTGAAATTGTCGATGTTCGCAAGCTGGCCGACGGGCATTTAGTCAAGTGCTTCGACGCGGTTCTTCGTTCAACTCAATCGGGCGTACCGTTCGCCCGATCCAAGTTCAACAGCCGATCGATCAATTCCAATGCTGACAGCAGACTCTGCCGAATTCTCAGCAGTTCGGCTCCGACGAGGTGCTGATGGCGTCCTGCGAGCGCGAGGACCGTCGCTAGCACGGAGTCGGATTCTCGCGCCAGCATTAGGAGGTGCTCGCCGCTCGGTCCGAAGCTACCGGTGAGCCAGTTCTTGGCTGTTCGGTCGCTCGCACCCGTCCACCTCATCAGGGTTTTCGTGGCGCGATGGCTCTCGCCGAGTTCCGTTCGCAGCGCATCTGCTATCGCCACGGCATAGGGTTCATCCGCCCCCAGTCCTCGCGGAAACCGATTACCTGTTTTCCGAAACATCTTTCGTGCTCCGCTGGTCTAAAGCCACCCATGAGTCGGTGGGGTCGCCTGTTGCAACTCGAGGTCGGCCATGATCAAGTGGGACACGCCAGAAAATGCGGAGCAGCGCCGCGGGACGCCAGCCGCCGAATATGTACGGATGTCAACCGAGCACCAGAAATACTCGACGGACAACCAGGCAGAAGCGATTCGACGCTATGCCGAGGCCCGCGGGTACTCCATTGTAAAAACATATGCAGATGAGGGGAAAAGCGGCCTAAGCCTGAAAGGAAGAGGCGCCTTAGAGAAACTACTTCAAGATATTCAGCGTGGATCTGCTAACTTTTCTGCTGTCCTTGTTTATGACGTCAGCCGATGGGGGCGCTTTCAAGATCCTGACGAAGCGGCTGCGATCGAGCTGCTTTGCAAAAAGGCAGGTATAGCGGTTCACTACTGCGCGGAGCAGTTCGAGAACGACGGGAGCATCGGCTCCTCGATCATTAAGACGGTCAAGCGCGCAATGGCCGGGGAATATAGCCGCGAACTCTCCGTGAAGGTGTTTGCTGGGCAGGCGAACCTGATCCGATTGGGATTCCGGCAGGGCGGCCCTGCCGGCTTCGGGATGAGGCGCGTGCTCGTTGACCACAACGGCATGAGAAAGGGGGAACTCGCTCCTGGCGAGCATAAGAGCATCACCACTGATCGCGTCGTGCTCGTAGCCGGGCCAGAGCCCGAGGTCAGGACCGTCCGCGAGGTCTACCATCTCTTTCTTGAGGAGCGCCGGTCAGAGCGCGAAATTGCTGGCATATTGAACCGGCGCGGCATCGTAACTGATCTTGGCCGACCGTGGACGCGCGGCACTGTCCACCAGTTGCTGATCAATGAGAAGTACATTGGTAACAACGTTTGGGCCCGGACGTCGTTCAAGCTTAAGCAGGCGCGTCGAGAGAACCCGCCGCAGGATTGGGTAAGAAGCGACGGGGTCTTTGACGCGATCATCGATCCTTCGGACTTTGCACGGGTCCAGGCGCTCATCGCAGCCCGGTCGGAACGACTCTCTAACGACGAGATGCTCCAACGGCTGACTGAAGTGCTTCGAACGCAAGGATCTTTGTCGGGGCTGATCATTGATGAAGTCGAATGCTGTCCCTCGAGCAGCGCGTACCGATCGAGGTTTGGAAGCCTGCTTCGCGCCTACACGCTCGTCGGCTTCAGCCCAGCACACGACTATCGATACCTGGAGGTGAACCGGGAGTTGCGGCGGATGCACCCGGCCGTGGTGGCCGAGGTGATCAAGGGCATCTGCTTGGCAGGCGGGCGGGTCTCGCAGGACGAGAAGACGGATCTCCTTCGCGTGAACGTCGAGTTCACGGCCTCGTTAGTCGTCGTGCGCTGCCGCCAAATGCCGTCAGGAACGACGCGCTGGAAGGTCATCCTCGATCAGGCCTTGAAACCGGATCTCACGATCATCGTGAGAATGGATAGGGAGAATAAGGTCGCTAAGGACTATTACCTGCTCCCACGCCTAGACATGGGCGAGGCGGTGCTCATGCTCTGCGAGCATAACGGTCTCTCGTTGGACGCGTACCGCTTCCAGTCGCTCGCCATGCTCTACGAGATGGCGGAGCGATTCTTGCTTCGGAGGGCAGCATGACCGGATCGACGCCCGCGCAGCAAGTTGAGATGATCCCGATCGATCGTGTGGCCGTGATCAATCCACGTGTTCGAAACAGGCGGATCTTCAACGAGATCGTTGAAAACATCGCCCTCGTTGGTCTCAAGCGGCCGATCACGGTCACGCGCCGGTCCGAGGGTGAGGAGATATTCTACGATCTTGTGTGTGGGCAGGGTCGGCTCGAAGCCTGCAGGAGCCTTGGCTATGCTGAGGTACCTGCGCTGATCGTATCCGCTGACCAAGAGGATTGCCTTGTTTCCAGCCTCGTGGAGAATTGTGCACGCCGTCAGCATCGCGCTCTCGATCTCCTCCAGGACATCGGCGAGATGCGGAAACGAGGATACGCTACGGCAGAGGTCGCAAAGAAGACCGGCCTGTCCTACGAGTATGTGAACGGCGTGAGCAAGCTGCTCGCTCAGGGGGAGGAGAGGCTTCTCCGCGCGGTGGAATCGGGCGCGATGCCGATAACCGTGGCCGTCAGCATTGCAGACGCCGATGACGCCGAGGTTCAGAATGCGCTGCAGACCGCTTACGAGGATAATCTCCTCCGAGGACGCAAGCTCGTTGCTGCCCGCCGCGTGGTCGAAGCGCGAAAGAGGCGAGGGAAGAAGCTCAGGACCGAGCCGCACCGCGTCGCCAAGCCGCTTTCCTCCGAGGCGCTCGTGCGAGCGTACGAAGAGGACGCCGCGCGCAAACGAGCTCTAATTCGGAGGTCGGAGATGGCTAAGGCGCGGCTCGCGTTCGTCACCGAGGCCATCCGTAGCCTCATTGAGGACGAGGCATTTTTTGGGATCCTTGAGGAAGAGCAACTTGCCAGCGTGCCGGCCAGACTCGCGCAGCGCATCCCCGAACTCGTTGGGGAAGATGGATGAAGGGCAAGCTGAAGCTCGGGTTCGAGTCGTCGAGCCTGCGGATACCGATTGACAAAATCGTGCCGCTCCGGGCTGTCGCAGACCATGTGCGCAAGTCCGTGAAGTACGCGCAAATTGCTGCCTCTATCCGCGAGGTTGGCATCATCGAGCCGCCGGTCGTCGTTCGCGATGCGGGTGAGCCGGACATCTTTCATCTGTTGGATGGCCATCTTCGCGTCGAGATCCTGAAGGAACAGGGTGTCGGCGCTGTCGTGTGCCTCATCTCTACCGACGATGAGGCGTATACCTACAACAAACGGATCAATCGGCTGGCGATCATCCAGGAACACCGGATGATTCTTACGGCCATCGAAAAGGGTGTTTCTGAGGAGCGTCTCGCCCGTGCCCTCAATCTCAACATCGCTAGCGTTCGCAGCCGGCGCCGGCTCTTAGAAGGAATTGCGCCGGACGTCGCCGAACTATTGCGCGACAAGCACGTGCCGCTCAATGCCTTCCGTGAGCTTCGCAGGATGCTGCCCGAACGGCAGCTCGAGGCAGCCCAGTTGATGGTCGCGATGAATCGCTATACGCTCTCATATGCGAAGTCGCTCGTCGCGGCGACACCTGATCGGCTTCTTGCCCACAAACGTAAGAAGACGATTAGTGGCCTAACCGATGACCAGATTGCTTTGATGCAGGAAGAGTCGGAAAAGCTCCAGCTCAACTTCAAAGCAATTGAGCGCGACTATGGCGCCGATCACCTCGATCTGGTCTTGGCTCTCGGTTACGTTGGGCGTCTTCTGGGCAATGCCCGGGTAGTGGGCTATCTGGCGCAGTGCCACCCAGAAATATTGTCCGAGTTCCAGAAGCTCGCTGAATCGCAGATCGCGGCGTGATCTGCAGCGAACAAGGCAAGCCCAGCGGCGGAACGCAGCAGCCACAGGAGGCGGGCAGCCGATCGACGGCTTAATAGCGAGGAGAAGGTGCGGGAAGAGCGACTTCCCGAGAGTGATGAAATTCAAGGGAAGGATTAGGGCTCACTAGCCAGTGGGCTTTCACACCCTTGGAGTTTCACGCATGTATCTCACCGATACCGACTACATCATCTCGAGCCGAACGCAGCGGGTGATGTCCTTCCTGTTGCAGACGGTCGGCAGGAAGGGCGGCGCTAAGGCGCTCGGCGGTCTGCCGGCTGGTGCCATCTTCCTGCACGATGCTCGGCTGATCCTCGCCAGCACCTGCTGCATGGCGCCGCTCTTCAGGCCGCAGATGTTCGATGCCGCGACGCGGACTTCGGCCGACGTGCTCCTCATGCGCTACGACCAGGAAATGAATGCCCGTACGGCAGCCACCTTCGACGTGCTCGTCCACGTTGACGGGAACGGGATGCTGTTCGGTGACATGGTGCTCTCGTTCGATCCCGATGACGGATATTGGCTCGTGCCGAACGGCACCGGGTGCAGTGTTGCGCTGGGCTACGAGGGGCTGCGACTGGAGTTCGACATTGCTCACACCGCTTGGCAGCAGCGGCGAGAAGGCGTCACCGCAGCCCAAGCGCAGCTTGGTCGTTCGATCCTGCCGGGGGCATTCTGATATGGCTAAATGGCAATCCGTGCCCCCGGGCCTCGACTATTTCCCGGTCCAGGGCAGCGACAGCAATGTGGTGTTCGGCGTGGTGCGCAGCGTGCTAGCTGGTGCTTCCACGACGGCGAGTGCTGCTGTGCTCCGCCGTCTCGTGCCGGTCGGCCGGCCTGATGATCCGCAAGTACCTTGGCCGCGGCCGAGCTGCTTCCGCTCAGACGTGCTGCTCCCGTCGCACGCGAGCTACGACTATCTGGATCCTGAGGCGCTCTGCCGCGCCTACACTCAACAGGCCTGGGATGGGATGAAGGACCTGGTGGTGATCACCAGCTTTCGCTTCCCGGAGACGATCGCCGAGCCGCCGTCGCTGTCGCTGCAGGAAGCCTGGGAACTCACGCGAGGCTTTTCGTACCAGCGCCTTGTGCTCGACCGCAATCTGGCGGTGGTGCTCGCCATGCACGTACCGGCGCGCGCTGGGAAGGAAGGGCCGCCGCACGTCCATGTGATGGCGCTTGCGAGGGAACTGGGGCCGTGCGGATTCGGCGCGTTCCTCGGCCCGCTGGCGCGCGACACCGGTCGCGAGATCATGGAATCCGAATGGAAGGCGTGGCGCGCCGACAAGGCTCGCTGAGCGGTATCCCGCCTCTAGCGCCAACAGCCCGGGCCGTGAAGAACGGCCCGGGTTTTTGGTGCGAAGCGACGGCAGGAAAACCGTGCCAGGACATAAGCAATTACGAGGCTCTCTGGGCATGAAGAGTTGAAAGGAGGAAATTAAACATGCTCGTTGTGACGGTGGAATTGTGGCCGTACGGTCTCGAGGAGGCAAAGGAGGTGCTCGCCAAGGCGACAATCGCTAATTGCGGGCGCGATGGGGAGGGGCATTGTTACCGTGCCGAGCTCCACGAGCGCGGTGACCCGTCGCTCAATATTGCAGAGATGAACAAGACCGTCGAAATTCCGGCGCATGATCGGCGGCAGAGTGTCTGGCGCCTGCTCGAACGTGTCCTTCGCGCTGCTCATGTCTACGGCCGGCCGGAGCCTCGTGGGGGCAGTCTAGCTGAGGAGCGCGAGAGCGATATTCAGCCTTCACCCGAGAACGCGTCTGCTGATGCCAGGAAGGATCCGCTAAGCCAGTCGGAAATCATCTATTACGCCAGGGTCATGGGCCTCGCCCGATACCCGCTCGAGAGGATCTTGGCGGACGTCGAGGCTCTCTCCGTGGAGATGCTCGATCTTTGGCATTGGCGTGAGCGGAAGGCGGGCCGCGAGGGTATTCCGGGGCTGCCGTTCTGGGGTGAAGACGGGATCCCGCGTGACAAGGATGGTAATGTGTTGCTGGGTTGGGGTGGCAAGCCGAGCCGTTGATGTTTGCCGAGCCCGTATCGAATTATTTGACGGCGGTTCAAGCTGTCAGTTCGCGGCGCCCCGTTTGAGCCGACGAGGGCTCAATTGGCACTGCGGCAATTTACTACATCCCAAGTTGGGGAGCGGTCTACCCGACCCGCAAGGCATGGGACTTGCGATTGCTACCGCCCATTCGGGCAGCTGGTCCAAGTAGAGGACGGCGGCGCGGCACGTTTGCGTCACCCGCCCAGCCTGCTAACTCTGCTTCGGATTAGATCGACGAGACGCTGGTGGGCCGCCAGAAAGGAAGCAGGCGAGGTATGTCGACGACGATGTGTGATCTCGCGACTAGGTTGCCGCTTCTAATCGGCCGCCTTCTTGATCGAGAAGCGAACCTCAAGAGGGGGAGGTTTCGCGAAGAGACGATGACCGATATCTTCACAGGTGCCCTCGCGGCTTTTGCGGGCCCGGAATTGGTCATCGAGTACCCGGTCGAGGCGGAAACCGGAGGAGATATCGACCTCCGGTTTTGGCACGTGGAGACCAGTCGTGAGCTCCACCTGAGAATTCAAGCCAAGCGGCTCAATGCGATGTTCAACGGGAAGACCATGACAAAGGTCGCGCACCGCTCCTATCACGAACTTCTGCACAAGCCTCATACTTCAGTCGACTACCAGTTCAAAACCTTGGTGGACGCGCCCGATCCGTGGGTTCCTCTCTACATGTTCTACAATCATCAGTCTGTCGTTGAAGACCCCTATTTTGCGAGCGGTGGTCCAACCGTGAGCGGGGTGAACCTTGCGTTCGCCACCGATATCGCTGGGGAGATGCAGGCTAAACTTGACGCCGCAACAGCTACGCCCAAGTCGGTTAAGCATCACAAGCGCCTTAGCCATCTGCGAAAGCACCTGTTCGGTTTGGATGCCCTGCTCTGTCCGGCCGGCGACTGGGGAGGGGCGGGCGTGCCGCCTCCGGGGGCCGTTTCCGAGGCATTGCGGGCAAGCTGGGGAGCGCGAGGGCAGGGAAGTGCCCGTACCAAAGACGAGGACGTCATTTTGCGCATACTCTCCGAACCGGATACATTGTCTCCGGATCGCCGCCCAGGGCGACGTATTTCAGATGGCCCCCCTGTAAGAGTGGATCGGTCGCTAGAGCGTCCCGTCGTAACATTCATTTCGGGCCGGACCGATGACGACCGAACACCATCCATTGCCGAGGACGTACGGGAACGGCGGCGCTAGGCTTAACCTGAGGGATGTCACCCGAAATCGCCGTCGGATCGAATACCTTGCAGCGGAGCGTCTTGAAGCGCCTCCTCTGCGCGAGCTGTAAGTTGCGGGCTGGGGGCTCCGCGCGAAGTTCTCGACACGCTCGAGCATCTGGTCATCGCCGAGCGGGTTGAGGGGGATCGCCAAGCGCATGCATCTCCAGGGGCCGCGACTCGGTGGTTGATCGGTGCAGGGCTTCAGCTCGTGCCGTCCCGTCATGCTTCCGCGCGATTCAGCATGCGGGAGGGACGTGCTCGCAGAGGGGATTGGATGGTCCTCGGGAGACTCGACCGGGCTGGCTCTATTGAAGATCGACGTGCGTAATGCCGAGCCAAGCGGGGCGCATGGGCTAAGATCGGCATCATGTTGTTCTTGATATGTTCGGCTCCTTGGCGCTATTATAGCTTCGCGGAGTGCCTGTTCCATGACCGTGATCGAGAGACATCAAAAGGCCGGGGATCATGATAGCGATGGCGGCCGCCCGCATTCGTTGCTATGCCTCTGGCCCGACGGGGGTAGGTTGTCATCCACTGGAAACAAGAAGAACGAAGCCCGGTATCTCGCTCTGGGCTCCCTGCTAAGTCACGCCAGGATCGGATGAATTGCTAGAATGAAGACGCGTAGGTTTGTAGATTTGTTTTCTGGATGTGGGGGCTTGTCGCTCGGCCTGTCGATGTCCGGCATGCGTGGTCTGTTTGCCATCGAGCGCGACCCGATGGCCTTTGAGACGTTCGCTGCCAATTTCGCCTCCAACTCCTCCCTTCCACATTACGCGTTCGAATGGCCGGCCTGGCTGGAGCAGCGTGCGTGGGCTATCGACGAACTGCTTGAACGCCATACGGCGCAGCTGCGCAAGCTGCGTGGCAACGTTGACGTCCTCGCGGGTGGCCCGCCTTGCCAGGGCTTCAGCTTTGCAGGGCGCCGCATCGAGGATGACCCACGCAACCGGCTGTTCGAGAAGTATGTAGAGGCGGTCGATGCGATCAGGCCAGCCGCACTCATTCTGGAGAACGTCCCGGGAATGCGAGTCGTTCACCGACGCGCAAATGTCGTGGAGATTCCCTTTGGCCCCGCACCGAACAAGCACTCATTCTACGACAAGCTCGCGGGGAGCCTCGATGGCATCGGGTACGAGGTCGAGGCCGTCCTCGTTGACGCGTCGCGGTTCGGCGTGCCGCAGCGACGCTCCCGGCTGATTGCGATTGGTGTTCGCAAGGAGCTTTCAGAGTGGCTGGATGGCGGTATCGCGCGGGTCTTTGCGCTTCTCGAGGAGCATCGCGAGGCCCAGTTGCTCGAATTAGGGCTTGGGGAGACAGTCTCGGCGTCTGCCGCCATATCCGACCTTGAGACCGCGAACTCCGTGTTGCGGCCGTGCGAGGATCCAGAGTCGGCTCGCGGATTCATGGAAGCCACCCGTGGGGAAGCTCGCTCTCGCTTCCAGGAGCTGATGCGGGTTGGAAGTGACGCGCCCCCCGACAGCATGCGTCTGGCAAGGCACCGCGACGACGTTAAGGAGCGCTTCGGTCGCATCCTTGCAGAGTGCCGGCGCGGCGTTCGAATGGACGACGAGTCCCGCCGCAGCTACGGGCTCAAGAAGCATCGGATCTACCCGATGTCCGGAGAGAGCCCGGCGCCGACGATTACGACCTTGCCGGATGATGTCCTGCACTATTCTGAGCCACGCATCCTCACAGTACGCGAAAGCGCGCGGCTTCAGTCCTTTCCCGATTGGTTCAAGTTCAAGGGAAAGTACACGACCGGGGGCGATCGCCGGACGCGGGAATGCCCGAGATACACTCAAGTCGGGAATGCCGTCCCACCGTACTTGGCTCGGGCCATTGGCAAAGCACTTGGAATGGCGCTCTCCGAGATCGAGGTCACCCGGGTCGTCTTCGGCCAAGATAGCCAGCAGCCAGCCAAGGTCGCGACGAGGTAAGGCATGGCGACTCAGCGGGACGGAGCGCAATTCCCGGCGCAACTGCTCGACTGGGCCGGCAATCGGTCAGGAGGGGTGCGTCGCCCGTTCGACGAAGCAAGCGGCCGTCCTGGCGGACAAGAGGTGTTCAAGACTCACCTGCTTGCTAAGCTCGAGCGCTGGTGCAGCGACGTCGGTGCCGGCGTCCCGGGTACGCCTCGCGTGGTTCTCCTCGTGGGTGGCCCGGGGAATGGAAAGACCGAGGCGATCGAACGCACGATGGGTTGGCTTGATGCCGCGTTGAACGCCGACGGAGCTCTCACCCAGGAGCTTTCGGATGCATTCCGACCTGCCGATGGGAAAGTAGTCAGGCTGGTCAGGGTAGACGCCGGCAAGCTCTTGAGCCCGCGGCGCGAGGCATGGTCGTTGTCGATCGTGCAGGATGCTTCCTTTGTTTCCGACGGAGCTGGGAAGTCGGCGGCGGAACTGCTCCTCGACGACCTTGAATCCGCTTGCGCAGATAATCAGGCTGGGCTCTATCTCTGTTGCGTGAACCGCGGGGTGCTCGACGACGCACTCATTGCTGCCACCGAGAGTGGCCGGGCGGAACCTCGTGCCCTCGTCGAGCGCGTCACCCACTCCGTCAGTCTCTTACCCAACGCGCCCTCGTGCTGGCCTCTCGAGGGCTATCCCCAAGTTGTCGCCTGGCCAATGGACATGGAGTCCTTGTTCGTGGCGATCGAGGAGGGGAAGCTCTCGCCGGCCGGGCAAGTGCTCCGCCATGCCATCGATCCAAATTTGTGGCCCGCACAGCACGCCTGCGAGGCTGGCGTGCGCTGCCCGTTCTGCACTAGCCGAGAGCTGCTGTCGCACCCAAGGGAGGAAGCTGCTATCCTCTCGATGCTGAGGTGGTACGAGCTTGGCAGCGGCAAGCGCTGGAGCTTTCGCGACCTCTTCTCGTTGGTCTCGTACCTGCTTGCCGGTCACCGCCACGAGACGCGCGCCACGGACCTTATGCCCTGCGCCTGGGCCGCGCGGCTGGCTGCAGCAGACGACGAGGCGGTGCGCAACGCGAAGCCTTCGCCAAGGACGTCGGCCGCCATCTTCGAGCTGGTGGCCGCCCAGTACCACCAAGCCCTGTTCCACTTGTGGGACCGCGAGGCGGGTCCTTCCCTTCTTCGGGACATCAAGGAGCTCCAGCTCCAAGACAACAACACTGCAATGGGGTTGCAGTGGTTTCTAACAACGCGGCGGTCGCCATACCTACCCGGGATGATCGACGGGCTGCTAGATAATTTTGCCGGCTTGCTCGATCCCGCCCTCGCGAGACCTGACACCGTAGTCGAGGTGAGCCGTAGCACCAGCTATCGTCTACGGGACATCGACACGCGCTTCAGTCGCTCCGTCGGCGAGGGGCTCGAGTATGTGCGCAAGTCGCGGATCATCACCGCGATGGAAGTTGAGTTGCTGCGTCGCCTAGCCGAGCTCGACACGTTCCTCTCGCGCCAGGACGTCCGGAAGAAGCGACCGGCAACAGCCACCAGGATCCAGCGGCTCGTGCGAGACTTCGCGTGCCGGCTCGTGCGAAGGTCGATCGGCGTCAGGACGATGACGGTGCTCGACGCGCCTGTGCTCCAGGAGTTTCAGGACGTCGTCCAGGACAGGCTCGATGACGGCGTGTTCGAAGTAGCCCGGGAGATCGAACTCCTCCTGAACCAGAATCAAGACTTCGAGGTGTCGCTGACGACCACCTTTGGCCAGCCCCTGCCGCCCTCGACCGTTCAAGCCCTACTTGTCGTCCCGAGGCGGCATGTGCAACCGGCTAGCCCGGCACGCGAAGGCAGGCCTGACGCGCCCCTCAAGTTCCTGGAGGTTGGCGAGGGTAGCTCTGCACAAGACGTCGCCCTGACGTACGACTTGTTCAAGGCGGTCAAGGACATAAAGCGAGGAATGTCCAACGCCTCGCTCCCGCGGTCCGTCCTTGCGCTCCTCGATACGACAAGCGCTCGGCTCGCGGGACCCATCGTGCGCGATTCCTCTGTCTTGCGGCGTGCCGAGATACGCCTGGGGAATGGGGTCACGATCGAGCAACGGCGTTCCGGCTTCGGGGTTGTAGGTGGGAGCGCACGACGGTGAGCTTCGCCGAGTTTCGAGACTCCCCCTGGGCCAAGTCGCACCCTGCATACAGGAGCGGTGCGTTTGCAATGACGCCAGCTCCAGAGAACTCCACTTCCGAGGTCGTGCTATCGTCTCTCTACAGGGTGATCGGACTGCCAGGCGTGGAGGAAAAATTAGTTCCTTCCGAAGGAACTAGGCTGCAGGGCCTCATCCGAAGGGAGCGCGAGAAGAAGAACCCGTCGACTAAGGGTGCGCTCGACGCCGACGGCTTTGACACGCTCCTCAATTCGCTGCTGGAGAGTCCCAAGCGCCCGAACCAGTCTGCCAAGCGCTTCCTCCAGGTAACTCCGCTCGTGCCGCAGGTGGCCCTGTTCTCGGGTTCCCCGCGACTGAACGGCAACCCATGGACGCCCGGAACCCTCGTGCGGCGAATGATTTGGCTGGGCTCGCCAGACGTCGCGGCCGCCCAAGCGACGTGGCGCGGGTTGTTCGATGCCCTGACTGTCGGCCATGGCGACGATGTATTCGCGCGCTTCCTTCAGTCCGAGGTCGAGGCGTGGCTCCCCGAGCCCAGCTGGACATTTATCCCGGCGCCGACCGATGGCTTGCCTGTCGGCCCCGAGGTAGGCGCCCGTCCGTTTCCAGCCCGCCAGTTCGTCGAGGATCTCAACTCGATCATCGCTGCAAAGGACATGCTCACCCGACGGCAGTGGACGAGCTTGCTCGAGGCGATCCTCCGGCTGGGGACGGTCGCGCATGTGATGTGGTTGTGCGAGGTGCATTCCCGGGTTTGGGCGTGCCTGTCCGATGCCTTGCGCGGTGCGGGGCCCGCCACGGAGGAAGCTGCGCTCGGCCGCGTTTTCCCGGAGCAATTCTCGTTCCTACCCCTTTCCAGCAGGCCGTTGCCCGGCATCCGGGACAGCATATCACGTTATCTTACGGCCCGGCTCGGGATCAATGCGGTCCTGTGGGCGCTGCATGGCTCTGACGCCGCTGCGCCGGACCTTCTTGGGTCGGCGCGGGGTCTGGCGAACGCATGTGCGCAGGTCCGCGACCTGGGCAGCGGAAGGCTTGCGGCCGAGGTGCGCGAAACCGTCGAGGACCTAATCGATAGGGAAACGAGGACGCTGCTGTGCCGCCGAGGAGTCGGGAAAAACATCGATGAATTTGTGACCTATAGCCTGCAGCAGCGACTGACCGCAAACCCGCGCCTTCGCGGGTATGACCAAGGCTACATTCTGAGAAAGCGCGGCGCCCACTCGAGCAGCCCCTGGATCGTGTCGCTTGGCCCGGTCGCGACAATTGCGCTCGTGCATTGCTCGTTGTCCGGGGCGGGGGGGCCGCGCTCAGTGCATCGGCTTGCCCAGCACCTTGGCCGATACGGCGTGACGATGGATCACCGCGAGATCCCGCAGAACGAGCTCGGCCACCAACTCCGCATGCTTGGGCTAGTTCTGGATAGCCCGGATGCCGAAAGCGGCATGTTGCTCGTCCCCCCCTTCCGCCAGACGGTGGCGGCGGGAGGCGCTGAATGAACAAGCTCGCGACCATCCTTGCAGATCGCGTTCGGCTCCAAGTCGGTGCCACGGCAAGGTCCGGTCCGGCGCGTGAACTCCGGCTCGTGTTCCTTGGGCCACCCCATGAGCTCATGGCCGAGGTGTTCAACGAGCTCGCACGTACGCCCGACGGCGGCCAGCCGGCTCACATGCCGGTGCTCCTGCAGGTACCAAAAGACCACGTGCCCGGAAACAATCCGAGCCTCGGCCAATCAGGGTGGTGCGACGAGGATCATTTGCTCCGCCTCCGCAACACGCCCGGTCATGCAAGCTATGTCGCGCTCTTGCCCCCGGGCGAGCACAAGATCCTATCGGTCGATACCACAACGGGGAAGTTTGGTGTCGCCGAGCGCAACAATGGCGGAAACGCGACATTCGACGCTTGGTGGGACGATAGCTTCGTGCAAGAGCTGGTCGTGCGAGCCATCTCCGAGGCCGGGGTTCCTGACCTCCAAGCCGACGAGGCTAGGCAGCTAATTGAGGCCGGGGCGCGGGCGGCCGACGAAGTAGAGTCCGGCACCGCGCCGCGGGAAGGCGCCTGGAGGCTCCTTTCGCGGCTGTTCTCGATTACCCAGTCGACAGCGCTAAAGCCCGGCGATGCCATCAGCTTGGCATGTGGTGTCCCGCCGATGCGGAGTGGCGGCATCTCGGCGAAGGAGCAGCTGGGCACGCTCAGGAGCATCGCGGAGGCGATGACGGAGGGGTTCCGCCGGAGCGTCGAGCGTCTGGCTGAAGGCGCGACGGCGGAGGATCAGGCACACTTGGCTGGCTTCCTGCAACAGGTTCGCGAGACTTGCGAGGTCGCCACCACATTCGAACGAGCAACCCCAGCATATTATCGTCCTGCAAGCCAGCTGGAGATGCCGGCGGTGCCGGGCTGGTGGGCTGCGCTTGACGTCGAGAAGTGGACGGAGCTCCTCGCAGAGGAGCCCTCATCCGCTGGTGACATTGGCATGGCCTGCACAAATGCCCTCGCTGACCTTGGCAAGGGCATGCCGGCAGTGGTCGCCAGTGAGGTCGAGCTCCAGTTCAACACCAAAGGCGGGGACTCGAGCCACGCAACCATCGAGGTCAACCGCACGCCAGCAGCCGGGAATGGGCTGGTTGGCACCGTCGCGGCTGACCGGGGCGACACGCTGGTCGACGCAAGCCCGCCGTCCCACAAGCTGCCTCTGACTTACAAGGCAACTGCAGACAACTTCAAGCCAGGCTCCATGAAGGTCATTTCGCTTGCTAACTGGCAACCCGGAGTCGTGGTTGTGTGTCGGCTTGCGAGGAAATTCTCGCCGCCTCGCAGGCCGTCCCGGCGTGGCAACAAGGCGGCGGCCGAGTGGGAGTCCGGCCTGACTCTTCCAGGGGCCGGCAGGTACGAGCTGCTAGTGTTCGTGTCACCCGGCACATCGCTCGATGCTACAGGGCAGGTTACGGTTGACCAGCCCGACGGCAACGCGGGTGTGCCGGTCTCCATCGCGCTCCGCCAAGCGACGCCGGAGATGTACCGGGCAGAGATCGAGGCCGAAGGCAACTGTCAGCTCGATGTTGCCTTTTCGCGCGTGGACAAGTCCGGCAGCTCCGTGCGGGAGGCATCCCGTACGTTTATCACCTGCGAGGATGTCCCGGAGGTTGGGTGCCGAAGCGAGTTCGAGCGGCTCATCAAGGCCAATCGCCGCAAGTTGGAGAGCTTTGATGCCAAGGCCGCTATCCCGGTCAATCGGGCAGTGCGATCCACGATGCTTCAGGACTGGATCCTAGCAAGCGACGCGGTGCGGACCTCGTACCAACCCATCGTGCTCGCAGAGGACTATGGCGACCATTGGTCGCCACCAAGCTGGGGCACCGGCAATGGGCCCGTGCTGTCGCGCGGCTCCTTCATCCAGGACCCACGCCCTGCGCCCCACGAGTTCAACCCTCCCGCCGAGTTCCTGGACGCCCGGGAGGAGATAGCCCGCCGCATTCGTGGCGATGGCGACCAGTCCGGTGTGTTCGAGACCGCGCGGCTTGGTGAATGGGCATTGCGCGACGAGCATTTCGCCGCTCTCATCGAGCAGTATGTGGGTGCTTACCACGCGTGGCTTTCCACTGACCCCGAAATCGCGAGCTGGTCCGACGTCCTTGCGATTACATCCCTGGACGGGAGCGGGCGCAGCCTAGCTAGGGAGCCCGTGGCTATCATGCTTTCGCCGATGCACCCCCTGCGGGTCGGCTGGCATGTCGTTGCGCAGCGCATCTTGTCTGAGGCAGACGAGGCGGGGAAGCCTTGCCCGGCAGCCAGCGTGCTCGACCCCGACTGCGTTCCCGACATCATCTCACTTCACCTGCAATCCCCCGCGGGCGTCGACCAAGTCGATTTCCTCTCCGTCGAGAATGGCAGCGACTACTGGTCGGTGCTGTGGAACGGCCGCGCGCTCGAGCAGCTGCCGGAGCGCTCGCTCGCGGAGCCGTTTGGTGATTCCTTTGGCATCAGTGTTGGCGGGATCTCGGTTGGCTTCAGCGCAGCGCAAGTGCGGCGCGCCCTTGATGATGTCTCGGACTTGCTCGCGGCAAAGCCCGTCGTCGCCGTTGCCGTCTCAAGTGCCGGCGGGGCCACGGATGCTTGCAACCAAGGCCTCGTTGACTGGTGCACGGCGCGGTTCCAGGTGGATGCGCGGCGACCAAGGTCATTGGCTATGGGCCCGAGGTTCGTGGAAATATTCGACGAGCGCCCGTCTGGCGTCCGTCCGGACGATGCGACGATTTCGAACTTATCCGAGGACACCGCGGACAGCGTGCGCTGGTATCTCGAGCAACCGGACGGAGCCGTGCCCGACCTCGGAATTATCGCACAACTTGATATGTCGGAGCCCCGCTCGGAGCGAGTGGAAGGGCGCACGCCTCTCGGGATGGGGGGGATGATCCGGCATCGCGTACGACGGCAGCTGCCGCGCTCCTTCCTTGCCGAATCCAGACAGTCAGTTGCGCCGGATCCGACAGGGGACGTCCTTCCTGATAAAGTCGCCTCGCTCCTGTCTGCGGTCGAGAACATGGGTGCTGTGCGCTCCGGGTTGCAGTTCGCGCCGAATGTGCACGAGGTGCAGCACATGCTCAGGGAGCGGCAGACCGACTTTGTGGCGGTTTCATCGGCCGCCATCGACCCAGCGTGCTTCCTAGGTGGCTGGCTGGAAGGCGCTTACCTCTGGGACTTTGACCTTCCCTCCTACTCCCACCGCGCCGGTGACACGAACGGGTACTACCTGCTCTCGCAGGTCACTGACGCCGACAGGGACGCCCTGTCGCAGGCTCTGGGGCGGCTCCCGGGATGTGGCAGTCTCGATTCCAGTAAGGTTGAGGACGTCCTGCTCGAGGTCGCTCGCCGCGGCATTCCCACGATAAAGGGGCTCGCCGGCGACGATGCGGGCGCCACCGGCGATCTAGGCATCTTCGTCGGCGTGAGGATCCTGCAGGATCGCTTCCGGGGCAAGCAGCACGAAGGCGACGGGCTGCTCCACGTTATCGGGGGCACCGCCGAAGACCCCACTATAGCCATCGTTGTGCCGGTTGACCCGTTCCGTGGGTACATCGCCGACTTGTCTAAGGCACTTGGCAGGGACGGGGGTGACTTGTCGCAACTCAGGCCCGACCTGCTCGTGGTAGGTATCGACCTGTCGGGTGGGACTGTGCGCATCAAGGTCACGCCAGTCGAGGTCAAGTGCCGGCCGACGTCTCGCTTCGGGAAGGGCGAGGCGCTGGCCGCACTTGACCAGGCGAAGGCGTTGTCATCGCTGCTCGTCGCTATGCAGCCCGCAGGGCAACCCCGGCTGTGGACCCTTGCCTACCAGCACCTGTTGCTCTCCGTCATCGGGTTTGGGCTCCGGGTCTACAGTCAACACCCGGATGTCGTAGGACATGCCGCCAGATGGTCAGAGTTCCACGAGCGTATTGCCACCGCGATCCTTAGCGGAAAAGAATGCGTCGAGGTCGACACACGCGGCAGGCTCATGATCCTCGACGACACTCCTGCAAGCAAGCCACAGGACTTTGATGGCGACGGCTTCGAGGAATCGATGGTCGTTGGTCGAGAGGACGCAGGCAAGGTCGTCGCCGGTGACGCGGCGGCATTTTACGAGATGGTCCGCTTGCGCCTCCGCGACTGGCAGCTCCTTCCGGGCGCGGCGACGCCCGTGCCATTCGAGCAGCAGCCAACGCTGGCCGCCGAAGCTGATCCTATGCCCACTGCCTTAGTGGTCACGAAGGACGCCGAGGAGCCCGCCGTGGCGCGAGAGGAGACTGTCCCTGTGTCCGGAGATGAGGAGGATAGCCCGCCGCCGAGGGAGCCAGTGGAGCAGCGTGAAGGCTTCGCGCGCGCAGCCGCCGTCGAGGTTGCCGGGAAGGGCGTCATCCTCAACGTTGGCCATACGATTGATGGGTTCCAACCGCGCGATCTGGCGCTGAATATCTCGGACACCCGGCTGAACCAGCTCAACATCGGCGTTGTCGGCGACCTTGGCACGGGCAAGACGCAACTGCTCAAGTCCTTAATCGCGCAGATCGCTTCATCGGGACCAGAGAACCGGGGGCACCGGCCGCGGTTTCTGATATTCGACTACAAGCGAGACTACAGCAGCGACGACTTTGTCGCCGCGACGGGCGCACGCGTGATCCGCCCGCATCGGATTCCCCTCAACCTCTTTGACACCAGGACCAGCGGGGATGTCCCGGCGCCTTGGTTCGACCGGTTCCGGTTCTTCGCCGACGTGCTTGGCAAGATCTACTCCGGGATCGGCACCGTCCAGCGCGAGAAGTTGAAGCAAGCTGTGAGGCAGGCTTATCGATCCGCGGCGCCAGGCGTTTCGCCCACTCTGCGGGAGGTGCATGAGGCTTACCACGAGATCGTTGAGGGCAAGCCAGACTCTCCGATGTCGATTATTGGTGACATGTTGGATATGGAGATCTTCGAAGAGGACCAGTCCAGGATAGTGCCCTTCGACAACTTCCTGGACGGTGTGGTGGTGATTGCGCTCGATGCGCTTGGTCAGGACGATCACAGCAAGAACGTGCTGGTCGCCGTGATGCTGAACATGTTCTACGAGAACATGCTGCGCACGCCCAAGCGACCTTTCATCGGGCAAGATCCACAACTCCGGGCCATCGACTCTTACCTGCTTGTCGACGAGGCCGACAACATCATGCGCTACGAATTCGATGTCTTGCGGAAGCTGTTGCTCCAGGGGCGCGAGTTCGGGACGGGCGTCATCCTGGCATCGCAGTACCTGCGTCATTTTAAGGCCGGAGGGACCGACTATCGGGAGCCATTGCTCACCTGGTTCGTGCATAAGGTGCCGAACGTTACGCCGACCGAGCTGTCTGCGCTGGGCCTGTCCGCTAGTGCCGCCGAGATGGCCGAGCGCATCAAGGGGCTGGGCAACCACCAGTGCCTCTATAAGTCGTTCGACGTCGGTGGCGAGGTAATCCGGGGCTATCCTTTCTTCGAGCTGATGCGGACCCGGGAAGTAGCCGAAAGGTAGGCTGGGATGGCCGACTCGCTGTCTGCAGAGCAACGATCGGAGCGAATGTCGCGCATCCGGTCCAAGGATACGTCGCCCGAGCTATCGCTCCGCAAGGCATTGCACGCGCTGGGCCTTCGCTTCCTCGTCCATGACAAGCGCCTGCCAGGTAAGCCTGACATCGTGCTCCCGCGGTTCAAGACCGTCGTCCTAGTGCACGGCTGCTTCTGGCACCGCCACAGCGGCTGCAAGGTCGCGACGACCCCGAAGAGCAACACTGGCTTCTGGCAGGAGAAGTTCGACCGGAATGTCCAGCGGGATGCGAGGAATGTCGCTGCCATAGAGGCGGAAGGCTGGAGGGTAATCGTCGTGTGGGAATGCGAGCTTGGGTCTCCGTACAAGGCCGACGCTGCCGCACGGCGCATTGCGGGCGAGATCGGGCATTTGGGATGACCATCGCGGATCCCGGCGAGGAGGCCGCGGCCCGGTTGGCAGAGCTGCAGGAGGCTAGTCGACTCGATTGCCCGCTTGTTCCCTCGGTGGGGCACGTCCGCCGGATCTTACCTGTCCGTATACTGTTTGCCACCTATCCCGCCACAAGATGAGGGGGGCAGCAGGGGAGGGGCCCCTAATGTCCGAGAAGTGGTCAACGGACTAGGCCCGAACGTAGCGCCCGGTGAGCAGCGGTCAGAGGTTCAACAGCATGTGGGCCGCGCCTGACGGCGCGGCC